>JAUSCZ010000017.1 GCA_030674475.1 Candidatus Omnitrophota bacterium
CGTAAAATTCGCTAGTTGGTATAGGTGTATAAATTACCATCATTTCCGGCGCAATCCTGCTGAAAACCATAGAAACACGCCGCATATGATACGGTGAGCTTATTAATAAAACACGCCCCCATTTATTTTGATACAAAATGTCCTTAACAAATTTAACATTCTGGTAAGTATTCGCGGCCTTATCTTCTATAATTATTGCGCTCTCAGGAATCCCTAATGCGATCGCCAAGGATTTCATTATCATCGCCTCTTCAAAAATAAACTTATACCCTGAAGAGAATATAATATAATCCGCGTATCCTTTTTTAAATAATTCAACGGCGTACTGCACCCTTTCTTCATACCCCTGACCGGCCTTTCCTGATTCACCAACACCTCCAGCTAAAACAACAATGCAGTCTGCTTTAATTGGCGGCTGCGCAATTTTTAAAGGTGCAGCCAAAAACCAGATTAAAGGCGTATTGAACACTGACATATATATTGTTAATAGAATAAAACCCCATTTAAAGGACTTTCTGCGGGCCAATTTATATAATTTAAGAAAATTATCCTTCCAGTCAGTAGCGACGCAAGATTTTACTTTAATAGCGTCCTCTATTATATTGCTCATTTCTTCAATTCTTGCATTCCAGTCGTTTTTTTTGGCAACAGCAATTCGTTTATAAGCCGAATCCTGGCCCGAATCATTAATAGCCCTGGGGATATAATCCATGAATTCATCGCAAGTCTTGGCCACTAAAATCAAACCGCCGTTTTTAGTATTAAAATCTATTACCTCCGGCAGCGCCGTAGATATAACAGGTTTTCCCATTGCCAAATATTCATTCAATTTAGTCGGATAAACATTTTTGGTATACTCAGTTAAAAGATACGGTATAAGGCATACGCTGGAATTGCTGATAAAATCTGGGATTTTATCATGTTCTTTCTTACCTAAAAAATAAACATTTTGATGCGGCAGCAACCGCGACACATCCGTCTGCAACGGACCAATAAAAACAAAGGAATACCGCGGATATCGTACTACTATTTTTTCTATTAAACCTATATCTATCCACTTATGCACGCCTCCCACATAAGCTATTATGGGCTGAGGTATTTTATCTAATTCGCGGGGCATTGCCGCTTTCGCTAATCTTGCGTTTTCAAACTTCTCAAAATTAACAGCAAAAGGAAAAAGATGCACATTTGTATTATATCCCCGGCAATAATTATACAGCTCTTTTGAGGTAACAAAGACTAAATCTGTTTTTTTTAATAACTTTATTTCCGACTTCTTTATTTTTTTAGCGTAAACAGAACTTGCCTTAAAATTATCTATGCAATAATATATAACTATTCTGGGATTAAAATGCCCTACAACCTCAAGGCTTAAAGGCGTTGGTAAAAATACCCAAACAATAGGGTTAGTAAAACCCATAATTTTAAACCATTTCTCTAATACTGAAAGAAGGACATAGCGGTTTATCCAGAGCGCAATCCTTAAATATGGAAAAGGACAGACGATTGGTGAAAGGATAAATAAATTATCAGATACTTTTTTGATACCTTTTGCCCCTTGGGACCAATTGCTAATCCTTTTCTTAATCCGCGAAATATCCCTGATGTTTGGCACGCGCGCTCCGGTATTCTCTATGAAAAGCACCCTGTTGCCGTTTTTAGCGAGTTTGGACATTATCTCCTGGTGTCCTTGCCAAACAAAATCCCAGTCTATCGAGGAAATACAAATAATATCTCTTTTCTCTAGCATTTATTCCTGCCCGCGCTTACGGATTCGCATAAACCGATAAAATTACCACAAGCCCTCCTTAAGAGCCCTCTATCGTGCCATAAAATCCCTTTTATTAGATTACCAAAACATACACCGAAACAGGCCCAACAGCAAAGCACAAGCGAGAATTCACGATTTTTTCTCACAAAATAAACTCTGTTCATAATAACTGTCTTTCCAAAAATAAATTCCTTAGTATAGTCTATTTGGCTGGTTAAATGGATGACCTTTGCATTTTTTACCACCATTAATTTATATCTCTTTCCAACTCTATGGCTGTAATCGACATCATCACAGAATGCGTTACCGGTAAACCATTCGTCAAATTTAAATTCTTCTACCACTTTACGCCGCCAGACTGTTATTCCTCCAAATAACCAGTTTACACCTCTAGTGCTATCTATAGAAAGTATAGGGGAATTAAAACCTGATTTTAGAAGTTTACCTCTCTGGGAAGAGCTAACGAGAAAAAAATACTCAAATATATTCGGACTTCTATAATTATAATAAATGTTATTAAAAGAAGCTCCTGCGATATCCGGAGTTTCTGTTTCCCAAAACTTAAGCATGTTTTCTAAAGATTTTTCTTCAAATACTATATCATCATCCACAAAACCAACAAGAGTTATTGATTCGCTTAAATTTGTTATTCCGATGTTTCTCTGTTTGGTAAGCGATGGCGGCCCGGCAATTATATAGCGAATATTCATATCACTATACTTTTTTAATATATGGGATATATCAAGCGGTCCTGCGTCTATAATTAATAACTCCTGCGGGAATAAACTTTGTCTGCGCACGCTTTCAAGAAGACGAGAAATATATTCTATCCTGTTTACAGTAGGAATTATTAACGCTAGTTTATCCTTGGGCATCTTTTAAAATATAAATTTGCTTAAATTTTCCTTATTTACCGCTCCGAAATACCTGCTTGTGTATTCAGAAGCGCTTTGCCGCATATTATGAATATCACATTTTTTCAATACGTCTATCTTCTTGATCAATTCCACTAATTCCCCCGGCTTAGAACAATTCCATTTTAGAATTCCGAAATTGAACAGCGGATCAGAATCCAGAAAATCGTCTAATCCCAAATAAATTACCGGCCTTCCAATTGATATTGCATCCAGGCATACAGTTGATGAGGCGTAAAGCACTACATCGCAATATTTCATGTCATCCTCTAATGACGATTCCGATAATCTGTATTTTAAATATTTAGGATTAAATATTCCCAGAGCCTTTTTGAAAGATATTACAGGATGGGGCCTGATAACGACATCATAAGATGCGTCATCGCCAAGCGCCGCGTCTAAAAAAATAAGCACTCGCACATATTCTTGCAAATCCGACGCAAGGGTTACGAGTATATTTTTTATTTTTATTTTAGGCTGGCATATTCCCTGCATTTCCCTATGTCTAAGGGCGCATCCTGTCCTGATAATATTTTTCGGAAAGTCCCAATGTTCCAAAATGTTTTTTGTTACTTCGCCTAAGCATATAATTTGGTTTGGCATAGGCAACTCATTATATTCGCCAGGCTCCAGACAAAAATTCAGGTGTTTTTGGATAACTGATGAATGCTGATAGCCAAAAATATTTATGCCTTGACCGCCTTTCTTGCATGCCAATAATAGCATCTTTTCCCAAGATCTATTTTCAAACGGATACCATAAACCTGTTATTTTGTAGTTTTGTGAAAGTGCAAGCATAGAAAAATAAACAGACATATTAACAATCAGTTGCCCGGAATAAACAGAATGCTTTATCTCATTTTGCAATAAGACCGGGAAAGGAAAATCCTGGATTTTATAATCATTCGTAATATGCAAAAACGCGAAGTATCTTTTAAAGAATATAACAATGATTCTTAGAATAGCATTAATTTTAATAAAATATTCCATTGGGTAAATATCCGCGTTCCTGCTATTCTTTTTCAAACTTACGATAAAATCAATAAAATTGCAGGCACTATATCCTACAGTCAAAATCGGCAGATTTTTAATTAAATGAAGATCCTTAAGCAGTTCTTTAAAGTCACCGAAATATATATCCTTATATAGCCCATTTTTAATTATAGACCTTTTCTCGAACTGAGTTATGATAGCTAATTTCTCAGCTTTCTCATTCGTAATTCTTTCCAATACAATACTGGATAAAAACTTGTGGGTGAGAATTTTAAAAAATATCAATATATTGGATAGCGGCGTATAATTTATCAGAAATTCTTTAACGTTAAATTTTACAGAAATATCATAATAGAATGTAACATTATTTGCCATCGCCCAAAACCGTAATTGCCTGGCTAATATTTTATTGTCAGATAAAATTATTAATGACGAATCCGGAAAATCAGCCATAAACCTCTGCAGGCTTAAAATATAGAAGATATTCTCAAAGAGCTTTGACATCAGAGGATTCTTATTAGTAAAATTCATTGCCCACCACTCAATAGAATTATTCGCATAATTAAGTGAACGCATTATTTTGCAAAATTCACGTTTAAAGCTTTCAGCATGTTCTCCGGACATATCATTCCTAGTGATTTCTTTAATCCCAAGCCTTTTTAATAAGTATTCTTTAAGGCTTAAGGTTTTCACATTTTCATTCAGCATGATAAATTTTGCATCTGCGTTCTCTTGTTGGAAATATTTTCTTATACTGCTTCTCCTGTCCGTAATTACTACTTTTCTCATGCTATTGTTCTGTTTTTTGCGATCTGCTTCACTATCTTAGCTAAGAATCTTCTTATAGGTTGTGGAAATTTGCTTAACCCTTTCGTTTATATCAAACTTTGAATTGTAAATCATAACGCCATCTTTGTTCTTATTGCGTTGATCGCAATTTTCGCAGATTAAATTACTCTTATTAAAGTTTCCGTCTTTATGGCATTTAACTATTTTATTGCATAAATTAGATGAGAATATTTCTTTTAAGCTTTGTTTCTTCAAGTCTCCGATAGTCAGCTTTCCGTTAAAATCAAAACAACACATATTCACAGTTCCATCCACCTGCACCTGCAGGGGGCCAATGAAAGGCCTCGAGCAGGTATTAAGCATGCGCTTTTGAAGGCTTCTGTAGCTTTTGGCATCAACCCAATTATGAGGCATCCAGGCCTCCAGGAGATCTGCCTTATCCGACCAGAAATTTATCCAATCAGACAAAGAATCATCATTAATTTCCTTCACTAAGTTAAAAGTCAAAAGTAATTTTGTATTCATTTTAATTCTTGATATCTCAACTAAATTGTCTCTAATTTTATCGTATTGGGGTCCATTCTTTGTTCCGTGTATTTTGGCGTAACTTACTGAATTGTGGGCGTATAAACTTACCCTGACCGAATTCACTCCCAAATCCTCCAACTCCCTGAATCGCTGTGGAGTTAAAAGCGACCCGTTGGTAAGGATTAAAACAGACATGTCCCTCTTTTTCATTTTTGCATATTTTATTTTTTTGTTCAATGATTTGTCCAGAAGCGGTTCTCCCATTCCGGGGAAAGTTAAGGTGTCGTATTGCGCTGTTTCGCCGGTAACTTTATCAAACAAGTATTTAAAAAATTTCAGCCCCATAGTTTCAATCTTGCGGGTGATTTTTTCTCTGGGACAAATAATGCATTTATAATTACACCTGGTGGTAACTTCAAAACGCATATCATTATTCTTAGGTATCATAGCGGCCACTACGTATTTAGCTCTAGATTTGCTAACCGATGGATAAAGACTCCGTCAAACTTATGAATAAACGGGAAAACTGCCGAAAAATGATATTTATAAAAAGGACAGACTTCATCAACTAAATACCTGTCCGTGTTTACCCACGGATACCTTGAGAAATTGATTACTTCACCTCCAGGCAGAATTTTCTGTTTGCGGTTACAACAATAGAATAAATTATCTTTAGCGGAATTTCGCCTCATGAGCGCGAAATAATCGTTTATAGTTTTATAATCCATCTCCTGCATCGAAGCAATATTTATCAAAAGTCTGTATTTTAAATTTTTCATATTCATGGATTTATCGGCCGGAACATAAAGAAAATCCACTTCACCGGCATCAAAAGAATTTGTTATCAGGAAATGAGTTTGCTTCGGATAAATCCTCTGAAGGTTAATAGCCTGAAACAATAAAACCTTTCCTAAATCCAGAAGCGTTATTTTGCAATTGGGATAAATTTTCTTTAAAAGCGCGGAAAGAAAGCCAAAGCCATCGCCGATAACCAATATGTTAAACTCTTCGTGATGATCTATCTTTAAATATTGTCTTATCACCGATAATGAGCATATCTGTCGAAAGCAGTCATACGATAAGTAGGAATTTATTTTTTTAATAATTACTCTTGATTCCTCAATTAGCGTGAGTATTTCCTTTTTATGCTGCAATTTTATAAAATAGGTTAAATTGCAAAAATATTTTAATGTTCTATTTAACGCGTTGGTCGGCTGCAGATCTCCAAAGCCGTAACCTTTATATGAGGTAAGATTGCCATTGTTATCAATACAAACTTTAACTTTTTGCCCGAATTCCTTCCAATGAGAAGAAGCGGTTATTTCTTCAGTATCGCGTTGTAAATAATAAGAATTATACAGCGCCCTGACAATATCCGGACGCGGCAGATAATTTATGTTCATTCTAAATACAGCCTGTAATAATACTGCCCTGACTTAGCCAATTCACTATGAGTTCCTTCCTCAATTTTAAAACCGTCTTTTATAACTAAAATATTATCTGCGTCGCGTATGCTTGATAGACGGTGAGCGACAATAATAACTGTTTTTGTGCCGGAAATTTCTCGCATTGCTTTTTGAATCATCTCTTCAGAAATATTATCAAGGGAATTTGTAGCTTCATCAAATATTAATATCGCGGGGTTTCTTAAAATTGCGCGGGCTATCGCGATGCGCTGCTGCTGGCCCGCGGATAACTTCATTCCCTTTTCGCCGACAATCGTCTCGTACCTATCCGGCAGAGTCTCAATAAACTCATCCGCATGCGCGATTTCCGCCGCCCTGACAACCTCCCGCATGGAATACCCCTTATCGCCAAAAGTAATATTGTCTTTTATGTCAGCGTGAAAAAGGAAAGGTTCCTGGCTCACAAAGCTTATCTGTCTTAGCCAGCTCTCGGAAGTATATTCATTAAGGCTTACGCCATCAACTAAAATTTCTCCCTGGCCCGGTTTAATTAATTTCAGCAAGAGATTTACTATTGTTGTTTTCCCGCTTCCTGATTTTCCGACTATCGCGGTTGTCTTCAGCGCTTCTATTGTAAAATTTAAGCCCTTGAGAAAAGGCGGCCTATCTTTATAGGAAAAATGCACATCCTTAAACTCTATTGAAGCTTTCAGGGTTGAGAAATTCTTGGTCCCTGGGCTAACTCTATTTTCTTGCAAGGCAGAAATATCCTGAACTGCTTCCGCGTCAGGCAAGAGGCGCATAACAGTCATACGCATTCGGCCCACATTCGCGATACGCGGCAGGAGACGCACGCATGCCGCCAGAAAGATCGCCGTATCCGCCAGATTTTTAATATAAACGATTCTGTTTGCGCTTAATAAAGCTATGGCAATGACAAATAAATACATCGACAGGTCAATCGTATTTTTAGGAATTGCCAGCCACATTGCCTCTTTCAGATAAATATCGCTTAAACATTTGTTTGTTTTGTCGAAATTATCTATCCATCTGGGTTTTGCGAGATGTACTATAATGTGTTTTATCCCGTTTAAAAATTCGTTAGTAATTACCTGCTGTTTTAAGCTAAGCGTTTTCCTTCTTTGTCCCAAGGTATAGGAAATTTTTCTGGCTACTATAGTTATCAGCATATTGAATATAACTATGAAACATATAATAAAAACAGTAAGTTTATAGTTGATAAAAAATAATACGCCTATCAGAAATAAGATATGGATAACTTCACCTATGAGCTGGGGCAAAGTAGTAAGCAGAGTCATAATGCTTTGGGGAGCGGAAAATAAATAATAAAATATTTCACCGTGCTTATGCTCTATGAAGAATTGGAAATCCAGTGATGCATACTTCCTAAAGAGGCTATCTTTAAGATGATACGCGACACGGCTACTTCCGAAAGCTATAAGATATTCCAAGAATAAGGCGCTGAATATGGCTGAGATAGTTATAAGGAGCAGGAAAATTGTTGCAGCAAATAAAGAGTCCTTGACCGGAATCAGGCCGGTTAAACTCTGCACTTTCAAAAAAAGCAGGTTGCCACCTTGCGCTGATCCCGGTAAAACAAAATTTAGAAGCGGAGATATGGCAACGATATTAAGACTAGCCAAGAAACCGCTTAAGAAAGTAAAAAAAATAATCCATAAATATATATGCGTATATGGTTTTATGATTGCAAATAAGTGGTAAAACTTAAAACCTTTTGATTTAGAATATATTAGCATTTATCCTTTTTTGATATTTTGACAATAGCTGTTATATCCTTCATAAGTAAATCGAAGTCTTTAAAGTTAAGCGCCTGCAAAGGATCCACCCATGCCTTATCCGGCTCTGGATGGACCTCAACTAATAAACCATCTGCTCCCGCGGCAACAGCGGCGCGGGAAACTGCGCTTACGTAACTCCTTTTAAACGTAGCATGGCTAGGATCCACAAAGACCATAACTGAAGGGGCATATTCATTTAACGCGCAGATAGCCTGGATATCAACAATCGCCCTAGATTCAATACTATGCGTATGCGGAGTTGAAACTCCCCTTTCACAAAAAACAAAATCGTGCTTGCCTCTTACCTCAAAATGCTCTGCTACCCCCAATAAGGAACGAATACTTTCTCCGGAGTGTCTTTTTATCATAATCGGTTTTTTTGAAGCGGAAAGCGCTTCTATAAGGTCCATATTAAACATATGCCGATAACCTATCTGAAACATATCTACATATGTTGACATCATTTTAACTGAATCAGCATACAGTATTTCTGAAATTACGGGCAAACCATATTTTTCTCCCGCTTCCTTGAGATACCCTAATCTAATCTCGGCCTTTTTAAATAATTCATTTTTAGATAAAATCTTCCACCTATCCCCTGTAGTTACACTGCTATCTGTATCAGGTCTTCCTAGGGGGTCTCCGTATGGAAAGGTAAGAGGCTTAAAAACACCACCTCTTAACATTTTTGCGCCTGAAGATTTAATATTTTTTGCGATCTCCATAATCTGCGGTTTGCTTTCCACGGTGCACGGTCCAGCAATCACCGTTACCTGCGCCTTATTATTAAGCTTTAGCTTACCTGCTTTAATAATTCTGGTATAATCCTTCCTTGTAACAAGCGGTATGTTATTAATCAAATCTCCCGATGATATATCTTTCATAATTCACCTCTTATTTTAACTTATGAGCCAGCGATGTTGCGGGTCGACAAAACCAGCCAATACTTTACCTTCTCCAGCTAAAAAAAACAGATAATAAAGAATATATCCGGGACCCGCAACAATCTGGTGATAACCTTCTGGCATAAAAGTAATCGTACCGTTCTTTAAAAAAATGAGCTCATTTATGTATTTTTCCGGAGAGTAAATCCTCTGGATACCGAATCCTTCAGGCCTATTGGTCTTAAAATAATAGAGTTCTTCATGGACCGATTCATTCGGCAGATTCATATTTTCATGTCTGTGAGGAGGTGTTCCTGACCAATTTCCCGGAGGATTAATTGTTTCACCGACAATAAGATTTATTGAGGGGGAATTTTTGCCTATGATTATTCTAACTTCTCTATGCCAATTTTCCTTACCAACCTGCATTACTTGAATATCTTCCGGGTAAATTATCGCAAATTCCGACTTTGTATCGCATTTTGCCGAACAAACTCCAATTTCTACGCTATCATAACTCCGGATGGTATATTCCGTACCTATGGGTATATATATGCCTGCAGGGAGCCCATCAAAAACGCTCTTTCTTCCGCCTATAGCTTTATATGTTTTTCCATATATAGAGATGTCGCACATACCACTGTAAATAACCAGTCCTACTTCGGTATCACTATTACTCTTAAGGTTGATTTCTTTACCATTTTCCAAAGATATTACCCCAAAATTATTTATATAATTAAAAAAAGTTTTAGAAATATCAGCGCTATTAAAACCTGATTTTATAAATAATTCTTCTTTAAACTTATCCATTATTATGCTGCTGCCCATTAACAAAAGAATCTAATATTTTTGCTATACGATTCCCGCAATTTGCATCCATATAACCATAGAGGTCTTCTGCGAGTTTTTGCGGCAATGTCTCGGGCTCCCTTCTATTCAAAAGATATTCAATCGCATCATGAAATTCATGCTTATTCTGAACATACTTTAAGTAATTAGGAAGTTGGGCATCTAGAAAGAAAGCCCGCTCTCCATATTCCAAAATATCGCTATAGGTATACAAGATAGTCGGTTTTCTTAATGGGATAATCCGGCGCGCAACTCCGCTATATTGGGATACAATAAGGTCGCTTTCCTCCACAAATCCCATATAATCAATTTTATCTGTTGTAAAAACTCTCGTATTTTTAAAACGCCTGAATGACGTGGAATCCTTGGGGTGCTTCTTGATAACAATGCGATAGTTAATATCAAGAGATTTTAGTTTTTCAATTAACTCATCCAGTATTCCTTCATCAATAATTTTTGTCCCTTTTGTAAAATATAAGATACTATAAAGTTTTTGTGTACCATCTAACAAAGTTTTAGCGGGCCTTAAACCTAACTGAAAAAAATTAAAAGAACCTACGACATTGCACCTCTGGGGCGGATAACCAAGATTGATAAAATTCTGAAGCTGGATTTTATTGCAAACCATCACTATGTCACTATAATATTTTTCGTAAGTTAACGGGTGTATGCCGTCAACACTATGATATAACAGAGTTGGTAAATTGAGTTTCTTGGCTTGGTGCAGAAATACCCTGTAATCAATCTGGTTTTCTGCAAACGTCAAGATACATTTTGCCTTACCTGTTCCCAAAATTTCAACGGCTATTTCTTGAAGATACATATATTGAAGGAAGTTGTTACGCATATCGCTAATTATCTGTCTGCGGATTTCCCATGAAATATCTAAGTCTGATATCCAGCGGATTGCCTCCCGCAACAATGATTTTCCTTTACGAGAATATCGCGGGAAAATACTAAACTGAAAGGGAATTTCTACCATATAGCCGCTATCCCTCCTTTCCTCAGAATAACGGTTACTAAATAATACAAAAAGTGGTTTTAAACCATATCGGCAAAGGTTTTGATAAATTTCTGACTGAAGAGGCAAAAAAATCTTTACAAATTTATTTGACATTATTATACAATCAAAATCAATATCTTTAATCATATTCCTGATGGTTCCCATATCCACGCCGTTGTTCTGCCGTCTAATGCGCCATAAAATCGTAAAAACTTTTGTTTTAATATGCCTGGACAGCTTCAGGAGCCACAACAGAGTAACCTTAATAAAAAGATATGTTACTGAACCATTTATTGTTTCATTAATTCTCCTAAGCATGACGGGATCTTTACGATGCTTTAAGATATTGAATATTTTCTCATAATAAAGCGGGGATATGATAATATTTCGAAAGACCATATCAAAGCCATTTTCTTTTAATGAGACCGGCATCGTAGAACACATTTTTGAATACTCTTCACCGCACTCCTTTCTTATATATTGATAATCTCTGCTGCCTTCGGTAATGCCTATATAATCAATAATCCTTCTGTAATGGACAGCCCGCAGCCATAAATACTGTAAATATCGCCGCATAGAAAACGGTTCCGGTTTTATCATACTCCGCGACACCTTATTTGCTCAATTATGGTTTCTGAGGCTTACGAATAAATAATTTTCCATGATCTCTCAAAAGAAAAATTTAATAGACGTTTGATCATTTTAAAAATTATCCTTTTTAAAAAAAACTCTAAATATAAACTCAAGATTAATAAATTTCCAAATAAAAAATGAATTCGTTAGAAGTTCTTGCCTTGTATAACTATCGTATTCACTCATTAAAAGATGCTTGTCTATGTAGCCTCTATCATGAAGCACTGAAGAACTGATTAATTCCTTTACCTGCTCAACCAGTTCATACTTTAACCATTCTCTTTGGGGCGTAGGCATATACTTTTTTATTCTTTTTGAATAAAGGCTATTTATCGCATCTTTATATTTAAGTGACACTTGCCTCAAGAGTGATTTGGTTTCTCCGTCACTTAACAGGACCTTCACAGGAAACGGAAAGATGTTTTCAACCAAGACATGATCTAAGAATGGCACTCTCACCTCTACCCCCCAGCACATGGAACATTTATCCTGAAATCGTAAAAGCTTTGGGATCTTTTTATAAAAGAGGTCTGTATACATAGCATTTTTTGTGTTAGATTTGAATTTATGCGGAAACTGAATAGGAGCTTGTTTATTCCTCCTGAGAAACTCGTCACTCAAATAGCCATGAGCATTTAAAGAGGTTCCGTCTGAAGCCTTGGCGGCTATGTTGTCTTTGCAAGATAATACTAGCTGTTCAAAATCTTTCCCCGGATATACAAAATCAGTTTCATGCCGTTGATTAAACAAACTTATCTCCTTCTGCAACAAAGTGGTATCTCCTTTTTCATAAATCTCCGCAAGCCAATTCTCGTAATAGTATTTATAGCCGCAAAAAATCTCATCTGCCCCCTGGCCATTTAAAATAACCTTGATACCCCTATCTGAAGCAAGTTTCATATTATGCCAAAAGGCATATATCCCCGCCCCCCCTATAGGGCCCTCCTGCACTCTAATAATCTCTGGTAAGTCATAAAATAGGTTCTTTGAAGTAATGTTTGATTTATTATATCGGATGCCAATTTCATCGCTATCTTCCCTGAAACAGGAACATTCATCATAAACCGTTCCGGTATAACAGAAAGAAAAACACTGAAGGCGTTTATTTGAATTCATCAGCTCTGAAATCATACATCTTAATATATTTGAATCAAGCCCGGAACTAAGGCTAAGCCCGTATTCAACATCGCTTCTTAAATGAAGCGCGATTGATTCTTTCAATTTCTCATCAGCAAGTTCTGCACAGCTAACCAAGCACTGGTCATTTTTGTCTTCTTCCTCCGATAAATCCCAATATTGCGAGACATTTAGGCTGCCTTTTTTATAAACCATATATTGAGCAGGCCTGAGTTGATTTATATTCTTAAAAAAAGTTCGGCTATTATGCTGTAATAGACCATAAACCATATAATCATATATAGTTTTGTCATCGGGTTCTAACGACACACCCGCGGCCTGCAAGGGTTTAATCTCTGATGAGAAAATAAATTTCTCCTGATCCATAAAATAATAAAAAGGTTTTATTCCAAATCTATCAACGGCGCATATCAGCTTATTTTTTCGAGAATCATACAACCCAAAAGAAAACATACCTCTGAGCCTGGTAATAAATTTCTCCCCCCACTTTTCATAGGCCGCAAGAATAACCTCGGTGTCGGTAGAGGTTAGAAAAGGATACCCTGAAAGCTCCTGCTTTAATTCAATATAATTGTATATTTCTCCGTTATAAACTATCCATAAAGTCTGATCTGCATTACTCATTGGTTGTCGTCCTTTTGGGCTTAAGTCAATAATAGAAAGCCGCGTATGGATAAAAGCTGCGTCTTCAAGCACTACGCTCTCATTATCATCCGGTCCACGATGATATAGCAGCCGTTTAATCTCGTCTACTGGCACATTTTTCGCATTACGCCCAATATATCCAAAAATTCCGCACATATAAAAATATTATTTTAAATACCCCATCTTAATTAGAGCGTTTTTAATCGTTTCTCTTCCTTGAAGGTCTGTGTTACCGCCGGGAATTCTTACTGGACCGAAAGGTAAGCCCAAAAGCCCCATAGCAATCTTATAGCCATGAAAGCCGGTGGACAAAATAGCATTAACAAAATCCCACTCTTCATTAACTAAAGCCACGGCGGCTTTAATATCGCCTTTATTAATTAAATCTACAAAGTGTTGATCCCTCTTCGGATCAAACCATGACCAACAGGTATGTCTTGCCTTCGCCCCCCAGCATAAGGACCATAATTGATCGGTCTTGCCCAAGCCGTCAAAACAGGCCACGCGCTCACCAAAGCGTCTATATAATTCCTGTCTGGTCCATGGCTCGGTTTCATGAGATTTGTAACCTACTACATTTTCTATAGCTAAAATTTGCTCCACTAACTCAAAACTATGAAAGGGTTTATCATGGAAAACAATCGAACCCCCGGTAACTTTAGCAATCTGTTTGAAAAAATTTATAATAAAACTATCTACTTCTTTACGGCTCGAAGCATAAGTCCTTCTACGATAACTACTACTGAAAAATTTTTGATCTTCTACTAAGTCTATTGGCTTAATAACAAGGACATCTGCTCCAAGTTCTGTCATGGCCTTCGCTTCCGAAATAAAAGATTCAATACATCCTCCACCTACAGGCTGGGCTAAGATAATAGCTTTACCCTTTGCTTCTTTAACCGTCAATTCAGTTACCTTTAAGCGTTCTTGAAGAGTCATATATTTAAACTCTGATGCTGCCAAGCCCAAATAAATATTCTTTACTCCATTACTTAATAAAAAAACTAAATGTTTTTTATAACTATCGTAATTTAAGCTTAAATCATCATTAAATTGAGCGGGGAGAGGAACGATATTCCCTCTGATTTTATTTCGCAGTTCATCGTGTATCATATTTAGCCTCCTGACATCAGAAATAAGTATTTTTTATTCTCGACATTCAAACCCTATTCTTCGTAGAATCTTTTGAAATTTTTTCCCATTTTGGTTCCAAGGCTTCAGATAACATAAAATCAGCTTCATTATGTATGGCTATATGACTAAACGAATCGTCGATTTTTATCAAGCCAATTTTTTTACCAAGCCTATTTCCTTCCAAGATTACATTCGGATGCGTAACACAACCCAAACCAATAAGCCCTTTATAAACAGGTTCCTTAAACTTGGTAGGCATTGTACCGCTGTCTATATTAACCAAAGTATCGCCTTCGCTTCGCCAAATAGTACTATATTCCGGACAAGCAGCAATAACGCTGTCATAGTCTGCATAAATAAGATTTTCTACCATTCTATCAATTATCCAAGGCGGCCTGAATGGATAAATCTCTTCTATTAATACTAAAATGTCTACCGATTCCCCTTTTTCTGCAAGCTTACCTAACACATACTGATAAACCTTTACCAATTCAATATAATCCAAAGAAAGGTTTTTAGGTCTCAAGATACCCTCCGCGCCCATTTCACTAGCAACATCCAAGTGCTCTTTATTATCCGATGCCACCACAACCCTATTAACATAGCTTGATTTTTTAGCAGAGGCGATAGCGCGCTTAATTAACGGTTGTCCGTTCATAACCTTCATATCGCCGCAAACAGGAATTATAGCAATAATATTAAGCCCATTTATTGAAGATAGCTTAGAGATAGGATGTATCTGCTCTAAAATTCTGACCACACCCTTTGCCCTTTCTGTATTTCCTCCCTGGTTTATACCATGATAATGAAAAACGCTTGCCTCAGGTTCATAAATAATTTTATACCCTGCTTCGAGGATCTGCTTAGCCCAAACTCTGTCTTCAATATTAGCCACTTCTTCGTCAAGAGGAAATTTTTCCCATACATCTCTCCTGATCATGCTATTAGCATTATGAAAAAAAACATCCCTTTTTTGGACTTTTCTATCCAAACCAAAAATATTTATTAGGTCTCGTTTATCCATATCATTGGTAAAAGCCATGGGCTCCTGCCGACCATAGACACCGGCGACTTCAGGGTCGTTAAAATTACGCAACAGGTTTTCTAGCCAAAATTCGTTAACCGGAATACAATGAGCAGAGATGGAAACAAAGAAATCTCCCGAAGAGGCATTTACTCCTAGGTTAATGGCCCGCCCTGGAGAAAAATGTTCTATCGTAACTACTTTTACATTAAAATTTTTGGCCCTTTCTACAGTTTTATCGGTGCTGCAATTATCAACAAGAATAACTTCAAAATCACGGTAACGTTGCCTGAAAATACCCTCTAAACAACTATCTATCCACTTTTGTTCATTTTTTGCTCTTATTATTATTGAAACCATAACTGAAATCCTCCTTCAAACAGCCCTTATTTCAAAGCGATACGCGTTAAAGTCTCTATGGTTAATATCTAATCATGGAAAATTCTTCCAGGCCATTGAGTTAAAATCACATTAGCTAACCATAAGTCAAACTCGTCATGGATGTCAAACATAGCAATGTGTTCGTATATTTTGAAAGGAAGCATTCTTGGGCCAACCCTTTTTCCCTGGCGAATCACTTCAATCCGGGTTACGCACCCCAAACCGCACTCCTCTTGAAACACTGGACTATCTTTCTGCCGCTGTGTGTAACCAAGGTGTCTTCCTTCCAACGAAAGCGGCACCATTTTACCGTCTTTCTCAATCCAATAATTCTTATGACTCGCACATACTATAAAACTTGAATCAATGCCGGGATTTTCAGCAAGATTTGTAATTAACCGATCCAACCATTCACTTTTTCTAAATGGTAAGGTGCAATGGCACCACAAAACAGCATCATATTGAAATCCGTTTTGATCCAGCCAGAATACAGCATTCTGCAAAACTTCATCTGTTTTTGATGTATCTTGCGCAAAATGTTTAGGTCTCATAAAAGGCACATCAGCTCCATATTGCAGAGCAATATCACGTATATCAGGGTCGTCAGTGGATATAATAACTTTGTCAATATATTGAGAATTACGCACCTGCTCAATCGTATGTGCTAGCAAAGGCCTGCCCGCCAACAATTGTATATTCTTTTTTCTTAGTCCTTTCGAACCACCCCTCGCAGGAATAATAGCTACTGTTTTAAGCTTTTGCATACCTATCTCTTTTCGGCTATGGTTATAAGCTTATATCCAAGTTTTCTTTTATTTACAGTTTCGGACAAGCTTTGTTGTTCAAGTTCAGTTAACTGAAATTCCTCTTCGCAGGTGCATTCTGATTCAACATAAGGGACATTGTGCTGTAAAAAATGAATTATTTCATGGATCTGTGGCAGTACGGAAAATTCGTGTAATTTTGAGTATCCATTTTTATTCAATAGCCTACCTATGGTAGCAGGAGTAAAATACCAAAGGTGAGCTCTCCCAGAAACCGTAGAATTGTAATGCCGCATTATACGAATGATTAAGCTGTGTCCATTTGGTACAAAAAGAAGCAACAAACCATTTTGTCTTAGTAATCTCTTAGACTCTCTCAACATCCTATTAGGATCAGAAAGGTGCTCAATTACCCCCCACATTGTTATAAGATCAAAACTACTATCAGGAAAATCTAAGTTCTCTAAATAATCTATATGGACTGGCAATTTATAATGGTCGCGCGCATAATGAGCAGCTTCCTTGTTCAATTCAACGCCAATTGGTTCCCAGCCATAATTTCTTGAAAGATCCATAAATTACCCTACTGAACACCCAACATCAAGTAATCTCCCTCCATTAGTTCTAAGCTCTTTAAGGACTTCCAAGGCTGGTATATATTTAGCGCTTGCATTCCATTCTTGTTCTTTTGATGTGGTCTGAAGTTTTACCCAATGCGTTGCCATAAGTGATTTCTTATAAAATGATTCTGAAACGCCGGGTTTTAACTGCGGATTCACATGCAATAACCCACAGCTCTTACATTTTACAAAATCGAACCCTTCCTTTTCAAACACCTTAAAATTGTCATCAATATCGCAGATAGGACAATCCACTCGCTGCGTGAAATGCTGATAAGCCTTGCCGGTGGAAGGATCAATCAAAACCATAATTTCTTTCTTCTTTTGTTCCCAAAAAATATTTCTTGTATCATCAATAAATTTAAAAACTTTATCCAATATAAAAACCTCCTTCAGCCATATTAAACTACATCCTAAATTATTCTGCCCCTCTTACCTTCACCAACTCTTGTTTTAAAATCGCTCCTATCGCTTCCTCATATAAACATAGTATTGCCTTATAGCTGTCTTTAAATCCGGTACCGGATGAATCTCGCCAGAATAAAAGCCTTCATAACCGATAGCGTTAAATAGTTTAACAATAGTAGAGAAGTTAATATGCCCGTAACCGGGACAATATCGATTACTGTCCGCGATATGTATATGCTTCAGATAGGCTTTCGCCATCTGAATGGATTTATCCCAATGAGGCTCTTCGATATTCATATGGAAAGTATCCAATAAAATACCGGTATTTTTTAGGCCGCAGCTGTTAATTACTCCTACCGCCTCCTCCGTTAAATTTAAATAATCAGTCTCATACCTGTTGAGGGGTTCTATCATCAAATCAACGCCTTCAGTTTGAGCGTACTCATCCAGGCTTATCATATTTTTCTTAAAAAACTCGTAGGCTAACTGTTTATTTGATTGGTTTCCCAGCCTTCCCCTTATAAGTCCGATAATGACTTTGGCACCATGATTAGCTGCAAGCTCGATGTGCCTTTTTATTAAATCGACTGTTTTAATCCTCACCTCTTCATTTGCGTCAATGAGCGAAAGACCGAGATCGTGATAAATCTGTCCCGTCCCTATGGCTACTAATTTTAGATTATACTGGCTTAGATGTTCTTTGAGCTCTGCTTTGTTTACTTTTTCAGGTTCTTTGATAGCCAATTCTATGCCGTCAAAGCCAATTTCCGAGATATAGGCAGATATCTCTTTCCAATCGCCGTTGCCTACGGCACTAAAAGTAGTATGTTGCATGGAAACGACAAAACTCAATTTCATATGATTAAGGCGTCGTATACAACTTGCTATAATAGTTTTTAGTTTTCAATAAATCTGCCTGGGTACCTTCTTCCAGCCTTTCCCCTATAAATTCGAAATACTGCGAATTAAATATGAATTTTTTGTAGAAAAATAAATACTCCCTGGTATATGTATGTGAGAAAATTGGTGAAATAGCAAAATGCAATTTTTTAAAATCTGCTAACGGATAATCCAAGACAGTTAAGTCTGTATCGTATGTCGGAGCGGACTGAAATCTATTAACCGTAAAAAAATACTTTGCGCTAAGAAAAGGCTCGGATTTCATATAAAAGTTAAACCACTTTCTTTTCATCTCACCTAAAGAAGCGAAATTTGTAATTAAATCTATGCTTTGAGAGGTAATTTTTCTGTAAAAGAACCACGGGATAAGCACGAAATCATATTTGCCCAGAAAGCTTCTATCAATTGTACCCGCCATAGCTATTTCCTTATAACCAGCTATGCGGGCCGAAGGAAAAGAGATGCCCAAAAAATAGTATGCCAATGCAAGCTGTTCGGGAAAATCAAGCAAAACACAGTTAGAACGCGAAAATTCTTTTTTCAAAAGATAAGAGAAAATACCATAGCTAGAGCCTATATCCAAAGTTGTAAAAGGCGACTGCAACTGGGATTTCAATATGCCGCTCAAAACGCTTAAAAATCTAACATGTTTACACCATCTGTAGGTATACCTGTAGCCTTGATAATTAAATATATATGGATTCCCGACCGTATTACTTGGATATTTTTCTAGAAACATACAGCCAGCATCGCTCTGGAGAATCTCTAAACATTCTTTAAGCAATCTTATTGAGCCGCGTCGGCCTCCATATATATACCTTGCTACATGCAACCAATGCGTGTTAAATGCGGGAGCATCAGAAATAAAAATGCTTAATTTCCTAAAGTTTCTTAAAACATCCGGCTTTATCTCATAGTCTGAATTTATAAATTTACATGGTTCACTCGAAACTAAAGAATCCCATTTCTGGTCCAAATCTTTTAACTCGTCTTTTTTTGCGTCATTTTTCTGTAAGCGCAGGTCTTGGTTAATTCTTTCAATAATCTCTGCTTCCCGCTTATCCATATTTTTACCTTTCAGTGGAGGCAAGATACTCTCTAAATCTACGACTTGAATTTTCCTTGGGAAATTTTCCTTGTAGCTTACGCAAGTTACCTTCATCAAGAATATCTCGTAAATTACTCTCCCCGCATACAAAAAGAGACATTTTAAATTTTAATTCGTCATAGGCGTGCGTAATGATTTCATTGAAATCTTCGTACCGATGAAAGAGCGCTATATTTGACGGGTCGTGGAAAAGACCAAACTTTTCATAATGTATCGCGGCTATAGTGGGAGATTCAAAAGGCATACTTATGCATATATCAGCTACGGCAATAGAAATCCAAGGGTTTATATTGTAGTCTAAAATAAAAAATCTTCCGGTTTTACCCATTTGGCTTAGAATATCCATAAACTTTCTGGCGTATGAAAATTTACCGCTTGCAAGGCTTCGCTTAGGCTTATATATAAATATTATATCCTTAAACTCATTTAAAAGCCGGGACATGTCATACATAAACTCAAGATTATACTCTAAAGTTCCCTGGTCCGGATACCAGCTTGCTGAAAGCGTATTTACTTTAAACTTTTCAGATACAGGAGGACAGTCAAATATTGCCGCATATTTTAATCCTGGATTATGCGGTATGTTTAATTTTGCAAGTAAAACACTTCTCTGTGCCTGCATAATACTTTCATCACCACACATAAGGGGACCGAAGATATGGATTTTGACGCCATCTTGAGGGTGATCTTCAATAAATTGCTTATAATGCTCATTCCAGACAAAAAAACTTTCAGATATTATATGCGAAAACTGCAGATTTCTTAATTGTCTCTCATTCTTATTTCTAGAAAGCAGGCATATATTTGCGCCATAAACCCACATAACAGTCTTAATCCCAGCTGTTTTAAGATAAGGAACTATTGGCTCTTCTGAGCCTAAAACGCCTACAGTTGTTATGTATATCTTTGGGTTTAGTGATTCTAAGATGGGAATCCACTGAGCAATGCTAATCGCATACCCTGCGCACATGAGATGTTCTAAATTTCGCCATAGAAAAAATATATTTATAAGGAAATTCTTTAGTAATTCAGGATAATACGCTAAGATCTCCTTTCGTGAGGCAATGCGCAGCATTTTATGCCTGCATACGGTAAGCAGGCTGTCATCTTTTTCTTGATTTATTAAACGCTGTTTCATCTGAAAATCCGCATCCGGCAATAAAAATAGAATACTACCCCTGTCTATACACTTTTCGTTAATAAGCCATGAAAATGTAATCATTTCCCTGTCCCTAAGCAATTCCCTGGGAGAAATGCCGTCATACACATATCTGACGTTTGCATGAAGCGCCTCATTCTTTACGATCGAGATAAAGAAAAGCCACTGGACAAAAACCGCCTTTATAAAATTTATGACAATGAAATTCAACCTATCCAGCAATATATTTAAAAAAGAAATTACTCGCTGTTCAGGGAAGAAAAATAATTCATTAGAGGGGTCAATATTGAATAAATAAGCGAATTTCATAGAACTAACGATACGCGTTTCTTCATTTCTCTTATTATGAATATCAATAATATATTTCAGGAATACCAACTTTTCCATCTCTTTCTGAAACTCTTGTTTCGCCTTAATTTCAAACCCAACCTTTAAGTGTTTTATCTTTTTGCTCCATCCGGGACAAGGAAACCTTAGCAGAAAACTCTCCCATACGCTCGCGGCTTCCGACTTAATCAGATTAGCCTCACTCCAATCAAAATAATCCTCTTTATTAAGCAGGCGTATCTTCTTTCTAAATCTATACAATGCCGGATGCATTTGATATGCGATCACTCTACATCTAAATGAAAGCGCTAAAAATAGCGGGAAATTGAGAAAATTAACCTCTGGTATAATCAAAATCATTTTATCGCCACTATACCACAGAAATTATACCACTTGTAAAATATATCCTGACACGAAAAACCATTCCTCATAAGGAGCTGTTTATTCTCATCCAATCTGTACGGGATAAGCACATTTTCTAAGGCCTCTCTTTTATGCGCTATTTCTGTTTCCGTGTACCCATTTCTTTTTTTCATCTCATAGTAGAATTTGATAAACATACTATTAAACGTTGAGTCATCACCAAGAACCTTTTCTACTAGAATAAGGCATCCCTTTTCATTTAATCCCGCGTAAATATTTCTGATTATGTTATCTCTATATAGCGGCCTCACAAATTGAAGTGTTAAATTTAAAATTACCACAGAAGCGTTATGAATGTTAACACCATCATTCAAATCACCGCAGACAAGTTCAATTTTATTTTTTATCCTTTCTTTCTTAAAACGCTCTCTGCATTTATCTAACATTGCCCTGGAGTAATCTACGCCGATTAATGAAACATTTTTTCTTACTATTTTGTCGATGGTTATTAAAGTAGTTCCTGTTGAACAGCCAACATCGTATATATTTGTTTTATCCTGCGCGAATTCAGATGTAATTTCTCCAATCATATGTTGAAGTTCATTATAGAGTGGCACGCTGCGAATGAGCATATCATCAAAAACGGCTGCAGTCTTCGCGCCAAAATCAAAGTTCATTATATTGTTTTTTCTTTTCTTGAATAGGTTGTCTTTTCGCATTTTCTCCTCATAAAGATAACTTCTTTTTACTCTCTAACGCTATAAAAACTGCCTGAGCAGGCAATGCAGGGAGAAAGATGATAGATACCCTCTTTAAATTCTCTCCGCAATTGTCTGCATTTTGTGCCGCAAAAAATATCTTTAAGCGGCGCCTGTAAACAATTTCCCAAAATAATCTCATAACCGTAAAAAGTGCAGCATGGCAGAACATCTCCGTTAGGCCGAATGATGAGTTTTCTCCAAGGCTCTGAGCATCTAAAATCTTTTATGCAGGTTGCGTTTTGAGGCACAAGATTTTTATTGATGTTGTAATATGAACTAAAAGGCTGAATCTCCAAATAGTCTACTTGATGCGCGAATGTTTTTATGAATAGATCTTTTTCATGTATATTTAATTTATTGGCAACAAAGCTTACCCTTACAGCAGGAAGCGAAAGCCGATTATTTTTCTTATAGTTTAGCAATGCCTGAAGGTTATTGAGCACTACCGAGAAGTTTCCTCCGGGCCGCACCTTTTCATATGTCTTGTCCGTGACAGCATCAATAGAAAAGAGAATCCTGGTTATTCCCGCTTCAATAATACGCTTTATGGCATCAGGATCGAGAAGATTGCCGTTAGTGGTAATAAATAAATCCATAAAGCCGTGTGCTTTCGCGAAGGAAACTCTCTCATATAAATCTTTAAGCAGTAACGGTTCATCGTTGACCATAAAAGCAAGTGAAGGGCAATGATATTTTTCAGCCTCAATAATACAGCGGTCAAAAATTTCCCGAGGCATAATAGCGTTATTCGTGTCAAAACGTTTTTTGTGTTCGGTTAATCCATGAATGCAAGAAGGACAACAAAGATTACAATGATAAGTTTGCTCAAACATAAGATAAAGAGGAAATTCTGGCTCATACTCAAACCTTCCCGCTTGCGCGTAATAACGGCGGTATTCTGTGTAACGCATGCCGTATCGCTCTGTCATTTCTTTATCAATGACAGCAAGATTTGTATTATAATGTTCTAGAAATTCATCTTGTGTAGCCATATCTTCAGGATTAAGAATATATATTTTAGCGACAGTTAATTATTATTGCTTTGTAAATTATTTGATAGCTTTTGGAGCCAATCTGAAACTTCATTTGCCAAAATAAAATTGCCTTTATTCGTCAAATGCATTTCATCGGTAAAATATTTATATCTTTCTTCAACGGGAATTCTCCCTAATGCCGGATACCCAAGTATTAATCTGAAACCAAATTCGTCGGCTTTTTTACTCAAAAATTCTTGGAATAAAACGGTATGATAAAGGTAAACCGTAAATAAAAATCTGCTGTCTACGCGCCGCGCAAGATATGATCTGTTGTATAAAGTGATATCATAATTAGGAAGGTTCGGTTTCTCTTTAAAGCCTTCCTGGCTGGCGGGAGCAAAAAAAGAAGGCATAGCGATAATAAATATCTCGACTTTTGGGTTTCTGCTCTTAAGCGTTGAAATTATTTTTCCCACATTACTAAAATAGTCTTGTATCCAGATTTTATCATTTGTATAATACCGTTTGAAAAAGCTTTTTGTAGGATTACTCAGCGAATTTCTGTATTCTTTCGTTGTGGTAAGATAAAGGCGCAGATAGCCGCGCAGAATGAGTAATCTTTGATAAAAAAAACGGCATCCTTTGAATATTGTTACTTCTTTATTCTTGTCAAGCGCGGAATTTCTTATTTCTACATGATAATCCATGTGAGGAGAAGACAAACCATACAGATAACCATGTCCCATGATATACATATCATTAAACCAGCATGCGATAAGCACTATATCTGGATTATAAAATTGATATTTTTGTTTTACCATTTCTAAATTATGCGCGGTGTTGTATCCACCCACAGCAGCATTAATGACCTGTATTTGTTTAGGCGTATATTTCTCCTGAAGCATCTCCTCTAAATAATCCGGCCATGTTGAGCCGTCGTCATTATAAGGCCCCCATGTAGTTGAACCGCCTAAGACAAGCAGGCGTGTCGTATTTTCGTCTTTACTTACATCATAGAGTTTTCCTCTATAGCCTGCGGAGTTTGTGGAGATGCGTTTACCTGCCCCCAGAGATTGCCTGTCATATATCTCTCGCTGGTGTTCCCAGTCAGGCAAATGCGTTGTGCTTGCGTTGGGTTTTAAAACATATCCCACCTTTTCATCCGGAGCGAATAAATCTGAGATAGTAAAATCAATTACATTGGAACTATGTTGAGTCTTTCCCAAAAGAAGCATATATATATAATATGCCCCCTCTATGATTAAAATAAGCGCTATAAATGAAATAAGTAGCGTTATTATCCCTAAGACAACTTTCTTCATGGTATCAGTGCTTTAAGCTTCCGGAAAACCTCATTATCCACCTCAGCTTTTCTAATCAATTCATAATATGAGTCATCTAACCGACAGTAGAGAATAAAAGTTTTAAATAATCCTTCCACTTCCTTCGCGGAAAGTAAAGGCATATTAAGGAAACATTTCGTATAATCTTCATAATTCACATCTTCAGTGATGTAGTTTTTTTCTTTCGCGTACTGATATAAACTATTGCCTTGATAAGGAGTAAATATAGCATGATTGATGACATCCGGGTTCGCGACTCTTAGTAACTTTGCGGTTTCCAGTATATCTGCCCTCGTTTCATCCGGCATTCCAATCATACAGAAAGCCGTTGAGCTGATACTATGCTTTCTGCAGCTTTTAAACGCATCAATGATTCTTTCATTTGTCATCTTCCTGTTCAATTTTTTTATTCTATATTCCTGGCTGCCGCTTTCTACGCCTATTCCAATTTGAATACAGCCATTTTCCGCGATGATTCTTATCTTTTCTTCGGCGGCATGTTCAGGCCGGCTTTGACATAGAAATTTCAGCCCCATCATTTTAATACCTTTAGTTACTCGCTCTATTTTCTTTATATCCACTGCTAAAAAATCATCATCCCAAAATTTTACCGCCTCAAGATCATATTTGTTTTTTAAAAAATTAATTTCCTTAAGTATGCGATCGACGGATTTTATTCTCCAAAATCCGCGAGACTGCTTATGAAAGTGCTCGTTAATACAATAAGTGCATTTAAATGGGCATCCCCTTGCCATCTCGATATGCCCCATCCTCAATACGTTACCATGAAAAGGCCTATAAAAATTTCTATCGTCAAAATAATCCCAATTCAAAAAAGGAATATGTTCTATATCGCTTACCTTAGTCCGACCAGAATCAATCCAATTGCCGCGCGTATCTTTATATAAAAAATTAGCTATATTATGTTTTTTGACCCGCGCGTCGATATTATTGTATAAATAGTCTAGCGCTTCTATAAGCACGTCTTCGCATTCGCCTGTAATTATTGCGGAAATTTTTCTATACTTCTTGACCGCGTCTAAATTAATATACGTATGGATTCCGCCAACGATAACCCTACCGCTAAACCTATCATCAATGGCATCTATTAATGAAAGTGCGATTTTTTCGTTGAAAGTAGTAAAGATTGAAATACCGATAAAATCAGGTTCAAAGCTCCTCACTAACTCCTTAAAATCACTGAGGTAATTCTCCTTCAAATTATCCATGCCGTAGCTTTCCCAATTAACAGATTTAAACATGCCTATCTTTACCGCATCAGCAATATAAGTGCAACGCTGCGGCATTTTATAAAACGTCGTATCAAACAATTTTATCTCGTAGTCAGCTTTCTTTAAAATAGAAATTATCACTGAGATACTTATGGGTAAAAATGGCCCGAAATTAAGCATCGGGCTCACCAGAAGAAATTTCCTTTTTCTGGTTTCAGGCTTCGTCTCGCTCATAATTTTAATCCCACATCCGGCCATAATCCCAATTGCGGCCATCGCCAAAGAAAGATACTGCCCAGCTGTTTAAGGCATTAACCTCGGGATGCTTATCCAAATATTCAACCGCCTCCTCAACCATTACAAGCTTCCCGGGATAATATATCTCTTTGTACATTTTTCTAAAAAGCATTAAATCTTCCGGTAAATCTATAGTTAGTCTGATATCAGCTCTTCTTAATTTTTCTGGTGCTAGGGGTCTAAAAATTTTAAATTTATCTTGGTTATCAAAAATAAATTGACTGGCAGCATGGTGTCTATGCTTATCGGTTCCCTCCCGGATTGAACGAATAAGCGCATCTTTCTTTATGATTTCCACCATTGTTCCGTCAGGCAGGCCTTTTGTGCTGGAATAATCGCAATCACCGTTTAAGTGGCTGTCTATCAATTCACTCAAATTTTCCTTATATATCAAAGGGTTTTCCGAAGTTACCCTGACTATCTGGTCTGCCTTAACACTCTCCGCGGCAGCGACTAGTCGTTCCGTAACATTATGCATATCTCCAAATACATAATCCACATTTTCTTCCTTAGACAAATCAACAAACACCTCATTCCCGCAGCCACTTGCTATGGCCAGGACAATAGCGTCGATTCTACCGCAAAACTTGAGCTGAAATATTAAATGCCCCAATATGGTTTTATCTTCAATCATCTGTAACGGCTTCCCAAATAACCTTTGAGATTGAACTCTACATGCTATAGCCGCGCAGATTCTCATTTTTGCCCCCGGAATGCAAATATTCTCTCTTTTTCCATTCTTTCAATACGGCGATATATTCTTATTCGAAAATAAGAATATATTTTTCTGTCTAAAGGAAATAAAAAAAAGTAATATTTTGTTCTGAAATACGCTATTCTCTGGAAAAATCGGTTAATCATCTTATCAAATATATTATCCAACTGATGCTGATAAAGCCACACGCCTGAGGCCAAAGAATGATAATAACTGATTTTCATGGAAAATTTATAATCTTGGATCCACGGCCTATAGGCATCTACATATGTATATAAACTCACATTTCTCTCCTGTGCCCATTCTTCCAAATTATCAGGCTCTTTCAGTTTTCCATCTTTTATCAACTGCAATGCTATCTTGCTTTTTGGATATGGGCGATAGGTTTGCACACCGCAAATAAAGGTACCAAACTTTCGATGCTCATTAATGAAATCCGCGGTTTTCCTTATATCTGCCTCTGTTTCCCCGGGGATACCGACAATAAAAGAGCAATCAGAAAATATACTGTGCCTGTTAAGATCTTTAATCGCCCGGTCAGCATCTTTAATTTCTATTCCCTTGTTAAGATAGGCAAGGGTTTTCTCTGATCCGGATTCTATTCCTAAAACAAGCTGCGCTAATCCCGACATCTTTAGAAGCTTAAGCAAGTTGTTATCTATAAAATCATCCCTAAAATAGTCTACGCGGCACTCAGCATCCCAGGTAAACTTTAATCTTTTAGTGATAATTAATTCGCATATTTTCTTTACTCTCTCTTTTAAAACAAAAAAGTTATCATCAATTATTTTAAAATGATTAACCCCGTATCTTTTCGTCAAAGCTTCCAATTCATCCACAACCTTTTCGGCTGACTTTGCCCGGTAACGTTGATTATCCGTAACGACGTTTATGCAAAAATTACATTGTCCTGGACATCCGCGGCTTGACTGATACGGTAACCAACGAATAGGATACGCGATTGACTCCTGGAATTTATCTGCCAATGGCCTAGAAATAAAATCATCCACCTCTCCAATCAGAGAATAATTCGGCAAAGGCAATTTATCTATGTTCAGATATGTTTGTGAAAAGATAATCTTAGCAGGTGGTTTATTTTTATTGTTTACCTGCTCCGCCAATGTCACTATCGCGGAATCTCCTTCGCCCGAAATCACGTAATCCACAAATCCGGAATGCGCGATTTGCTCAGGGAACAGGGTCGCATGCCAGCCGCCCCATACGATTGGGATAGTGGTTATTTGTTTTATATGCTTGGAAATTTTTATGGCATCCGCGACCTCTGTAGTTAAAACAGTTATTCCCACAAGTACAACATCTTCGCTTAATCTTTTTTCTATCTCCTCTAAATAATTATCGTAATTAGAGGCATTAAATATCTCTACATCATAACCGGCATTTTCCAGGCTGGTCCCAATTAAGATTAATGAAAGGGGCGGGTAATTATTAATTGATAAAAAATTTCTTGGTCTTATTAATAATATTTTACGGTTTCTGGTTTCTTTCACTTTCTAGATAAATCTATTCCTGATAAAATGCTTTATTTTACTTTCGTTTAATGCCGGCTCTTTCTTTTTCGCGCCTAAAAGAACCCCTACCCTTCTAATTTTGCTAACCATATCCTTTAATTCTTCCGGATCAGCCGATAGTATATGGTCTGTTCCTTCTTTTGCATCCTTATCAAGAGTAAAGTGCTTCTCTATAACTCTTGCCCCTAAACCAACCGCTAGAATAGATGCTAAATATCCAATAGTATGGTCAGAATAGCCTATATCATAACCTATAAACTTTTTCTGCATAAAATTAATAGCTAAAAGATTAGCTTCTTCATCTTTACACGGGTATTGCGATACGCAATGCAAAAGGTATATCTTCTTAATTTTCTTTAAGTGCGCGAGGGCTGCTCTTATTTCTCTTGTCGTTGCCATACCAGTTGATAAAAATATAGTCTGAATGCCAGTACAGTTTAAATAATCCAATACGGGAAAGTTGAGCAACATTCCGGAAGCAACCTTCATATACTTTAGGCCCAACGTTTCCCTAAGGAATCTAGCCCTTTCCAGGCTAAAAGGCGAACTCAAGAATCCAACATTATGTTTCTGCGCATATTCCTTAAGCATAAAATGGGCGGCATCGGATAGACAAATTCTTTTAAACCATTTGTATTCTGGATCATTTATTCTAAAATTCTGCGGCTTGTAAGACTGAAATTTAACATAATCAACTCCGGCACCAGCTGCCTGTCTGATTAGTGTTCTAGCAATATTCATATCCCCAATATGATTTTCTCCGATTTCCGCAATGATAATAACCCGATTATCCGCCTTTTTACAGTTTTTATGACCCATAATAACTAAGGATATTTTCGTAGTTTCCGTACTTTTTCAATATCCTGCTTCCCCATTTTCTTTTCAAACTCTCAATACCTGCCTTGTTTTTATTATAATCATTGGTCATGCTTGCGTGACCGCGGCGATAATAATAAATGCGGCAGTTTGAGGTTTTATGCTTACATCCATCTTCCAATAGCCTGACATAAAGATCGTATTCTTCCCAATATTCATGACAGTACCCGCCGGATTTCTTAGCCGCTTCTGTACTAAACACGGTTGCCGAGGCAATCCAGGTGTATATATCGTCAGAGATATTGACTTCCTGTAAATAATCATTCCGCTTATCCCATCTTCCGAAAATAATAAAATCCATACATTTAGAGGAGCTCAACTCTTCTGATATCTTCTCTAGGGCATCGCAGGATAAGTAATCATCACTATCAAGACGCATAAAGTAAGGCGTATCAATAATACCTAAAGCCATATTGCAACAATTTACAACGCCATTATTTTCTTTATTGTTTATCAGAGTAACGTTATCTAAAATGGAAAAATTCGATCTTAGTATTTGGACTGAATTATCCGTGGAGGCGTCATCTATAAATAGCACCTGATATGGTAAAGCTGAGAAACTTTGTTTACTTATCGAGTCTAAACATTCTTTTAAATATTTACCGCCATTATAACAACATATAACAATTGTTAAAATTTTATCTTTTTTAACATACATTTATGCCCTTATTAATTGCTTAATGTTTTATTACATCGTCAATTTTCTCCCAGTCTAACTTGCGCTTTTGCTCCCTTTCCTTGTACCAGTCTATATAACGCCGCATTCCTTCTTTGAAAGTTATCCTAGGTTCCCACCCAAGCTCTTTCTTCGCAAGTTCGCTGGAAACATTTTTTCCGGAAAAATCCCCTGGCCGCGCAGCCGCGCACTCTATCTTTATATTTCCCAATAAATCCCTAATAGTTTCCGCAACCTGTTTTATTGTAATTCGTTCTTTACCGTCTAAGTTATAAATCTTATTTTTTGCGATTGACTGTAATGCGAGCACATTTCCCTCCGCAAGATCTTCGACATAGATAAATTTTCTGAACTGAGAACCATCTCCCGCGATAGTTATTGACTCCCCACTCAATGCCTTTCTAACAAAAGTAGGTATCACCGCGCCGTCCCTTGCGCGCGGGCCATACGGAATTCCATATCGCAAGATTGTAGTCTCTAAACCATATAACTTACTATAGGATTGGCAGTAATATTCGCCTGTCAATTTAGTCGCGGTATAAAGATGCGTTGGGGCGTGAAGAGGTGTTGTTTCATCCACATTATCGCAATCCGCTTCGCTATAAACCCAGGTTGTGCTCCCATAGATAACTCTTTTTACGCCTGCTCGCCGAGCCGATTCTAAAACATTGATTACCCCCCTCACGTTAATTGCCTCAGCATAGTGAGGCTCGTCATACACGTCTTTCACGTCAGCAACAGCCGCAAGATGCATTACAGCATCTACCCCGCAGGAAGCAAATAATAATGCATTGAAATCTAAAATACTGCCCTGATAATATTCTATATTCTCCTCTTGCCTAAAGGCAGGCATCATGGCATCAAAGATTCTAACTCTCACTCCCCGTTCTCTCAATTTATCTACGATATGTGATCCAATAAAACCACTTCCTCCGGTAATTAGCACTTTCACTTTTTTGACCTCCTTAATTTTTATATTATTCTCCCTTATAATATAAAGGCGCACACCAATGATTTTTAGTTATCCAGTCTGTGTTTGGCAATCTATAATCCTTCTCCATTATTTTATGACATGGAATATCATATACTTTACCAGTTGAATTTTCTATGGGGTCAAAAACTATATATTTATAATAACCCGAAACCATACCCTCGGGAAATTTAATCCGGTTAGAAAACTTATTGTCCAAATGTTTTCTTGCGTATTCATTTTTCCATGCCACAATATCATCTAATCTATCTACCTGAACACATCCAAGCGCTGCGGTAAATTCACTCATACGAAAATTTAGCCCCTGTATTTTATAATCAAATTTACCGTAATTCCTGTATTGTTTGGCATACTCAGCCAAATCTCTATTTTTTGTGGCCAACATTCCACCCTCCCCAGTAGAAATAGTCTTAGTCGCATAAAAAGAATATACGCCCACCTCTGACCAGGAACCGGTTTTTTTAGAATTCCAAGATGCTCCATGCGCGTGAGCGCAATCTTCCAACAATATAATATTATTCTCTCTGCACAACCTGGAGATTTCTTCAATTTGAAAAGCTATATGGCCGCCGATATGCACAACCCAAACTGCAGCCGGTTTATATATCATGATTTTTTCCTTTAAATCATCTAAATTCATGCTTAAGTCAAACTTATTGCAATCAACAAACTCCACATTGCCGCCGGCTTTCATAACACTTAACGGAGTCGCCATGAATGTGTTGGAAGGACATAAAACTACCTTGTTCTTTATATTAAAAAACTCCAGTGCCGCAAGCGCTGCTGTGCTCCAGCTAGAGAATGCAACAGCATATAATTTATTATATACTGACCATTTCTCTTCAAAAAGATTGGTAAATTTTCCTTCTGTCCATTTATGCGCGGATATAATTTCATCCCAATGCTCATACAACCTTTTAACATCTGACTTTTCGAATCCAATTGTAAATTTCATTTTGCTCTTTTATAAAACAACTTTTCTGAAAGACTTAATATATTTAAAGTAAACATCCTTAGTTCTTCCGGTTTGTTTAATTACTGTTTTTCTTTAGCGTCAACTGAATATTTTATTCTGTTTATCAGGTAAGCAAACAGGCGCCTCAGAGGAGATTGAATGGCTGACCTGGAAAACTCAAAGTTTTTATAATTGATCGAATCCAAATTAGTTAAATATTCGGCATAATTATCCACAGCAATACCTTCCTCTTTCATGCCTATAGCACGGGAATCTCCTCCTAACATTTCTTTAACCGTAGCTATATACCCATTTCTATTTTTAAAATAAACTCCATTATAGGCATCAAATACGGCCCAGCCACTTCTCAACTTAACGAAAGAAAACAACTTCTTTTCGGTTTTATCTCTGTTATATACACTGTTAAAAAAAGCGTCCATTCCTGAATAATTACATAAGGTGGCAAAAACATCCTGGTATTGATCGTTAGTCCCATATCTTCTTACTATAACATGCCAAATATGATCATCTATTACTGGGAAATCTTCAGGGACCCTCTTTATATTATTATATGTCCATCCCAGTATCTTTAATATTTTCTCTTCATCACCACCAGCGCCCTTGATTATATCTTTCGCTAATTGTTTATAATTATAGTGCCTATCAAAGAAATCCAAAACTTTTAGATACAAAGGCAACTTAATAACACGAACCTCATAATTAATCCCTTGCTGATAACTAACATTTATATTAAGAAACAAAATAAAAGACGCGGCTAAGAAACCTATTATTGCAAAGGTGAGGACTTTTCTTCTTATCCACCCAGAATTAATCAGCGAATTCTTAACCAAGATTAATACCCCTCCCCTCCGCGATAACTTAAACGTTAAAAATTACCTTATCTTGTGTTTTATAATCTTTTTGCGCATCAATACGCGCGTTATTATTTAACACTTCACTACATTGTTCTGTCCGGCCAAAAGCATTGATTAAACCTACGGAAGAAAACATTAAAATAAGTGGCGTTATGATATCCCTAAATCTAAATGTGGTCCCAATGTTACCTCCCATCACAGCCAAAGCAGATACGATTATAAAAAAATAGCTTATAAAAATCATGCTTTCCTTCGCTTTGTATCTTACTAATATTCCTATACCGCTGAAAGCAAAAAATAACAAACCATACCATAGAACCATTTGAAATAAGCCAAGAAGCATAGGCTTGCTTTGAAACCGCCAAGGAAACGGCTCTAACATCATATGAATCCAACCATTGCCTAACATTTGCAAAAATACCGCATTGCTAATATTTAGCTTATAAAGTTGTTCATCGGGCAATAATTGATAACAAATGCCCCCTTCTGAAAGAGCACCCCTATGCTGAGTAAGCGATTTTCTCTTTATGTCTTCAACAACCATGCTCATTTTATCTCTATTCAGAGATATAATGAGAAATAAGGCCATAAAAATAATCAATAAATTAAATACTCTCTTTTTTGTGTATAAATTGAGAAGGAGAAGAAATAAAGAATCAAATAAGACCACTACTACAGTAATGTAAAGAAATTCCTTATAACCACTACGAATAAAAAACTGAGAAGCCATGGCTAAAACAATTGTTATGAAATGATAGAATTTTCTAGTGGCTTTAAACTGATGAATTGACCAAAACATAAGATAAATACTAAAAATAAAACTTGACTCCTTAAGGTTAGTAATTGACCATAAAAATAGCGAAGGGAAGAAAGCCGTAATTATTGCCGCCAACTGACCGGCCTTTTTACCAAACATTGATTTAGTGATATAATAAATCAATATGCTGGTCACGGATGCGAGAAAACAATTAATAAACCGCGAAGATACCGGACTATAACCAAACAACATAAAGTAAAAAGCTAATACATATATAAAACCACTAAACCCATAACTATTCCTTACCACAGCATTGATTGTATACGCGCTAAGCGGCATACCAAGCCAATGCATATTAGTAAACAAACCGCGTAAGGTATAATAGCCGCTGTCGTCAATAATGTAAGGCGTGCCATAATCTGGGCAGCTACGCCATGCATAATTTAGAATATTGTTGTTAAAAATAGCCCAGCCCATAGTTATTAGAACAAAAAATATCCTGGCTCCCAATCCCAGCATAAAGATAGTCTTAATAAACCCGCGCTCTTTCTCATCGCTAATTTTATTTATCAATAAAATTATTATAATTGCCAAAAATATAAAAGCTAAACTCCCCGGTGAAAAAAACAATAAAACGCCCAAAGCAAATCCCAGAAAAACTGCTGTAGTGACCATTGCCTTATTAATGAGATAGCCTCCTGTAAACTTTCACTATGCCTAACGTATATATGTCTATATATGCGGGGCCGAATGTCTTTTCCAACGCGTAATGCTGATTAATGTAATCTAATATTTTAGACGTAAGATATTTACGTTCTGGGATAACCGGGCTAATTAAAAATGCAGGTTTTCTCTCTTCCAGCCTGTCTAGTACTTTCTTTTCCGTTATATTAATATTTTCCATATCCTCATACCCATAGAAACCTGGCTCCTGCATAGACATAAATTTTATGCATACGTCCTCTATATCTCCGAATATATTCTCTCTATTAAGCAAAAATGCAAACTGAGGGTAATAGCCAATAACCGCGATAGGTTCAGGCCTGGATAAGTTATCATCCAAAAATTTATTCAATGATTCATAAAGCGTTTTTTCCTCTGGGGTTACCTTGATATGCCTTGCCCGTTCAAGACCCAACTCCACATTATAAGTTTTGCTTCTTGAATACGGATACCGGAAAAAATGCAAAAAAGACAGATAAAAAACAATAAAACCGCTTAAAACCAATACTAAATACCGCCTAAACTTATGCCTACCGTATAGTTTTTTATTGTTAATCAAAGACAATAAATAAATAAACAATAAAAAGGGAACTTGCATAGTAAAGCTCCTGCCCATCAGGCCCAATACCACGAAAGATTGCCCGGATATAAAAATTGAAAACATGGTAAACAGCACGATATATCTTGAATCAGTTTTCGATATTAAGCCATATTCAGAAAAAACAAATTTGTTCAATAAAAAAATAACCAGCGGAACCATAACCGGCAGGTATAAAAGCTGCCTGTAATAAGACATGACTAATACATCTTTCCATTGAGAGGGCGAAAACAACACTTCGTAGGGAATCATGTTTATAAAATAATTCAAATGGTTAAGCAGCTGGGGCAAAAACCTGGGATAGACATAAAAACTACCCACGCGATCAGGGCCCAGAGGAGTTATGTTTGCCAAAAGCTGCCAAAAAGCATCATGGATAATAAAATAGGCAAAAAAAGGAATAATAGTTATAGAAGCGCCGGATAACAGCAAGATAAAATGCCTAAAATTTATTTCAAACGCATTACCTTCTTTGAATTTTAAAAACAGTATAAATAAAAGAATAGACAGCAATATACCCAAACCCATAAGAAACGGCTTGACCAATAAAGCTATCCCGATAAATATTCCCGCGAAAAGAATATAACGGACAGCATTTCTTTCCATAAACTTTATGATAAATAAAAGGGCGTACAATCCGGCTACGGTAGCAAAGATATGGTTATAGGTATAATAAGGCACATCGATTAAAACTATGGATAAGAAAGAAGCAGTAATCGCCCAGCCCTTAGACATCAGCCTTCTGGCCATAACATAAACTAACGGCACAACTAAAGCACCAATAGCTATAAAACTGAGGCGAAAAACAAATAGTCCGGTTCCGAAAATTTTAAAGATTAACGGATAAAAGCAGAAAATAAAAGGCCCATATACCCAAAAATGAAAATCTTTATACGGCACTTTACCGTCAAGCACCATAAGATGCGCGTTGGCATCGCGGCATTCCTCCATATAAATGCCAAGTTTAGATAAAAACAATTTTTGTACAAAATAAACCGCCAGCATGATAACAATAAGAAAAAAATCTTTTTTTTCAATTTTAAATTTACAAGGGTTACCTGCCATTATTTTATCTCCTTTTTAGCCTAAACGCGAAGTGTTTAAAAGGATACCAAGACGGATAAAACAACTTTCCTGCCTCGTATTCAAAGCCCAACTGTTTAAATAACAACTGCCATTCTTCTTGCGTCTTAAAATTTAGCGGCCGCGGCATTTGCGGAGAGTAAAAATGATTTAAAACCACGTCAACCAGGCGCAATAGAAAACTTGAGCTATCTTCAAAGATTAATATAGTGTCTGCGACTCGGCTGCCTTCGGCAATAAATGCTTTAATATCATCAGTATGATGCAAAACATCATTGAACATAACGCAATCAAATGACGCATCGGCAAAAGGAAGCTTCTCCGATGTAGTCATTTTCTTAAATGGTATATTCCTTTTGCTGTAGTCAATTATATCAGTCCCGTATAAATCGATGCCCAGCCTTTCTTTTAAAAGCTCCGAAACAACACCATTGCCGCAACCGACATCAAGCACCTTTTTGCCGCTTATATCCCACTTTGTGTAACAATCGGCAATTATTTTAGCGCGTTTACGCTGCGTAATACTCATTGTCCTTTTAACCTAAGCAATCCTCTAAAAGCTTTTAAATAAATACGCATATTACTTGGCCTTATTTGTAAAATTTTCTTTAATACAAATCGCGGAGAAAAGAAGAATTCACGATAAGCTTTTTCTACCCATTTTTCCGCATCCTTAAATAAATACGGTATGCGGGGATAGTTTTCATCCAGTAAAAAATTCCTCCAATAATCTCTGGGTACCATGCCGGCATCAACCACCTGCTCAAGAAGTTTAGTAACCGGCAGGGGTGTCGCTATATTATACATGAGTAAATCCGGATTTAGTTTCTTCACAAAACTTAAGGTTTCTCTTACAGTCTCTTCTGTTTCGGAAAAATAACCTATTATTAAATAGGCAAATGTTTCAATATTTTCCTCCCGCGCCCATTCAAACGCCTGAATGATTTTTTGCTTATCAAGATTCTTGCCCATAAGTTTTAATATCCGCTCTGAGCCGCTCTCTACCCCGAACCTAAGGCTTCTGCAGCCGGCAGATTTCATCAACTTAAGGAGCTTGGGGGTCACACAATCAGCTCTGGTCGCCGCAATCCAAGAAACCTTAATTTTCCTATTTATCAATTCTCGACAAAAGCTTTCTATGAAACTTTCTTTTATAGTCATGCTATCTGAAACAAAATTTATTTCACTAACGTCGTATCTATTTATAACTTCTTCAACTTCATCTACCACTGACTTATAATCCCTGTATCTTATTTTTTTATCCGATGGCTGTTTAAAACAAAACCCGCAGGTAAAAGGGCATCCCCTGCCTATGCAAACCGTAGCCAGCCTGCCTTTTGAAATTATAGAAGAATAGCGTTGATACGGCAAAAGATCCCTGGCGGGGAAAGGCAATTCATCAAGATTTTCATGAATATAGGGCGGATTCATTATGAATTTTTTATTCTCATCAAAATAAATTATACCGGGCACATCTTTGAGCGGCTCTTTATCACTTAATGCCCTCACTAATCTAAGCATAGGATACTCCCCTTCACCAAGGATGCCAAAATCAATAGGGAAAATCCGCATTGTCTCCTCAGGCATCGCATTTATATGCGGGCCGCCAATCACAACTTTTGCGCCCAATTCCTTAGCTATCGCGGCAACCTTGACATCATCGTGAATAGTAGGTGTCATACTTGTTATGCCTACTAAATCCGGCTTTGTATCTGCCATTCTACTTTTTAGATCTGCCAAAGACAATTCCTCGGCTTCGGCATCTATAATACTTACCGCGATTCTCTGCCTCCTTAAGTATGCGGCAATAGAAGCGATACCTAAAGGCATAACGTATCCAACCTCGCTCGCCAAACTCTTAGGAAGCCTCGTATTTTCCAGTTTAGTAGGTCTAGATCTAACCAATAAAACATTCATATTATTCCTTACTGGAAAACAATTTTGATTTTATGATTCTCATTTTACTCAAACGATAAAGCAATGCTACTTTAAAACAGCCAATGCCATACACAAAACTATCGTAAAGATTTATAACTGAAGCCTCGGGGAAATAATTCGTAGGACAGCTAATTTCTCCTATCGAATAACCAGACCATAATATCTGGGCGATTATTTCATTATCAAACAAGAAACCGCTAGAATTATGCTCCAAGGATATATTTTCCAATAATTTCCTAGAGAAAGCCCTATACCCCGTATGATACTCCGACAAATAAGCACCTAAAATCAAATTCTCCATTTTAGTCAAAAACTGATTAACCATATACTTCCAAAAAGGCATACCGCCTTTTAGGGCCGCTTTGCCCAAAATCCTTGAGGCAAGGACACAATCATAGAGACCATTCACAATCATGCCTGCCATCGCCGGTATGAGCTTTGGAGTATACTGGTAGTCAGGATGAACCATTATTATTATATCACTGCCTTGAGCGAGCGCTAATTTATAACAGCTTTTCTGATTACCTCCGTAACCCACATTTTTTTCATGCACATGCAGCACTGTTTTAACTTCACCATCATCTGCAAGCTCTTTTGAAATAGGGACTGTATTATCTTTACTTGCGTCATCAACAATTATAATCACATCAACTATCTTTTCATTAACCACTTCTTGATATGTCTTAGAAATTGTCTTTTCAGCATTATATGCTGGCATTACTACGGCAATCTTTCTTCCTTTAAACATAACAAACCTCGCAATTAAATAAAACTTTAAGTTATTATGCTGCCCTTAAAAATGTTTATAAATTTTGGCAGGGCTGCCTCCAAAGAATACCTTTTTTCTACTGTTTTTCTCCCGGCAAGGCCTATTTTTCTGGCTAAGGCCGGATCTTTAATCAAGCTTTCGATTGCTTCAACGCAGCCATGGTGGTCCTTTACCAAGATACCGTTAACGCCATTTTCTATTACTTCTGCGTTCGTAGGCGTATAAGAAACTACCGCGGGTATTGCGTTTGCCATATACTGCAGCATCTTACATCCAACCTTGCCCCTGGTCCATTCATCGTCCGGCATCGGCATTATGCCAATATCAAACTTATGCAGCTCGGCAATCTCGGTCGCTTCACCCCATTTAACCATCTCTGTTTTTACACCATCAATATCATAAGAATCTACCCCAATAAGCCTAAGCTTAATAGGCCATCTGCCGCTTAATTCCTTTAAAGCGCCGGCAAATATTTTTAGATACGCGGCTGTAGAAGGCGACCCGATCCAGCCGATTATTATTTCTTTAGATATATCGATGCCTTGGTTCTTGGGAAAGTTTCTTTGAATATCAATCGGCCCTGTAACAATAGACACTCTATCACAATAATTCTGGGCAAATTTTTTTATATGGTTATTTTCAACTATCACATATTTACTTATTTTTAAAACTGAAACGGTTTCTTTTTTCTTAAGGTAATTTTTAACCCAGCCGATTAACCCCGGCTCTTTTTTATCCGACATATAAATAGAGTCATCTATATCAAAAATTATATTTTGGTTTCTCACCCTTAACAACCAATCCATCTTAAACAGAAAGGTAGTCCTTTGTAAAAAAATTATATCGAATTTACCCGCCAGATATACCGCCTTCCAGCTTCTTGTAAATCTTTCTATCATGATGTGAGTATAATGCGATAATTTCCGCGATTTATTGTAATTAGGGGAATTTATCGTGCGCATTGTCATCTTTTCAGAAATAATAGAATACACATAATAATCAAAACCATAATCTTTCAGGAAAGGCAATATTTGATATACTCTATACCGAGTTGCCGGAGCAATTTTTGTTCCGAAGGAAACAAATAATATTTTGATCCTTTTGCTCATATCTATATCAGAAAAATTTTTTTACCGCTTCAACTACCTTAAATAGATCGCTATCCTGCATATCAAAATATAGAGGCAATGTTAATATCTGGCCGAATATTGATTCAGTAACCGGCAATCGCCTGTAAAATGGCTTAAACAACGGCTGCTGATGATTAGGAATGTAATGGATGCCGGCGCTTATCGCATTATTTTTTAAATGTTCCATCAATTGATCCCTGCCTTTTTTAACCTTGATGACATAATTAAACGGCGCGATTTGGCCGTAATCTTTATCCAGGAGCGTTATCTCTTCTTTATTTTTAAATTCCTGGTCGTAAAGACGGCAAAGCTTTCGTTTTTTTTCTATGAATTTATCTATTTTTTTAAGCTGTATCAATCCAATAGCCGCGTTAATATTGCTCATATGATAGCGAAGTCCAGGAACCACAACCTCATAGTACCAGCTATGTTCGTTTTTGTACCTATGCCATGTATCTTTATCTATGCCTAAAATCCTTTTTTGGATAATCCTTTCGCCTAGTTTATCGTCGCTTAATACGACCGCTCCGCCTTCTCCGCAAGTTATATTCTTGATCGGATCGAAACTAAAACAGGTTATATCCCCGAATGAGCCGATTTTCCTGCCTTTATAGTTTGACCCGAAAGCGTGCGCCGCATCCTCAACAATCCGAAGATTAAATTCTTCGGCCGTCTTCAGCAATCCGTCCATATCACAGGCAAGCCCGCCATAATGAACAGGCATGATAACTTTAGTTTTCGCTGTGATTTTACTTCTAACATCATTGATGTCTATATTAAGGGTGTTTTCTTCTACATCGCAAAAAATAGGCCTTGCTCCACAGGCGATAATTGCCTGGATAGTTCCCGCAAATGTTAAAGACGGAACAATTACCTCGTCATCATCCCCTAGCCCTAAAGCATCTAAAGCGATATGCAACGCGGAGGTTCCAGTATTTACCGCTATTACATATTTAGCCCTTAAGTAGTCTTTTACGGCATTCTCAAAATCAAAAACAAAAGATCCCATCCCCAACCAGCCGCTAGAAAAAACTTTCTTTACTTCATTGAGCTCATCATCACCTATTGAAGGCCTAGAATTTGGAATCATATATACGCCTCAATTTAATATTTTTAGAATACCGTATCCGGCACGCGCAAGAAAAAAACCTACCTGCTATGATAAATGTTAATAAATCCTACCGATCTTACAAACTATTGTAAATATTGTGATACGCTTCTACGCCGCGAGAAATGGAAAAGTTCTCTTCGGCTGACTTACGACAACGCAAACGTATATCAGGATCATTTAATAATCCTATCGCCTGATTAACAGCTTTTATATAGGAACTTTGCGAAAAATCATCCAAAACCGCGCCGATCATATTTTTGTTAACAAGGGCTTCGGTGTCTCCAATATCCTTATTTATTATAAGAGGCAAGCCTGAGGCCAGGCATTCAGCCAATTTTGTGGGAGAAGCCGCCCACCTTACGAATGTAGGCTTGAAAAACATTACTGCCAGGTCACAAATTGACATATACTTATTAACTTCCAGCGGAGAAACTGATATCACGGTAACATCTTTTACATCCAGACCCTTAGCCTTAAAAGAATTTCTTATAAATTCACTATGAACCAAAGTTAAAAACATAAGGTGAGCGTGAGGAATGGTTTTTTTTGCCGTTTTGAAAAAATCCAGCATTTCCGATAAGCAATGGAGGCCGCACAGCGATCCGGTATAATTAAAAATTATTTTATTGGACAGGCCAAGCTGCGATAAAAGCCTTAGGTTATCTTTATGAAATTTCCCGAACCTCTCCAACTCCACGCAGCAAGGAATAATAAAAATATTATTCTTGTTATGAAAAAACCCGTCTTTTGTTAAATGATTAAATATTTTTTCAGTAAGAACTACTATCGCGTCGCATGATCGCATGATGAGAAACTCAAATTGATTTATCAGTTTATAAACAAACCCTCCTCTTTTTATCTTAAAATTCGTTGTCGCGTCATCAGAATAATCCTCAGCCATCATCCCGCGGCGATCATAAATAATTTTTATCCTCAAAAACTTAGCAATAAAAAACGCGAGAATTACCGGTTCATTAGACCGCGCATGTATGATATTTATATTTCTTAGAATAATTATTATTACCGCGCATAAAAATGAGATTACTAGATCGTATATTTTCCCAAATCCCCTATGATGTTTTAGCATATACCAGTCTATGCCAACCTGAGAAAGCCTTTTTCTTATTTCTTTATAATGCAAATAATCTTTTTTTTGAAGAAATGAATCTTTTTCCAGCGTAAGAAGCGCAAACTTTAAGTTTTTATCTTCCGCCAGTTTTATCAAATAAGAAAAAACCTGCGAAAAAGCAACAGGCTCAAGAATCCCCAAGAATGAAATGTATAATATTCTCTTTTTCTTCATGGAATTATCAGCCATTTTTCTTAGCAACTAAATAAACGGTGCTGGCAAAATCGGGCAATAATCTTCCCACTAGCTTATGAAGAAAACTCGGACCGTCATTCTGGTAATTTACGATTGTCATCTTACGGCTCTCTAAAAACCTTTTGAGATCTATAGGGCTCGCGCAGTATACCGCGTCTGTCTCTCTCTTCCAGGCCATTTCATCCAATATCGGCTTTCTATAATTAAAAATAATTTTTTTGGATAATTTCTTCTTAATAACAAGGCACAAATTAATAAAAATACTGATAAACGCAACACATTTATTGGTATAAATAGAGTGATTTTTTTTGAAGCTAAAAAAAGCCTTGAGAGGCGTAAAAGGCGTTACTACCGATGGGCATATTATAACCAATATACCGCTTTTTTTTAAAACCCGCATGCCTTCCATAAGAAACCCTTCTATATCAGGGATATGTTCAATAACATCATAATTACCCACCACATCAAATGTTTCATCTTTAAACGGCAAACTAAAAACACTGGTGCTTAAATAATGAAGGCGCTGATTCCGCAAGTGGCTTGAATAAGACATGAATTTTAACGAAACATCTACGCCATAGGCATCGTAGCCATCTAGGCTAAAATAATAAGGCACCACTCCCAAACCACATCCTAAGTCAAGCATGCGGGAGCCGTCTTTAGCGAATTTCTTCACATATTTAAAATATGCCTCATAATGCTCTCGATTGGCAACAGTCTGAAGTTCACTACGGTAAACGTTAGAATTCTTATAAAAATTCTTCATTTCTTCCGCTAAGGCAACCTGAGAATTGTCATCCATTTTCTTATTTAATCCTTTTTCTATCACAGATATTTTCCGTAAAAATTTAAGTTTCTTGACCAAAGAGCGATTTTCAATAAGCAGCCAAATTTCCAGCAATAGATTCGTCAATTTGGGAAAATACGCCGATAGTTTATTTCCACGCATCTTCTTTGTTTTAATAATCAAATAGGCGACTTTTATTATTCTGGGAATAAAGGTTAAAGAAAAAATTTCCCTGAGCGCGTCTTTTCTCAAAGTATGCAGATATGCTGCCCCTATATATTCCACAATATCTTGTTTTGTGAACCCTGGAATATTCAACGCGGGCGACAAGAAATGATCTTTCTCCCAGTCAAAATCATCATAAAGTTGGTTGTTTGTAATTATATAATCCCACATTTTTGTATTTGGCAGCGGTGATACTATAAAAAATCTATAGCGGTCTATGGGCAGACTCTTCGCAAAACGTATTGTATTAGAAATTGTCTCTTTGGTAGATATAGGGAATCCAATCATAAAATTACCGCGCACAAGTAAACCGCACTCTTTGGCTATCTCTACGGCCCTACGCGCCTGTTCAAGAGTAGTGCGCTTATTTATAAACGCTAACTCCGTCTGATCACCCGTTTCTAAACCATAATGTATCTCATAACATCCCGCGTCTTTAGCTTTTCTTAATATTTTTTCATCAATAGCATCTACGCGGGACTGACAAACCCATTTTAACTGTATGCCTTTGTCTTTGCCGGCCTTTATCAAAAGATCCAGCATGCGGTTTGCCCTGTCTTTATTTGAAAGAAAGTGTTCGTCTATAAAGTAAAATGCCGGCTTCCCATATTTTTCCAATGTATAAATTATTTCATTGACGACATCTTCAGCCAATCTATATTTTACCGCCCTTGAAGAAATAACCTTATCGCAATAAATACAAGCAAAAGGACACCCCCGGCTTGAGAGAATTACATCTATATTATACAAATCCATAGGTAAAAGCTCTCTGGCAGGCCAAGGGAACGCATCTATATCTTTGAAAGGTTTACGTTCTGGATTATGATTTATGGCGCCGTCTAATTTAAAAGAAATTCCTTCTATTCCTTTTAACGAAGAGCCTTTTTCTATTGCCTCTGCTATTTCAAGCAGGGCAAACTCACCCTCTCCGCGCACGGCAATATCCGCTCCGCTTAATTTTAGGGCATCTTCAGCAAATGCGGTAGCATGCGGACCACCCAATACGACAGGTAAATCTTTACGAGCTTGTTTTAAAATAGAGCATATTGTTTTTGCGGAATTAAAAGACGGCGTCCTAAAAGAAAGCCCTGCCATCTCCGGATCAAAATCTTCAACTACTTTTAGCAGAATTTGCTCTGTAAATTTTTCAACCTCAAAATCTTTTATCTTAACGCTATGCCCCTTTTGTTTTAAAATTGAGGCTAAATAAGAAACGCTCATGGGAGGTTCGGTATTTTGCCAGGAATTAAAACACATCGGAATATTAAATAACAAAACTTTCATTTAAGCCTTTCTATCTCTAGAAATTTTTGCCTCTAAATAAATCGCCCTTATCATAAAATTAATCTTTTTGCCTAATCTCTTTAAATGCACCACATTATTTAAATCAATAAAAAAGTTTACCATTGATGGGAAAACAATCGAAATATTGCCTCTCACCTTGCCGCTCTTAAATGACTTATATAAAAGCCTGATAAACCGCGGCAAAAATGTAAGTAGCTCTATAGCTACTTTATTTTTTAACACATGTATATATCCAGCCCCGACATAAGATAAGATATCGTCCGAACTTAATTCCGGAGTAGAATATACTGGAGTATAAAAATCAAATTTATCCCATTCTATCTTACTTATATCTATCGAATTGCCGTATACTCTCTCCCACAGTTCAGTATTCGGCAATGGCGCTACCGAAAAAAAACGCACGACTTCAAGCGGCACATTCTTGGCAAATTTTATAGTATTACGGATAGTCCTATGGGTTGAAATGGGAAATCCAAGCATAAAATTTGCACGGGCCCTTATGCCTGCCTGTTTTGTCCAGATAAGCGCTTTACGCGCGTCTTCCGGAGTTGTTTGTTTCCGCATATAGTCAAGTTCATCCTGATCCCCGCTTTCAATTCCGTACATTATCAAATCACACCCTGCCTGCTTAGCTCTATTTAACATCTCATAATCAACACCGTCAACGCGAGCTTGGCATACCCAATTAAACTTATGATTATCACTTTCAATAAAATCAAATATTTTATTCAGACGTGATTTAAAAAGAAAAAAGTGGTCATCTACAAAATAAATGCGCTTGCCGGGAAATTGATTAGTCACTTCGCGAATTTCCTTATATACACTCTCAGGACTACGAAATTTAACTTTACGCGTAGAAACCCCCTTATCACAATAAATACAGCTAAAAGGACATCCCCTGCTAGTTAAAATCGTAGCTACGCTATAACGCTCATAAGGAAGCATTTTTCGCGCCGGAAAAGGTAACGTATCCAAATTTAATATGGCAGGCCTCTCATCATTTCTGACAATATTCTTCCCCTGCGCATAGGTTATTCCTTTTACGCTTGAGAGGTGTTTTTTGGACTCCAAAATACTAACCAACTCTTTAATGGTATCTTCCCCTTCACTTCTGACCACTATATCGCAAGGCAAATCTTTTATTACTTCCTCCGGAAAAGCAGTGGCGTGATGGCCGCCTGAAACAATTATAACCGGCTTTTCTAATCTACGCAGCGTATTCGCGAATATTTTTGCCGACCTATAAGAAGCTGTGCGAAAAGATATACCGACTAACTCAATAATATTTTTTTTAATAAATGCCAGCAACTCTTCTTGGCTAAAATCCTCAACTTCATAATCCTTTAAAATTACATCATGGCCGCAATCTTTAAGTACCGCTCCCAAATACGAAATACCTAAAGGAGGTTCGAGATTCTCCTTCTTACCAAATGTTATAGGCATATTTGCCAGAAGAATTCTCATAATTTAAATTACATCACAACTATACTAACACCTATCAACAGCGTACTACTTACCGATAACTATCATAGCTATCTTTTCTTCCAACTGATCATTTGTAAGACCAAAGCTACCCCTGCCGTAAAATATTCTTTGAATTCGACAAAACTCCTGATTGTCTTAATAATGACAAAAATCTGCCTGGGGCGAAAATAAAATATCAGATTGGCCTTAAATGCCTCGTATTCCAAATCACTTTTTGTTAAATCGCTTGTTTTAGACACCGCATGCACCCCATAGGGAACAAAATCCACCCATGATACGTCCTTATAATCATCTCCGAAATGGTCCTTAAATATTTCTGTTCCAGGATACGGAACAAGCTTATTAAAAAAAGCCAAGGTCGGAGAAATACGACAAGCAAAATCAATAGTTTTATTTATAGTTTCTTTAGTGTCTCCTTTATTGCCAAATATAAAATATGCCTGCGTTCTTAATCCTCCTTTTTTAGCAAGGCCTATCGCGCGCTCAATCTGCTTTATACTATTGGCTTTCCTCATATTTTTGAGAACCACTTCATCTGCGGACTCTACGCCAAAACCTACACAATAACAGCCGGCCTGCCGCATTAAAGAAAACAATTCGGCATCCACTTTTGCCACCTGGGAAAATGCAAACCATTCTATCTTTAATTTTGCATTAATAATTTTACGACATGTTTCTTTCGCTCTATTTATATCAAATGTAAAGGTATCATCCTGGATTAAAATATGATTAATTCCATATTCTTCAACAAGTTGCTTTATCTCTTTCAGAACATTATCCGGACTTCTGGCGCGAAACTTTCCGCCCAAGGTAAGCTTTGACGCACAAAAAGTGCACATAAAAGGACAGCCTCTACTAGTAATTATTGTTGCCGTTTTTCCTTTACGAAAATTAAAAGTATGCGGCCTATAGAGCGTTAAATCTACCAAATCTCGAGCAGGAAACGGCAAACTATCTAAATCTTGAATAGCCTCTCGCGGAGATGTCCTAAATGGCTTATTTTCCTTAAGAAAACAAATTCCTTTGATATTATCTAACGCTTTTATATTTCCCTCTAAGAAGCGGCACAACTCAAGCATGGTAAATTCTCCCTCGCCGATGCAGGTAACATCAAAAGATTGAGGATACTTTTCTAAGATATACTCCGGCAAAGAAGAAGCATGTATTCCGCCTAAGGCAATAAAAATATTCATATTTTCTTTAATCAACTTTGCTATCTTAAGGGCATTTTTAAAATCAGGCGTAGTCGCGCTCATACCCACGAGATCAGGATTAAATAATTTAACCTTCTCCAGAATATCCTGAGAGCTAAAACCCTGCACTTCCGGGTCTAGTATAGATACGACATGTCCATTCTCTCTTAAAAAAGCGGCAATATAACCTAACCCTAAAAGAAAATAATTACCCGCGGCTAATTTCATCGGCCCATAGACGTCTCGATACGGCGCTTTTATTAATAAAACTCTCATCTAAACTTACACCTCAATATAGCCAATAAAGAAGTTATTCCTACTGTCCAATGCAACTTCTTGCCTTCCTGGTAATTTCTGGGATTATAGGTTATAGGAATCTCTAAAATCTTAAATCTATTCTTAAGAATAGAGGCCGTAAGTTCAGCGTCGAAATCAAATCCAGAACATCTAAATTGCATATTTTTTATTATTTCAGACTTAAAAACCTTATAGCATGTTTCTATGTCAGTAAGGCGACAGCTAAATAAAATATTCGCTGCCGTCGTTACCAGCCTATTGCCTAAGTAACTGATAATATTTGTCTTTCCCCTTCCCCGCAGAAATCTTGAACCGTAAACCACGCTAGCCCTGCCTTCTAAAACCGGCTTTAACAAAAACGGATAGTCTGCCGGATTTATTTCCAAATCCGCGTCTTGAATTAAAATTATATCTCCGCAAGCTAAAGCAAATCCGGACCTTAAAGCATACCCCTTGCCATTTCTTTTTTCTTCAAAAAATATTTTTATATCTGTCCGGCGTATTCCTCTTAAGATTTCTCTTGTCCCGTCGGTAGAACAACCGTCAACTATAATTATCTCTTTCTTAATTCCTATATCTACCCTATCAATTTTATCCAAGACTTGAAGTAGACTATCTTTTTCATTATAAACCGCCATAACTATTGAAAGTGTGAACATTTTTTCTAATATTTATTTCTATAATTACCAAATAATCCTTTTACGGATATATTTATTATTATGCAATTCTTCAAAATGCTGTAATTGCTCCAGTCCCAGCCAATATTCCTTTATAAGATAGGCGCCTATTGGCTGATTTTTCAATAATAATTTATTTATCAAGTTAGGCATAGTGAAGAATGTATTAGGTGGCACCTCTTTGATCACGCTTGCTTTAATTATATAAATACCAGCATTTATAATGTTAACTGATACCGGTTTTTCCGTAATTGCCTTAACTACTCCATTTTTACTATCAATAAACCCGTAGGGCTTCTCTTCTTTAATCCGCTTAACTCCGATAGTAATCTCATTTTTCTTTCTCTTGTGATAATCCAGCATCTTTAGAAAATTCAAATTAGTGAATATATCCCCATTCATTAAAAGGAATGACTCGTCTTTCTTGAATTTTACTTTTTCTTTCAAACACCCCAATGGACCTGCCGTGCCGGAAGGCTTACTCTCTTCTAAATAAATAATACGCACTCCGTATTGAGAACCATCGCCGCAATACGTCTGAAGCATTTTAGACTTATATCCTACCGCTAACACGAATTCCCTAAAACCGTTTTTTTTCAATTGGGTTATTATGATTTCTATTATGGGCTTTTCTCCAATAGGCAAAAGCGGTTTTGGTATAGAAAACGTGAATGGCCTTAATCTTATTCCCATTCCTCCTGCTAATATAACAGCTTTCATTTCTCTACTTTACAGGCTACGAGGTAATTTCCCGGCACAATGAAGCTCCCCATTTTATATACTTTTTCAATCCTAAAACCACAAGAATAGAGTAATTTATTTATCATTGACCGCGTATAATAGAAATTCGGGCATTTTCTTTTAGCCAGCCAAATCATTCTCAGGGGAGTCATTAATGTCCATTTCACAGGAAAAGAAATTATAGCCCTGCCATTAAGGACATTGCGAATCTTAGACAAAAAGGCTTTTGGTTCATATATATAGTCAAATATCCCACAAGCAATAACAATATCAAATCGTTTCTCGAAGTTTTTTTTCATGAAATCTGCCATTTCGAATTCGCATAACTTGCTTAAACCTAAAGCGTCTGCCTTTCTTTGAGCTATTTCAATCATTGAGGCAGACATATCTACGCCTAATACTGACTCCGGTTTTTTTTGGGCCAGATCTACAACATATCTTCCTGGGCCGCAACCGATATCAAGGATATTCTTACCTTCTACATTCCCGCATAAATCTATGGTTAATTTCCTGCGTTTTTCCAGTATTGCGTTGCGAAAAGTAATATCTATAAGCTTATAAAGCCAAAAATCCTGCCCTCCTTCATATACGGCCTCAAAATCAGAAGAAACGCTTTCAAAGTGTTCTAAAACTTTATCCTCTGCCTCCAAAGAGCACCTCCTCTATGCTTGTAAAATAAAAATCTTTCACCAGTTGCTTAAATTTATCTTCCATCCCATTTATGTTATAATTATGGATTATTCTCCATTTTAACTTCATGGATATTTTTGGCTTACCTACATCAATTTCCCAGGGGTGCATATATATAACCGCCGGAATCATCTTTTTATTAATATATTTAAGGCCTGATTTGGTAATAAAATACGGCAACGCGCGAAGATAAAATCCACCGCATATGGGCAATCTAAAGCCAAAGATATTTAATACCGAAAGCGGAAATTCCAATATACCCTTACTTCCCGCTTTATAAATTCTCCTGGGCGCGTCGGGTATCCCATACAAAAAATTCTTCACTGGGAAAATACTCGAATCATATTCAAACCCCAGATCAACTAATACATCCAAGGCCCACAGGCAATCTTTTCTAATTGAGAAAAACGGCGCGCGATAGCCTTTTATCTTAGTTTTTGTTATTGACTCGATTATGTTCTTGGAACGCAAAACATCATCATAAAATTCATCTTGTGTCTGCGCGTATACAAGACGATGGGAATAACCATGGCTGGCTATTTCATGGCCTGCCTGCGCAATCCTGCTTACCAATTTCGGATATTTTTCTGCAACGTAACCCAAAATGAAAAAAGTAGCTTTGGCCCGCGCTGAAGACAATAATGCCAGTATTTTTTCTACATTTTGGATTAGGCGGCTTTCATAATTATGCCAATTACTCTGGTCGATCTGCAAAATTCCCTGATACCAATCTTCGATATCTAAGGATAAAGCGTTTTTTATTCCTGGCATAAATTTAACTTTTCCTATATCGCATATTCTTTAGGATTATAAAGCCGCGGATTATCGCGAATAAAATCTACGGTTATTCTCAGCCCCTGTTGGAATGTATAATTAGGCCTCCAGTTTAATAGTTTGACAGCTTTTGAATTATCGGCCTTCAATCTTACTACTTCGCTTTTCGAAGGCCGGATACGCTTTGTCTGCTGTATCACTTTTAACTTCCTGCCAACAACCTCACCAATGATACCAACCGCATCACCTATGGAATAATCGCTGCCTGTACCAATATTTATAACATTGCCTACGGATTTATCTGATTCGCATACTTTAATAAATCCTTCGACTGTATCCTTTACGAATGTAAAATCCCTGCGCGGGGCAAGAGAGCCAAGCTTAACATTATCGCCCTTTAACGCCTGGCATATTATGGCGGGAATTACCGCCCGCGCCGACTGCCTGGGCCCATAAGTATTAAAGGGCCTGATTATGGCCACCGGAAAAGAAAAACTGTAAAAAAAACTTAAGGCGATGGAATCGGCCGCTATTTTACTTGCTGAATAAGGAGATTGCGGTTTTAATCTGTCTGTCTCTTTTATGGGGACATTATCCGGAGAGCCATACACCTCGCTGGTAGATGTCTGTATAAACTTCTTTACCCCTAAATCTCTTGCTACCGTAAGCATGTTTAATGTTCCTACCATATTAGTCATTACCACTTCATGCGGATTTAAATAAGAATAGGGAATCCCAACCAAGGCGGCCAAATTAAACACAGCATCTGTTCCCTGCATAGCCTTAGCCAGAATGTCCATTTCCCGAATATCGCCAAAATAAATTTCAATATTATCTTTTATCCTTTTGTCTAGAAAGTCAAGATTACCGAGATTATGGGTGGAATTATACCTAACCAATGCTTTAACTTTGGCGCCCTTCTTAACAAGATCCTCTATCAAATGGCTGCCTATAAATCCTGCCGCCCCCGTTACTAATACATTTTTATTCTTCAACTGCATAGCTATACCCCTCTTTTAAGAAATCACCATATTCCGATTTTTTCCGCCATAGCCTTGAAAAATAACTTTGAATAACCAGAGTTTACGTATAGTAATAAATTAAAAATATACCAGGAAGACAATACAAATGTCACGCCTAATTTAAAATAGTTATTATATAAGTAATTTATATATAACGCCATAAAAATTATCAGATACGGCTCAATAGGCAGTCTCGTCCTGGGAACACCCATGATTAATACGGTAATCAATAAAAAATAAATAAACGGCAAAAGCGGTATTAATGAGAGCCGTGAATATTTTTTACGAAAGGCCAAGGCAATGCCTAAAAAAGACAAAGGAAGCATAAAGGCCGCGGAAAAATTGTATGCCCCCTGTTGTCTGAAAGCCACCCAATCAAACACACTGAAAAAATACATAAGTTTTAGCGGAATATATTTATAAAGCTTTGAAGGATCATTCTTGATGGAAATTAATGTGTGCTTTAATAAAAAATTATTGTATTCCACCTCCGGCTTCCTGGATGCCTCAAGGGTTATATCATCATGGACAGATTTATCCAGCAACTTGCCTTGCGGAGGGTTATAGGCCGCATAAAGCACTACGCCCGACTCTGTGGCCAAAGGTATGAATTTTTTAAATACAATATAATTTCGCGCTGTCCATAAAGACATTGGGGTAATAAAGAATAAAAATATGTAAATGATAATTTTACGCAGTTCTTTATATTTTAAAACTAAATGCTTTTTTGTAAAAAATAAATAAATAACTGCCATGAATACAAAAAGGAAATAAGCGGAGCGCGTGAGCGTTGCCAAAGCACAGGTCAGTCCGAACATAGCGGCATTGTAACGGGAAGGCCCTTGGCATAACTTTAGAAAAAAGAGGATATTTAAAGACAGCCAGAATGTAAACAAATTCTCCGAAAGGATTAATATGCCGTATCTGATAAAAAAATGGTGCAAAGCCATAAGAATAAAAGCAATAAATGCCACCTGTTTGCCGAAGATTTTCTTGGAAATAAAATATATTATTAAAGCGGTAAATGAACCTAACAGTGCCTCTATGATTTTTACGACAAGATAACTATGCCCGAATAAAAAATATACTCCGGATAAAAACATAGGGAATAAAGGCGTTGTATAAGCCGTGGGGTGGCCGTCTTGCGCACAAAAACCGTTCCCGCTCAATATGGATAAAGCCATTTTGTCATAAATAAGCTCGTCGCCATCAAGCGGCCCGATAGATAGAAAAATAAAAATAAGCCTTATTAAAAAGGCCAAAACGAAAATAATAATCAATGCCTTGCGCTCTTTCAACATCATCTCCTTGGCGATGCTTTATTATGAACTCAAAAAAACTGCCAGCTTAGGGCTATTGGCATTATAGGAATAAAGCTTTTCTGCTTTCTCCCTGGCATTCTTGCCCATTCTTTCTCTGAGTTTTTTGTCCTTAATTAATATGGAAAGCTTCTCTATCCATTCCTTTTGCGTCTGGGCCAAAAAACCGGTCAGGCCATCTTCAATAATCTCTTTATTTATGCCTACCGGGGATGCCACAGAAGGGATACCCACAGCCATATATTGAAGCAATTTATACCCGCCTTTGCCGAGGGACCACTCATCGTCACTTAGAGGCATTACCCCTATATCCATACCTTGGAGAGTTTCCAATTCCCGCTCAAGGATCCACTGGCTAAAATAAATGTTTTTTCCCCAATCCTCTTTGCGAACCTGTGCCCCTATAAGCTTAACGCTCAAATCAACGTTGCTGTCAGTCAAAACCTTAAATACCTCCTTAAGCGATTCTATATATTTAGTAGAACCAGCGGAACCTATCCATCCGATAACTACTTTTGCGCCATTATCTTTTTTAAAAGATATGGGCACTAAACGTTGGGTATCTACGGGCGTAGGCAGAACATCTGTATTTTTGTTTATCGCGTAAGATATATTTTTTAGCGCGTTATTTGATACTATAACGCGATCAGAAAATGACAAAGTATATTTAAACCGCCTGCCGAATTTTTTTTTATTAAAAATTTGCCTTTTACATGAATCAGCCAGATATATGGCATCATCAAAATCAAAGATAATCTTTTTAGCGAATCGCTTCAAAAACTTTAAAAATAACACCGGGAACAAAACTCTCTGTATAAAAATCACGTCGTATCCGGCGGCTGTGGACAGATAAAACAAACATTTATAAAATTGATTTATCTTATTAATAATTCTGCCGGTAAAGCCTTTCCTTCTCTCTAAAACGTTATCCTGGCAGTCAAGCCGTGTATTATAAGGAATAATCTTTACGCTGAATCCGTCTTTTTCAAGAAAAGGTCTATAATTGTAAACTCTCGTTCTTGAGCTTGCGGTAATTTCCGTGCCTGTTGTTATAAACAAAACTTTATTATTTGTCACTTTATGGCTTCCAAGGTAACAGTCATCGCGCCAGCCGCGTTTATAAGACGGCGGCGTATATATTTTTTAGACTCACTCATTGCCTTCGCCTTTAACATAAGATTCTTTTATTAATGATAATACGGACGTCTTCTTATTTACATATATAACAAGGGGAATACATGCCAAAATAAAAAATATACCTTTTAAAAATACCACATAACAATCATGCGTTAAATTATTACCCTTACTCGCAATGAATACTCTAAGAGACATTAAAACAATAACTACCCACAAAAACGGAAAGTATAATTGAAAGAAAAATTTTATATGCGCGAATATATTTTTCGTGTAGTGGCTAAAGGCATAAGACATAAGCAATGTGGTATATAAAAAATAAGTGATAGATGTCGCGATCGCGGCTCCGATAATGCCTAAATGAAATATTTTGATAAAAATATAATTAAGAGGAAAACCCAAACAAATACCAATAACCCCTATGACCACCATATAAATTTGTTTATTTAAAGCAATCAATAAATAGGCAGGCATATTTACCAGCGCTAAAAATGATGAGCCCAGAAGCAAAAGATAAGCCGGCGCTATCCCTGGCTTATAAGCCGGCAACATATAATTTATAAGCAAAGGAAGGGCCAGGATAGCAAAACCTATCAGAATAGGGAAAAAATAGGCAAACACCAATGTCGGATTAATAAATAATTCCTTTATTTTATGTATACTTTGCTTCTCCCCGTAAGCCTGATAAAATCTGGGAAAAATAACCGCATAAATTAAATTCGGCACCTGAACGGCATAAACGCTAGCCATTAAAGCAATAGTGTAAAACCCGAGGCTTTCCCTATCCAATAACCTGATAATCATAATTCTATCCACATTTCTCAAGGTCAGGTAAATAAAACCCATTATAAAGATTGGAAAACCTATCTTAAGTAAACGGATGATTTCCTGATAAGGAAAATAAAGAATAAATCTCAAGTCTTGCCTGCTGGCCCTATAAAAATAAACCAGCCCCATCCCGAACGACAGTACGCTGGCCCAGAGAAGCCCAAATAAACCGAATTTAATCGTCAAAAAAATCTTTATGCCTATATCAAAAATAGCGACCAATATAGTGTTTATGCTAATTACGGAAAAATTATGCTTTGCCCGGTTTAAAACAGTATAAAAAGAATTCAACAATTGCAACGCGACCATAAACATTACCACATATAATCCAGACGCGAACATAACATCGCCTTTAAATCGCAGCACAATAGACGCGATAAATAAAACGATACTTATAAAAACAGAGATTATTATGCAAAAGCTAAACCCTATGTTCCGCAGCAGCTTAACCTTATCATAATTTTTAGTGCCGTAAAGATAGGGGAGCTCTCTATCCAATGAATCAATTATTCCAAAATGTGAATATCTCGCGTAATCAAAAACTAACAGTATCTCATTAAAAAGCCCCATTGCGGCGGGGCGTAAAATATGACGCACCGCGACACCGGTAATAAAATTCAGGATATTCGCGAAAATATTACTTGTAGAATAAAAAACCGCGTCCCTGAAGAATTTTCTTGTTTTTCCCATTTTTAATTGCCTATTTACTTCTGGCGAGCATTTTTGAAGAGAGCATCCCTACCGTAGATATGAACCCTTCTTCTCTTAGATGCTGTTTTACCATAACATATCTTCTTTGCCAATTCTCCACAAATTCAGAAATACAAAACATAATACCCAAATTCCGGCGCGCGGTCATCTCCGCTATCTTTTTCATCTCTACTAATTCATTATCCGAGAAATCTGTCAAATTAACTAAAAATGTCGTCCGCATTTCACCTAAACTTTCTAAATACCTATCCTCGTCATGCCTAAGCCTGCCCATCGTCTTTGCGATAGAGTATAACTCTGTACCTGGATATGGCGTAGCATAGAAGAAACGATAAATAGGAAGGCGCGTCCTTTTTATAAAATCAAGCGTCTCTTTTATTGTTTCTTTCGTTTCTCCCGGCATACCGAAAATAAACGAACCGGATAATTTTATCCCTGCTTTACGCGTCATTTCTATAGCTTCTTTTGCTTGCTTCACCAAAACGCGTTTTTTCATCCTGTCTAACGCTGTCTGCGCTCCGCTTTCAAAACCGTAACTAAGCTCAACGCAACCGGCCTTACGCATCTTCATAAGCAAACTCTCATTTACCAAATTTACCCTTCCGGAAGCAGACCATTTTATATTTATCTCTTGCGCCAACATCAAATCGCAAAATTCCATCACTTTCTTTTCATTAATCAGAAACAGATCGTCTGAAAAATTTATGAAATTAACATTGAATCTGAGTTTTAACTGTTTGATTTCTTCAACGATGCTCTTTGCAGACCTTGAATACACGTTCCTCCCAAATGGATGAGAACAAAACGTACACTCATAAGGGCATCCCCTAACAGAAGATATGTTCATTTGACGCAGGCCAAAGCTAGTTGACGAAATAATTGAACCATTTAAATAAACTTCTACCGGAAATAAATCCCAGGCTGGAAAAGGAAGTTCATCCAAATTGGCTATCCTTTCTCTGCTGGAAGTCCTAACTATATTGCCGTTATCTTTATAAAAAATACCCCTGACATTCCTTAAGCTTCCATTGCATTTTATTGTATGCGCCAAATCCTTAACCGTCAGCTCCCCTTCGTCTATAACCGCTATATCAACATGGCTATTGGATAGCAATAATTCGGGATGAGCGGTTGAAACCATATTACCGGCTATTATGCGGGAATTAGGTTTATATTCTTTAATCAGAGCCGCCAGCCACTTTACGTATTTATACGTAGAGCTCAAGCCCCCGATACCTGCAATGTCAAAATCGCTGTCCCGTACTACACGCTCAACTTCATCTTCAGAATAACCAAATCCATTAATATCTAAAACGCTTACGTCAAAACCATCCCCCCTAAGAACACTGGCTATATAACCTAAGCCTATTGGAAATGTGGTCGGTAATCTGCATTTGGGATTAATTAGCAATATACGCATATGTCTATTTATAATAACTTTTATTTTACCTTACTATATCTATATTTTTCGACCATATAAGTAGCTATATCAGACCAGTCGCTATCACTATATTCAATAAGAAGCTTATTTAATACAGATACCGACTTTCTATAATTCTTATCCGTATCGGCATATAGCAAAGACAGAAAAAACAAGCTATCATCGCGGTATTTACTACCAGGAAAATCATTAATTAACTTAGTGTGCGCGTCAATAGCCAGATTTCTCCTGCCATAAAGGCTATAATTCCTAGCCGCGTAAAAAAGCTTATAATCCGGCTCTTTAAAAGAAGGGAGTTTATTTTTTAAATAGGCATCCTGATAAACATTAGCAAAGTTGCCACCCCCAAAAAAGTAATATAAATCTAACACTCTGTCAAAGAAACTTATATCCTCTATAAAACTGTTTGATCGCTTAGGCGGCATCGGAATCGGGAATAGGGTAGAATACCAAGCCATGCGGGACTGATACTCACTCTCCTCTAAATTTTTGAATGCTGGATGTTTAAAAATAATCTGCGGATTTCTAGAAAGATCATCCAATGTCGCATATTCACCGTTGGGCAATTTAAAAAATGTGTATTCTATAGGGTCAAAAACAACCCAACGATTATGAAAATACACTTCTGAAATAGTGTGCCTGGAAACCCTGGTATTATCCATTAACATAGCATAGCGGCTGGGAATACCTTTTTTTGAGAGAAGAACATTAAAAACCTTGGCTTGATAATCACACCATCCTATACCCATAATAAGAAAATCGAGAGGCTTGCCGTCATACGGCAGAGAATTTTTAGGTAGAAATAAATTGCTGTGAGTAAATTCAAAAAGTTTTAAGATTATCTCTTCCCGCGAATTAAAACTTTTCGTCTGGCGTTCAACAATAACTCTATCCGAAAGCTGTCGGTATGCATGATTACTGAATTTAGCAGGCAGTAAAAATAAAGATATAAAAGGCGAGATGATCAACACTAAAGATACAACGGCTAAAACCGCAACCGTAAAACGCCACTTAACAAACATAGCTGTTTCTCTCTCTATCAAAAATATTAATTATCATAACTATAAGCCTCCGTTGCTTGAGCCATGGTAGATACCCTTAATTAAATCCACGACTCTTTTGGTGGAATTTCCGTCAATTCTATAAGCATGCCTGGAAATGAAAGCTCTGCGGCTGGAAGCAAGACTAGCTTTTGCATGTTCACTACTAAAAATATTTTTTATCGCTTCAAAAAGTTCGTTAAAATTTTTGGCCCCTAAGGCCGCTCCCTCCTTTACAAACGGAACAAGGTCATCCGTTTTATAAAGATTTAACGCTATGACGGGCTTATTAAGTATAACCGCGTCCAGTGCCGCCGAAGAAAAAAGCGATGTTATAACCAAAGAACTCAAAGAGATAAGCTCTAAAATATCCACATCCTTAACCACAAAAACATTGGGGTATCTAGCGCTAATATAATCCCTGCCGGCCAAATCAAACGGATGCATTTTAATTATTAGCTGCGTGTCGGTTAGATATTCTATCGCCTTTAAAACATAGCCTATGGAAACAAATTCCGAATCTTTAAAATAATATACATTCAACTGTTCATCAAGATCCTTAAAGAAATTCCCTATGTAAACTATAGTTTTTTTATCCATCTGGGCGCCTAACTTCAATAAGATATCTTTCTGGGGAGGCCTATCGTAAAATCTTTTATATAACGCGTCATGCTGGAATTTACCGGTAATAACACATTTATTCGTATCACTTCCATAACGCCCATACCAATCCGTTCCGGATTCGCCCCATAAAGCTATTTTATCCGAATGAATTTTTGTATATACGCCCCTCTCAGCTAAAAGCCCGTGCTGAATGACTAAATTCGGTATATTGCAGTTCCTCGCGCTAAGGGTTATTGTCTTTTCAAGCTCCCTGACAGCTTCCCTCAGCACGATTATCCGCGGCTTAATTTTGTTATATAGATTTGTTAAAAAACATATATTTTTTCTAATTCTGCCAAAATCATCTATAATAATTTTTTTGATGTAATTTTCCGAAATTCCCCAGATAGAATGACCTCTATAGTTAAAATGCTTTTTCAATTCTTTTTTGGAACGCGAAAAATACAGATATCTGAAAAATAAACCCGCGATATCAAATCCTAACGCGCGGGTTTCCGGTATCAACGGAATAAAAGGAGCTTTTTCTCTTTTGAGCAAATTATAACGCGCGCGAATCCCTTTTTCTATCAGATACATGTAGGGGCTCAGGCCCTTATCAAGAGAGTTTTTCAATTGGCCGTAAAGACGCGAATCAATAAGCAGGCAATTCTTTACCCTGCTCGTTAAAAATATTCCGCGCAATATAAAATCCAATATGTTAGCAGTAGTGTCGCTCACAAAACGGCGCAGTTGCGCAATGATATCTTTAAGAAGATTTACGTCATTATCAATTCTTACAAATGAGCCTGAAATATCAAATTCCTCTTTTACGAATAAGGGAAAACGCGCGAATATGCTGCTACTGCTTATAAAGATAATGTTATCAGGATGAAATTTATCTATCGCTTTCAATAATATTTCTATTTTTTTTATAAGCATAGTAAATATCCGCTGTGTTTTTTCTTCTACCAGCGAACCAAGCCGAATACCCTTACAGCTATCAAAACCGTCTTTTGCTCTAAGGTTAAGATACCATTTTCGCGCAAAATCAAATATATAAGCATCCATGAACTCATAATCTTTTACTGAAAGCAATTCATCAAAATATACCACATCCACGCCAAGTTCTTTAATAGGGGAGGTATCTACATTTGATGATACGACTTTAAAATCGGGTTGCCGGTTATGTATCAAACTTTTTATCTTCCGGACAGCTTTGTCCAGCGAATCAAAATAATCCAGAAAAATAAGGGTCTTTTTATCGCTCATTCATTTGTTTAGAGTTTTTGGGCCAATAAACGCAAATCCCCTTCTCCGAATTTTTCACGCCCATACTTATCAGCCATAATCACGTCATGATCGAAATCTGTGGGAAATCCTCCTATGAGCCTCCTGAAATTCCCGAATCCAAACCGAGACAATCTAGACGTAATTTCATCCCAGCTCGTATGCCTATAAACTGCGTTTAAACCATCGCCAAGATGATATCTTTTGCCGGTTTCAAGATTCAATTTATCAAGTACACCTAATGTAAAATCATGCGGAACATCCCTTAGGATAAAAAGTGAAGCATCCCACAAATCATGGCTTATAGCACCACTGCCATCAGTATAATACCAAAACCATCCGCCGGATTTTAGAACACGCCTGGCTTCACAAATCGCGGCATCTTCATCCTCAAGATGATGAAAAACTCCATTTTGAATCGCAAAATCAAATGTATTATCCGGTTGGGAAACTTTATATACCGATTCAAATTTAAATTCAATTTTATCTTCCTTGATTCCCAAGCGGTTTCTGGCATCAATGGCATATTTAATTGATTCTCTCCGTAATCTATAGCATAGACGTATTCTGCTCCCTGACGAATCAAGGCATGGGCAAAATTACCGTGCCCGCATCCAAAATCTATGCATCTAAAATCCTTCAACCAACCGTCATCCAGATTGTTAACTTTAAGTCTATAAATATACCTCTCAATCCTGTTTTCGTATTCTTTCTTATCAAAATTGACCCAAAGTTTCTGAAATAACTCCTTGTGCCCATCCTCTAAAGTAATCCTCTCCCTACTATTCATATTTTTTGCGCTATTCTCAATAAAAGAAACATCGCTCCAGATTTTTAAGAACTTTATTGAGTCAAGGATTAAGCCGCGGGTCAAGGCATAGGGGTGTTCTTTTAGATTGCGGTCTAACATTATTTTCTCATAACGCATATTCAGCATTACCAGCATCAAAACCTTCCCCAATGACATCATGGGAGTATTGGAAATCTTATCCGCTTCTTTTTTTAATTCTTCTAAATCATCCAGGTATATTTTTTCCATATTTTCGCTATTTATGTTTTCTTATTGATTCAGGATGCAGGCTGGAACCTCTCTATACTGCCATCTTCTGTTTGTGCTTTTCACTATTGCTTCCCCAGGCAAGCCAGAAACGCGTATATCGTGTATTTTTCGCTGGGCTCTTTTATGGATTCAGACTCTACTATTGAGTAACCACAGGCCTGGCTTAAATAACTAAGCGCATCCGGACTAAAAATAGTATAATGCTCTATATAAAATTCTTCTCTTTCTGTCAACTTTCCGTTATGAAGCGCGCTTAAACCGTCAGGCAGTTCTATATACACGATACCACCGCGCCCTAAAAATATCCTTGCCTTTTCCAAAAAAGATACCGGGCAATCCACATGCTCAAGGACTTTATTAAATGTTATAAGGCCGAATTTTAAACCGCTCTGATAAGAGAAAAAATCCCCCTGATAGGCGCCTTTTACTCCAACGTTATTTAGAGCATGGTTTATGGATATTGCCCCCGGGTCTATGCAATGGCCTTCCACTCCATATTTTTGAAGCTCGCCTAAAAATACGCAAAGCCCGCTGCCCACATCTAACACGCGCAACCTTTTTAATTCTATCCCCTTTTTTTCAAAAAAACGCGCAATCCTTTCGACGCGGTTTTTATTATCCGAGGAGGCAGGCGGAAAATTCATTAGCTGGTTATAGCGGGATAATATATTATTATTATAGGTGGCCGTATTATAGCTATCAACATACAGCTTATCAAAATCATAATTGTGGAAATTGTTATAAACTCCGCAATGCCTGCATAAACAAATAATCCTATGGTAATCTTCCGGGTCTATGTCGAAATCCGTCTCTTTTTCCGGTTTTTTTGTAATAACACCGATTACTTCTAATTCTCCACAGTTACACAAATAACATTTCGAATTTTTCAATAAGGCGTTATCGTCATTCATCCAACCACCCGGATATTTTCATTTTTTCGGTTTTCAAATATTCAGCAAACTCTTTTCTTTTGTCTTTTTCCGCCAGCATTACAAAGTAACGACCCTGGGTATTTTTTACCAGCGCTGTCTTGAAACCCTGTTTTTTTAATCTTGAATTTAAAGAAGGCGTGGCATAAAAACCCCATTCCTTAGCGGTAACATCATATTCTCTTCCACCTTTAGTCATAAATGTAACTTGCTCATTTTGCCTAAGATATATTCTCGCGCAATCTAATATGGATATATTATTCTTAATGCCCACCTTAAATACGCGGGGCGGTTTTTTCTTTATAACTTTCATTTCCACTCCCAATCTTTAATAAGAAATCCTTCCATCTTCCAGGCGCCGCTTTTTTTCTTCCAGATTTTTTTATTGCGGAATCTTTCTATTATCCCAAAAAAACGCTTCTTTGATATGCCCAGATATTTACAAAATTTCTCTATATCGCAAAGTGGAATTTCCTCTTTGCGCTCTTTTACTATCTCTATAGCTTTTTCCCTACCTATTCTGCCGTTGCGTATTTCAATAGAAAGGTTATCAAATAACCGCGTAAAACCGAATTTATACCACTTAAGATAATGATGAATGGATATAAAATCATCGTCTATGTCGGCATAATTATAATATCCGGTTTTGGCGCCTTCCGCTCTCGGCCTAAATCCATGTTTATAGGCAATATCGTAACTTCCGCGCGGATCCCATTTAAAATAATAGCCTAAAAACACTGCCTTGATATCCTTATCTTTTAATTTTTTATCCGTAGGTCCGTAATAAGGAGTGAGTTCTTTCTTCGTAAGGCCTTTAGACACCCAATCAGCCGCGCAAGTAGAATGCGTTACGCCAAACCTCTTGACCCATGCTGAATCAAGAAGAAACCCCTCATATCCATCTTTCTCACTTCCGTATTCGAATGCCGAGTTTTCTCCATATACTATTAAGGGTATATTAAACTTAACCGCAATATTTAATGGTATATTAAATATCGCCATATGCATAGGTATTCCAGTTGTTCCATAGCGCACGAAAGACTTATAAAGAAATTTTTTTTCGACTTTAGGACTTATCTGATAATCTATGTGGTCAACGCCCAAATTAATCAAATTATCTAAATTTCTCGCGCCTATACCTGTCCTAGCGGGAGTTTTCCAGGTAACAGCCAATATATTAAGGCCATACTCAAGACACTTTATCACCTGCCATGTGCTGTCCTTGCCTCCGCTTACGGGTATAAGGCAATCGTAACCCTTACTGCGTGATTTAGCGCTATGGACAACGCGCTTAAACATAAGGCGCCGCCTCTCCCAATCTGTTTCTTCCTGCTTCTTTAAACTGTTTTTACAGGCGTTACAAACACCATTATTTGCGATTACTATGCCGGGACGCGTATCAGGAAGTATACACTTTTTACAATAATTCATTTCTAGCTATTTAGCTCTAAGAATATCTTGGCGTTTATAAAATTAAACAAAAACATACTATAACTATTTGCCATAGGCTTTATGTTCATTATTGACTCTATCTTATCCCTTTTAATTAACTTAAAAACCGGGCTATCGCTAAGCAGGTATTCTTTATTTTCTTTCTTTTCGAAATCCACCAAAGAATGGATAGAAGCATTAAAACCTTTTTTTTGCCTGTCTAAGCGGACCCTATCGTTTAATATGCCTTTCGTTGCTTGTCGCAGTATATACTTGCCGTAGGCATTCTGAATTAAATACTCGTTAGGTATAGAGTAAGAAAATTTAAACAAGTTTGAGTCCAGGTATGGGCTTCGGTTTTCTATGGAATAAAACATTGAATTTAAGTCATCTTCATGCAATATGACCGGTGTCGCCTCATGAAATAATTCGTTTAGCATTCTGTTTCTGAGCAGCGAATCGCAATACCTAATCTCGCTAAATTCTTCTTTAAAATCCCGTGTAAGAAAATCCGCGAACACATCATTATTTAAATATATATGATCCCGGAAATTAATATCTTCTGAATAAAGCCGCGGATTTTGAAGATGCGGATTGCGGATAAACCCCTTCACGTTATCTTCCCATTCCTTAAGGTATCTTGGAAATTTCTGGCTGTCAGCCATCTCATAGAGATACAAATTAAAATGGTCGTAATATCCGGTGACCAGCTCATCCGCGGCTGTGCCTGAAGCGACCACTCTGTACCCTGCCTTAGATATTGCCTCAGAAAGAAGGGAATGAATATAATATGTGATCGTATAAACAGGAGCATCGTGGTATTCTATCAGATTCTTAAGCTTTTTGAGCGTTCCATGCTGCTCTATATTAATTATCGTATTTTTGCACCTTAAATCATCTATTGTGGCCTTTATATTGTCATACTCATTATATCTTGGGTCGCTGTCAATTATGGAAAACGTGGCGACATCATAGTTAAAAACTTTTTGTGCTATAGAAACAATGGCAGATGAATCAACGCCTCCGCTAAGACAAAAAGCCAGAGGCACGTCCGCCCGAAGCCTTATTTTTATGCTCTCTAAAAGGTAATGTTTAAATCCCTCAACGGCCTCATCTATTGTCATTGAGCGGGGGGTGTATCCGGGCGTCCAATAACGGCTTAATTCCGGCTTTAGATCGCCGTTAATTACCATGTTAGCAGCGTAAGGCAGTTCTTTTATCTCTTTAAAGAATGTCTCGTCTGTTTTATAGAGCGCCTTATACCCATTTACGATATGCCTTAATAAATGATTATTGTTAACGGTTGGGACTATCGCGGATAAAGATTTAATGAATTTTACTTCGGAAGCAAAATATATACCGTCGGGACAACACATATAATACAAGGGTTTTTCGGCAAAACGGTCGCGGGAAAGAAAAAGTTTATTCTGGCAAGCATCAAAGATCGCGAAACTCCACATACCCTCAAAATAGCTGACACATTCTTCTTTATATAGAATATAATGCTGCAGCAGTATTTCCGTATCAGATTCGGTTTTAAGCTTGATGCCTTTGTTAATAAGCTGTTTTTTTAATTCTATGTAGTTATAAATCTCGCCGTTAAAAATCAAAGTATAATCACCTATCGTAAACGGCTGGTTAGATCTGACATCGAGGTCAATAATGCTTAATCGCGAATGCAAAAAATAGATATATAAATCCCCGGATTTAAAAACAGCATGGCCCTGATAATCCGGGCCGCGGTTTTTCATTAAATTTAAGGCCTTTAAGATTCTTTCTTTATTAATCGGTTTTTTTCCTATGTATCCGGCTATACCGCACATAATTAAAATTGTTTATTTTTCTTCTAACTAACATCGCTCCGCAAAATAAATTCCCCCTTTTTAACCGGCCTAAGAAGAGTTTTTCCTATAATTTCAGACTCCCGGCCAACGGCTAATCCGCAAGAAGGACGAACCCAAGTTATATCATCTAACGTCAATATTTTTCCGCAACATAGGTTACGCTTTGCCGTTATCGAACGGCGCACCATATTTATAATCTGCCTTTCGCTTTTCTGCCTGATTTTATTTCCATTGCCCATCATTTTCGCTGCCTCATTTATCTTTTTAACCATAAGCCTAAATTCTTTAGGATCAGCGGCTATCTTATGATCATGGAATTCAGAATAATTTTTATCAATTGTAAAATGTTTCTCAATGATCCTGGCGCCTAAGGCGACGGATAAAACAGCAGCATCTATACCCAAGGTATGATCCGAATACCCTACCGTAAGGTCAAGCCTGTCTTTCAATGTCTTTATCGCTAACAAATTTGCCTCCTCAGGCTTTACCGGATAACTTGTTACGCAATGAAGCACCGCAAGCTCCTGCTTAAATTTTAACCTACGCCAGATATTAAAGATAAAATTCTTCGTTTTGATAATATCGGAAAATTCTGCTAATCCAGTAGATAAGATAATCGGTTTTTTGGTTTTCGCGATAACCTCTATTAACGGAAAAAAGTTATTATCGCCTGAAGAAATTTTAAAAGCCGGGACTAAATCTCTCAAAAAAATAGCGCTCTCTATGTCAAAGGGAGTTGAAAGAAATAAAACACGCTCATTTACAGCAACTTTGTTTAATTTTTCGAATTCTTTGTAGGTAAATTGATAACTTCTGAGTTGTCTTATCCTTTCTTTTTGACCAACAGATACCAATTTCTCCGGAACTATAGTTTGGAATTTAACCGCATGCGCGCCTGATTCAGCCGCAAGCTGTATCATTTTCTTCGCTAAACTAAAACTGCCTTCATGATTATTGCCAATCTCGGCAACTATTAAAATATTTTCATCCAGGTCAAAATTATCTATTTTCATTTTTACGACATAAAATCACTCATTATGATAATGAAATATATAACTGCTCTCTTTAACCCTAAAACCCGCCTTTTCATAAAGCCTCAATGAAGGGATATTGGCTATCTGTGTCCCCACTCTCAATAATTTTTTACCCTTAAAATTATTTTCTGTGAAACTTATCATCGCGGAAGCAACGCCTTTGCCCTGATAAAGGATATCTACGGCAATAAGGTCTATCAAAATAGCATCATCCTTATTAATAAGCTGCAGGAATCCTATGGGTTTTTCTTTGTCTAAAGCCACAACCATCGCATTGCCGCGGATACCCTTAAAAAAATTGCGCACCCATTCCACCTTAACAGAATCAGCGATATCTTTAGAAATTAAAGGGTCCCTATGAAACCTGCTGTATTTAAAAGCGGAACCGGCGATCTTTTCCAGTCGGGGTTCATCACCGACAACGGCAAATCTTGTTATCCAATTTTTAACGAGTTGAGCGGATGGAAAAATTTCCTTTTCCAATACGATATTTGTATCTATCAAATTAAAGCCTGATTTTTCCAATGCCTTAATGCTCTTAATGGACGCAGGTAAAACCTTGGCGTAAATAAAAATAGGCTGTTTCAGAAATTTTTCAAAAATGCCGTATTCTTTGCTTTCTTTGTCTGATAATGCCGCCGCTAAAATATCGTCCATACTCAAACGATAGGTTTTACGCCCAAGAATTTGCGCCAGCCACACATCCTCTATAAAGTTAAGCTGATTATTATCCATCCATGCCCTTGCTATTTAATTACCGCTTATTAATTACCTCGGCTTTTTTAACATCCTGAATATGCGGCCAGATGGATTTATACCATTCAATATATTTCACAAAACCGGCTTCCAGCGGATACCGCGGATTATAACCTAATAATTTTGTCGCTTTCTCAACCGAAAGCGTGCCTCTATCAGGCATAAGCTTGTCTTTGGGAAGGTATTTTATCTTAACATCCGGGAAATGTTCAACCAGGATAGACGCCATATCTTTTATTGAACGCGCCTGGCCATACGTCATATTAAAAATCTGATTCTTTGAATTAGAATTTATCAAAACCTTCACTATCCCTTCCGATAAATCTCCGATATAAGTGAAATCTAAGCAGTCGGACCCGTTTCCACTTATTGAAACATCTAACCTCCGGATGGCATTTTCAATAAAAATCTGGCCTACCCGTCTGCTTACGCATCTTTCTCCATACAAAGCCGACGGCCTGATTATTGTAAATGGAAGATCAAAAACCTGGTTATAAGCGATAACCATCTTCTCCCCCGCAAATTTTAATGCTCCATAAATTCCCAGAGGCTCACAAGGAGTTTCTTCAGTTACATAACCCGCGGGAAAATTACCGTAAACCATGCTGGATGAAAAATAAACAAAATGCTTGATATTTAACTCCGGAGAGCGCGCGATATCCAAAGCATTCTCTAAGGTACGAAGACTATGGTCAAAAGTTGAATAGGGATCTTTATTTGACCTGTCCGCGTGCGCGACCGCGGCAAGATGTATTATTGTGTCGGGATTAATTTTTCCTATAATATGGCTCAGTTCTATGTAAGCGCGCGAATCCTGTTCTATCAAAGCAATGTCATTCTCCCTCAAAAGATCAAGGCGATGCTGAATTATCTCTAAATAGAGTTTTGAATTGGGAATGGCATCTATATTAGTGTTAAAATAATGGTAGTTATTCACGGCCAAGCTATCAATAACGAACACTTCCGCGCCCAAGCTGTTAAGCTTGAGTGCCAGATTGTGGCCAATAAAACCTGCTCCACCTATTAATACAACGCGCCGCTTTGATAAATTGCTCATATCTACCTCACTTTGATTATTGCTTCTTTAAGACATTTAACCATATACTCCATATCTTCCGCGTTTAAATGCGGCCCGACAGAAAGAGCGATAGAACTGTTACTAATTATAGAAGCCACAGGGAAACTATTCTTTTTGTAACCATATTTATTTTTATAATATGTAAAATGAGGAACCGGCTTAGGATAATAAACACTGGTGCCTATACCCCGCTCTTTAAGATAACTGACAATCTCAAAACGTTTTTTAGATATGCTATTTCTTAAAATAACGGACAGGCAATAGTAGCTGCTTTGATAATCGCCTCCCGAGGACTTTAAGAGGGATAGCTCATCCATATCTTTAAGGCCGTTACTCAATAATTCGTAATTTTCTTTTCTTATTTTTAAAAACCCGTTGACGCGCTTTAATTGTTCAATACCTAAAGCTGCCTGCAGCTCATTCATTCTATAATTAAAGCCCAGCATATCTACGTCGTATATGCCGGGGGTTTTTCTTTCACCCACATGCCTGTCTACGCCGAATGCTTTCTGCCTTAATATCTTTCGCGCTATTTTTTTATGCTTGGTAAGCAGCATGCCTCCTTCGCAGGTGGTAAAGTGCTTAACCGGATAGAATGAAAAACACCCCACATCTCCGTGTAAACCGGCATGCCGGCCTTTAAAATAAGTACCTACCGCCAAAGCGCAATCTTCCACGACGAAAAGATTATGTTTTGCGGCAATTTTATTAATCCTTTGCATATCTACCGGCATACCCAAGAAATGAACAATCGAAATAGCCCGGGTGCGCCTGTTGATATTTTTCTCTATCTGGTTTATATCTATATTACCGGTTCTTTCTTCGGCATCTATAAATACGGGTTTAGCCCCGCAGAATTCTACGGCATGCGCAGTCGCCACATGCGTCTGCGCGGGGACAATTACTTCTTCTTTCGGCTTAAGACCAAGATAGAAATAAGATAAGTGCAGTGCCGCGGTGCAAGATGAAACCGAAACAGCGTATCCGCCGCCGGTGAAATTTGTAAATTTCTCCTCAAATTCTTCCGCGCGGGGCCCATGCACAAGAATACTACCGCTTAGGACTTCTAAAACCGCTTTTTTTTCTTCTTCTTTAATAATAGGCCTGCCAAAAGGTATTGTTCTCACTTATTAACCTCCTGAATATATTCTACTTTAACTTTATTTTTTTCCCCGGCCGCTTTTTCTATGGCAAAACAAACTGACATAGCATCAAAAACTTCCTGATAGGGTATAGCTCCGGTACTTTTGTTTATAATTCCGTCAATAAAGTCATAAATTAACGCTCCTTTATGGACCCCGGGATAGTCTTCATAAATCTTTTCCGGCTGTCGATCGGCGTCTCGCGACTCAAAATATAATCCACACTCCAGGCCATTGACAAATGTCCCCTTAGTGCCATAAACCGATAAAGAATGAAAATGCGGAGAAACACACCCCATATTCACCGCCAATTTTCCTACAATGCCATTTTCAAAGCGCAAGATAGAAACAACCATATCGTTATATTTAAAAAAACCGCTTGAAGAAATATTATTGCCGTACGCGGTAACCTCTATTATTTTTTGTCCCGTAAGCCATAAAAGTAAATCTATTATATGTATGCCGCCGCCATAAACCACGGAATAAAAATCTAATTTTCCGCGCCATCCATGCGTTATCTTATTTAACCGTCCATAATTATAATCTCCTTCGACATAAAATATGCCGCCCAGTTTTCCATTTTCAATTAATTTTTTTAAATAAATAAACCTGGGGCATTTACGCAATATTAAATTCGAAGAAAGTTTCAAATCTACCCTGCTTCTTAAGAGAGAATAGATATGCCTGGCTTCTTCTTCATAAAGACAAAGAGGTTTTTCCACAAAAACATGCTTATTATTTTTAATCGCCTGGATAATCTGCGGATAATGGTAGTTATCATAGGAAGCTACTGAAACTACGTTAATTTCTGGGTCATTTAATATATCATCCGGGTTATCGGTAAGCCTTATCCGCGGGTATTTCTTACGGGCTTCTTTTAATTTTTCTTCCGATAAATCACATAAAGCGATAACCTGGCATCCGGGATGGCTCTGATATCCGGCCATATGCTGCTCCCCTACCCCCAACCCTATAATTCCGGCTTTTAATTGTTTCATTTTATCAATTAGGCTGGCTGCCTATCAGCTATATCCTTATATATTCTAATAAGTCCTTTAAGGCCGCAGCTCCAATGCGGCTTATCCATATGGCGCACAATCGATGTTATTCTATCCATGTCAGCCTTCGTATCTACGCATAATCTTATCAAATGATAATCCTCTGATGATATGAGATTAAATATCTTATAATTATTTTGATTTAGATAAAAAAATCGCGTGACATGCTCGAAGTCCTCCAACTCTTTCATTTCTTCATACCCTTTCAGGAAAATATCCGATTTTAAAAGCTCAACAGACTGACCCTTAGGATATGTGCGCTTTAGTACGTTTGTTACAATGTCAAAATCTCCACCTTTAAAAATATCTATTGCCTCGTTTATCAGGCAGGGATCAAGCAAAGGACTATCCGCGGATAACCTTAAAAAAGCGTCAAAATTATACATGCCTAACACCTCTTTAAATCTTGAAGCAACATTAGTAAGGTGCCCGCGATAAAATGTTATCCCCAGCCCTTTGCAGAATTCAACTATTGAATTATCATTTTTCTCATCAGACGTAGCTACTACTATATTATCCAAGTACTTGCATTGCCTTATCCGTTCAATCATATATTCTAACATCGGCTTGCCGCAAATAGTGCTTAGGACTTTGCCGGGAAGCCTTCGTGAGCCCATCCTTGCCTGAATAACCGCGCCTATATTCATAGTTTAAATAATACCCTAAAGATAAAACCTTCAAATTTAAACCTATCCGCGTAATTTTCAGGACGGACATAAAGCGCGGTATCGCGAACAATATTTAAAAAATAAAATAACTTTTCATCTGATTTAACCAAAGAAAGCCCGCCCAAGAAAGAACTTAACTCAGAAAAATCATTTTCCAGAAATCTAATCTTTGAAAACCAATACTTGCTCTCATCTATATTTCCGGAGAGATTTTTCAAAAATGATAAATAGAACAGACACTCCATATATTCACCTATCTCTTTATTCATCATTTGGGTAATATAGATAATCCGCGGATGTTCCACAAGGTTATATTCGTTACGATAATATAGAGATAGCTCGCGCACCCAATCATTTAAATCCCTTGCGCCTGTAATCCAAAAAAGGTCGTCTAATTGTAGATTCCCCAATATAAAATTTAGCAGGTACGGCCTCTGGGATGCCGCGCGGGTTAGTAATTTTTCCGCTTCTTCGTATTTTCCAAGCCTTAAATTTTCTCGGCCAGAATAAAAATCAATTAAAAAACGGCTTCCCGGCTCTCCTTCGCGGTTAAATACCTCGTAATCTTTAAAACCATAAGTTAAGTTATTTAACTTATGGGCATCTGCCGGCTGGCCTACCACCACATCCAGAAAGCGCTTATTAAACCTTTGCTTAAAGACAAAATTGATATTATCATTATACCGATCAGCCGCGGAAAAACTTCCTTGATTGGTGAAAACAATAGGATTAATATTGTATAAATTTATGGTTTGCGCAAAATTATTGAGTTTGTATTTACTACTGATGTCTTCTCTTACCGTATCCGCAATCTTTATATAGTCATATATATAAAAATTATTAGCTGTCTTGCCTCTATATAATGCTATCTTTATTGCCGCCAGGTTAGGCATTAAAAGGCCCGCGAATATTAATATCATAATAAAATTTATGAAGGCCTTGGGCCTAAATAAAGTTGTAATTTTTGCATAAAGGTAGTCAAATACCGAACAAAAGATAAGGCAAAAAAGCGCGGATAGATATACAAAGTATCTGGACGCGGTGGGATTCCATAAATAAAGATATATCAAGCTAAATATATACCAGGTAACTAACACCGCATTCTGCCTTTGCTTCAAAATATATGCCTTGGCGAATATGAACGCCATGAATAAAAATAGCAAAATACTGAAAACACTAAACCCCGCGGGAATAAAATGATATGGACGGAACGAATCAATAGACATTGCCGACTGCAAGGGGAATAAAAAGCTATTAAGCATACCCATAAATGGCACAATAAAATTGTAAGGAATCAAAATCTTTCCAAAATTACCTGAAGCTATAGCCAGCATTACCGCTAAAAAAACCGTTGTCAAAAAAAGTAGCTTTGCCCTATCGCTAAGCATGGGCCTTTTTTGATGCCTTAAAAACAGTCTTAACAGAAAAATAAACAGAATCCCTATGGATAATAATATAAAGAAATTTATTATAAGGTTGTTATTGCCGAAATTAATAAATGTTATTCCCTTGCTGTTTAAAATTGAAAAAACCGGCCGTAAAAAAGAACCAAATCTTACATCGCCGCTTACTATCCTCAGTAAAGGATAAAAGAGGTAAATAAAAAATAGCGGAAGCCAAATATCGTATTTTCTAAGCATATCTTTGCGGTCTTTTGAACAAACTAAAATATGCGTCATTATCATCGCGGGCAATATTAATATACTTAGCCGGCAGAAAGACGATAATAACGCTACCAATAAAGTCAGAAAGAAAAAGCCATGATATTTCTGTTGGGAAGAAATTAAATTATTGGTTTTTAAATAAAATATTAATCCTGAAAGTATAAAAAAAACTACTATGAGATGCTGAAAAGCCATAGGCCACATATACGCATGAAAATGCGCAAAGAGCATAAGATACATCAAAGATGAAAGAAAGCTGACCCTGGAATTTAGTCCGAGATTTTTTGCCAAAAAATACAACAAAATAGAACAAGAAATATGGAATAACATAGCCAGATAAATAAAACTTTTAGCTAAAGGACCGAATAAAAACAAGGTAACCAGCGTATAAATCTTTACGTCGGGAATCTCAAACCATAGATGCAGAGGGTTTAAAACATACCAGGCTAATTTCACTAAAGAAAACCCTTCCGTATCTCTGAACAAAACCGGGATAAACCACAAAAGATCCTGCTCAAAAACACTCCCTTTTATTTCATTACGAAGTATGATTAAGAATAAAAGTAAAAATACGCAATAAATTCCCAGACGTAATATTTTCGTCATAATTTATACTTGGCGCAGAAATCCGATACTACATTAAGTATGTAATCCAACTCTTTTTCTCCCATATCTTGATGTATGCCTATATGCAAGCCATTATTGCCTATATATTCGGCATTGGGAAATTGGCCTAACTTATAGCCTAAATATTCAAAGCCGGGGCATTGGGTAGGCATGGATAAAAATAAATTACGAGTATCTACGCCGTTTTCTTCCAAATATGAGACCAAATCATCTCTGCTAAATTTATTTTTTTCACCCAGAACAATCGGAAAGGCATGTGGGCCTATCTTTTCATGGGCTTCTTCTTTAATAGTATATAAATACGGCTCAAACTCTTTAAATTTGTCCAACATATATAATAAATTATTGCGTCTTTTTTCTAAAATCTTATAATATATTTCTATATTCCCTAACCCGATAGCCGCCTCCAATTCGTTCATCTTGCTGGAAAAACCGATACGCTCAAAAACAAAACGTATATCCTTATCTTTATCTTTGCCGTATTTAAACCTCTTATCACAATAGCCGGAATTAATATTGAGTATACAACTTTCACACTTGCAAGCCCTTCCATGCGCCCTTAAAGACCTCAAAACCTCGGCAAAATCAGCTTTGTCCGTAACCACCATACCGCCTTCGACAGTTGTAATCATATGTGCTACGTAGAGACTAAATGCCGCCATATCGCCTAAAGTGCCGATATTCTTGCCCCGATAAACTGCCCCGTATGCCTCTGCCGCATCCTCTATAACGAAAAGTTTATGTTTTTTAGCAATGTCATTTATTGTATCCATCTCCGCCGGTTTACCCATAAGATGGACAGGCATTATAGCGCGCGTCTGTTTAGTAATTGCTTTTTCAATCCGGGAAACATCGATATTTAAAGTATGCCTTTCCACATCTACAAATATCGGCTTAAAACCGGCCTGCAGGACAGCGTTGCCTGTCGCCACAAAAGATAAAGCGGGCACTATTATTTCATCACCCCTTTTCGCTCCATAATCATAGAGAACGGCCAATGCTAACGCATCCGCATCTGTGCCGCTGCTTACCGATACCGCTTCTTGCGCGTCTATAAGTTTAGCAAATTTTTCCTCAAATTTACGCACGTATTTTCCGCTGGAAACCCTTTCAGAATCTAATATTTCTCCAATCAGTTTTTTTGAATATTCAGTGATAGCTATGGTTCCAAATGGAATTCTCATTTTCTGCATGACTCTTTTGCCCCTTTCCTCTCCAGCCATCTCAAAATTTTGTTTACTAAGCCCTTCTCGGGGTTTGCTCCGCATCTACTTTTTCTTTGCTCATAAACCTATCTCCCGCAATCTTGCCGCCTTCTTGGCCTCTTTCCTCCAGTATGAAAGCAAAAAATCCAAAGTCTCATCTATATCATAATTCTGCTTCCAGCCGGTCTGTAGTTTGAATTTCTCCACACAAGGGACCTGCAAAGTAACATCCGCCGGCCTCAAAAGAACAGGATCACAGCGGGTAGGGATTGTTTTTTTGCTCATTGCAATAAGTTTTTTAAGAAAATCTCCTACGGTTATAGTAGCGGTACCGCCTATATTATAAACCTCCCCGTATTTACAATGAATTATTGCCTGCCAATACGCGGCTACGGCATCGCGCACATCAATGATGGTGCGGACAGAATCAAGGTTGCCATGCACTAACTCTTTCGATAGACCCTGCTCTATCCAGGCAATTTGTTTAGCAAAAGAAGTGGCAAAAAGATCGGTCCTTCTTGGATTAATATAAGTAAACATGCGCGTGCGAATAATGCGCATACTATAACTTCTAAAATAACTAAAACCCAATAAGTCCTGCGCTGTTTTAGAAACAGCATACGGGCTTACAGGGTTCAACGGCGTATCTTCTCTAATAGGAACATATTTGGGGTCAACTTGGCCATAAACTTCTGAAGTGCTGCAAAGCTGTATCGCAGGGTCAATTTTAGCAAGCCTTATAGCTTCAAAAAGATTAACCGTACCTAAAATGTTATTGCTTAAAAAACTGTGCGGGCTGATAAAAGATGTGCGCACATTAGCGTATGCTGCCAAATGAAACACCACCTCCGGCCTTACATCCGCTATGACCGCAAAAGTCGAACCAAAATCCATAAGATCGGCTTCATGTACGCTAATTTTACCAGTAATCTCTTTTATGTTGTCGTTCTGTGTGGTGCTGTGCCAACGTGAGATCCCATGAACTTCAATCTCAGGGAAATTTTGCAGAATATATTCTGCCAAGTAACTTGCGCCTGAGCCAGAAATTCCCGTGATTAAAACTTTAGAAATTTTTATATTAGAAACCATTCTATATATTCTTATCGAAAATACATGTTGATTGTTAACTACTTTTACGCCAAAAGAACAATTCCCTTAACACCTCAAAAAGATAAGCGCTGCCCCACTGTATAACTTTTAACTTTCTTTCCCCGCCTATACGCACTGGTTCATCGCCAGGAATATCAGCGCATTTTAATTTTAACTTTGCCGCCCTTACTGACAATAAAGGCTCAACGCCAACTTTAGTATGGAACAATTTTTCTTCTACTCGGTAGCTTTCTTCTTTATCTAAATCTAACTCTTTAAAAATTTCTGTCTTCCAGGCGCGAAACATAACCAAAGAATCTGTGTATTTTGAACCGTAAAAGAAATTTATCAAAGAAGTGAACATTTTATTACCAAAAGCAGTAACACAATCATCATCATAACTTTTTGCGCCCTTCGCATATCTGGATACTATAACCATATCATATCCTTCTTTCATCTTAGCGACTAAAGGAGGCATGCGTTCAGGTATAGAGTTGCCATCCGGGCTAAAAGTAATTACTATGTCTCCCTCAATGTAAGGCAAAATCTCAATATAGGCATAACGCAAACCCTTATTTTCTTGGGAAAATAACAGATAACCTTTTTGTTTACAATACTCAATTGTGCCATCGGTTGATCCGCCATCAACAATCAAGAGCTGGTCATACCAATTATTTTCTATGCGAGGCATAATCTCTTTCAGGCCGCTTAATTCGTTAAGCGTGAGAATCAGCAATGTCACTTTCAAATTGCACCTCCTCGTAGCATACGTTTTCCCTCATAAAATTGTTTTTGACGACCTCAATAGTGTACTATCGCCGGAAAAATAAGCTTTGCCGCCGGTAATCATAAAAACAGTATTTTTCAACAATCTCACTTTATAAGATTTCCAACAAGCCCTGTCGAGTATTTAGCAATTGCGAGAGAAGAAGTTAATCCTGGAGATTCTATTCCTATTAAATTTATAAAACCTGTCAATCCTTTATCCGTTTCTTCTTGTATAATAAAATCCCTAAAATCCTCACCTTCTCTTTGAAGTTTTGGTCTAATACCAGCAATATCCTCGTAAAGATCGTCTTTATTTATAAAAGGAAGCAGCCTATTAGCCGCAGAGTAGAAATTATTTTTCTGAGAGCTATCCACAGAATAATCCTTATTTCTATTGTTTAGGTATTTCTCATCAGGCCCAAGGCGCAAACTTCCACACAGATCCAAAGTAGCATGCACTCCTAAACCAGCGCTTTTTGGCTTGGGGACAGGGTATACTAATCTTTTAATGAAATGGCTTTTTGAGTGATTAACTCTGAAATACTGCCCTTTACAATAATGAAGCCTATAGTTAAAATGCTCTATATCTATACCCCCCATCTCAGCAATACGATCAGAATCCAATCCTGCGCTATTTATCACAACCTTTGTATTCAAAAATATGGTTTCATTGTTATTTCTAACCATTACAATATACCCGTAAACGTTCTTTTTGATATCAATTACTTCAGAAACATAAGACATTATCGCGCCGTTGTTTTGAGCAGTATCTTGAAAAAGTTGCATTAATTTATGAGAATTAATAATGCCGGTTGATGGAGAATGAAGCGCTGCCACTCCATTTACGCTTGGTTCAATTTTTTTTAAATCAGCCGCATCTATCAGCCGCAAATCATCAACGCCGTTATCTTTGCCTCTTTGAAACAACTCTTCAAGCGCGGGGATTTCATCTTTTTCACTGGCAACAATCAATTTACCGATTTTCTTAAAGGGTATATTGTTCTTCTGGCAGATTTCATACAATAATGATCTGCCTTCTACACACATTTTTGCTTTTAAAGTATCTTTAGGATAATAGATGCCCGCATGGATTACTTCGCTGTTACGACTACTTGTTTCTTGACCAAAACTATTATGTCTTTCTATGACAACGATTCCTTTGTATTTCTTTGATAATTCCGCGGCTATGGCCAATCCGATTACCCCGGCGCCAATAATCAAAATATCAGCTTCATCCATGCTTTTATTTACCTTTTAGAAATATCTTTTTTGCCTTAATGTAGCGTTCTGGAGTACCAATATCGATAAACAAGCCGGAAACCGGATAGCCAAAAATGCGATTAGAGACCATCTCCGGGAAAAAATTTCGTTCCAAAGAAAACTTCGCTTGCCTGGGCATCATACCGAATATCTTCTTATCAAAAATGTATACCCCAGCATTTATCAGGCACTTTTTTGCCGAAATGTTCTTTTCCCGAAAATTAAGTATGCGCGAAGACCTGTCTATTTCAATCTCCCCATATTCTTTACCGCTAGCTACCTGCCGCAATAGAATCGAAACCGGGGATCTATTTTTCTTATGGAATTTCAGAAAAAGCCGCGGATTAAACTTGCATAACGAATCTCCGTTTAAAACAAAAAAAGGATTACTTTTAATTAACCCTTTCGCGTTCTTAACTGCTCCCCCGGTATCAAGCGGCCTTTCCTCGCGCGAAAAGCGTATGTCCAAACCCGGGAATCTTCCGGAAGAATAATAATCCTTAATGATACCCGCCCGATATCCTGTACCCAGAATAAACCGCCTGAATCCAAAACCAGCAATATACTTGATGAGCAGGTCAAGGAAAACATAATCGCCGATTTTAACCATCGGCTTAGGAGTGCCACCGGAAACCTTCCGTAACCTCTTCCCTATCCCTCCACAGAGTATAAAAACATCTATGTCTTTAAGAGTGCCATACATCTTTAAATCTGCTGCGGGTTATAATAAATCACCTGACTACCCTCATTTTCAAAACAAAATTTAACTTCCAGCAATTCTTTTAATGCCTTTTGCACTCTCCGCCGCCTTGCCGGAGAGACAAATAAAAGCATAAAGCCGCCACCGCCTGCACCTAACAGCTTTCCTCCTAAAGCGCCGTTCTTTATAGCCTTATCATATATATTGTCAATTTCAGGACTCGAGATTTTTTTGGAAAGTTTCTTCTTTATCTGCCAGGATTCGCGCAGGAGCTTTCCGAAATCAGCAATATCCCTGTTGCTGTTTAAGATATCAACGGCATGGTCAACCATATGCCGCATCGCGGTCAACTCATGCTTATTACTAGAAGTATTCTTTATCTGGTCGGCAGCGATCTCCGATGAAAAACGAGATAGCCCCGTAAAAACCAACATCAAATTCTCCTGCAACTCCTGGATCCTTTCCTTCTGGATGGTCACCGGCTCTGCCCGGAAATTGTGGTCGTTTAGAAAGATAATCTTATTGAAACCTCCGTAGGCAACCGCAACCTGATCCTGAGAGCCGACATTTTCCTTAAGGACATTCCTCTCTATATGTATAGCCTGTTTGGCTAAATCGTTTTTTGAGATAATATTGCCTTTTAAGGCATATAGAGAATTGAGCATGCCTACGGTAAAAGCCGAACTCGAGCCCAATCCCGAACGCGCAGGCAAATCCCCGTCATGATGAACCTCTACGCCTCTTTGCACCTTAAATAATTTAAGAAGCGCCCTTACTACGGGATGCTGAATTTCATTAACAGATTTGACGTTTTCTATAAAAGAATAAACTATCCGGTGTTTATGTTCGAAAAAAGGAGGCAGATATCTGATGCTTATATAACAGTATTTATCAATAGTTGTTGATAAAACGGCACCGGTATTCTCCTGATACCAGGCGGGATAGTCCGTACCACCGCCGAAAAACGAAATCCGAAAAGGAGTTTTACTGATAATCATTCCAGCACCTTTCTTTTTAGCCTGGTTTTTGTCATTTCCTCAATATGGGTTCTGACCTTTTTGCCGAATTTACTCTCCAGCATATTCAAATAACCGGGATTTTCGAAATACCGGTGAAACGCGTCATCCCTGAATTTTACGACTTCTTTCGGGTTGATATATTTCGTCGGAAGCGGAAGCATTTCGTAGGAATGTTGGGAAAACCCGTGCCACTCTTTCGGAAGTTCCCACCCCTGCCTGCGGGCGATATCGTAAAGCCTGGAGCCTGGATAGGCCATAGCGCAATAAAAATTCACGAATTCGCAATTAAGATCAATTGCCATATCGATTGTTTCCTGCATAGTCTGCACCGTATCATCGGGAAGCCCGAAAATAAAGTTGCCTATAACCCTTATGCCTGCATCTTGAATACTCCTCACGACATTGGTTATATCTTTGACCCTCATTCGCTTAGAAGCGCCGTCCCTTACATCGGGATTTGCCGATTCAATCCCCAACGCAAGCCAATTTATGCCCGCCTTTTTCATCTTCAGAAGATTCTCCGGCTTTACTGTATCAACCCGGGCATAAACCCAGATGTTTAAGTCATAACCCTTAGCTATCAATAGATCCACTATTCTCATATAGTGGTTTTCGTCCAGGACAAAAAGCTCATCTACGATTTTTACATTCTTTACCCCGTATTTAGTTACCAATAGCCCTATCTCCTGGACTACCATTTCCGGACTCCTGTATCTTATGCCTGGCTTGCCGAAAAGGGCATTAATACAGCAAAAAACACAACTGTAGGGGCAGCCTAAGCTGGTGTATATCGCCGCATAAGGCATCCTGTTTTCTATATCGTCAAAACAATGCCAATTATGTGCCCGATATTTTTCCATCGGCAACAAATCCCAGGCAGCAATCGGCAATTCTTCATCCAGGTTTTCAATAAGCGAGACTTTATGGTTATTTCTGATATTTCCATCTTCATCGTAATACCATAAACACGTAATATTAGAATAAATGCCTTTCCCAGATTTTATCGCGCCAATTAACGCCATTAATGTAGCAGGGCCTTCTCCTTCAATAACAAAATCGACTTTTTCTTCTATTAGTGTCTGTTTGGGTAGAGCGGACGGATGCAGGCCACCTATAGCGATTTTCCCGAGAGCATTCTCCTTCAACGCCTTGCAGATTTTTCCGGCAATAGTCATATTCTGCGTGGATGCCGAAGGCTGGGATCCGTAAACTATTACTGCGGATAACAGCGGGTTAATTTTATTAACCTTTTTTGCTGTCTCATCAGGTGAGAAATTCTCAGCGTTAGCATCAACGATGGCCACGTTAATCCCGCTATTCCTCAGATATGCCGCGATTACCGCAACCCAGAAAGGCGGCTCAATAGCAGAATAATCCTTTCCTAATCCCTGATAAACCTGCTTATGATCCCCCGGATTTATTAAAACAACTTCTATCTTCCCGCTCATATATTTTTCTTGATATTCTCTATGATGCTTTGTTCATCCAGCTTGTTTAACGCGTGCAAATGCTCCCTGTTGCCAATATCAAAAACATACGCGTCGTTAAAACCCATTCTTTTCAATCGGGTATTGAGGCTATAGTTATCGATTACGCTTGAAACCAGGCTATCTATCCCGCCTTTATTGATAAAACCTTCTTCGAGAGTTATAACACATTCATATTTTCGCAAAACTTTCGCAAAGAATCTCTCATTCAACGGCTTTAATAGAAAAACATCGATAACTCCAATTTTTTCTCTATCAAATGCGCCTGCCGCTTTTATGGCTTTATGGGTCATATATCCAGTCGAAACCAGGCATATCTTTTTACCTTTTCGTATCTGCGAAAAACCATCCTCTATCCTTATCTTATCTGTTTCCGAATAAATCCGTGGCAAAGGCTTACCGTCAAGTCTTATATACTTTGGCCTTTTTACCTTTATCGAATATTCGACAAACTTACCTGACAAAACCCAGTCGCTAGGCGAAAATACCATAATATTCGGCAAAACCCGCATTATGGTAATATCCTCAAGGCAATGATGCGTAGGGCCGGAGACATCATAACTCAAGCCGGCGCCTACGCCAATTAAGTTTATGTTTATCTCTTTCAGCTGAGAGTGCAGGGAAAGGTTAATCCGTATCTGCTCGTATGCCCTCATTGTCAGAAACGGGGCTATCGCATAGGCATAAACTGTAAAGCCTTCAAGGGCAAGACCCGTAGATACATTGATAAGGTTCTGCTCGGCAATGCCGACGTTTATAAACCTGTCGCTGAATTTTTTCCTTAAATTGTCGAGTTTAGGAGAACCGAAATCCGCGCAGAGGAAGAAAATATTTCTATCCTTATGCATAAGATTAAAAATATTTTCGATAAAGACATCCCTCATATTGTTTATTTCGGTCTTCATTCTAACTCCGAAATTATGGTATCGACTTCTTCCGGGCTTAAATTTTTGATGTGGCATAGCGGATCTGTTTCAAGGCGCCGAACACCCTTGCCTTTTACGGTATCGGCGATTAATAATTTAGGCTTACCGTTATTTTTCGCTTTAAGGCGTTTTAAGGAAGTATGTAATTTATCCATCTGGTGCCCATTAACACGTTCTACTTCCCACTTAAAAACCTTGAATTTCTCGCCAAGCGGCTCAAGATCCAAGATGTTCCGACAATAATCCAGCATGCATATTTTATTATTATCAATAATAACGATAAGGTTGTCTAAATTATGTTCGCCGGCAAACATTACTGCCTCCCATACAGAACCCTCGTACAACTCGCCGTCTCCCAGCAAAACAAACACTTTTTCATTTCTTTTCTTCCTTTTTAATGCCAGAGAAATTCCACAGGCAACCCCCAAGCCGTGGCCTAAAGAACCGTTAATTGTTTCAAAGCCGGGAATAATGGCATCCGGAATCCCCCCTAAAATTGAACCTGCCTTGCAAACTCCTCCCAGTTCCTCTTTAGGAAAATACCCCAAATCCGCAAGCACGGGGTAAAACGATATTGCGCCGTGACCTTTGCTGATAATAAACCTATCCCTTTTTTCCCATTTTATATCCCGGGAGTTAAACCTTACAATTTTTCCGTAGTATAATACCGTAAATATTTCAACCGCCGATAGCGAAGAGGCAAGTCTCGTCTCAGGAGCAGTTTTATGTATTTTTAAAGTCTCTCTCCGCACCCATAAAGCCTTCCGATCAAGGAAATCGTATATTTTCTTGGATTTCATCAGCGTCTTTAGACGTTTCCGTATTTGTTGTTTGAGATTATCTTGTATGCCTTAATGAGCTCCCTTATCCCAAATTCAAGCGAAAGAATCGGCTTAAACCCGGTTTTTTCAATCTTTTCATTGGAAACAATATAATCCCGCTTATCCGGGTCCTCGCCTATAGGAGACTCCAGGTATACAAAATCAGCTATCTGTTCTTTTATCTTTGCGCAAAGCTCAAGCTTTGAGAGATTCGCATTGGACAAGCCGACGTTATACGGTTCATCTTTCACTGTATCAAAATTATCTATCGCATGGATAAATGCCCTGGCCACATCGCGTATATGAATATAGTTCCTTTTAAAATGCCCTTCAAAAACCACCACAAAACGGTCATTAACAGCACGGTAAGTAAAATCATTTACCAATAAATCTATCCGCATCCTGGGGGACACGCCAAAAACAGTAGCCAACCTAAAACTTACGGAGTTCTTCCTTTCCAACACAATTTTCTCAGCTTCCATTTTTACCCTGCCGTATAAAGTAATCGGATTCAGGGGCGTCTCTTCCGTGCAATAGATACCCTTCTGACCAATACCGTATCCACTATTGGTAGTCGGTATAATTATCCTTTGCTCCTTAGACGCCAGCTTGGTAAGCATGGCTATGGCGTCCCGGTTAACGGTAACGGCAGCCGTCTTATCCCTATTGCATAAAGGAGCTCCCACCAATGCTGCCAGTGGAATAATATAATCCACTTCTTTTAAAAGCGGTTTTACGATACCCTCATCGCGGACATCTCCCCGAACTACTTTAAATTTATCATAGGCGCAACAATCAAGCAAAGAATTCTGACTATACATAAAATTATCTACGACAGTGACATCATGCTTTAGTTCTAAAAGTTTAGGGACGAGAACTGAACCTATGTAACCCGCGCCGCCTGTAATCAATATTCGCATTTTAGAAGCCATACAATAACATTGTTATATTTACTATTTCCGCCGGTTTTACCTGTTACTTAATATTTTCACTATTCCTGCCGCGGGTATTTTCTCCAGCCCTACATTTACATATGCCTCACGACTACTTAATTCATCTCCAATAATACCGTAAGACTGCCAAAGAAAATAACTAGCCGGCTTATCCCATTTTCCATATTTTTTATCTGTAACTAACCTTAAGGTCTTTATTGCGTTCTGATAATCCTTGATATCATAATATAGTTTTCCAAGGAAAAACAGTACGTCATCGTAATATTTACTTTCAGGGAATTCCTTCAATAAGGCCGCATAAGACTGTAATGCTAAGTCCATACGGTAAGCTAAATGGTAATTTCTGGCTTTATAAAATAATGCTGAATCCGAACTACCTTTAAGGTGCCTGAGCGCAGACCGAATGTATAAATTTTGATAAATATATACGAATTTATTTCCGAATATTTTAAAATAGAAATCCATAAGATGATCAAAGATGTGACTTTGTTTCAAGATAGGCGTGGACCTGCGGGGTTCGCCCATAAGAGGCAAGACACGTCGATAGATCGCAATAATGTCTTTATACTCCATCCCTGAGTATTGTTTTAATGCGGAAATTTTCTTTATCTCATCTAATAATTCTGGCTGGGCAGTCAAATCATCCAATGAATACATGTCACCTCTGAAATCAACAAAAACAGTATTCAATGCCGTATCAAATACACACCATTTGTTATTCAGGAAAACTTCATTCAAGGTATGCGGAGAAATACCATTTTTATCTAACAGCATTGCGTATCGGCTTGGGATACCTGCTATTCCCAAAAGCAGATTTAATGTTCTTGCCTGAAAATCGCAATATGCCTCAGCGTATATTAAAGATTCTAATGGTTTACATGAATACGGCGTTCCTTGAAGAAATTCATTATTGACCACATAATTAAACAAAGATAAGGACTTTTCGTAATCAGTCCTATACCCATTTGTTTCTTGGGCAACTATGGTGTTTAAAATTAATCTTTGATAGGCATGATATCGTAACCTATACGGAAGGAATAATGAAATTACTGGCGACAACAGTATTAAAACAGTTGCTATTATAAGAAAAAGTCTGCAAATAAATTTTAAACGCTTATGCATTGTTATAAATATGCTTACGGCGAAGTTTCAACATTCTGATAAGCTAATAACATAGTCTTATATGTTTCCAACTCCTCTTTGAGCCTTTCGTATTCGCGGGTTTTCCAGTCAAGGAACTGCTGGATAAGCTGAAATTTTATCCTAATTCCCTGAGGGGTGAGCAGATACATATAGCTTAACTTATTCTTGGCATTCTTGAAGTTTTTTGCCTCTATTATGCCCTTGTCAATGAGGGCGTTGAGGAAGTAGTTAATCTTGCCCAGGCTTATTTTGAGTTTCAGGGCCAGGTCGCGCTGGGTTATGGCGGGATTTTGCTCTAACTCTTTGATAACAGAGAGGATTTTTTCGTGGTGCAATATGTCGGATTTCATAGAAAAACTATGGGTCGATGGTCTATGGTTCATCTTTTTAAAATTCTTAAAGCAACCGTATAATCCCTTTTTCAAAATTAATCGTCAACTTGAAATTCTTCAAAAAGTCTAAGCCTAAAAGTCCATCTACAAAACCCTCTTCAGGTAAATCATGGCAAGCGACTTCTAAATTCTTCATTGTCTTACCTAACGCTTTAATACTTTTTAAACTTACCACTGGAACAATTTCAATTCCACTCCCGGTTACAATACGAGTACGGGAAGGGGAACCTCCCGGATCGCAGCCAATAGCTTCAGCTGCCTCAAAGGGAATCATAGTTCGCGAACAACCCGTGTCTAACGCTAAACGCAAGGTCCGTTCGGCATTCTTCCTAATTGTGCCCTCTATAATGATTATGGGAAATTTATGGTTAAAAGAAGTCTTTGACATTAAAACATTACCACCAAATCCTTTGGTATGGGCCCGGTATAATCGATAGCAAGCGGTTCTTTATATTTCATCTGCTCTCTGTATATAGTGTCTCTCTTTTTACTGTGAGCAATTACCGCCCCCTTGCTTAACCGGTTCATCTTATCAAACTCATAGTTCGCCAGCAAGATCCACTCTTTAGGAAATCTCTTCCTAATGCTTATTAAGCTTTCCACTCTACTTTTTACCATTTTTCTTTACCTCCTGATTTAAGTTAAGAAAGTATTTTGCTCTAACTCTTTGATAACAGAGAGGATTTTTTCGTGGTTTAAGATGTCGGATTTCATGGGAAAATCAAAGGTCGATAGTTTATAGTCAATAGTCAATGGTCCGGAAAAAAATTACTTCTTTAAATAATTTCGAAAGGCGTGCAGCATTTTTGAGATGTCTTCACAACACTTATAAAATAAATCAAATTCTGTAGATTTTCTGTGTCATCTGTATGTTAACGGATATTGCTCCGGATTAGCTAAGATTTCTGCGGATAAGTCTATATCTAACTTTGGCCAGTATAGATGATGATTATGTATCAACTTTACGTTAGTTATTGACGAAATATTAGCGTCTTTAAACCAAGGATACTCACTGAAAGATAAGAAATATTCTCTATCTTTCAGGAAAATCCAAAATCCATGTTCTGAAATATTAGTTATTTCTGGCCTTAAAATGTTCTTTCCATTCTTTAATGATTTCATTCCTATGCCTTTCCACAATTTTTTGTAAAGTTCTTAGCTGCCTTTTAGAAAAACCAGTGTAATTTACCAATTCAACGGCTGGCTCCAACCAGAATTTCGCTTCCCCATCCGGAGAAATAATATGAACATGCATCTTCATTTCTTCTTTAGAGAAAAAATGAAACCTGTAATTCCCTATTTTAAATACTGTCGGGCTCAAAGTTTACTATCCCTCATTAAACGATTTTATCCTTGTAAGTGCGATAAATCGCACCGCTACCGCGAATTTTCCGAATAAGTTTGCGCTGGGTTATAGCGGGGTTTTGCTCTAACTCTTTGATAGCAGAGAGGATCTTGTCGTGGTTTAATATGTCGGTCTTCATGGGAAAATCAAGGGTCGATAGTCTATAGTCGATAGTCAATAGTCAATGGTCCAGAAAAAAATTACTTCTTTAAATAATTCCGAAAGGCATGTAGCATTTTTGAGATGTCTTCGTAACGCTTATAAAAAAATGCCTTTAATTTTGTTTTTGGTTCCCGCTTTAGCGGGATAACACAGGCTAATATTGATCTTTTCATATAATGTTTCAGGGGCAATGTCAGCGCCATTTGGCCAGGCAATTGTACCGCCTTCAATTTTTGCTTTTTTGAAGAATTGTAAATTCTTTAATGGCTTAAAAATATATCCTTTCCTAATGTACTCTATAAAATTCACATCTCCACCTTTACCATCATCAAACATAATATAATAAACATAATTATTTTTATACTTAATTGTTTTTACTTCATTCATATCCCACATATCTCACCTCAAGTTAAAGGGATAATTTCTCTTATTGTTTTGCCTGCTCTAGCTAATTCCCAATCTTCTTTCAATTCTGTGGAATGGAGATCTATCCATTCCCTGAATAATGTTACCTCTTTAGATAGTTGCGAATTGTTACCACCTCATTCAAAGAACCTATTGATATCTGGATAAAACGCGATAAATCTGTATCGGAATTCCTGCCTTCACCTTCAGCGATATTTAAACTGATAGAAACTGCGGCTCTGTTTCACTGGCGAACTTGACTGATTCTTGCCATCCCGTTTTTTCTCTATCCTGCTAAAGCAGGTCTTAGCAGTTTTTTAATTTTTGTAATAAATTTTCTGGCGTCTTCAAGAACACTTTCCGCCTCTTCGGCTGAACCTGTGTAAAATGGCTCATAATCTCCGTCCTCTCTTAAGTCCTTATCGCGTGAGAGTATTTAGTAATATTCTCTTGGAAGTATACCGGTTTTAACAAAATGGAGGCTAATCATTGTCTGTAAACCAGAATGTGTTTTAGCGTAAAATCCTTTTGAAGCCAATAGAGCCATTCCAGCGTGATATACCATATAATACCCTCTTGAGATAGCATCCTCATACATCTTACTTTCATAAAGCTTCTGCGCGGCCTGAAGCTTGCGCTCCGCCTTCTCTATAAGTTTCGTTATTCTTAACCTTAGTTTCTCATCCATAATATTTTACCTTCATTCTCTATATTCTTCATAAATGGCGTCTCTAAGCCCTTTAAGTATGCGTATTGGCTAATATCGTAAACCTTTGTAGATATAGGCCGGCCGTATTTTAAGACAAGGGAAGCGGCGATTCTGGTAATCTTTTTCAAAAAGTCTAACCTATTGCCCGAAGCAACTATCAAAAAATCTATATCAGATTCTTTGTTTAATTGATCCCTGCTGGCAGAGCCAAAAAGAATTACCGCTTGAATTTTTCTTTTGTATTTTTTTACTACTTGCCGGACAAAACTATCAATTTCCTTTTCATCTTGTTTGTTCATCTGTTCCCTTGCCTATCAGGAATCAATGTTGTCAATAAGTCCTCACTGAATTATCCATTTTTGGGTATTTGTTCACGGTCTGAACGCATACTTACAGAAAATTTATATTATCATATTTTATGATAAAATCAAGGGTTTTTTAGCTTTACTTGTTACTTGTAACAGTGAACGGAGGAAACTTGCAATTTTTCCCCTCACCTAACCCCTCCCCGCCTCCCCTTGGTAAGGGGAGGATTTCTTACCTCTCCCACAAGGGGAGAGGGAATAGCGGGAGAAGATTTTCCCCTGCTTGGTGAGAAGCTGTAAAAAAATACCTAATTATGGCGTAAGTCAGGCTTATTTTGTATTCAAATTTTTATTTCCTAATCGTCCAAAAATCAGCAGCTTGGGTTTCTAAATATTCGTAGGGCATAGTGAAGTAGCCGCATTTACCCCAAGTCTTGCCCCAGGAATTTCGGATTAAGAAACATTTTTGTTTTTGGTTGTATCCGACTGCTAACACCGCATGTCCGCCCACCGGCCGTTCATTCTTTTTAGGCATAGGGACAATGCCGGTGCGTTTGACTTTTTCGCTCTCAAAGGATTCATAAACTGTAAAACCGAAGGTAAAAGGATAACCATCTGCCAGACAAACGAGCATCTCGGTTACACTCCTTCATCTTCTCCATAATTCTTCCTGTTGTTTCTCCATTAATTTTCCTATCTCATCACTATGGTCATAATAACAAGAAAGGGCATCGTAACTTACGTAATCTTAGTACGTTGCGTCCACATTGCTTAATTTAGGTAAAACTTCGGCATTTTGATAAGCTAATAACATGCTCCTGTAGGTTTCCATTTCTACCTCAAGCCTTTCGTATTCGCGGGTTTTCCAGTCAAGGAACTGCTGGATAAGCTGAAATTTTATCCGGATTCCCTCTGGCGTTAACATATACATATAGCTCAACTTATTCTTGGCATTCTTGAAGTTTTTGGCCTCTATTATACCCTTGTCAATGAGGGCGTTGAGGAAGTAGTTAATCTTGCCCAGGCTTATTTTGAGCTTCAGGGCCAGGTCGCGCTGGGTTATGATGGGGTTTTGCTCTAATTCTTTGATAACAGAGAGGATTTTTTCGTGGTTTAATATGTCGGGTTTCATAGAAAAACTATGGGTCGATAGTCGATGGTTCAGGAACCGTTTTTTAAGAATTTTCGCGCGAATTTGCTATCCATCCCTATGGGACAGTAACATTAAAAATTGCCGCGGAGTTAAAATCGATACCCCAGACCAGACTTTTAGCTGTAAAATATGAGGATCTCCAGTAATAATGTATTTAGCTGCAGAAGCTAAAGCACAAGCCAAAACCTTGTCATCGCTTGGATCATCCTTAACCACCGAGTCTATTTTTATATCTGGATATAACGCTGCAATATCTGTAATTCCGGCAAATAAATCTTCGCAAGATATATTATGTTTTTTCAAGCGGGAGAAGAATTTTGGCCGTTTTAAAACATCTTTTAACTCTTCCAGAAAAGCAGGTGTCATGCAAAGAGTAAAAAGCCCCTTTTCTACCGCCATTAATAATTCATGGGAAGGCCCTTACCAAAGAAGCGCGGAAATAAGCACATTTGTATCTATAACGATTTTCATCTTTTTTCTTTACGATAGGCGTGGACCTCTTTCACTATTTCTTTTAAAGATAAAGGCTTTTCTTTAATACGATCAGCTATTTCAGAAAGCTTAGAAGGATTAATCTTTTTTACAATAAATGTATCCCCGTCTACAAACCAAGCAATTTTATCAGAAGGCCTAAAAATAGATTGCGCGATTTTAGGGAGAACTAACGTTCCATTCTTATCAATTTTCAGTGTTTGCATTTGTCATCTCCTCCTATATTAACAGTCAATACTTCTCATTGTTACTCGCCTCCACAGGTGGTCGCGCTGGATTATGGCAAGAGCGTCTATCTCAACTAACGCTTCAAAACTTCCATATTCGGCATGAAGATGCGGCGGCGCTACATATCTCAGACATGGATAATTTCCCTCTTTAAATTAGGAAAAATCTCTTTTTGATTGAACATCAAACCTTCTCCAGCATGCGAATTCATTTTAGGGACATCTGTTGAGCGAAAAATTGAAGTACTGCTAAGACAGACTTCCGCCTTAAACCCGGAAGGCATCGTTGTATTAATATTTTAAAATTATCGTTTGACAAAATTTTCCAGAAATCCGATAATTTTTGGATAAAGAGGCAAGGCCTCTTGAATAAACTTCTCTAAGCGGCCGTAAAGAATCTCCAAATACTCATGGGCAAGGATATTTCTTAAATTAGCGAACTTGGACAGCCCTCTTGCTTCTGTTTCGCTTAAACCCGCTAAAAATCCGAAATTAAACAGCGCCTCTTCATAAGTCCGCGGCATTAGCTTTTTCTCGGAAGCTAAGGTTATTTTAGCGATGTCTATAGTAGCGTTGAGAATATTCTCTGCCCATCTTTCAATGCTACGCCTTTTCATTTTGTCTTTCTGATAATCGTCAAAAGTCACCATTTGACAGCTGGGAGTCTCTTTAATCTCTAAATCTAAAAATTGCAGCCTTACTAACAATCTTTCCTTTTGCTCCACGGTAAGCGACCGGGCTTGCTTATAAATCCGATAAAAATCTTCAGAAAATTCCAAGAAATCTTCTGTTTCCGTGCTCGCCTTTAAATAAGTTTCCAAGTGCAATCTTTCATCCTTAATCACTAAAGGAATTCCAGTCTTAATTACGCAGGAAACTAAAGACGCCGGCGCGTAATTTAAACAAACCAAATCAATATCTTTATGAATAATCCCGGAAATATCCGAGTAAACTTCACTTTCATTTTCATAATAAATTTTATTTTCCGGAGCTTCTGACTTTTGAGGCACGAAATAAACCGCTACATCAAAATCTGATTCCGCCGTCTGCCGGCCTTCGGAATAAGAACCAAAAACAAAAGCCATTAAAACTTCTTTTCTTTTTAGAAAATACTCTTTTAATGATTCTATTGTATCTTTTAAATTATCCATTTTGAAATGTCTTCACAGCGCTTATAAAGCAAATCGGGCACAGGGAGAATCGCTGGTTAAAAGTGCAGCTTCAACATTACACCTTCTCCAATATGCGCACTTCTTCTCCGTCCATCTGTTGCGCGGCAAATGCAAGCGCTGCCAAGACAGACTCCTTTTTTAAAGTCGGATATTCTTTCAGGATATCTTCAACCGTCATCCCGGAAGCCATACATTGGAGAATGAGCGCTACGGAAATACGCGTTCCCTTAATAATCGGCTTCCCGGAAAGAATCTCCCGGTCACAAGTTATCCATTTCTTAATCATTTTATTTTACCTCCGCGATTTGTACCAATAGTGCCTATGGAATTAAAGAAAATACCTGGTAAGCCGCAAAGCACTTGTTCTTCTTTATTAGGGTACTGGGGTTTTCTGTCGGGATAATACAAATTCTTCCCTTTTAGGGAATTTTCTTGCTAAGGCGTATGTCTGGATTGCCCGGTCAAGCCGGGCAATGACAAAAGTGGAGTTTCACGACAGTCCCCTGACTCATTCCATACCTTTAGTTCCTCAAATTTAAAGGGCATAGGATAGTCGATGGTCTATGGTCTATGGTCTATGGTCTATGGTTTAACTTAAACTAAAATCAGTAAGCTCTTTCTTAATGATTGCATCGTCAACTTCAAATCCCTTCAGATAGTCAACCTTTTCCGTGTAGTCTATATCTTTAAAATAGCTCAGTTGCGCCCGGAATAACTTTTCATTAAATTCAGAGCCAAAGATGTGTCTGGTTTTTTTAATAATCTTATGGATATCGTAATAGTCTTTCATTACAAAGTAAAGGTCCACATAATCTTTCCACTTCGCCCTCCGGCCTAAGGCATAAGCCTTCATTGCCGCTAAGGTTAATAAATCCGGCAGTTTTATCACCTGATCAAAATTTTTAGAAAAGCTTATCTTAAATGGATAGCAAAAAAATGTAAATCTTACTTTATGGATAACCACTGTATATTGGCCATCTTCATCTCTTAAGACACTATCTATCTTTTTAAACTGTATAATTTTTCTTCTAATTTTCCAATTATCAAACTCTTTATCGGTAAAAAGATCGAAATCAATTGAACGGCGATGACCCGCAAAAATAGCTATGGCTGTTCCTCCCGCTAAACCAAAGTCTTTAGAAAATGACTTAACCAGCGGTAAAAGCTCCAGCTGCTCAGCGGTTAGAATCTCCGGATGAATTCTACGCATATTTCGCGAAATATAATTTGAAATAGTTTATAATTTTTAGGTCGTAATTAACTCGTTTTTGCCGCAGCTGTTTTTTAAAAATTCTGGAAATCTTTTTAATCCCCAAGATAGAGATTAATCCCTTAAAATCGGAGAAATCTCCATAATTTAAAACAGACTCCACAATTGCCTCTTTAGAGAGGGATTTATAGTCTTTAACATACCAAATTAAATACGGTTTCTTTTTGATAAAATTAGTAAGTGTCAGCATGCTTTGATACTGGTTAGTTCTACTCTGGGCGTTGGAGGATTAATTGCCTTTCATCAGTTAAACCCAAAGTCCTGCTAACAACGGTCTGACATCTTCGTCAAGATAAAGCTTTACTTCTTCCACGGCTCTTCCTTGTAAGTGCGATAAATCGCACCGCTACCGCGAATTTTCCGAATAAGTTTGCGCTGGGTTAGGGCGGGGTTTTGCTCTAACTCTTTGATAACAGAGAGGATTTTCATAGAAAAACTATGGGTCGATGGCCTGGAGACTCGTATTATACAGCTCCTATAGTAGTTATCTCAACCATATGATGTTTTTTACGGGCATCAGATACAATCTCTTCTATCTTCACTGCCACAGCATCCCCAATCCAGTCAGCGCCGCACTGTGAACATACGGTAGCTGGGACATCCCTTACCACTACTACCCCAAAGCCCAAGTCCGCGGTAAAAGTAGTCTTCCCGGATTTTTTAGTTCCCCCGCAGAGAGGACATCTGCTCGCGTCTGATTCAATCACCATCGTCTCATCTCCTTGTTCTATAATCTGATTGAAAATGATCTAAATCCGGTCTATATGCGGTAACGATAAAACAGTATGTGCCCTCTGAATCAAAAGCTGCAACCACATGAAACGGCTCTTCTCTAATCCATCCCAAGAATAAAGCGCTTGGATACGGTTTATTGTGAGGGTAATCCTCTATAATTTCTCCTGACAATAACACTTTCTTAACTGTATCCCGGAAAATTTCTCTTTCCGCCATTCTCTCAAGAGCATGTCTTTGCCATTCTATTCTACCATTTATTATCGCTATACTTAATTTTTCTCTATCCATCTATATTTTCCGGGAAAAATACCTGGTAAGCCGCAAAACACTTGTTCTTTCTTCTTCCACTGATCTTCCCTGTTCTTCTCCATTAATCTTTCGATTTCATCAGCGTGATCGTAGTAATAAGAAAGGGCGTCATAAATGGCGGATAAAGAAAGATGCGGAAATTCCCTAGCTAATTCCTCAGGGAGAATTCCCTCTTTGACTATGTAAAATACAACAGACCGGACAGGAAAACGGGTGCCCTTAATTATAGGCTCCCCTCCCTGAATCCTCGGATTGTGTGTTATATAATAATGATTTACTTTCTCTATAACCTCGCTCATTATGTCACCTCCTGGTGAGTGCGATAAATCGCATCGCTACCGCGGATTTTCCGAATAAGTTTGCGCTGGGTTAGGGCGGGGTTTTGCTCTAACTCTTTGATAACAGAGAGGATTTTATCGTGGTTCAATATGCCGATTTTATGAATATTCATCTGTTCAGGGCTTGAACATATATTAACAAAAGTATCGCAATTGTCAAGAGGAGAGTCTTTAAGATGGTATTTCCATGGACAAATCTTTTAAAGTAGCAACCTTTTTTAAGTGAGTCACCTTTTGTTTTATACCTTGATAGGCGGCAGAATTAGATTTTAGAGAAAGCAAGGAATTCTTTATTTCCTCAACTGATTCTACCTTAATGCCGGCACCGGATTTACAGATTACTCTTTCATTAGATGTCTCCAAGCCAGGGATGCTGGAGAAGAAAATCATTGGCAGGCCTTTGGCTAAGCTTTCGCTGATGGTCAGGCCGCCGGCTTTGGTGAGAACAACATCAGAAACCGACATTAGTTCATCAACATAATCAATCAAGGGGTAAATTTTAACATTCATGAGATTTAGCTTGGTCAGGCGGTCAAAGAGCTTCTGGTTCTTGCCGCAGATAACTAATAATTGAATATCACCGGCTAAGGCCTGGACAATTTCCTCTATGGGGCCGATGCCTACGGCTCCGGTCATAATTAAAGCGGTGAATTTTTCCGGGTCAACTCCTAACTTTTGGGCCGCTGTTTTTCTATCTGAAGGTAGATAAAATTTCTCTCTTACCGGAATGCCATAAACTTTTATTTTATCTTCTATTATTCCTTTTGTCAATAAGCAGTCTTTCACATGATCGCAGGAAGCTATGTAGGTATCCACGCCTTCTCCTATCCAGTAGGGATGCAGGGTGTAATCAGTTATAATGGTTATCAGGCGAAAAGCATATTGGGGGTATTTTTTCTTGAATATACTAAGAACACTGCTGGTTAAAAAGTGGGTGGAAATAACAACGTCGGGTTTTTCTTTTTTTAATAGATCAACAAACGGCTGGCAAGCGAGATAATCAGAGAGGAGGCGAAAATAATTATTAGCGAAGAAGGACGATAGGCGGTAGAGAAGATACCATGCCCAGGGAAACTTGGTAATAAGGAAGATATAGCCCTTGGAATATAAAAACTTAACCACACAGTTAGAATAGTCCAAGATGTCAATAAGCTTTAGGCTTAAGTCGAGCCGGGTTTTTTTAAGATATTCGTAGAGGGCTTCCGCGGCTTTTTGGTGGCCGGCGCCGGCGGAGGCATAGACGATAAAGACTTTCTTCACTTGAAAAATCTCATCTTAGGTGCGATAAATCGCACCGCTACGCGACGCGAATAACCCAGCACTATTTTCATGCTCATTGGTATCCTGCTTTCGGCGGGGTATAACTGCTTCATTAGTTATTGATTTTTATAAATAATAATACTGGCCATGCTCCTGGGGGGACTCACGATGATGCTGTGGTAATGAACTTTGCGGCGGCGTAGAGGTCTTTGAAGGTAAAATCCGGGCGGGCTGGCCAATTATCCCGGTTAGACGGTTTTTCTGCTCCGGAGAAAACCAGGATGGATTTACATCCGGCGGCTTTGGCGGTGTGGACATCGCGAATAGTATCGCCGATAAAGAAGGAATTTTTTAGGTCAATTTTCTTAGCCTTAACGGCTAATTTGATCAGGCCGGCTTTGGGTTTGCGGCAGGAGCAATGATCTTCATCGCGGTGGGTACAATAATATACGGCGTTTATCTTGGCACTGGATTTTTCTAAGGCTTTTAGCATTCGGCTGGTTATGTCATTTAGGGTATTTTGACTGTATAAGCCTTTACTCACTCCGGCCTGGTTTGAAATTACAAATATGGGGTATTTTTTACCGGCTAATAAAGCAATCGCTTTCTTGACATTGGGCAAAAAGCGAAATTCCTTCCAACTGGTTACATATTTGGTATCACCGGGGTATCTATTGATAACGCCGTCGCGGTCAAGAAAAATAGCTTTCATTATGGACTACCCAATCAGTGAGGCGGCTGATTCCTTCTTTTACTGAAATCCTGGGCTGCCAGCCTAAGATTTTTTTGATTTTTGAGATATCGGAAATGTAGACTTTTTGGTCTGAAGGGCGCCAATCGCTAAAGGTTATTTTGGGGCGTTTGCCCAGGAGGTTTTCAATTTCGTCAATAAATTCTAGAAGTGAGGTTGTGTTTTGGGGGCCTCCGCCGGTGTTGAAAATGCCGTGTTGGAGCTTGCTGTTCATAAACGCTTCATAGCCTTTAACCAGGTCTTCGGCATACAATAAATCCCGGACCTGCTTGCCGTCGCCGTAGATGGTAATAGGTTTATTTTTAAGCGTGGCGATAATAAACCAGGCCACCCAGCCCTGATCCTCAAAGCCGAACTGCCGGGCGCCGTAAATACAGGACATACGAAAAACCCCGGTTTTCATACCATATATATGGGCGTATTCCTGGGTATAGAGGTCGCCGACTAATTTTGAGACTCCGTAAGGGGTATGGCCGGTGAGGTCGGTAAGCATAGCCTCATCAATACCTTTTCTGTCTTGGTAAATATAGCGGGTTTTAAGCTCCTTTAGAGCAATCTTGTCTATGTTTTCTCCGTATACTTTATTGGTCGAGCAATAGACTACTGTTGCCTTCGGGGATTTTTTGCGGGTGCATTCTAAGACATTCAACGTGCCAAAGGCATTGATGCTGAAATCTTCTAAGGGCATTCTTACTGAAGAAGGCACACCCGGCTGGCCGGCGGTATGGATTACCGCGTCCACGCCTTTACCTAAGGCAATGTTAACATCCTTCTCATTGCGCACATCTCCTTTGATACGCTTAATATTTTTATATTGCCCTAAATACTTCCAATTATACTCCACCGAGCCTTTATCGTAACCAAAGATTTGCGAACGCATTAAGTTATCCAGCGCCACCACCTCCCATTTTTTCCTGGCAAAATACTCCGCGGCATGAGACCCGACTAACCCGGCTCCTCCGGTAATTAAAATCCTCATCTTTAAGCCCCTCCCCTATCCCCTCCCGCAAGGGGAGTGGGAATAAATGTATTTTTTGTAGAATTTCTAACAGCCTCTAGCCGAACAATCTCGCGGTATTTTAAATAACTTAAGAATTGATACAGCCCGGCGAAATAGGCAATTACAAAGCCAAGGAAGCCGTCTTTATAGCCTTTTTTGCCGAAATAGGCCCGAAAAAACCTATCATAGGAGCGCCAGATAAACCTGCCTAAGCGCATTGGTTTATTTTGGGCGAACCACTTCTGGGCTTCCCGGGTAGTCTGGTTGTTAAGTTTGCTGAGAAAATCCTCAATGCCTCGATAAGAATAATGAATGATGTCAAACTTCAGGTGGCCGCAGGGATCATCCATAAACGCCCTGGGGTGCACTCCGACCTCTTCGTAACGGAATTTATCCTTGCGAAATAGCTTTAATTGCGGGCTGGGATACCAGCCGCCGTAGCGCACCCAGTAATTACCGATAAAATTGCGCCTGGGAATGGTAAAGCCGTTGCATGGGGTTTCTTTACTTAAGGCTTCTTCAATTTCTTTTTTAAGCTCATCAGTTACCCGTTCGTCGGCGTCCAGGCTTAAGACCCATTGGTTTTTGGCCTGGGAATAGGCAAAATTCCTCTGTTTTCCCTCTACTTCCATCCTTCGGCTTAATATCTTACTAGTGTAATTGCCGGCTATTTTAACTGTGTTATCACTGCTTATGTCATCCACCAACACTATCTCATCCGCCCAGCCGTCCACCGACTTAAGGCAATCTTCAATATTTCTTTCTTCGTTTTTGGTCAAGACGACAACTGATAGTTTAAGCATTAAAATATCCTTTTATTGAAGCAATGATATAGTCCTTTTCCTCCCGGGTTAGATCAGGATACACCGGTATGGCTAATGTTTCTTTGCAGGCCTGCTCCGATACCGGGAAATTGCCTTTTTTATAGCCCAGGGTTTTAAAACATTTTTGCAGATGCAGGGGAACCGGATAGTAAACCCGGGAATCAATACCCTTAGCCCTTAAATGCTCAGTCAGCTTAAGGCTTGCGCCATTGAGACGCAGAATATACTGATGATAGATATGCGTAGTATATTCGGGGACAAATGGAGTCTTAAGAGGCAGGCCCTCTAATTGTTGATTAAAGTATTCGGCGTTTTCCTGCCTCCTCTTGTTCCAGCCGTCCAAATATTTAAGCTTTACTTTTAATATCGCCGCCTGGAGGGTATCCAAACGATTATTATAGCCGATAACCAGATGATAGTATTTTTCCTTGTTCCCCTGGTTCCGGAAAATCTTCAGGCGCTCAGCAATGGTCTGGCTATTAGTCAAAATCGCCCCGGCATCGCCGAAGGCCCCTAAATTCTTGCCAGGAAACAGGCTCAATGCCCCACAGTCACCAAAAATCCCGGCCTTTTTACCTCTATAATCCGCGCCAAAAGCCTGGGCAGTATCTTCCACTACTTTCAGCTTATGCTTCTTAGCTATTTTTAATATACCATTCATATCCGCGCATTGGCCATAAAGATGAACCGGGACAATAGCCTTTATTTTAAGCTTATTCTTTTTCTTTAAGGCCTTTTCTATTCCTTCCAAAGAAATCGTATAGCTGTCCGGCTCAATATCCACAAAGACCGGAACCGCGCCCATACTGGCTATGGCCCCGGCAGAGGCATAATAAGTAAAGGCCGGACAGATAACCCCTTCGCCGGGCTTAATCCCCAAGGCCACCAAGGATAGCTTTATAGCATCGGTGCCGTTAGAGACACCTACCGCGTATTTGGCGCTTGAATATCTTACCAGCTCTTCCTCAAACTCTTGAATCTCCCCGCCAAAGACAAAATTGGCGTTGTCAATAACCTTCTTGATTGCCTCATCAATTTCAGCCCGAATCGGCGCTATTTGTTTTTTTAGGTCCAATATTGGTATCATTATAAATTAGCCTCCATTCCTTTTAGAAGCATCCAAAACCGTTATCCCAATAAGCTTCTTATTATGATAACGCAGCAATACTCCATTATCCAGCATTTTGCTGTTTGTAGCTTTCTGCGGACGCTGAAGGCTAATATATAAAACATCCGCCCCTTTATCATAATCAACCCAGAATCTATTAGAAGGGAATTTTATTAAATGCCGCGTAGTTTCAAAAACCTCTTTTATATACTCTTTCTCTAACGTTCCTTTTGCCATACCATTGCCTCCTTTTTGATAGCAGACGTAAAATAAGCAGTAATCACGAATCCGTCGCTTTTGGAAACTTCCTTATATATGACAGACAGATATAAATTATTCTTAATCTTTACCGCCGCTATCAACGCGTTTTGATATCCTTTAACTATAAGATCGGGAGCCTCTATTGTCCGCAGGATTTCATCGTAATATCCCGCCAAGTCGTCATGGTTTTCCACAATATGAAACCATCTCTCTACCGTAAGACGGATAGGAACATTATTCTGTGAATATACGATATCCATTCTTTCGGGTATCCGACAATATGTTTATCATCTTCAAGACTTCTTCAACCTCTATACTTTTAAGGCACTCCTGTCTTCTTGAGCATGGGCGAAGGCGAAACCCGCGGTAACAGGGGCTACATTCTATAGCCTTCCTTAAAACAATGTGCCGTGTCTCATCCGGCGGATACGGCCCATACACCTTTGGGTCAACCGGGCCGAAGAAAGAAATGGTTTTTCTTTTTAAAGCTGAGGCTATGTGCAGGAGGCCGCCGTCGTTTCCGATAAATAAATCCGCCTTGTTGATAATAGCGGCTGATTGGGTTAGCGTGGTTCTGCCGGCTAAATTTATAACCTTGCACTGAAGCTCTGTTTCTATATTTAAGAGCAAATCCCTTTCCTTTAAATCTCCTAATATTATAACCGTAACTTTATATTTTTCAATGATTTTATTGACTAAAAGGGCGAATTTTTCCTCGGGCCAGCGTTTGATTTTTGCCTCAATTCCCCAACTTGCCCCTCCGCCGGGTGAAAGCGCGATAACCGGGAAGGAGTCATCAATACGATACTCCTTAAAAATGCTTTCCGCGCATTGCTTGTCTTCATCGCTTAGATACAATTCCAGGTCCTGATATTTCGGCTCTATCCCGATTAATTCCAAAAGGCCGTTATAATATTCCACCACATGCTGGTCTTCGTAGCCGCTTAATTTTACTGACTTGGTTAAATAGATTCCCCGGTTTTTATAGTTATAGCCGATCCTTTTCCTTATCCCAGCCAGCCATAAAAAGAAGCCAAAATTGGAAGATAAGGATAAATCTATGGCCAGGTCAAATCGCGCTTTCTTTATTTGCCGGATAAAAGAACTGAATCCTTTAAGCCATTCTAATTTTGAAACTAATAACAATTGCTTAAAGTCATCCCTCTCGTATATAAATATTTCATTAATAAAAGGATTGTTTCTTAATAGGGGAGCAGCGCGTTTATTACAGAGAAAACCTAATTTACCTTCTGGAAAGGCGTCTTTGAGGGTATGAATCAGGGGAGTAGTAAATAAAACATCACCGATGCCAAAGGGATTAACGATGAGAATACTCATTCAAGTATTTCTCAATCGTCTGGCCAGCTCTTGGTAGACTTTCATATCCTCTCGTTTACCGATAGCATAAATAATTACTTCTTTATTCTTTTGGTCCAGCTCATAGAGGATCCGGTATTTTTTCTGAAAGGAATAAAGTTTTCTGTACCCGGTAAGGTCAAAACCCGCCTTGTCACCTAAAGGTTTCCCCAATTCCGGAGAATTCGCAAGTTTCTTAAATTGAGCGAATGCCTGCTGTTGAATAGATTTATCCAGGCTTCTGAATTCTTTTTCGGCTTCAGTTTTCCACTTCAAACTATAAGCCATACTGTTCTTGCAGTTTTTCCAGAGAAATTTTCTTGGCGGGGCTGATTTTCCGCTGCTGGATCACCTTATAAACAGCTATATGCTCCAGTAATTCTTCCAAGTTTTCTAATTTTTGTTTTATTTTTTCATACCGCGCGTAATCCATTAACACGGCTTCAGGCGAATTGCGTTTAAAAATGAAAATATCATGCAAGGGGAGTTCATTCTCATATTTTTTGAATGACCTTACCAGTTCTGTGCTACTGATAATTTGTTTTTTTTCAAAGGTAGTGCTCATCCGTATCTCCTTTTTGCTTAATTACATACAATAAACATATTTCTATACAAAATATAACACATATTTTATAAGAAGTCAAGTCAAATTCAGTCAACAAAATCAAAGAATCAGCACTAGCGCTCTCTCATATAATCATCATCAAATCTCTTGATGTCGTCTTCTTCTAAGTAATCTCCGGTTTGGATTTCTACAATCTTAAGCGGGGTGCGGGCGGGATTTTCCAAGCGGTGCTTTGTTCCTTTGGGAATGTATATACTTTGGTTACTATGGACATAGATAATATCCTTACCTCGACTCACCTTGGCACAGCCGGAAACCACTACCCAATGCTCCGCTCTCCTGGTGTGAGCCTGCAGGCTGAGCCGTTTTTTGGGTTCTATCTCAATCAGCTTGATTTTAAAACCAAGAGCCTGTTTTAAAACCGTAAAGAAGCCCCAGGGACGCCTATCCGTCAGATGCATAATATGCTCTTTGCGGTGGGCGGATTTCAGTTGCTCCACGATTTTCTTGACCTCCTGGGTCTTTTGTTTATCGCAGACCAATAAAGCGTCAGGGGTATCGGCGATAATCAAATCCTTCAGTCCGATGGTCGCGATAAACCGGTCTCCCCGGCTAAAGGCGCAAACCCCCTGACTGCCGCAATCCAGAGAATTATCGGGAAGCACATTGCCGCTTTTGTCCTTGTGTAGTAATTCCTCTAAGGCATCCCAACTGCCCAAATCCGACCAATAAAAGTCAGCCGGCACCAGGGCTATTTTCTTAGAATGTTCCATTATGCCGTAATCCACGGAAACCGGCTTGATTTTACCCCAGACCTTTTCTATGTCGTCTTTGGTTTGGATTGACTTTAGCTGGGAATAAAGCTCCGGCATATATTTGGCCAATTCATCCCTAAAAACCGAAACCTTCCAAATAAACATCCCGCTATTCCAAAAATAATCTCTACTCCTTACATATTCTTCCGCTTTGTTTAAACTCGGCTTCTCCAGAAACTTTTGCACCTTGAAACTCTTTAAAAAGTCATTGCGAGGAGCGTAGCGACGAAGCAATCTCCCAGGGGATTGCTTCGCACTTCGTGCTCGCAATGACGGATCAAGCTGATGCTCTACTTTTATATACCCATATCCGGTTGCCGGCTTATTCGGCTTGATCCCGATAGTTACCAGAAAATCGCTTTCCGCGCACTTTAGCGCCCGGTTAACACAACCCTGAAATTTTTTTATGTCCTTAATATAGTGGTCAGCGGGAAATACCGCTAAAACCGCGTCTTTATTTTTTTGTTCAATCAGGCGCGCGCATAGGCCGATAGCCGGAGCGGTATTTTTACCTTGCGGCTCCAGGATAATATTCTCATCCGGTATGTGGAATTTTTCTATCTGTTTCTTAAGCTCAAAGAAATAGGCCTGATTGGTGATAAAAAATATCCGCTTTGGCCGAATCAGGCCTTCTAAGCGCTTGACTGTATTCTGAAGCAGGCTTTCCTTGCCGATAATATTGATAAACTGCTTCGGCTCAAGCTCCCGGCTAAAAGGCCAAAAACGGCTGCCTACCCCGCCGGCTAAAATCAAGCCGTATAAGTTATCCTGAGAACGCTTTTCTGATGCCATTTAACACCTCATCCACTTTAATATTCTCAATACGGTCACTTTCAATTACTATATGTTTATCCCCCACCGGACCCCATCTTTTAGCGCGGACCGCGGGCGGACTTTTACGAAAAATTGCCACAACCTGAATTCCTAATGCGGCGGCTAAATGCATCGGTCCGGAGTCAACCGTAACTAACAATCTACTCCTTTTTAACAAACCGGACAGTTCAAGTAAGCTTGTTTTTCCGGTTAAATTAATTACCGGCAAACCCTGGCAGAATTCGCCGGACCTTATGGCTTCTTCCCGGCCGCCGATCAACACAAGCCTATATGCTGTCTCACGCGATAATCTGACACATAGATCCCTGAATTTATCCCTTGTCAGCTCTTTTTCCGGATTGCTTGACCAGGGATGGATAGCAATGAAATTATTATCGCTTATTCCTAATTCAGCTAATCGGTTATCTGGGAAGTCTGATTGTTTTATTTCTAAAGTAAAACCGTTGTTACCCAAATCATACACCTCCGAGGAGCAGAAAACTGCACCTCGGAGGTGAAGGTTCGATACGGCCTTCAGCAGTTCAAGGTTATAGTCAACTTCGTGTTTTAGCCCCAGTTCTTTAATGTCTTTTGTCTTACGATTCAGCAGAAAACCCCATTTTCGGTCGTAACCCGCGCGAATAGGGACACCGGACAAAAAACTTATCATGTTGAATTCCTGGGAAGGATTAAAAGCTACAGACAGGTCATAACGGCCACCCTTAAGCTCTTGGCTGAATTTTAATATTTCCTTTAGTCTATGTTTTCTATTCTCCCAAACTATCAGCCTGTTTATAAAGGTTATACGCTCTGCTATGGGCAAGACATTTTTATCAACCACTAAATCTAATTTGACCTCAGGATAACTTTGTTTCAATGCGCGTAACGCGGGGATAGTGAGCAAAAACTCTCCGAATCGGTCATTCCTAAATGCCAGGATGTTGTTTGTTCCCATGAGTAGGGGCGGGTTCGAACCCGCCCCTACCTTTAGTGCTAATGACAGTCCGGCAATATACCAAAACATCACCGCGACTACCGAATAGTAAAGACTGCTTTCAGTGAGGCCGTTAACTAAAAAGGCGATCAAACAGGCAATCAAGGAGAGCGAAACCGTTTTAAGGTAACTATCGCCGGTTGAACGATAAATATTCTTAGATTCCCTAAACAACCAATAAAGAAACCAGAAGAATATCACCAGGCCGGTCAAGCCTATTTCTCCGGCCATATGCAGATAGTTATTATGCGCCTTCATTTCATTCAGGGTAATTATGCCGCGGTATTCGGGAAACTCTTTATACTTTTTATAGCTTTTCATGAAGGTATTGGCCCCGACGCCGATTAAAGGATGGGCTTTGATCATATTCAAAGAATGCAGATAGACCGCGATCCGGTCGTCGTTACACATAAAGCGTAAGGGGTTATATTCAACTTCTTTGGCCCACTCTTTCACCGATTTTGGCATAAGAAACGGCGATACAAGCGTAAATATTAGTAAAAGTAAAAGCAGTGCCTTGCTCTTTTTGGCCAAGCCAAAAAACAATAAGACCATATATACCGCCAGCAAGGTAGGCCGAGAGTAGGTCAAGGCAATTCCAATTAACACTAAAAGGCTTATAAAAAAGACAGAAATCTTTTTTATCCCTCTAAAATAATAAAGCCCCAACCCTAGAATCAGAGGAACTATAGCGCTTAAATAAATCCCCAGGATATTGGCGTCCTTAAAGGAAGCCGTGGCCCTAAGCAGGCCAATATTCAAAATCGGCTGATACCCCCGGATAAAATCCCGGCCGGTTATTACCTGAAAAATCCCGTTAGAAGAGGCCAAAACCGCGCCCAAAATCAAGGCCCATAAAATCTTATTTATTTGAGCCTTATCTTTTACCTCCTCTTTAACGATATAAAAGATAAAGATATATTGCGCTAATCTGAATATACCGCCTTTTAATGTGTCATAAAGGCTTACCGAATTAATCGCGGATAAGCAGGTGATGATAAAGAAAAACAGTAACGGGATGTTTACCGGATCGCCCCTAAACAACCGTTCTCTGATTAAGAGTTTCTTAAACAAGAAGGCGGCGATTAAAAATCCCATGAATACATTCATCGGGGCCGGAGCAATGGCAATGGAAAAAGGCAATAAAATCACGCACCAGGACAATATCCCATCTAGGATTTTTATTAATCTATCTTTGGGAGGCATAGTTTCACCCTTTCCTTTTAAAGCGGGAACGTATCATGCGAATAATAATCTTAAAGGCATCGTAATATCTTATCTTCTTGCCCTGGGCGTAACCGCGGGGATGATAGGCAATGGGGATTTCCTGAATTCTTAATTTTCTTCTTATGACCTTACTGACAATCTCCTGTTCTAAAGAAAAACCGTCGGCCTCTAAATCCAGGCTGTTATAGACACCGCGCCGGGCAACTTTATAGCAGGTATAGACGTCATTTAATCTGCTCGCGTATAAAAGATTATGTAATCCGGTCAAAAACTGATTTCCCAGCCTATGCATAAATAACCCTTTATACCCCCGGGAAAACCTCACCCCTAAGACCATATCCGCCTGATTACTAATAATCGGAGGAACCAGCCTTAAATAATCATTAGGGTCATATTCCAGGTCGGCATCCTGAATAATCACCACCTCACCGACAGCCTGTTTAAGACCGGTCCTGAAGGCCGCGCCCTTGCCCAGATTCCTGGGATGAGAAAAGAGCTTCAGGTTAGGCAATTTTAAATTTTCCAGGATCTGGCGGGTTCGGTCGGTAGAAGCATCGTTAACCACGATAATTTCTTTATCTATATCTACAGCGTTGATAATATTTATTACCTTTTCAAGGGTGCTTTCTTCATTATACACCGGAATAATTACTGAGAGAAGCGGCATGGGCATAGTATTTATTAAAAGAGTGTGTAAATAAACGGAGCAACCGCCGAGCTCTGGGTGAAAAATATCAACGCCCCTAACAATAACAGCATCACCACAATCGGGGTGATCCACCATTTCTTATTCTGCAGTAAATACTGCCCGAATTCTTTTAACAAATTCATCTTACCCATTATTTTTCCCTCCTCAAAATATCCTCTCATAACTTTCTTTAGCTGAATTTTTTAACTCTCGTTTCAACCAGTAAGTTTCCGCGCCTTTTTCCAATCTTAAATTTAAAAGATCCTTTTTGAGTAATCTCATCATTAAACCAATCGGGGTAACTACCAGATAATAAACCAACATCAAAATAATCCGGGTATTTACCCAGCCCAAACAAAAAGCCAGCCCCATCCAGATTTTATATATCGGTTTTAATAAAATCGCCCGGGCCTGGGCTAAAATAAAAAATATCAATCCTATCGCCCAAAGCGGTATAAATAATGGCTTATGCCGGAGCAATAAGACCAACCCGATGACCAACAGGCAAAACGCCATTGTTCTACCGAATTTTTTTAGATTAGCATTGCTTAAATCAAGCTCTTTTAACATATTAGTCTAAGCTAAATTCCTTCTTCCAATCCGTATCTTTATCCAAGGGTTTCTGTTCCTTTTTATCTAAAAGGAAATTACCTATTACCAAATAATCCATACCCGTGCGCATAAAACAGCGGTAGGCCTCCTGGGGCCGGCAGACTAATGGCTCACCCCGGACATTAAAAGAGGTGTTCACAATCACCGCGCAACCGGTCTTTTTATAAAACTCGTTTATTGTATCATAATAAAGCGGAAAATCATCCCTTTTTATGGTCTGGATCCGGGCGGAATAATCAATATGGGTTACCGCCGGTATTTCTGAGCGCTTCACATTTAACTTTTTAATCCCGAATAGGCTATTTTCCTCAGCAGTCATTTTCCTGCGGATACCCTCCTTAACCGGCGCCACTAAAAGCATATAAGGACTGTCACAATCCAGGTCAAAATAATCCTTAGCCTTATCTTGAAGCACCGTGGGGGCAAAGGGCCGAAAAGACTCCCGGAATTTTATCTTCAGGTTAAGCTTGGACTGCATCTCTTCAGAACGAGCATCGGCAATTATGGAGCGAGCCCCCAAGGCCCGCGGGCCAAACTCCATCCTCCCTTGAAACCAACCGACAACCTTCTCCTGGGATAATAAATCCGCGACTGCCTTAGGCAATTCTTCCCTGGAATACTTTTTATAAGGGATGCTCTCATCTTTCAGGAAATCTTCTATTTCCTCATCCGGGTATTCCGGCCCCAGATAAGATGCTTTCTGGGAATCTCGGCCATTCGTGAGACGCTTATTATTCAGGTATTTATACCAGACGAATAAGGCCGCCCCCAGGGCCCCTCCGGCGTCCCCGGCTGCCGGCTGAATCCAGATATCCTCAAATATCTTTTCTCTGACTATTTTACCGTTAGCCACACAATTTAAAGCCACCCCTCCGGCTAAACAGAGTTTTTTTTGACCGGTAATTTTCTTGAGATGACGGCAAATCCGCAAAATTACTTCTTCGGTAACCTCTTGAATAGAGCGGGCGATATCCATATAAAATTGGGTAATCTGGCTTTCCAGACCGCGGGCGGGACAACCAAAAAGATTCTCAAATCTCTTATTTATCATCCGTAGGCCATAAGAATAAGGAAAATAACCAATATTTAGCTTAAAAGAGCCGTCTTCTTTTAAGTCAATCAGCTCTTTAAGAATCAAATCCTCATATTTCGGCTCTCCGTAGGGGGCCAGGCCCATTAGCTTATATTCCCCGGAATTAACCTTGAATCCGGCGTAATAGGTAAAGGCTGAATACAAAAGCCCTAAGGAATGGGGGAATTTGATTTCATATTCTAAATTAAAATCATTGTCTTTGCCGGCGCCGAAACTGGTGGTTGCCCACTCTCCCACACCGTCAAGGGTAAGGATGGCGGCCTCCTGAAACGGGCTGGGATAAAAAGCCGAAGCGGCGTGGGATTCGTGATGGCCAGAGAAAATCAGTTTTCCTTTAAATCCCGGAAGCCCTTTTTGGATAATATCCGGAATCCACAGCTTCTGTTTGATCCATAAAGGCATCGCCTTCAAAAAAGAGGTAATTCCTAATGGCGCGTAGGCCAGATAACTTTCCAGCAAGCGCTCAAATTTAATTAAAGGCTTCTCATAAAAAGCCACATAGTCTAAATCCTGGGCCTTTATTCCGGCTTCGCTTAAACAATAACTTATGGCGTTCCCGGGGAAAGCATAGTCGTGCTTAACTCGGGTAAAGCGCTCTTCCTGGGCCGCGGCAATAATCTCTCCGTCCTTAACCAACGCCGCCGCGCTATCATGATAAAATGCCGAAATACCTAAAATATAACTCATGATATTTACACTCGTGTCCAAATTAGGCCATGAATACCGACAACAAAGTAGTTCTGAGATTCCAAAACTGTCATGCCCGTCCCCGCCTACGCGAGGATAAACTCCGGCGGGCATCCCTGCCTACCGGCAGGCAGGCAGGCTCTTGAGTCAATCGTGGATTCCCGCCTAAAGATTGCGGGAATGACATGTCGTAACTAATTTTAGACGGCAATGTTACTTTATATATATGGATAGTGGAATTTGAAAAACTTAAAGTAAACTCTTCGGGGTGCATCCGAGCCCAGATGTCTTCAGTCGGGAAAGCCGTTTCCTTGGTTTGATGCAAAGAATAGATAAATAAATAATCGGTTTTTCTTTTCTTTAGATTAGCCAGCCATAGCGCGTAATCCGGATGTTCCCGGTAATTCCCCTCGGCCTCTAAATTCTGATGCAATTCCATAAAATCCGTTCCCCAGCGGTAGCGGCTATTAGGGAAATAATGGGCCATCGCCGGATCGGTCTTATTTACCGAAGCATAGTAAACATTGTTTTTGAAATCCGTCCCGTATAAAGGAAAAGGCACCGGCCGACCCACATAGGCGATATTATCGCCGATTGTATTAGCGTTAAGCCAATCCCAGGCTTTAACTGCCTCCGGCCAAAATCCCGAATATTTCACCATAGAAATATAGCGCCGGTATTCATTCTCGCGATAATCAATATTTAATAAGGACAGGCTCACTGCTAAAATCATAAAGGCAATCAACCATCCCTTAATTTTAAGGCTTCCCAGGAAATTATAGATAGGATTAAAGCCAAAAAAGAGTACCGCCGATAGCGCTAAGGAAGACACCAGCTCCAGACGGGTGGCAATCTCGGCAGATGAAGCCAGGAAACACAAAATAACTAAAACTCTCACCATAGTTATGAGCGGCTTTTTTTCAGACAACAACATAAACGGAACAATAAACCCCAGCGCCAGCGCCGGATAAAGATAGCGTAGATTAGCCAGAGGTATACAAAAGCGCCAGATAAAACATAAAATAATCGGCAATAAAAACACGGAAAACTTTTCAACGTTTATTCTTTTCTTAAGAGCATTAAATACAAAGACAAAAAAAGCCGGGATGACGAACACAATCAGCCCTCCTCCCAACCCCTCGCTAAAAAGTATTTTATTTAAGGCATAGGCACTCCTATCAACATGCGCGGTATAGACGCTTTTATCAAAAATTCCCTTAAATACAGTCTTCCCCAGAAACTCCACATTCAATGGATACAGGGGATTTCCGGTCTGGATAAAATTGCGAATATAACCGTATCCACCGCTAATTATAATTAATCCGACTACAAGCAGAAAATAAAAACTAACCCGGCGTATGCTCAACATTCGACGCCGCTTAAATAAAACCAGACTAAGAACCAGTATCAGCACCGCCGCGTAAGGCAAGGCAATAGTCTTAGTGCCGATTAAAAAACCCAGACTGAGAGAAAATAAAGCTACATCTTTAAGCCTTTTCTCTCGGTAAAACGAAAGCAGGAAATAACAACCCGACAAGAACCACCCCGCCACCATGACATCCACATAAGCAATTTCCATCTGCTTAAAATAATTCGGGGTTATGGTGAAAAGCCCAGCCGCGTAAAAGGAATACTCGCGGCTGATATTAAACTTCCGGCATATCCCGTATACAGCAATAAAAGAAATCACAAAAAAAGGAATCTGACCCAAGTCCGCCATAAAGGCATTTTTTAAAGGGTACATACCCCAGAGGTAAATCAGGCTTCCATTGATAGGATAGTAGCTCGGACCCAAATCATCATTGATAGTAATGGGATTGGCTAAATTCTTATGCTTCATCCATTCTACCGGAAAGCTAAAATGATAATTCAGGCTATCCCAGCCAAAGGGAGGATTGACCAAATTGATGGCTATTTTCACCAAAGCAAAACCCAGGAGAACTGAAACGCAAAAAACGATTATTTTATTGGCAATAATTTCTTTAGGGATGATAAAAACGGGCGGGTTGTTCTTTTTCGGCTTAATAATAAGAAAAATAATGCTAAAAATTATAAGCGCTGAAAGGATAAGATTTTCTAAAGACAGTTTTCCCAGGATACCCCAAAAAAGCGGGATCAGAATTATCTGGCTGTAAAATACGACAGCCAAAGTTAAAAGGCGGGAACTCGCGTTCTCAGTAGAGTTATATTTTCCAGCCAGCCGATACGAAGAGCAAAAGGCGAGCGTGTTGAGTAAAATAAAAACAAACATTAGTTACTTTGCCCAATCAATCGGACGGTAATTAAAGCCCCGGAGGCAAAAACTTTTATGAAAATAGGTGTTTTTGGGCCGTTATCCAATAATACGATTTCGATTTTTGATTGATGATAAGGATTTTTATCCCTTCGAAAGATCCGGCCTTTAAGCCTGTAAGCGCCCACAGGACCACTTTTAGTTTGGATATTTTCTTTGCTGATGTCTCCGGTAAAGGCGTAATTCTTCTGATTAGTATTAATATTTAAATCAAAATTGGACGTCTTATCCAAATCCATCCGTCTTAACTTATGAAGAACAGAAAGCGGCTCATAAGTCTCAGGGAAGATTGTCCGCTTTTCACCGCCAATTTCCATAACATTACTAATCTGGTTGTATCTCACTTCCTTCTTTAGCACTTTATCTTTGGTTTGAATGTCTTGCCTGAAAAACACCGGCAAAAGAGTCTTAGGGTCAAGATAGGAATCAATGCTGGCCGAGAAAGGATAAATCTTAAAGATTAAACTCTCCACGCCTGCCTGGGCGCTGAGATGGTAAGAATCTCCGCCTTCAAACCTCATTAATCCCTCATCTCTAAGCACGGCCTTTCCCACCGGAAACAATCCTAGAAAATAGACCTTACACGTTAACTGCTTGGCCTGACTTTCCAGCTTAGCGGCGTCTAAATGAGCTAATATGATCCGGGGATTATTTTGATATGCTGATACGCCTATTGCCAATACTAAAAATACAATAATAACAATAAAAACTTTCTTCACGCTCAACCCTCCAGGCTATTGCTCATTTTCTTTTATTTTATCACAAATACCACAAAATTAAAACCTATACTTAAATCCTAACCTTAGCCCCGCTTCTCCCTGGTCCTCTTTTTGGGCGTAATCAGTGTATCTGTATTTAAAGTCCGCCGATAAGGCCAAATCCCCTCCTTGAAACAATTTCTCAGCCGAGAGCTTAAAATAAGACCGGTTTTTATCATTATCCTCAGCGGAAAAATCGTAAAAATTCTCTTCTAATCCTACTGAAGCCTGCCAGTCCTTCTTTTTCTTATAGCTTATCTTTACTTCCAGGGTTTGTTTTTGATAATCATTAGCCGGCTTTAAATTGTATTTCACCTCTTTATGTTCAATGGCAAAATCCAGCCAGAGCCTTTGCCTTTGGTCATCTAAAAGTTCATAATCCCAGCTATTCTGAAGATAAAAACCCCGGTGGTCTAGGTCGGCGCTAATATAATCCTTGGCGAAATATTGATATTTCAGGTGTGTTTTTAGCTTGGGACTAATTCTATGCTCACTTTTGGCATAATATTGCCAATATTCAAAATCCATATCTTCATCTCTATCTTCTTCATCTTTCGTATCCCTCTGGCCCCAGTCTAACCTGGAAACAAGCCTATAAATCCAGGGAAGCTTAAATTGATAATCAAAGCCCGTACCAATTTCCTGTTTAGTCTTTTCACGGTTGGCCTTTTCCTGCTCCAACCGCTCTACCTTATAAGAAGAAAGCAGGGCTAATCTTTTTTCTAAAAAGTGCTTCTGGGCTCCCAGGCCGGCTAATGTTTTAAATTGGTCCTTTTCTCCTTCGGCTAAATAATCAAAATTATCCACTCCTAAGTTAAAATCAATTCTATAATTATCCTTTTCCTCAAAGATAAGCCCGGGAACCAGGCCAATCTCATCATATTCGCTCGCCGGGCTGTTTTTGTAACGTCTCTGCCTATTTTTAAGCTTCACATCAAGCCTTATCCACTCTTCCTCAAGCTTCTTTAAGTTATAGAACAAACCGGCCTTAAAGATTCTGGAAACGTTATCTAAAGAATCCCGGGCTTTATAGTCTTTACGATAAACAAACGAACTAACATCGTAATTTAACGGCTGGGATATCCTTTGTTCAAGCTTGAGATGATAATTCTGATAGCTATAGTCTTCATCCGTATCCTCTTCCGCGAAATCCTCCGCCTGAGACCTCCTGCCCACCTCCCCGTAGCCGCTAAAAACAAAATCCTCCGCCTTCGCTGAAGCGCCTGCCTGCCGGTCAGGCAGGTTTTCTCCTTCAGTCAAAGCGGAGGAATCCGCCTGGGCCATATAAGGCAAAAATAAAAATCCCACCGTGAGAATAAAAATTATTTTCATCAGGCGGATCTACATACTGCCATACTCCCCCATACACGTCTAAATCTCGACTATATCAATCTTGGCGCCTAATTCACTAGTTATCTTTCTTAAAGTAAGTAAAGAAATATTTTCTCTGCCACTTTCAATCCGGGAAATTATCTGTTGAGAAACTTTTAACTTATCCGCCAGCGCGTTCTGGGTAAGATTATTCTGTTTACGCAGTAACCTAAGCCTGCCGCCTACCGATAAACAAAACCCATTAATCGGCTTGGCCTTATTCCTTAACAATATACCTCTGTTATTCCCGCGGTATTTCTCCAGTATTTTCTCATATACAGCCTGCCAAAATCCTATCCGCGGGCTTTGCCAGGCATCCTTTCGCATCCTTTTTTTAATCTCATTCCAATGAAGGCAGAAATCCCGAGGTTTGAGATGATCCCGAAAAACTTCCCGGGGAATATTCTTCCTGCTAAGCAGCAATGCGGCCAAGACAATAAATTTCGGATGTTCCGGATCGCCTAAAATTTTCTGTGCTTGTTTAGGGCTTATATTTCTATCCCACAACCAATCCTTATTCATACTCTGCCTATCTGACTTTCCAAGATACGATCTATTTCAACCTTAAAATGCTTCTCCATTGCCCTATAATCAACTCTATTTTCAGTTTTTAACTCTAGGATACCGCTTTTAATCTCCAGGCGCGGATAGCTTCTGAACCAATTTATCAGTGCCTCCCGCATTGCCGGATTACAATATTTACGGGCGAACACAGACAAATTCATAAAGGTATGAGAAAGAAAATACAGGTCATAAAAATCCTTGGCCTCCTGCCGGCCTCCGATTCTTATCTTACGCCCAATCTGGTCAAGGCTTTCCAGCGTCCCGGAAACCGCGTAAACCTTGCGCAGGTAAATATCCTCCAGCGAAAAAACCTCTATCCCTTTAAACTGCCTTGCCGGTTTTAATCTTTTTATATAATCCTCTATAAAATCAACCTTCAGCGAATACTTAGGGGATAGGCGCGCGTTAGAAACTAATATGCGAACTTTATCCTTCTTAGGTTGCTCTTTGAGTATTTCAAAATCCTTGCCTGATTCCTTTGATAAAAACTCAAGCAAAGAAATGATCTCTTTGCGGTTGTATCTCTGGGCAAAAAAGTCTAGATCAAAAGACATGCGGTGATTAAAATAAAATTTAGACAACGCCGTTCCTCCGCCTAAACAATAGTTATCGAGCCTGCCGGAAAGAATTCTCAAGACCTTATCCTGCCACGATACAATCGTCTTCATAATCTAAATATACAACATATATGTTGTAATGTCAAGAATTATACAACTTATATGTTGTAATACACAAAATAATTATAACACGGCTTCTTTGGCTGTCAAGATTTCTTACACACACAGATAAAAGATATTGCCTTTCTTAAATTGCGGGCTGTTACCGCAAAATCAGCAGTGGTAACCGAATTATAAAATCTATTCACCGGCAATCCTATCTTCTTAAGGCGCTGGTAAAGGTGATGCCTGGGTGTTAAATGCAGGCCATAAATCTCAACTCCGGGAAATTGGCTTAACAATAATCTTCTCAATTCTTCCAGGATAAATTCCCTGCAATGCGCCGGATTCTTTTTATAGGTCATTGGTGAACCCTTCATTGCGTGTTCTAAATTTAAGGTAGACAAATAAAAAGCGCCATCAGGCCTTAAAACCCTCTTTATTTCTGAAAGATACCGCGGGATATCCGGTTCCGGGATATGTTCAATAACCTGAAAGGAACAGACAATATCAAAAGAACCGTCCTCAAAACACAAGGCCCCCCGCCTCCATAGGGAAGAATTTCAGATTGGGCCTGCCGTATTTAGCCCGCGCCGCGGCGATAACCGCCTCGTCGTAATCAAGGGCCGTAACCTCAAAAACCTCCGCCGCCAGATAATCCGCCCCATAGCCATCCCCGCAGCCGACATCCAAAACTTTCTTTCCACAGGCATCATCTCTCAAGAATTCATAAACCTTGAGATGCTCAGCAAAAAACTTAGGCGCGACCGCCTCCGGAATAATCCTGGTCTCTGGTTTGCGCATACTGGTTAGGGAATCCTGGACAAGGAAATGACCTTTAACACTTCAAGCGCCTCTTTTTCATCCGCTAAAAAAGCAATAAGGGTAGATGTATCCAGAACAAAGACTTCTCCATTATGGGGACAATCACCACCTCCAAAAACTACTACAGTAAAGGAAGAGAAATAAGTGTTGCGTTCCCCGAATTACCCGAACGCCACGAAAGGGCCGGTAGGATTATCCTGTTATGCAGTTTTATAAAATTTTAAAACCTTTTTTAATTTCTCTATTGAGAGGATTATCGTCTTGGAAATCTTTCAGGACAATAGGGTGGGGTTCTATACGTAAATCAAAATTTCTCCTAAGCCGCATCAGGTTGGAAAGCTCTTTTATCGTATCTTTATACCCTGCCAATACCAGAGCAATATCAATATCACTGTCATCGCTAAAATGATTCTTTGCGTATGACCCGAATAAAAAAGCCTCCCTTATTTTATAATAATTATGCGCGGCAAGAAAATGCACGTAATCACGGGCTAGCTTTAAAGCAGTTTTCTTATCCATATCCTAAATTATAACATACTTTAATATTTATACAAGCCAGCCCAATTATTCCCAGCGTTAAAAATAGAGAAAGCGCTGTCATGAGGCAGAACAAACTATTTCTAATATATACTGCTTGCGGGAAATACGGTTGTCTTCGCGTCCAAAGGCATAATATCTTGCGCGAGAGAGAATATCCACTGCTCTATTATATTAAGCTTGCCAACCTTTGCGGTTTCTAATGCTTTAAAAGATTTCACTTTTGCCATCGCTGACAGCTTTATTTCAGAGGCGATAATCCCCTCTCCGGTTACACAAAAAAGATCTATTTCCAATCCATCCCTTGTTCTATAAAAATAAAAAGGCGCCTCCTTGCCCCTATGCCAATAACTTTTTATCAACTCACTAATAACCCAGTTTTCAAACAATGGCCCAGCCATAGGACCGACGCAGACGGAATGATAATCCCTCCAGTAAGTCAAATAACATAACAAACCCGTATCCAAAAAATACACTTTCGGAGTTTTTATTTCCCTCTTGTTAAGATTGCTGTGATACGGCTTTAGGATATATATCTGATATGTCTTCTCCAATAAACTAATCCAGGATTTAACAGTATTCAATGCCGTTCCTATCTCAGAGGCAAGAGAGGCCATGTTTAAAAGCTGCGCGCTGCGCGCGGCTAAAAGCCTTAAGAATGCCTCAAAAGTCCTTGAGCTTCTCACCCCCACCTGACTTCTTATATCCCGTTCCAGATAAGTCTGCAGATAGGATGAATAATACTGCTCAATGTCAATCCTGCGGTCAATAACCGGCTTCGGCATAGAACCTCGGAGAATAACTTTAAATAATTCCGGCATATTTAAAACCCGGGTTATCCTTTTGGTCTTATTCATAAAAAAAGGCTTAAGCTTATCCGAAGCAGAATCGCGCGCATACTCATACAGGGAAAAACCCAATAAATTCATTATCGCCACTCTTCCCGCCAAAGATTCAGATACATTATCCATTAAGGTAAAATTTTGCGAACCGCTCAGCCAGAACAAACCGTTTGCCGGCTTCAATCTTGTAGTCCTTTCATCTACCAGCAGCTTTATATAGGTAAGAAGATTCGGGGCATACTGTATCTCATCTATAAACAGGGGAGGTTTAAACCGCTGAAAAAACAGCTTAGGGTCAGAAATGGCGAGTTCTCTCACAACCAGGTCATCAAGGCTTACAAAACCCATATCCGGCCTGGCAATCTTTCTTAAAAGCGTTGTCTTCCCGGATTGACGCGGCCCGGTCAACAAAACAACCGGAAACGAACGCGACGCCTTTAATATATAGCTGGCAAGCAAACGATTAATATACATATTGCAAATAATGCATTACAATTGCATAATTGTCAAGTAAAATCTGCCTCTGGCTCTTAGATTTTACTTGATTCTGAGCTCTGCGAAGAATCTTATCAGATATAATTTCCTATGCTATCAAGATAAATTTTTGACTTACCGCGGCTTTTACTCACTAACTTCCGGTTTAATAGGATTTGCCATAATCTCATACACATCAATCGGGCCGGTTTTCTGCGCGCGTATTAAATCAGGGTTAGGGAATTCTTGAGTGGAATCCTTTCTATCCTTGCTTGATTTTGCTGTTATTTTTAACTTTTTAAATATTTTCATGCCTACCGCGATTACTAAAACCACATAAGCAATATTGATTATAAACTCGCTCAACATATCTAAACCCGAAATGAGAGTAATCGCGGTAAAAAGGATACACCACATAAATAAAAAAATTAATAACTCGCTTAAATCTCCACTGCCCGAAAGAATCTGGGATAGCGCCCCCGGAGCAGAATTCGCTTCATTATATATAATATTCTGCTGGAATTTATTTTTTTTAAATAACGCGGTTGCAAGCAAAGGAATTTTGACAATGCTTACAAGAACAAGGCTTATAGTAATAAAGGCCGAGGCGGACATTATTAAACGCAATTGGCTAAACAATGAGACAAGAAAAATAAAACAAAAAAATAAGAAATAAGGAATATAAGAAATTAGATATAGAGAAAATATTTCAATGTCTAATTTGGCAAGAAGCAGCGATACAAAATATAATAGAAAATAGACAAGGATGGCAACTATAACAAATTTTAAGAAATTAAAATTTATTTCACTAATAAATTTTGAAGAGTTAAGCAAAATATAAATATTTTTTGACTTTGTAGCGCCGAAAAAATTCCGTATTTTGACGCTATATTTTCCAGAATCCGATATGTCTAATACGTTTATCCCCTTTAGCGTATAATCAACTGGCACTATTACATAGGCGACTCGCGTCTCTTCCTTGTTACTCACATAAGAAGGGAACACCTGCCGACCGTTAAAGTATATTGCCTTTGGTACTCGTGGATTCCAAATATTTAATATATATGAATCTTTTTCAGGAAGCTCAAATTTCAATTCGGTATCAACATTATTAAATTTTAATGAAAAAGGATTAAATTTATTATAACTAAAAAAGGTATAAAAAAATGAAATCACTAACGAGAATACAAATAGTAAAAAGAATATATTTTTTTTATGCATTCTATCTAAGATTTATTTGTCAATTTAATTTTATAAAGATACATATAATCATATATTTTATCTTTAAACGCCTCTGCTTCTTGCGTGTTTACTATTCCACTATTCATCAAACCCATAAAAAAAAGAGGATAGTGCGGCCTCATGGTAGTATCCCTTATTTTTGCAACCAACTCACCATCCACAACCGCATTGTTAGTTTTTGCTAAAAAATATTCCCATGAACCATAAAAACAAAAACCTACCTTTTCTTTTTGGGCAATTTCATAAACTTCTTGCATGGTATCCGCAGGATACATCTCTACAGTCATCAAATAAGGATCAATATTTTTATACGCATAGATGCCGCCGGTTTTATAGATAACCAGTTTTGTTACTTTCTGCTCTTTTAATATTTTAGATATCTCGGGAAAATGACTTTTGATCTCAAAGAGTGTCCTAAGGTGATAAAGGCTGTAAGATACCGCAATAATCAAAAAGAACAGCATTGCCGTTATTCTAAAAAATTTAAGCCTTATATTTTTAAATAAGGCGTCAACTCCCAAAGCAATATATAAGAACAAAAACGGCCATGCGCCAAGGCAGTTATATTCTACTTGATGTAACCGCCTCTGAGCCACCCAATATACATACGGCAGGATAAATAAGGCTGAAACCAGAAAAACTGATTGTGATTTTTTTTCCCTTGATAGAACTGATCTAATGATAAAAAACAGACTAACAATAGCCAACAAAGATATAACCGGGCTCTCCAGGCGCCAAAGAACGTTCAAATAGTAACTCGGCTGTATATGCATACCCTGTTGGCTGACTAAATTTCCTGTTGTCGTATTAAATATCTGCCTGAAATAGCCGCGAGCGCTATAGCAATGAAATATCCTGCCTACGTTTGTCGTTATTTCAAGTAATGCCAATGGCAGGAAAAAAGCAGGAATAAATACGGTAATCCGCCGGATGAATTCACTTATATTTTTATGATAAAAATATAAAAAACTCAAAAACTCCGCGAAAATTATTACTAAGGTAAATAAAAATATCTGTGCATGAAAAAGGAGCCCTATGCCTAAGATAAAGCCAGAAATTGCCAGATTTTTAATCCGGAGATTATTCAAGAAATCCAGATAGTAATAAATTGACAAGACTAAAAACAGATAAGTTAAAGCCATTGAAAATCCATTACGGGAGTATCTTAAATAAATAAGTGAAAAGCTAAATAGAGTGCTTGCGATAATGCCAACGCGTAAGTTAAAGAATTTCCGCCCAACAAAAAATATAGTTACAATTGTTAAAATGCTGGCAACGGCATTAACAAACAGAATCGTGGAATGCTTATCTACAAATGCCCAGGAGATGCTATTGACTAAATAGAACGCGAATTTCGGAGGATATTGCACTAGCATTTGTAATGTTTTATATAGCCCATCTATCTTCTGCCACATTCCGGATGAACAAAATACGGAACTTTTGAATAATTTAATCGCATCATGGCAGACAAGATAATAGTCTATTTCATCGCTATGCCATAAGCCTTTTTGGGCTAAGTTATAAAATCTCAGCATCAGATTCGATCCTAATAAAAAAAACAAGAATATGATTTCTCGCCAGTAAAAAAGAAAATATCTATAGATTTTCTTACCCATTCCTTACTTCTTCCTTTTCCGAACAAATAGATTCCTAAAGAAATAAACCATAATAAGATTAAGCATTTTAATAGCGAGAATGAAGGTTTTTGACTTATGCCCGGTGACCGAAGATTTACCAACCCGCTTATAATAATTTACTGGTATCTCCACGAAAGAAAATCCGTTGAGGATGGTAAGCAGCATTAGCTCAGGGCCAAAATGCTGAGAGCCGACGTTAAATTTATCTTTTATTTTTTCTATCACCTCTTTCTTAAATAATTTATAGGTACATCCCACATCAGTCAGGCGTGATGTGTTATATAGATTTTGCATAACTTTTGCCGCGGCCACATTGCCACATCTCATAAACATTCCCATATTCGCGCCTTGCTCAATAAGCGCGATGTTCGTTCTTGTCCCCCATACCGCGTCAAAAGAATCCGAATAAACTAAAAGTTTAAGTATATCCGCTGCCTCGAAAGTCCCATCCGGTTCACATAAGACTATTAAATCACTAGTGGCCTCCTCAAAGCCGCGGCGAATAGCGTAACCATAGCCTTGCTTTCTTTCAAAAACCTGAATTGCCCTGGTTTTACCCACTTCTCTATCTGTCCCTTCCCGGGCGTTATTATTAACCACTATAATTTCATCCACATAGCCTGTAGCAAAGAAATCTTCGATAGCCTCTCTTATTGATTCTTTTTCATTATATGTCGGAAAGATTACTGAAACTCTTCTATTGTTCCACATGTCAGCCTTTCTTAACATTTTTGGCGACAATAAGAAACTGCCGCGCAAATGGTTTTATTGGCAATCTTAAGTATACCTTAACTAACATGGCGGCTTTAGGTAAATGCGACTTAAGAGTTGCCGGAATAAACTTAGGAAAACGATGCTCTATCTCAAACCCATTTTGCCGCAAGAAATCCGCCAAGGATATATCGGTAAAAATCTGCCTGTGTGTAGGATCTTCAAAATATTTATCACGATAATATCTAAAATTGGGCTGAATGACAATTAGCTTCCCTCCACTTTTTAAAATACGCTTTACTTCGCCAATAACCTTATAAAAATCTTCTTCATTAAGATGTTCAAAAAAATTGCTGGCAAAAACCACATCAAGATAATCCGAGGGTAAATTAATCCTTTCGGTTGCCGACTGTTTAAATATAGTTATACCTTCTTTAGCAAGCTTGTCCATATCGTCAAATATATCAAGAGCATATTTTTCTTTAGCCCCTATAGTATTGATAAAATCGCAATAGCCGGCGCCCATATCTAAAATTTTTGAATCATGAGGTATAAATCGATTAAGGTAACGCGCTATCACGCTCCATACCACTGCCCTATTCTTATCAAACTTAAGCCTGGTTTCAAAATAACCCTTTTGCGCTTCTTCTGTTTTATTTTTTAAGTATGAAAAGAAGACATTTTTAAGCATTACTTCTATCGGAAATATGGTAAGGTGCTTCTTAAACCTCAATCTGGCCAGGGGCCTGTACATCTTTATGAATATTCTTAGTATTTTATATGCTGTTGCACCGGAGACCAGATGAATGTCGAGCTTCTGATCTATAAAAAAGCTGGTAACATAAAGCGTATTTAACAGGCGCACCATTCTGCTGTTCAGCCAAGGCAAAGAATTAGCGCTATTATCAGGCCCAAAATCACCCCAATCTCTAAGTGTTCGCGGAGGCCTGTATCCATATTTAGCCGCCATATCAAATAACTCGGAACCGGGATACGGAGTAAACTGATTAAAAAGTGTCATATGGCAAAATGGGTTATCCTTTAGTAAGCGAAATATTAAGTCCGTGGATTTAAAAACATCCTCCTCAGTTTCCGTGGGTAAACCGGAGAAGAAATTATACGTGGGACGCAGACTTTTAAAATTACTTAGTTTCTTATTTACGGCTATCGTCTGATCAACGCCTATACCCTTACGCATTAAATCAAGCATGCGCTGCGAACCAGACTCTGCCCCTATATGCAGATTCCGCGTCCCTATTCTTTCTAAAAGAGACAGAGTTTCATTATCCATCCTGTATAAATCATCTATACGCACACCCCTGAAATCAAATTTTACCTGCCACTTTTTCTTATAAATCTCGTAGAGTATCTTTTTGGCGCGGCCTAAATCTATAAAAAAATCATCATCTAATATGCATATATAGCCGGGGGAAAATTTATCAATAACCAATTCCAGGGATTTCATTGATTTATCTACCCCCGCTTTTCTCCATCTGCGCCCTGAGAGAGTCGGCGCGTAACAGAACGCGCAGTTATGCGGACAGCCTCTACTGGTTAAAACCGAGATCACTCTTTCATCGTATCCTTCTCGATAATAGTTTGAAATATCTATTAATTCATAAGGCAAATCCGGCAAAGACTCTAGATCCACAACATCAGCGCATTCGTTATGGAAAATCTCTCCTTGATGTTTATAGCTGAGGCCTTTGATATTTCTTAGAGGTCTCTTATTAACTATCGCATCCGTCAATTCACAAAAGGTCAATTCCCCTTCACCTTTGACTACAATATCCACTAAATCATCTCCCAGGGTTTGCTGAGGCATAATAGTCGGGTGTATACCGCCCCAGACAACCGGAGCAGAAGAATACAATTTTACTATTTTGGATACCTCAAGGGCATATTTTATCGGAGTTCCCGTCATAGCAGAAATACCTACGCACACAGGCTCCTTCCTTAATTCATTGATTAATTTTTCCTTCCAGTTTAATTCTACTCTTTGATCAATAATCTTAACCTCATATCCTTTTTTATAAACAATTGAAGCAACATACAGTAAGCTTAAGGGCAGGTCTTTTATTATCGCGTCATATACGCCGGATTTTGGATACACCAAAACAACTCTATGTGCCATTCTAAGATATCCTCATATGTTTGGTTCTAACGCGGGAGCAACTATTTCATATACATCTATTTGCCCTGTTGCCTGAATACACATTACTCCTTTCCGCGAACATTCCTGGGGCGGAAAACTTTTGACGAATTTAAGGCCTTGGTTTTGGGGAATCCTTTCCATATCCTCTCTATCTTCCACCAAGTCTGTTTTCAAATAATCATCTTTATGCACCAGCACATACTTTACCCCCATCCATTTCAAGGTTTTGACTGTATCATATTCTGATAATTTCCTGATAGTCTGGGCCACCTTATTGGCATAAGTTCCGGGGATTGTGCCGTTAATGATTTTCTTTTCATGCACCGTTTGGAAGAATTTAAACAGCTCGTTTGGAGAATCCGCATCCAAGGGATACTCAGCAATCACCTCAACCTGCGGTTGTTCCTTCAACCAATAGTATACCGCCGGCACTTTGGATAAATCAATCACTTTATAGGGCGGCCAATTCCAGAATTCAAATAAAACCAATCCGCAGAACAAGGCAGTTAGCGCGAGCTTGGTTTTTTGCGACTTGAATCTTTCTAAGATAAAATTCAACCCAAAGCCTGCCAACACCGCCACCGCCAACATTACCACAATCCCAAAACGGCAGTACGCCCGAAACATCGGCAGAATTTTATACAAAAAGAATGACGGCATATACAGCTTAAAGCCAAAGATATTCCACCACGGCGGCTGGGAAAAAAACCAGGCCATAACTGCCAGAAACACAAAAAAGCCGATATAAAAACCTTTTTTGTCCGTGATTTGCGGTTCGCGGCTGGTGGTTAGTTTTTTTCTATTTCTACTCCATCTTCTAAACGCCACAAACGCCAGCACAAGCGGCACCCAGCCCAAATAAAGCGCGTGTTCAGTTAAGCTCATTCCATATATATCCGTACCTACAAAACCTTTGGCCAGGCCTCCTAAAAACGGATGCTCCGGAGAAGGAAGCAAATAACTTAGAGGCCTCGCGGATTGGCTGAACAAATCCTCAAAAGGCCGGCGCAAGCTCCACACCGAAACAGCTTTAGCCTGAGGAGCCAGAACTCGAGTCTTTATAAACGGCCAAAGTATTATAGCCATTACTGATCCTGTCAAGGCCATGCTTAAGATGATACGCAAAGTCAACTTTTTACTATTCTTTTTATCCGCGATAAGACAATACATCCAGAAAAAAACAGTAACCAAAAGCATAAAATACAGATAATAATAATCAAAAGAAGCCACCAGAAATAACGCTAAAGACAAAAATATCGTAGTCCGCAAATTCACATCTTTTTTCATCTTCAATAAGGCATAGACATACAAAGGAATCCACTGGATATGGGTTAAACCGATATGCTGCCAAGCCCGGGCAAAATGATACGGCGAGAAAGCGTATATTATGCCGGAAAAAACAGCTACTCTGAAATTCCCAGAGATAAACCGCATTAACCCATACATACACAATCCGGACAAAATGAAGGATAGTATAACTTCACTATTATAGGCAAAACACTGATTTGTAGTTATTGCCATTACTCTTTTAAAACCCGACCACAACGGATAAAGCTGATCAAGGACAGCGTAATCCTGGCCAAAAGGATAGGAGATATACCGGCAATCGCCATGATTAATATTATTTGTATGCGCGTATTTTAACCACCAAAAATACCATACAGACGGCTCATCAGTGCTCGCAAACCCGGCAATGGATTTATTTACAGTAAAAAATAAAGGATACGTCATTGCGAATGTCAACACTACAAACAATATCGTAATCGCAATCAATCCTAAAGCCTTATAATTTCTTATTTTCATATTATGTTTTTCGCGCTTGTTTTAAGACATAATACCTTAGGTAATAAATAAACAGGTTGAATTTCAGCCTTGCAATTATAAATTTAATTTCCTGATAAATATTACGACGATCAAAATAATTCTTAATCTTAAGTAGAAAATTAGTATCAATTTTGCTGGTATTAATTGTTCGTTCATAGATAGACCCTACGCCCTCCAAATTGTCATCATAGGTAAAAAGTCTTTATTTATGCAATAATTAAATAATTCTGTCCCGGGATAAGGACGATAAATAGTGCAAAGCGTTATATAAGGATTAAGACGTTTAACTAATTTTACAGTAGCCATTAAATCATTCTCAGTTTCCGTGGGCAATCCAATCATAAGCAAGGCGCTCACTTTAAGCTTAAGCCTACGACAGAGATTAAACACATTGATTATTTGCTCAACAGTTTGGCCCTTATTAAGAAAGTTAAGCACTCTATCTGAGCCGCTCTCTATTCCAAATTCAACAAGCCGAAGGCCGCATTTAATCTCTGTCTTTATCACATCCTCTTTTACTAAGTTAATCCTTGAAAAATGCGACCACTTAAATTTCAGGTTATTCTTTTGTAATAAATCGCACAATTTTAGGACACGCTCTCTATTAATATCAAACTCATCGTCATCCACCTGAAAGCCATCAATATGATAGTGCTCTTTCAAATATTTCAAATTCTCAATTATTTTCTCCGCGCGTATCCCTCTCCAGTTGCCAAGGTGAACTTTAGGCACACAGCAAAAAGAACATTTATACGGGCATCCTCGGGATGTGTTTATCGTGATTACCCTGCTCGCGTAGAACTTCCTTCTTATATATTTTTCTACTTTAATTAAGTGCCACGCTGGCTGGGGAAGTTTCTCTAAATCAAAAAAAGATCTTTTAGTATATTTCAACTGCCCGTTATCTTTATATCCAATATTGTTTAAGTCTTCCAAGCGCTTTCTTTTGCTAATAGCGTAATCCAACAGCCCCGAAAACGCACTCTCTCCATCTCCGATAATAACAAAATCAACAAAGCCGTTTTTTAAAATAGAATCCGGATACAAAGTTGTATGGATGCCGCCCCATACAATTTTTATCGATAAATCAAATTCCGCACCTCCTTAGAAACAAAAATAGCATCATCTATTGAGGTGCCGGTAAGACAGCCCAATCCTACCACTCTCGGTTTTAATTTTAGAAAGACCACATCAATATTCTCAGTATCTACATTTCTGTCATAGACTGATATACGATAGCCGCGCTCTATGGCATAAGATGCAATATAAAGCAGTCCGTGAGGAATAAAAGCCGGTATTGTTTGAGCGCTTATGGGATTAATCAAAAGAGCGTCTACAGGAGCAAGCTTCATGAGGCATTTATCTTTCTGATATTTTTAATATCCTGCAGGCATATTCATACATCCGCCATTCTATTGGGAAAATATATAAATCCAAGACCCACCTGATTCTTGCTGACAAGGTAAATACAAAAAAAGCAATCCAGTACATAGGATTCTTAAAAGGGATGGTGTATTTCAAGCTAAGGCGCTGATTAAAGGAAAAATGAGTAAATAAAGTAGCTGTCCTGATAACACTCCGGGCTCTCCCCTTTATCCAGGGAAGATTAGCTACCGTATTGTATTGATACTCTGCCCAATCCTCTAATCTGGCTGGGGGATTAAGCCCGTTTTTTAATGCTTGAGGATACAGCGGGGTGCCGGGATAAGGAGTATAAATACTCAATCCTGAATAAAAGTTTTTGTTTTTCGCGGAAAGTTTTTTGATGATGGCGAATGTCTTAATTACATCAGCATATTGTTCCCCCGGTAGACCTAACATATAATTCGCGTAAAGCATAAAATCATATTTTCCCAGAGTTGAAATTACCATTTCCATCTGCTCAGGAGAAATCATTTTATTTATCATTTTTAGTATTTCCGTAGAACCCGACTCACCTCCAAAATTAGGATTAACAAAGCCTGACCTTTTGAGCAAATCCCAGAAATCATCGTTTAAGCGCACTGCTGAATCAAAACGCATACTGCCGCTCCACTTAATACCCAATTTCTCATCTATTATCCTTTGGGCAATTTCTTTAGCGCGAGGTATACTGGCAAAAAGGTAATCATCGTTTGCCATAAGTATATCCGGCTTGAAAAACTGTAATATATTCTTAATCTCTAGAATAACCCTATCCACGGACATTGCCCGCCATCTTCTTCTGTGCACGGCTTTTGTATAGCAAAATCCACAATTAAAAGGGCATCCCCGGCTTGTCCCAATGCTTACAAATGACGGCTTTCTATTAAGCTCAGAATACTTCTGTAAATCTTTTAACAAATAATATGGGACGGTGGGCATTTCATTTAAATCAATAAAATCCCTTTCGCTCGTATTGATAATTTCACCATTATTTTTAAAGGTGATGCCTGCGATATCCGCGGGGTTTTTCCCTGAGTCAAGAGCCAAGAGCAGTTGGCAGAGTGTTTCCTCTCCTTCTCCTCTTACCACATAATCTACAAATTCATTTTGCGCGGTTTCTGCCGCGGTGATAGACGCATGCACGCCTCCCCAGATAAAAGGTGATGTAACGCCCTGTTTTCTCAGAAAACCCGCGCATTCAAGCGCGCTCCTTATCTGAGGCCCGGTAAACTGCAAGGAAAAACCAAAATAATCATACTGTTTAAAATTTATACTTTCTTTATTTTCAACTTGAAGATCGCACACGTCAGCAATAATACCTTTTTTTCGCAAATATCCAGCCACACATAAAACAGGATAAGGCATTCTGGCAAACAAACCGCAGGGATGCGGATAAATAAGTAAAATCTTAGGCATTTTTACTTCCTTTATACCATTTAATGGTGCGGGCGGTTCCCGCGGCTAAGCCATATTCCTGCGCATAGCCTAACTCCTTAAAAATCCTTGAACCGTCGAAAATTCGTTCGGTGGCAATCGCTATAATACTTTCCTTGTTTATAAATTCTTTTCTTAAGAAAATTTTAGTTAAGAAGTTTACGATTGAGACACAAAAGAGTATTAACCAAACAGGAATATATATTTTAACCGGCTTCTGTTTCATGTCTTGGGAAGTAGCGTTTACTAACTCGTTAACCGCGTAAGGCCTGTCATCAGTAGTTATGTATGTTTTATCCGCTGAATCCTTATTCTCAGCTACGAAAATCGCCTGACTGACTACATTGCCCACATAGGTCAAACTCTGTCTATTCCTACCGGAGCCTACAATAGGCACAAGCCCTCTTTCAATAAAATAGATAATTTTTGTTAATGCCCCTAATCCTCGCTCGCCAAATACCCCGGGCGGCTGTAGTATGGTAGCATCGATGCCCATCACACTAGCATTACTTCTGATAATTTTCTCGGCTTCAAATTTTGCCTTGCCATAAGGATCTACCGGAGACTCCACGGAGACTTCATTATAAACCGATACGCCTTTCCTGTACCCAATCGCAGCTACACTGCTTAGATACACAAGACGCTTTATCTTGTTAATCCTGCAGGCCTCTAAAAGATTATGAGTTCCCTGAGAATGAAGCGCGTACAATTCCTTTTCATATTCCTGCAGACTCTTACCGATAGGCTTAACATTCACCAGGCAAAAAACCATATCTACCCCGGAAAGAGCAGCTTTAAGCGAATCTAAATCCAGAAGATCCCCAAACCGTAATTCAACTCCCAAAGATTTGAGAAATTTTGTATCAGAATTATTTCTGAATAAAACAAACACTTTATACCCTTTAGCTATGAGCCGCTCAACTAAATGGCTGCCAATAAACCCACTTCCCCCTACAACCAAAACATTATTCATTCACAACCCTATCGCGCGACCGCAACGATAGCCTATTAAACAGCGATTTTATCGTATAGCACAAGGCTTTTGGTTTCATTTGTCGTTTTAAATAATAAATTATAAGCCCAAAATTGAACTCCTTCAAACAAAGAATAGCCTCCTTGATGGCAAATTTGGCGTAAAAGCTTCTTTGCAGTTTAAGCAGATATTCCGTAGAAACAAAACTCATATTACAGGCTCCGTCTTTCATATGGCTGAAACGGTAAAACTCACCTTGAGCCTCTAAAGTAGCAGGGACAAAAAAATTCTTATTTTTGGCGCAATAATCATACAGGGGAGTCCCGGGATAAGGCCTATAGATAGTGCTGATCAGGATATGCGCGGGCAGCCCCTCTACCAAATCTATGGTTTCTTTAAGCTCTTCCTTAGTTTCTGAAGGATACCCTATCATAAACAAAGCCGCCGACTTTATCCCCACCCGTTTACAGACCTGAAAGGCCTCTTTAATCTGGGCGACATCCTGTCTTTTATTTATCAGCTGGAGTATCCGATCGGAACCGGACTCCACGCCATACTCAACATATTTACAGTTGGCGGCCTTTTCCAGCCTTAACATAGCCTCATCACAGTAAATTATATTGGAGAAATGGCTCCAGTTAACCTTCGCTTCAGAACTAATCATCAGATTACAGAATTCCTTCACCCGGTTTTTATCCGTGTCAAAGCTATCCTCATAGAACTGAATCCCATTAATCCCATAGTTGTCCTTTAAGCGCATCAGTTGTTTAAATATATTCCCGGCATTCAGAGAACGCCACCTTTGATAAGGCAGCCCCTGATTAAAGCAAAATGCGCATTTGAAAGGACAACCCCGGGAAGTATTCATTGTAAGAACCCGGCTGGCAAAAAATCGGTTAGCAATATATTTAGGCATATCCACCAAATCCCAGGCCGGCATAGGGGATAAATTTAAATCAATAAGACTGTCCTCTACCGGATTAATAAAGATATTTCCCTTATCTTTATATCCTAGATTCCGGACAGAGGGATCCTCCCTGCTCTTGAGTAAGGCATCCATTAACCTAAAAAGCGCGTTTTCCCCTTCTGCCTGGATAATAAAATCAACTGAATCCTCCCCTAAAACATACTTAGGAAAAAGAGTAGGATGCAGGCCTCCCCAAATTATCTTTATATCCTTAAACCTGCTTTTGGCCGCGCGGGAGATTTTCAGGGCTTCATTGATGACCGGCCCGGTTAATACTGATAAACCAAGGGCTAAAGGCCGATTACGCGCAACCACCTCCAAAGGGTCAGTGGGATCGGTATTAGCGTCAAAGATATCCACCTTAATTCCTTTCCCTCTCAAGTAACCAGCCAAATATAACACCCCGTAAGGCAGATAAGCCGGGCTGCCGTCACGGATCCAGGAAAAAGGATTAATCAATAAGATATCCGGTTTCTCACTCATCATAATAGCGGTTATTTATTCACCGAGGAAGCAAAGGAAAAACTCTTCAATACCTGCGCCACATCCTTAAGCCCTATCTCCCGGGCTTTAAGCAAACCAAAACCTATGAAAGCGATATTTATGATATTCGCCATTTTGGCAAAATAGAGCAAATATTCCGGATTATTCCGCAAAAATCTGCTCTTGGATAAACCCTTAATCAGCCAAGAGGGAATAAACGGTTTAGAGGTCAAGGAAAAAAGGCAATTCCAGAACAGGTTATTTTTATAGCCGTAAATCATTTTCTTGTCCTTTAACAAGACATGATTAAGCCTGAGGGCCTCATCCGTTTCCCCTTCTACGTGCTCTTTGCGGATAATCCCGTCCTTAAGCGCCATATTGGTTAAGTCGGTTTTGGGAAAATAAACCAGTGAATGCATATTCAGCTCAAAAGGCTTGGGTATCTGAAGATAAAAGTTAAGGGTTTCGCGCAGGTCGGTTTCGGTTTCGTAAGGATTATTGACAATGATATCAAAGGTCAGCCTTATCCCCGCCCGATGAAAGATACTGGCCAGCTCCATGGTTTTCTCGTTAGAGTGATTTCTTTTATAAAGGTCTTTTCGTATCCGCTCTGATCCGGACTGCAGACCGGCCCGGCCGTGGGTAAGCCCGGCATCTTTTAACATTCTCACCGCGTCCTCAGTGACCATATTGGGATAAAAAAGGGCGGCAAAAGGAAGATGGATTTTCTCTTTATACTTAGCGCAGAATTCCGCGGTCCACTGTTTATTAAAGGCAAACACCTCATCGGCAAAGACAATTTTCTTAAGATTCTTAAAATATCTCTTTAAATTAATTATATCGCCGATCACATTATCCACGCTCTTTAGCCGGACGAACTTTTTGTCATTCATTATGGCCTTTAAGATATTATTGGTGCAATAAGTACATTTATAGGGGCAGCCACGGGAGGAGAAAACCTCGCCTACAGAATTACCGGCCAAAGGATCTCCGGATAAAACCAGATCATTTTCTATATACCATTTATTCCGGCCAGAATAATCTATCGCCGGCAGATTATCTATATCAATAAGCTCATTCATCCGGTTCTTATAAATATGGCCGCCGGATTTTACCCATAGGCCGGGGACATCTTTAACCCGGCTTAAATCCTCTGAGAAGCCCCGCAATAAATCCAAAAAAGGATCCTCCCCCTCTCCCAGGCAAACCATATCCGCCAATTCTATGCATTCCTCCGGAGAAAGTATCGCGTGCGTTCCCCCTATTATAATTTTTACGTCTTTAAGCTCTCTACGCAGGCGGCGGATGATTTCTACCCCGGTCTTTAAAGATGAAGAACGGATGCTCACCCCCAGAAGCCGCGTATTCAATTCCTTAATCAAGCGGATTAAAAGCTCAAGTTCATGAGCGGTGTAAGGAAAATTCGCCGGGAAGAGATTCTTAAAGAAAATCTGATTTACCTTACAGCCCAGGCGATCCGCGGCCATACTATCCAATGTCCTTATGCCTATGGCATCCGGGTCATACAAAGCTAACAACGTAGTTACAGGAAAACTATCCGTCATATTGATTTATTCCGGCTCTTAGCAAATAAAAATAATCGGTAATCTATGGCAAAAGAGAATATTTTATGTTTCCATCTCCAGCGCGCGATTACGGATAAAATCATAAACGCCGCGACAAACAAGGCTTTCTTAATCCGTGATTTTATCCGCTCTTTAACCCATCCAATCGTATCCGAATCCAAGAACATAAATATATAACTGGACAACATCGGGACAAAAAACTCCTGTTTGCGGGTAATCCAAGGGGTATGTCCTTCATATAAGCTGAAATTTCCCCATTCCTCCAGGCTCCGGGGCTCTTTAAAACCAAGCCTGAGCGCCTCTTGATACAATGGCGTCCCGGGATAAGGGCAATAAATAAACATTAAGCCCCGGTGCCGGCTGTCCAAAGAAAGCAATTTATCGAACATATCCACCGTCAACTTAATCTGTTCGTCTGTTTTACGGGCAATCTCAGTGAAACTAAGATTAGCTATAGGCAATCCGACTAAGGTGGAAAATACCACTTTAATCCCATACTCATGGCATTTTTGAGCGAATTTTATGGTATCCTCAACAGTAATATCCTTATTAATAATCTTAAGGGCATCCTCATCCCCCGACTCCGCTCCGGTCAGGATACTGTAACAGCGGGTGGCCGCATAAGATCCCAGAGTTCATCATCAGCCTCAGCCAATTGCTTAGTCCTGCCGTCTATATTGCCCAGTCTGAGTGTCAGCCCCCGTTCCAGAATCCCTTTTAAAATCCCCTTGGCCCTCTTTATATCCACAAAGAAATTACTGTCATACATAGAGATACCGTTAACCTTAAATACTTTCTCCAGCCGCTCTAAATCCCGCACCACCGCCTCGGCATTCAAACCTACCCACCTTCTCTGATTGACCGTCTGCTCACAACAGAATCCGCAGCGATAGGGGCAGCCGTAGCTGGAGACATAATTAACTGTCCGGCCGCCGAACTCCGTCTCAATCAAACACTTCTCCACATCCACCAAATGATATGGAATCGCCGGCATGCCGTCCAAAGCCATCAGCGGTCGGTCAGGATTAGAAAAGACGCGCCCGTTTTCTTTCCAATGCACTCCCGGAATACTTTCATAATTCTTTCCGGATTCTATTCTCTTTACTACCTCATAAAACGCTATCTCCCCCTGCCCCTTGACTACTATATCAATATACGGATTCTCCATGACCTGTTTTGGATACAACGAGGGATGCCAGCCTCCCCATATAACCTTAATATCCTTGTTGGCTTCCTTGGCTATCCGGCTGGCCTTTATCCCGTCATAAATCTGATGACCGGTCATTGAAGAAACGCCAAAGACAAAGGCATCTTTTGCCTCCCGGGCAATAATCTCAAAGTGATTATCATAGAGATTCTCGCTGATTATTTGAATAGGATAACCATCTTTATCCAGAAAACGGGAAACGCATAATAATGATAACGGTATGTCTACCGGCTTTAAATGCGGATTAGGCCGGGGATTGTATAGTATAATTTTTCTCATCTCAACTTAGTTTCTATGATCCATCTTCGCGCTATTTTAAGATATTAAGGTCAAACCATAATTCAAACACCAATAGCCTCCAGAGCAGGATTTTATTCTCTAACTCCCGGAGACCGCTTCGCGGAATAAACAAAGTCCTGATTTTTTCTAACCCTAAGGCGCAGGCTGAAAAACTGTCTTCGCGCAGTAAAATGTCTTCGGCGTATTTCTTAAGCTCTCCGTTCAACCATTTAGTTATGGGGACCAGGAAGCCGCGTTTTTTCCGGTTTACGATTTCCGAAGGCAGTTTGTTCTCCATAAATTTTCTTAATATATATTTATTAGTTAAACCCCTCATTTTAAACCCCGCCGGCAAAGCCGCGGCAAATTCTATCAGTTTATGGTCCAAAAACGGGGCCCGTGCCTCCAGGGAATGGGCCATAGTCATTTTATCCACCTTCATCAGAAGGCAATTGGGCAGGAGATTTTCTAACTCAAAAAACATCATCCGGGATAAGAAATCCCGCCTGCCGCCTTTTAAGTTAAAACGCTCCTTAAATTCCTTATAGATATCCGGCTGATTTTTCTTCCTGCGGTAAAAAGTATTCAGATAAAAATAAAGGCGGTTCTTAATTGCTCCGGGGATAAGCGCAAAACCAGGGCTGGAGAGACGATGCCAGGAATATCCGGCAAATAACTCATCCGCTCCCTCTCCCACCAGAATAACTTTAACATATTGTTTAACCACCTCCGCTATCATATAAGTAGCAAAAGCCCCGCCGTCGGCAATAGGCTCATCCATATGCCAGACAATCTTCTTAAGGGTAAGAGCTAAATTAGCCGGCTTCACAATAAACTCCCGGTGTTCAGTATTAAACTCACCAGAAACTATCCGGGCATATTTAAACTCATCGCTTTCCTCACCGAAACCCGCGGAAAATGTCCTTATTGATTTTACCCCGCTCCCTGAGATCAAGGCCACGATACTGCTGGAGTCCAGGCCTCCGGAAAGCAAAACCCCCAAGGGGACATCGCTGACTAGCCTCAAGTTTGCGGACTCTTCCAGGAGATGACCCATCCGATCCATAGCCTTATCCGCGGAAATATCCCCTGTGGAATTGACAATCTTACGGATTGACCAATATTCGCGCAGTTTAACCGTGCCATTTTCTGCTATCAGCATATTTCCCGGTGGAACCCGAAAAATATTCTTAACCGCGGTTTCAACCCCCGGGACATACTGAAAAGCCAGAAAAGAATAAAAACCCTCCATATTCACTTCCCTGGGAATCTCCCGACAGCACAAAAGCGATTTTAACTCCGAGGCAAAAATCAACCTCTCACCGTTTTGCCAATAATAAAGCGGTTTCTTACCAATACGATCCCGACAGATAATCAGTCGTCTTTTATTACTATCCCAAAGCGCGAAGGCAAACATCCCTCTAAAATTATCCACACAAGATAGTCCGTTCTCCTCGTAAGAATGCAGAATAACCTCGCTGTCGGTATGGCTTCTAAAGATATGCCCTTTATTTTCCAACTCCGCCCGCAAATCCCGGAAGTTATAAATCTCGCCGTTAAAGGCCAGCCAAATAGTATTATCCTCATTAGCCATCGGCTGTCTTCCTTGAGGGCTTAAATCAATGATGCTCAACCTCCTATGGCCCAAACTCACCCGCTCATCCTCATAAAAACCCGAATCATCCGGGCCGCGATGGACTAAAACCCCGGCCATTGCTTCCAACAACGGCCTATCTTTCATACCATAAAAACCACAAATCCCGCACACTTAATTTAACCTCTCCAATATTTGCCGGGCGGTTTTCTCCCAGTTGAATGCCTGGCTTACTTCTTGCGCCTGGAGAGAAATCCTCTCCCTCAAGCTATTATCCGAAAGCAGATCCAAAATCAATTTTGCCAGGCCATTAATATCGCCAATCTCAGCCTTAAGCATCCCGGCAGGATAAATCTCCGTATAAACCGGAAGCGCGTAAGCCACAACCGGCAGACCGCAGGCCATCCCTTCCGCGGCCGCCATTCCAAAACTCTCATAGGTGCTTGGGAAAACCAGCAGTTTTGAAGACTTCAGGACCTGAAACTTGCTGATTCCGGATAAGAATCCCAGAAACTTAATGTTAGAGGATAATCCTTCCTCCCGAACTCTCTTCTTCACCGCGTCCATATTAGTATCCGTGCCGATAATGGCTAAAAGCGCATCCGGCAGGTTAGCGCGGACTATTTTCCAGGCCTCTACAAGATCAAAAAATCCTTTTTGTTGATGAAATCTGCCTATATAGCAGGCGCTGAACTCTTCTTTTTGCTTAAGCGCGCTGTTTATAGCCGGCCAATCCACCGCCCCATAGGTCACTAAAACCTGCTCCGGAGAGAATCCCCGCTTCAGCAGGAATACCCGGTCTAAAGAGTTAGAAACCATAACCAGACTGACATACCTGCGCATAAAAAATAAGACTAACCGCTGGCTAAGATAATAATATACGTTTTTAATCTCCGGGAAGATAACCCCGCCGGAAGATATCTTTCTAAAACCCTTGAACGGATTAGGCGCAATTAAATGCAGTCCGGATATCCATTTCAAAGAGGGTAACCTCAACTTACTATATAAGGCCGGGATACTGTCTGGAAGTAAATCAGAAGAAGAATAAATCACCCCTTCCCGGATCCCCTTTTCCTTCAGCTTGCGGAATAACATACCTGAGGTCTTAAATGCCCTCCAGAGATATACCCCGGCTATCAACACCACGCTCTTAACCAAACTCTTAGAAGTTATCCAGCATTCCAATCCTTCATATCTTTTCCGGCCAGACTCAGGGATAATCATAGTCACCAGATGTCCGTAAGAAACGAATATCCTGGCCCAGGATAAGGCCCGCTGGTCAGAGCCGCTCATCCCTTGCGCGTTCAGCAAACCGTTATTAAGGATATAAAACTTCACTTTTGTATATCTTGGCCCGGATTTTTCCGGCCAGCAGGGTCTTTAAATAAAACAACTCGTTATGAATTACCGTAAAGAAAACAAAACCCGTTCCCGCGCGGATATTCAAGATGAATTTAACTAATAAAATCACTGCCGAAGGCAGCCCTAATAACATTCTCCTAAAAATATTATCTTCTATTATCTTAGCGGCAAAACGCTGCGGCAAAATCGGCAATATCGTAAATAACAAGGCATAGCGGCGATAGTCTCCGCGGGAATCCAATTGAATATTGATATAATTGGCGGCTAAGCCGCGGTTGATTAAATCCCGGGAATCCTCCCTAAGCGCCCCGGCCCTTATGCCGTGTTCTATAATCTTTGTATTCGGGAAATAAGCCAGGTTGAAAGAATGTATCATATTTGGGCGCAATTCATTATAAAAACTAAAGGATTCCTTAATCGTGTCCGGGGTATCAAAAGGGATATTCAGAATATTATCCAGGGAGAATTTAAGTTTTGATTCCTTGAGGAATCCTACCGCCTTACGGTATTCCTCATTGCTCTCCGGACGATCCAATATCTCCCGGCGGATCCGTTCACAGCCGGACTGCAGGCCCAACAATACCAGGTTACAATAAGACAATTTAAGCAGACTACAAGTCTCCTTATCCAAAAAACGCGTATGGGTAAGACAGCTATACGGCAGGTGGATATCCCTGGCATAACTCAAAGCGAAATCCGCCAGCCAATCCTTATTAAAAGTGAATAAATCATCCATAAATAATATATACTTCGGCGCATATCTTGATTTTATCTCTTTAAGCTCGGCAATCACGCTATGCGGGCTTCTGCGCCTTAAATAACTTCCCTTATCCTTATACACCTGGGATATGGCATTATTGGCACAATAAGCGCAGCGGTAAGGGCAGCCGTAGCTGGTAAGCATAATCGGATACTTGCTATAGGAACGCGGCAGTTGGGCGTATAAAGACCACCTGTCCGGAAAAGGGAGAGCATCCAAATCTTGAGTTAAAAGCCGGATCTCATTTCTGATAACCCTGCCTGATTCCTTAAACCAGATATTCCTTATGGTGTAGTTCCTATTTTTGTCCTTTAGCCCCCGCAATAACTCTAACAGCGGACCCTCGCCTTCCCCCACGCAGACCATATCAACCGCGGATTCTTTAATCACCACTTCCGGAACCAGGGTCGCGTGGATCCCTCCGAAGATAACCGGCACATCCATATTCCTCTTGATTTCTCCGGCCATTCCCAAAGCCCACTGATAATTGGAAGTAAAAACTGAAAATCCGATAATATCCGGAGAAAACTCTTTTAGCCGGCTAAGAATCAAACCTCGCCGACTAAAGAGTTCCGATAAATATTTATTATTCGCGTAGGCCTTGCCGAATTGCTTAGGGTCAAAAATAACCTTGACCTCATGCCCGTTTTTCTTCAAAAACGCCGACAGGCAGGCCACGCTCAAAGAAAAATCTTCCGCGCAAAGTAAGGCTAATTTCATAATCAATCTACAACCGGTTTAACAATGTCTTTTTATTCAGATTTCTTAATATAGTCATCTTATCTCTGCTCTTTAATATCCAGCGCGCCACATCCCAGGGAGCCACAATCGCCGAAGAGCTCACCTCGCATTCACACCAACACTTGCAGCTATTAAGCTTCTTGCGCAGTTCCCAGGCCTGCCGGTTAATTACCATGTCCCTAAAGGCCTTACCCTTGATATTACCAAAAGCCTCATTCCTCAAGATGCAGGGATGCACCTCGCCATAAGGATCAATCACATACGAGGTATATCCGGAATAACAAGGAAGCGCGCGCTTTGACTCACCGGTTATTTGCCGGCGCAGGTTATCCATAAAGTAATGATACTGAAAATCACGCAGTTCTTCGGTAATCACCTTAAGCTGTTCCTGGGTAAACTGTTTTTTCCTATCCGGGTTGCCGAAATACTCGCAATTCTCGGCCATAAAACAAGAGAATTCACAGCCCATGGCCTCCACCTGCTTAGCCACTTCTCTGATCTTATTAAAATTAACCGGGGTTAAGGTCATCCCGCAGGTAATTCCGCTTATGCCCAGCTCCTTAGCATATTGAATAGTGGTAAGAGCTTTAGTATACGCGTCTTTAATTCCCCTTACTTCGTTATGTACATCTCCTATCCCATCCAAAGATACCGCTATCTTAAAATTAGGGTAGAAACTTAATATCTCCCGCATCTTAGCCCTTATTATATCCGGCAGCAGGCCATTAGTCTGCACACCCATATCCACCCAGGGCAATTGCGAATGCACCACCTTGATTATTTCCACTATGTCTTTTCTTAAAAAGGCCTCTCCGCCGGTAAACCCGATACTCTTAATATCCGATAAAAACTCTTTATTTCGTTTAACAAAACCGGTAATATCGTTAAGAGTAAGCTCATCAGCAATATTTTTCTTAAACCTATCGCTATCTTTATCGTATTTTTGCCAAATATCGCACATAATGCATTTAGAATTACACATATAGGTCACAATGAAATTTATAAACAGCGGCTTTACCGGCTTCTTAAGACCACGGCTTAGCTTATAGCCCAAGGAAGAAAATAGGCGTCTTTTGGCCAACATAAACAACTTTATCATATCTGCTTTTCCTATTCTTTAATTGCCTTTACTAAAATTGCCGCGCAAGACCTTTCTTTAGACTGTGAATCATTGCCTCTGTCAATAATCTCTAAAATCCGATAACCCAGGCGGATCAACTTGGACTGTTTATCTTTCGCGGCGGAGAATTTATCCGAGGTATTACTCATACCTTTCGGCAACACCCCGCTTAAAAGCAATTTCTTTAAACCGTACAGGATAATATGATTAAAAGGCACGCAGTAATGGGTCAAAAACTCCGCGGCCTTAACCTTGAATCCGGCCTGCCGGATTAAGGCCTCAATTTCCTCCCTATAATAAAGCCGAAGATGCATATTCCATATCCCGGCCCAGAATCCTGATTTTATGTGTTTGTCCAGACAACGCTCAAGCATCCAGTTGAGCGGATCCCATAAAAACGGATAGTTATGATTGGGCACCGTAATAATAAGCATGCCTTCCGGCTTAAGTATCCTTAATATTTCCTTGAGAGCGCCGAGATCATCTTCAACATGCTCCAGTACTTCCGTAGAAAATATCTTACTGAAGGAATTATCCTTATATGGCAAGGCCCCTATGCGGCCTTGGACCAGAGGCACGCCCATATCCTTCGTATACCCCTGGGCCAGTCTTAAAGACCCTCCATTTAAATCAAAACCGAAAATAGCGACCCCGAAGAGTTCCTTTATTGTCTTTAAATATAATCCGTCGCCACAGCCACAATCAAGTATAGAATCAAAAAGACTTATATTCAAACCCTTAACAATACTCAACACCCTTCTTTTAAGAGCCATATCCCCGATATTCGCGGTCAAGGATCCCAGTTTTTTAAGATCTGTCATTTGGTTTATCTTGAAATATAAGCATCCGTGATAATCCGGGCATTAGCCACTCCGAACCTCTTTAAAGCGTAAGCGCGACAATTATCTTTAAGTGCCTTCAATTTTTCCCGATCATAGAACAATTTCAGTATGGCAGACTTAAAGGCTTGGACATCCGGCTCAACCAGCACACCCACAGTCTCATCCACCGCCTCCGGGATGCCTCCTCTATCAGAAGCAACTACCGGTGTTCCGCAAGACAAAGACTCCAATATGACCCTACCAAAACCTTCATCATATTTAGACGGAACGCATACAATATCAGCGGCGGAATAACAAGCCGGCAAGTCCTTATTATCAACTTTCCCTAGGTACTTAACATTAATCAGCCCTATTGAAGCCTTTCTTACGATTCCCTCAAATGGCCCGTCCCCGGCAAAAACAAAAGCAATATCTTCCCTAATCTGCTCTGCCGCCTCAAGGAGGATATCCGCCCCTTTCTTTTCAATTAATCTTCCCGCGAAAAAAACAGTAAATTTATCCGGCCAGCCTAAGCTATTTCTCGCCGCTTCCCGCAAAATAGGAAAAAAACGCCGCTGGTCAACCCAATAGGTATAAACGCCAATAAGTTTATCCTTCAAGCCGATTCTGACTAATTCTTCTTTAGAGGCTGATGATAATGTAAGCACCTTCCCGGCGCCAGATAGCGTCCATTTAATTAACTTGGACAGCCTTGAAAAAGGTTTAAGATTATATATGGCGTGTATGCTGACCACCAGCCTTTTAGAAAAAAGCGGCGACAGAAGACGGCCGATAAAAGCGGCATTAAACCCCTGGGCGTGGATTACAGTTATGCTCCGGCCGCGAACTAACAATAAAATAAAGGCATTAAGAAATAACAGTGGGGTAAGATATAGAAACTCCAGTATGGGATAAGGTTCTAACTTATGGAATAAATTATACCCTGCCCAGGGTATTCTTATTATCCTTAAACAACCGTTATTCTCAAATACCGGAGCTTTGGCTTTCGTGGTAAGCGGCTGATAAGTTAAAACAAAGATTTTATATTCACTGGCTGAGCGCAGATAATCAGTCAGATCCTTTAAGTGGGTCTCAACGCCTCCGGTATTAGGCTCATAAAAAGGGGTTAAAATCAGTATCCCGGTTTCTTTAGACATAACCTTACGGGCTGACTTCCAACTCCCGCTCCAGGATTAAACACGTAAGCCAATCCTACCGACAAACGCAAGAAATACATCGCCAGAGCTAACAATGGACGCGAGAATAAACGCCGGGATTTACCTTTTTCCATAAAAACCCCAAAATACCGGTAGCCCATCCCCATTTGTCTTTTTATTATCCTGTCCTGCTTGCCCCATTTACGCGCGTAACGCTCAAAATCCCGGGTGTAATAAAGTTTTTTCTCCATATATTTTTTTAAATCGAAATTATCTTCATTATGATAAAGGCAGGAGTTAATTACCGCTGTTTCTCCAGCAGAGCTTATCCTGCGGTCAAAATCCCAGTCCTCGGGACCGGTGAGGGCTTCATCAAAACCTCCGATTTCCTGAAACTTGCCTTTCCTTACAAACCTCACCGCGTCAATGCAGGTGGCGTTGTAGAAACCGCGCTCAAAATCTCTTACCTTTATCCAGAAACCCTCGCCGACGATTCTTTCGGGGATATACAAAGCAATATAATTGCCGGATTCACACTTATCCACACACTCCTTAATAACATCCGGGGATAAGACCATATCCGAATCAAGATAAAGGATATATTTCCCTTTTGCCTGCCTGACTCCAAAATTACGCTGCGCGGAACGCTCCGGGCCAAAATTAAATACTTTATCTGTATATTTAAATGCGCTTTCTTTTGTCTTATCTTGTGAATTATTATCTACTACAATTATCTCTATTTTATCCCGCGGGTAGCTTTGTTTTCTAATTGAATTCAAGCATTCCGTGATATTTTTTTCTTCATTTCTGGTAGTAACTATCACGGAAATATCAATGGGAACCATCTTGATTGTTAAGAGAGGGGTAGAATGTGCTTTATATGCCTTATCCGTCAAAGCCTGTACTCGGAATCCTCAAGGGCAATTCGCCGGACAATTCCGTGAACCTGGTAGCCTTTTTCTAATATGATAAACCCTATTCACCCCCGAGAAACAGTAAAAACTGCACATCGGGGGTGTTTAAGGGTTCATTTAGACTTCTCTTCCCGTTCCAGAATTTTCTCTAACAGTTTTTTTATCAACGCGCGCTGGGTGGCGAACATAGTGATCGCTTCCCAGCGAAAGTTTAGGTAGCGATGCGCGAGACGATTTCTCTGTAGAGCTAATTTAGCTAAATTTTCCTGTTCTTCATTAGAAAAACCCAGCTTTTTGGCGGATGCGCTGAGAACCTGGACATAACTTTCTGTAGAGATGCCTTCCTGAGTAAGCAATGTGCCGCATACCTCAATAAGGGCGGTAAGGATATTTTCCACCGTCCGGTCCATCAACTTCTGCAATTTTCTATCTTCAAGATAGTCTGTCCGGCTCTTAGGCGAGTAATCCTGCTCAAACTCTTTTAATTCCGCCATAATAAATTGCAAAGATTCCGCGATCCTTCCTTGCGCGTATTTAAATTCAGCCATAGAACACCTCCCGCATAATTTTTCTGGAGACATCATTCTGCCACTTAACCCCGAAAATCCGGAAATCTTCCATTTGAAAAAGTGCCTCCAGCCTCAGGCTCAGGAATTTATCATTGTCTTTTATGTATAAAGGCAACCCAAAGATTATTATATTATAGTATAGCATCGGATGGTCAAAATCAGGATTAATATTGACGATATTAACTTCTTTCTTCAGCTCCGGGGTTAGCTTATATGAAATATCGGTAATCAAAGAGTGAATCTTAAAAAGATCCTTAACTCTTTGGCCAAAAAGTATTCCCAAGTCAATATCCGATTCTATCTTAGGATATCCACCCGCGAATGAGCCATACAAAAAAACCATCTCTAGATCAAACTGCTCCGCCTTTTCCAGAAAAAAAGCGCTTAGTTTAGAAACAATAAAATCTTTCATTCTTAATTTTGGTTTCTTTAAAGTTCTGGGTGGGTCAATTCATTCGTTGACCGCAAAGCCACTTTTTTACCCCTCCCCGCCTCCCCTTGGTAAGGGGAGGATTTCAAATAACTTACCCTCTTGAAATTCCAAAGAGCCAAAACTTCCTCGCGTTCAACATTAAGGTAACATTTTAACCAGCGTATAATTCAATATCTAACAGATCTAATACGCTGGCGATAGGATTCAGGATGGTTATCTGCTCGGAGCCGGCGAAGAGGAGGCCTACGGCGCGCTGTTTCATATCCAAGACTAAAGAGCCGGAGTCGCCGCCTTGAGACATATTGGTGGCGATGATTTGGTTGCGGAACAAGGCGACCTGATTGTCGTAATTAACCTTTACGGTGGCGCTGATGTCTTTGATTTTACCGGTGGTGTAGCCGGTGGTGCGGCCGGATTTCTGAATCGGCATTCCCAATTTTGCTTTAGCAACGCCTTGGGGTGAGCCGATCAACATAATCTCGGGCTTCACATCGCCGGCATTCTTAGGCCTGGCCAGGGCGGCATCTATCAAGTTGACCTCTTTGCCGAATCCAATCTCAATCCAGTTTTCTAAATAGCCAATTATGTCTTTAGGCTTCTTGCCGCCATCGTAAGGGCCGGGCTGGAGGATGGGGTCGCCCTTTTTAGCCTTATTGGAATTGGCCAGGACGTGGTTATTGCTTAAGATAAAAACTTTTCCGCTCTTTTTGTCTTTTACCAGACAACCCAGGGTTCCGGCGGTTATCTGGTAATGGCCGAGGGATACTCCACCTGGGGCCGGACGGAAGCGTCCGGAATTACCTTGTGGTGAGCGCGGTCGAACCACCTGGGCAACGATTTTACCAACTTCTTCCACATCGGTTTCAATACGCGCGATTTCCTGAGGGATGAGTTCTTTCTTGGCTAACTTTTTCGCGCTGAGCTTTTTCTGCACATAAATCTTCAGGCATAATCTGCCTTGAGAAAAGCCGCCTCTGATCTTTTCGCCGATGCCCACGCCAACCACATTGGATTTGGCTAATAATTCGTCTTCGCTTTGCCTTAAGGCATTAGCTACAACTTGGTTAGTAATTTTTTCCACTTGAAAATCTCCTCTTTAGTGCGATAAATCGCACCGCTACGCGACACGAATGATCCTATCTCTATTTTCATGCTCATTAGTGCCCCGCCTCTGACGGGGCATGACTGTTTCATTTTATTTTCTTTTAATGCGGGAATATTGCTTCGTCGCAAAAAACGCTCCTCGCAAAGACACGAGATACCCTTGCTATGCTTGTTATTCACAGAACTTTTGACACTACTTGGGCTTTTAATCTGCCTACTTCTTCCACGTCTGTTTCTATGCCGTTTAGCTTTTGAGGAATCAACTCATTTTTTTTCAATTTGCTTTTGGGTATCTTTTTCCGGACGTAAATTTTAATGCATTGTCTTTGGGTGGAAATACCTTTTATTATTTTAGTGCCAATTCCCACTCCGACCACATTGGGGTTAAGAAGCAATTCTTCCTCATACTGCTCCTTAACCCTTTGAATATTCATTCTCACTTAAAGATAAATTCCATCCTGGATAACTCAAAACCTTATTCATCAAAGAAGCATCTTTTTATCTATCATTTTACGAAAAGGACGGCGGATATGGCCGATAAAATCATTATAATCGTTTAAAAAATCAATAAATTTATCCAAATCAACAACGCCGTGGACTAAAAAAGGATTGTGGCGATTACCGGCCATTATTCTAAAATCCTCCCGTATCCGCTCAGAATGAGCCATTTCCAGCAACTCTCTCTTATCTTGGTCGCTAAGCATAGTATTTATTCTTATATTCCTGATATTTATGTCCCAAATCAAACAAGGTAAAATACTCCTCAAGCAACGGCCAGTCTAAATTCTTCTTATAAAGCCCAAGCAAAGATTCTATGTCAAAATATTCCTGGGAAGTCCTGGTTTCGTCATTGGCTAAGGCCTGTATTTTTAATCCGATTACATCTTCCGGCCTTAACACTTTTACTGTCCGGGAAAATATCTCTTTGTCTTGAGCCCTCTCCAACATCTTATAAGAGATATTCCTATGCGCCAAAATAAAGTCTATTTCACCAAAAATCTTTGCCTGGCAAACGTATTGGGCTACCTCATCGCTTTTATATACACACTGGTAACCGTGTATCCGCATAATCTTATCCACCTTTTCCAAATCGCCGCGGTGGATAATAAAATCCAAGTCAATGGTTGCCCGGTGAACTCCTAATGCCCCCAAAGCGAATCCGCCTATCAACGCCCAGCGGATATTTTCTCTGGAGAAATCCTCTTCTATCAATCTTAAGACTGCCCGAAAATCCATTATGCGGTTCGTCTGTATTTGTAATACAAAAAGAGCGCGCTTAAAAGCGTGAGCAAGGTAACGGCATTAGCCAAAATAATGATATAATCTTTCAAATATATCCCGTATATCATCCAAAGGCTCACCCCCAGGGAAAGCTGAATTAAGGTTACCAGGCTTATATCTTTAGCCGACTTGGTGGTATGCATCTTTACGACCTGGGGTATAAAGGCGAAGCTGGTCAGGCCAGCGGCTATCACGCCAATCAGTTTCCAGAACATTTTGTAAACCTCATTCACCCCCGAGGAGCAGTAAAAACTGCACCTCGGGGGTGTTTAGATCTATGCCTAAAGTCAAAGATATGACCGAAAACCCTGGGAATGGCACGTAGGAAATAGTTCGCGTCAGCTAAGCTAGATATTGACCTTAAGCGGTTATAGATAAATTCCGGATTAAAGGCGATTCCGTAGAGTGAGCGCACTAAGCGCATAATTTTCTCATCTCCTATCGGATTAGTCATTACCGGCTGTTTCATATCATATTCCTGCCAGTCTAAGGTTTTCAACCAGCCATTGGTCTTACATTCTTCAAATAAGGGCGAGCCCGGATAAGGAATCACCACTGTGGACTGCACGGTGTAGGCATAGCCTTTTCTCAATAGATACTTTCCTAATTTTAAGGTATTTAGAGCCTCCGGATAGGTCTCCCAAGGATAGCCGAACATAATGGTAATATGGGGATAAAGCCCGCATTTACGCGCCGTCTTACAGGATTCAATTATATTCTCTACCTGGACATTCTTGTTTATCCTATTCAGGGTATTTTGATTGGCTGATTCTATGCCGAACAATAAAAGGCGAAAACCCGCCCTTTTCATCAGGCGATATTCATCCGCGGATAAAGCCCCGAAGCGCATATTACAGTCCAGATTTACCTTACGGCTATAGCCCCGCTCGATCATCCCCTCACAAAAATCCCTTAACCACTCGCCGGCCGGAAAGGTGCCGGAGTCATCCATAATTTCTTTTACCGCGCATTTATCTATCAATTCTCCAATTTCATCCAGGACATTGTTTACCGAACGGCTGCGGAATTTATTATACAAGGTCGGCCAAGAACAAAAACTGCATTTTCCCCACCAACAGTCCCGGCCAGACATAATGTAGGTACCGGGAACGCGCTTGTAATTACCATTCTCATAGGCATAATTCTGCCATTTGGTCAGGTCCCGGTCAATAAAAGGGACGTTGTCTAAGTCGTGGTTTAGCTGGAACTTGCCGGTGTTTCTAACCTGTCCATCTCCGCGATAATAGATTCCAGGCTCTAATTTGGTTGATAGTTGATAGTTGATAGTTGATATCTTAGATTCGTTTAAAATATTACATAGATTTAATAATAAGAAGTCATAATCCCCTCCGGTAAGCACATAGTCAACCTGGCTGTTCTGAAAAGACTCTTCTGATAAGGCAGTGACATGGTCACCAAACAGAACACACTTGAGATTTGAGATTTGAGATTTGAGACTGTTAATTATCTGCCAATGCTCTTGGACTACCGGGGTTTTGGTTTCAAAGGCTACTACATCGGGCTTTTCTTTAGCGATAAATTGATAAAATTGTTCCTTAGTCCATCCTTCAGCAATGCAGTCCTTCCAAATCACCTCATAACCGGCTTGTTTTAAAAGGGTTGCCGCGCTGGCCGGGACTACCGGATAAATATAGGTGGGTTTCTTAAAATACTGAAACTGGCGGTTTTGGGATAATAAAGGAATGCCTTTGGATGTACCTAACGGCGGATATCCGATAAAAATCTTCATATAGAAATATCCTCGTAAGTGCGATAAATCGCACCGCTACTTTGTCTGGTGCCCTGGCAAGCCCTATTCACTGACACATTATCATTCTTCCTTTAATCTCCAAGAAGACAGGCCTTTTATGAAATAAATTCCGTAAACTAAATGACTAAATATTATACCCCAAAAGACCAGGAAAATCAAACGGAAGTCTTCTTTTATAGTAGGCGCCCAACTATCAAAAGAAACTCGCGCTACTCCCCCTCCCCTGGCCCCTCCCACAAGGGGAGGGGAAATTTGGAAAGAGGGTTTGCTCCGGATAACTAAAGGATTACCTTTTATAGTAAAAACAAGTACGCTAATAAGATAAAAAGATAGTAATAAAAAATAGGGATAGGTTAAGGTGGGATTTAATAAAGAAACAACTCTGCCGAAAAATAATCCTAAAACAAAAAAAGACGGCAGAAAATAAGTAAACTTAAATGAAGTCTCTGGGAATCTTTTTACGAAATATCCCCGATGCAAGGCGTAATTGGCAATCTGTTTTAGGTGCCCTTTAAACAGGCTGCGGCGATGATGATAGACTAAAACCCGCGGATCGTAGATGATTTTCTTTTTTAAATCCCGGACGATTTTCAGGCATAAGAAGGTGTCTTCGCCGGGCCAGAACTTAGTATTAAAACCTCCTAACGCGAGCATTATTGATTTGCGAACCAAGAAATTGCAAGACGGATAATCATCCACAAATCTTTGCGGGCGGGGTAAGCAGCGGTAAACATACTGGCCGCTCATTAGATATGAGCTGTATACCCGGCCGCTGGCCTTCTGCATCAGGGAATCTGTTTCCGGGGTGACTGCCGGCCCGCCTACCGCTGCGATTTCAGGATTGGTAAAATGCTTTAGCGCTAAAGATAACCAGTCTTCAGCCGGATAGGCATCGTCATCGAGAAAGGCTATTATCTCACCCCTGGCCTGGGATAAAGCCAGATCTCTCTTTATGGGTGGAGTTACCACGCCGGTAGGGATAACTCTGGTTTTGGGATAATTTAGGATTAATTCATTATCCGGCAAAACCAAAATCTCAAAATCGGGATAATCTAACCTAAGGCAGTTTTCAATGCACTCCCTAAGATTGGGATTATCCCCTTTTACGGCGACGATAATCGAAACGGTCATAGTATCTTAAGATATAAGCCCTATACCAAACAGCCATAGTGTCCCGCCAGGTAATCCAGATAGAATTCATACCTATCCTGCCATAGCGCTGAGTATCCAGCACAATCGGGGCCTCGGCAATCCGATAACCCAACTGGTGCACATTGACCAAAATCTCCAGGTCATAACCAAAGGCCTTAACCAGAATCCGGGGAAAAACTCTTTGCAATACCTCATACTTAAATAATTTCAAGCCGGTCTGGGTGTCCCTTATGGGCAGGCCGAAGAATATCTTAATTAGAAAAAAATAGACGCCGCTGATAATTCTGCGGTCTAAGGGATAATCCAGCCGGGAATTGGGATGGCGCTTGGAACCGATTACCACATCGGCATCATCCAAACGCATAATGTCAAAAAAAGTCTGCAGCTGCGCCGGATGCAATTCCATATCCGCGTCTAAAAATACCACATAATCCCCTGAGCACTGCCGAAAACCAACCTTGAGCGCCCGGCCCTTGCCCCGGTTAGTTTTGAGCTGTTTGACAATTATGTTCGAATGTTGCCTTGAAACCTTTAAGGCATTTTGAAAGGTATCATCACTGCTTCCGTCATCAACTACGATTAACTCATATTTACAGCCGAAATCATTAAAAACCCGGATGGTCTCATTAAGGCTTTCCGCGATAACGCCGGCCTCGTTATAGGCCGGAATAATTACCGAAATCTTTCCTTTAATGTTTTTCATCCGAAAATCACCTTACAGGTGCGATAAATCGCACCGCTACACGACACGGACGATTCAAACTCTATTTTCATACTCATTGGTACCGCGCCTTTGGCGGGGCATGACTGTTTCATTTGAAAATCCCCTTACCGGTGCGATAAATCGCACCGCTACGCGGCTACCACGCCTTTGTCTGGGCATGACTGTTTCATTTTAGGCTTTTTGATATAATGCCGACCTTAGGTTTAAGCCAAACATCACAACCGAGCCTGCCAGCATAATTCCTAAGACCCAAATGGTTGTGGTATGAAAAAGGCAAATCGCGATAATCTGCGCGAGCGCGATTATTACTAATGGCCGGATAAAATTATACCTCTCAACCGATAACTGATACACAAATAAAACATTGCTTAAGGCGTAAAAAAGCATCGCCAAGCTAAAGAACCTCCCCAGGAGCACTATTTCTTTAGTGGCCTGTCCGGTGAGCAGGCCGAATATTACTTCAGGAAATAAATTATATATGACCACCGCGGAAAAACTTAAGACAAAGGTATAAAACAAGCTACGTTTTAAGATTTCCTGGGAGCTGGTTTTGAGCGCGTGCAGGCCGGATACCCGCGAAAACATTACCGCGTAGATTACCCCGGGCAAAAAAAGTATAATTTTTCCGATCATCTGGGCAATCGAATAATCCTGAACTTCAGTTAAAAAGAAATGTTTCACCAAAACCAAATCAATATTGGTAACCAGGGTGAAACATAAAGAAACCATCAAAACCGGAAAAATATACGCGTAGAGCTGTTTGGTTTCTATCTTCTCTTTTGACCTGCCCTTGATTAAGAATCTTAGCGGCCACAGGCACAATACTATGCCTATTGCCGTGGAAAGAAGAAAACCGGTTAAGCCGGCCAAGAGCGTATCGCTTATACTTTTTATCAGGGCAACTGAAAAGAGCAGTTTTGAAAAACCGGCCACAACCCCGATTATAGCCAGCCATTTGAATTTTTCTAAGCCCTGCAAGCCCCCGGTTACTACCGAAGATAGGCAGACAAGAAAGAAGATCAGACTTAAAATAGTAATACTTCCCAGGGAATCCAGATGTAAAAATGAAGCGATATTCCTCCTCAAAAGAACAATCAAAATAAATACAACCAGACTAAAACAAAACGTATCCGCGGCTATTTTTCGCCAAACCGCCTTTAGGTGTTCCAGCTTTTTTCGGGCATTATAAGCGGAAACGTGCTTGGTAACCATAGTAGTAAAAGCCGCCGCGGGAACCGCGATAATAGCTAATAATGCTATCAGAGAATTTAAAGAGGCGAACTTATCTTTAGGCATCAGTCTAAGCATAGTCAATTGATAAAGCAGGTTAAAAAAGGAAGAAATGCTGGAGGCGGCAAACATAATGATGGTATTTTTGGCAAAGCTGTCTAAGCGCATATTTTTATATTAAGAATTAAGGAAGGAGAAAACGGGTATGTTGTATACCTTTGCGTAATTTAAGTGTCCTTCACATTGTGCCGCGATACACTTTTTTTACAGATAGGCGGGACTTTCCTGTCCCGCATCGTCGAGGCGGGGTTAGAAAACCCCGCCTATCCTAAAGGATATATATTAATCCTGAACGACCTTCAGGAAGCGTCTGCTTCCGGCCTTGATAATCCCGGAGACGGAAACCAGAAAGTTTTCGTCGGTTATTTTTTGCTCATTAAGGCTTACCGCGCCCTGCTGGATAAGCCGGCGGGCTTCGTTTCGGGATTTGACTAAATTACTTAGGTGTAAAAGCTCAAGGATTTTAATCGGCTGATTTATTTTGTATTCAGGAATATCCGAAGGTGCTTCTCTGCTTTTAAAAACCTTAGAGAATTCATCTTTCGCCTTTAAGGCCTCGGATGGGCCGTGGTATTGGCTGACCAATAAAGAGGCTAATCTTTCCTTGGCCTCTTTAGGGTGCGCGGCCCTCACTTGCCCCAAGTCTTCATCAGTAAGCAGTTCATAATACCTATACATCAACTCATCGCTTATGGACATCACCTTGCCGAAGATTTGACTTGGGCCTTCGCTTATCCCGATATAATTGCCTAAGGACTTACTCATCTTATTGACTCCGTCGGTGCCTTCCAATAAAGGAAGCATTATCACCACCTGCTCCGGCTGGCCAAAGTCGCGTTGAAGCTCCCTTCCTAAAAGCAGATTAAACTTTTGGTCTGTCCCGCCCAGTTCCACATCCGCTCTTAAATGCACCGAATCATAGGCCTGCAGAAGAGGATAAATAAACTCACTGGTTCGGATATCTATGTTTTGCTTAATGCGTTTTTTAAAATCCGCCCGGGCTAAGATCTGGGAGGCTGTTGAATGTTTAAGTAATTCAAACACATCATAAATAGACATCTTGGAAAACCAATCATTATTGAAGACTACTTCGGTTTTAGCGGGGTCCAGGATTTTATACACCTGGGATTTGTAGGTTGAGGCGTTTTTTTTGATCTCCTCATCGGACATCGGGGGGCGGGACTTATTTTGACCGGTAGGATCCCCTATCCGGGCGGTAAAATCGCCGATAAGGAATATGACGGTGTGGCCTAAATCCTGGAATTGACGCAGTTTTCTTAAGAGGACAGTGTGGCCTAAGTGCAGGTCGGGGGCGGTAGGATCAAAGCCGGCCTTTATTTTCAAAGGCCGGCTTTCTTTAACGCTTACTTCAAGCTTATGTTTTAGCTCTTCTATACTGATTATCTCGGAGGTGCCGCGTTTTATTCCAGCCAACTGGCCCAAGACATCCATTTTAAATCTTGGCGGATAAACCTATCTTTGCCTGCTCGACATCAACCTTGATAACCTTGGCTTTTATTACATCGGAAGGCTTTAATTTATCGGCAATCTCTTTATCTATCTCGCTGGCATAGATAAGCCCCTCAAGATTATCATCTATCTTTACAAAAACTCCGAAAGAAGCCTGTTGCACCACCTGGGTTTCTATCACCGTATCCAAGGGATACTTTTTGGCAATCTCCGCCCAAGGGTTAGGCTCCAGCTGTTTCAAGCCTAAAGATATCCTGCGGTTTTGTCCGTCAACAGAAAGCACGGTTACCTCCACCTTTTGGCCTTTTTTCAGGACATCCTGTGGGTGGGCCACCCTCTTGGTCCAGGACATATCCGAGACATGAATCATCCCTTCCAGGTTATTATCCAATTCCACAAACGCGCCGTAATCGGTAAAACCTCTCACCTTGCCGCTCACCTTGGAGCCGGCCGGATATTTAGCCTCAGCCTCAAGCCAGGGATTAACCTCTAATTGTTTCACGCTTAAGGAAATCCTGCGGGCGTCTTTATCTATGCTTAGTATCTGCACCTCCAGGATATCTCCCACGGCAAAGATGCTTTGCAGATTAGTTACCCGCTTGGCCCAGGAAATCTCCGAGACATGGATAAGCCCTTCAATTCCCTTCTCCAGTTCAACAAACACTCCGTAAGGGAGAATATTTACCACTTTACCTTTTACCTTAGAGCCGACTAAATGTTTATTCGCTATCTCCAGCCAGGGATCCTGGAGCCTCTGCTTAAGCCCTAAAGAAACTTTACCTTCCTTGCGGTCAAGATTCAGGACCATTACCTCTATCCTATCGCCTACTGCTACTGCCTCCGAGGGATGGCTGATTTTGGACCAGCTCATATCGGTAATATGCAAAAGCCCGTCCACTCCGCCTAAATCTATAAACGCCCCGAAATCAGTAACGCTCTTTACCAGGCCATTTTTGATATCGCCTATCTTTAAAGACGTCCAGAGCTTCTCGCGGCTTTCTTCCTTCTCCTTATACACGGCATCCTTACGCGAGATAATTACGCTATGGCGCAAATTATTCATCTTAACCATTTTGAACTTAAACTGCTTGTTCATTATCTCATTATCCGACATATTCCGGAAGCTGGATAAAGAAACCGGCAGGAAACCTTCAATGCCTAACACATCAACCAGATAACCGCCTTTTATCTTCCTTCTTATCGTGCCTTCCACTAAATCGCCTTCGCGGAAATTGCGCCCGATTTTATCCCAGCCCTGCACCTTGGCCGCTTTTTCCTTAGAGAGAGTAAGCATTCCCGCGTCATTCTCCACGGATTCCACATACACGTCTACCTCTCTACCCACCTCAAGCTCGTTGCGGGAAAACTCCATCAAGGGTATAATCCCCTCAGACTTATATCCGATGTCAATCATCACCTCTTTTAAGCCGATAGAGATAATTTTACCCTTAACCACCTGACCTTCTTTAATCGCCTTAAAATTCTCCTGGTAAAGCTTCTCAAAATCCATCATCTTCTCTTCAACCATTAAACGCCACTCTCCTTTTTTTTATTTTAATTTTATATAGTTACCACTGAAAAAGTGGTAACTACTGGGGGATTTTAAGGGGGTTGCAGGCAACCCCCTTAAGGGGTAACAGTGAGTTCCGACAGAGTCGGAACGAACGCCATAGGGGCGTGAGCCCCTTTGGAAACGATTACCGCGGAAAAACAAGAGTTTTTCAGTGGTAATCGTTATATTATCCCTCTAAATCTGTTATTGTCAACAAGAATCGCTTAAACCCTGTATCTGCCCCACAACTTCCCGGGCTACAACTTCATAATCCCGTCTATTCCCTACATCTACCGGCCTTCCAAAAATCACCCTTATCTTTACCGGCTTAATAAACCTGCTTCCCTTGCCCCAGGCCTTCCAGGAGCCCGAAATCCAAACCGGGATTATGGGAACTCTTGCCTTGGCCGCCAGCATAACAAAACCGCTGGTAATATCGCGGATATTTCCGTCTTGACTGCGGGTCCCTTCCGGAAACACCAAAAGGCCGGCATTATTTTTCAGCCGGCGCACCGACTCCTTAACCGCGGACAAGTCAGCTGACCAGCGCTTAATCGGAAAAGAACCCACCTCGGCAATAAGCCAGCCAAATAATTTATTCCGAAAAAGGCTCTCCCGGGCGGCAAAATTCAAAACCCGCGGACAGGCGGTGCCCACCAGAATCGGGTCAAGAAAGCTGGCGTGATTAGAAGCCAGGACAAATCCGCCTTTCTTGGGGATAAAACCTTTGCCTCGGACCTCTAAATGAAAAAACAGCTTACATGACCAGATCAAGAAAAACCTGAAAAACCGATACAAAAACATTACTGCAATTTATGGATGATCTCGCGGCCTAGCTTCAACAGGCCGCTTGAGCGCTTAAGGGTTCTTGCCTCACTATATAAACGCATCACGGCCTCGGTTCCTGAGGCCCGAAACATCAGCCAGCTTTCATCCTCACAAACCAGTTTTATCCCGTCGTAGTCTTTCACCTGGACCACCTTTTTTCCCAGCAGTTCACCGGGGAGGTCTTCCTTCTTCGGCTCTATCCTTTTCTCAAGATGCAAATCATCCCTAAGATAATAATACCTGCCGAACTGCCTTTCCATCTCTTGAAGTATCTTTAGGATAGGCTTACCACGAAAGGCCATCATTTCTAAAAGCAAGAGCCCGGCTACTGAGCCGTCGCGCTCCGGGATATAGCCTTTAACCCCCATCCCGCCGGCCTCTTCGCCTCCGGTGAGGATATCCTCCTTTTCCATCAGATTAGAGATGTATTTAAAACCCACCGGGGTCTCATAAAGCTTGACCCCAAGAAACCCGGCAATATTATCTATCATTGTAGTCCCGGCAGTAGTCTTGACAATGCCGCCACTCCATTTTCTGTCCTGATTTAGATGTAAGGCCAACAACCCAAGTATTTTCTGGGGATGAATATAGCTCCCGTCTCCGGAGACCGCGGCCAGGCGGTCGGCATCTCCGTCCAAGGCAATCCCTAAGTCAAATTTACCCTCTCTTACCCTCTTCTTTAACTCCCCTAAATTTTCCTCTAATGGCTCAGGCTGATGGCCTCCAAAAGAAGGATTGACGCTGCTACGGATAAACTCCAGCCGTATCTTAGACCCCTTCAATACCTCGGCGATAAAGCTGTCTCCAGAACCAAACATCGAATCCACTAAAACCTTAAAATTCTTATTCTTTATACTCTTAAAATCAATGTAGGAACGGATAAATTTTACATACTCCTTGCTCAAATCTTCGGTTATAATTTTATCCTTGGCTCGCGAAAAACACTTAACCGGAGATTTTCCCAGATAACTCTCCACCTTCCGGGTAACTTCCGGGCCGGCCGCTCCTCCGCTGGTAGTCTTGATTTTAAAGCCGTTATACGCGGCCGGGTTATGCGAGGCGGTTATCATAACCCCCAAATCCAGCTTTCCGGCTCTTACCGCCAGGCTTACCGCCGGGGTGGGTATGGCCCGGTCCGAAAGCACTACGGATATGCCGTTACTGGCAAAGACCTCCGCCGAGGCCTGAGCGAATTCCTTGGAAAGAAAACGGGTATCGTAACCCACCGCTATCTTTTTTCCCTCGCCTAAATAATCCGCCACCGCCTGACTGACTATCTTAAGGTTTTCAAAGGTATAATCCTGAGCAATAATGCCCCGCCAGCCATCGGTTCCAAATTTTATATTAAGCATTTCTTAGCTCCTCTATCGCTGATTGCTTATCTTTGGCCTTAAAAATATATGTCCCGCAGGCCAGTATATTCGCCCCCGCCTTAACTGCCAATTTAGAATTATCCCCGTCTATCCCTCCGTCAACGGCTATATCCCCGGGATAAAAAGAGCGAATCTGAGAAATCTTAGGCAGTACCTCTGCCATAAATTTCTGCCCCCCGAAGCCGGGCTGGACCGTCATCACTAAAACCATATCCGAAAACTTAGAGACATTTTTTATGGCGCCGGGTTCGGTTTCCGGATTAAGGGATATGGCTATTTTAATTCCTTGCTGACGCAATCTTTTGGCCGCGGTAATAAAATCCTTCTCCTTTATTGTCTCAATATGTAAGGTAACAATATTAGCGCCGGCCTGAATAAAGCTATCAATATACTTAAGCGGCTCACTGACCATTAGGTGGGCCTCAAACGGAAGCTCGCTGTAGGGCCTGATAGCCTTGACCACTGCCGGGCCGATGGTGATATTGGGTACAAAATGCCCATCCATTATATCAATATGCAGGAAATCTATCTTGTATCGGCTGATGTCTTTGACTTCCTGGCCTAATTTAGAGAAATCCGCGGATAAGATGGAAGGAGCGATTTTGATGTTCATTTTTTAGCTCTCAGCTGTCTGCTGTCTGCTTTCTGCTTGCGCCGTAGGCGCATCCGCCTGCGGCGGAGAAAGCCGAATGCGGAAAGCTGACAGCTGAAAGCTTATTTATAGAATCCGTTTTTTACAATATAACTATACACTTCCTTAGGCAAATAATAGCGTGTGGACTCACCCGCCTTAAGGCGCTGGCGCAGCCTAAAACCTGAGATATCTACAGACTCAATTGCCACGGGAAGGACATTTTTGGGCAGGTTCTTTAGAGGATAATTAGGACGCAAGGCCACCACCAGCTTTGCCAGCTTCATCACCTGATCAATATCCTTCCAACTGCTTAAGTAACCCAAGGCGTCCGAACCCACAATAAAAAAAAATTTATCCCGCGCCGGATATTTCTCCCGCAGGCTCCTTAAGGTATCTATAGTATAAGATTTGCCTTGGCGTTTAACCTCAATATCCGAGGCCTCAAAACAGGGATTGCTTTTAAGTGCCATCCGGACCATCTTTAATCTCTCAGAGGCGTAAAGCAAGTCCTTCTCTTCCTTATGCGCCGCCAGATAAAGAGGAATAAAGATAATTTTATCTAACTTTAGCTTCTCCCGGACCTCATCAGCCAAAATCAGATGGCCGATATGGATAGGATTAAAACTTCCCCCTAATATGCCGATTTTCATCTTAAAATAAATTGCGCACCCTTCTTGCACCTACGAGGTGCAGGAAAGGTTAGTGGCGGATTTGCCCGCTGCCGAAAATCATATATTTATAACTGGTCAGCTCTTGTAAGGCCATCGGGCCGCGGGCGTGGAGCTTATCGGTAGAAATGCCTATCTCCGCGCCCATGCCGAATTCGTATCCGTCGGTAAAACGGGTTGAGGCGTTCACATACACGCAGGCCGAATCCACTTTATTCAGGAACTCGCGGGCATTATTATAATTCTCGGTAATAATACTATCGGAATGATGCGATCCGTAATGATTTATACGCGTGATTGCCTCATCCAGGCTGTCTACCACTTTTATTGATAAAATAAGGTCAAGATACTCCGTGGACCAATCCAGCTCTTTGGCCTTTTTTATCCCGTGGGCTAACTTTACAGTTTTATCACAGCCGCGGATCTCTACCCCGGCCTGCGTATATCTTTTAATCATTTCCGGCAGGAAATCACAGGAGGCCTCATTATGCACCAGAAGGGTTTCCATGGCGTTACATACCCCCGGCCTTTGCACCTTGGCGTTAAAACAGATATCCTCTGCCATTTTTAAATCCGCGTATCTATCCACATAGGTATGACAAACTCCCTTATAATGCTTAATCACCGGAATCTTGGAATACTTCTGGACAAAACTAATCAGCCCTTCGCCTCCCCGGGGAATAACCAAATCTATGGAATCGGATAAACCTAAAAGTTCAGTTAAGGCCTTACGCTCCACGGTGTCCACAAAATTTATTGCTTCAGCGGGAAGGCCGGATTCAACAGCCGCATTCTTTAAGATATGATAAATTACCCTATTGGTATTGATAGCCTCTGAGCCCCCTTTAAGAATACAGGCATTGCCGGATTTTAAACACAACCCGATGCAATCGCTGGTGACATTGGGCCGCGACTCGTAAATTATGGCCACCACTCCGATAGGAACTCTGACCTTTTGGATCCAAAGCCCGTTTGGCCTTAAGGCGCCCTCAATCACCTCACCCACCGGATCCTTAAGCCCGGCCACTGCTAAAAGAGAATCCGCCATCAGCTTTATCCGCTGTTCATTCAAGCTCAAACGCTCTCGCGCCGCCTTAGGCAAATCCTGAGCTTTAACCAAATCTTGTTTATTGGCTGAAAGTATTTCCTTGGTTTTAGCTTTAAGCGAGCCGGCCATCCTCACTAAGGCCTTATTCTTTATCACGCCAGATAAAACCGCCAGTTCATAAGATGCTGTTTTTGCCGCTTTAGCCTGCTCTTTTATGTTTCGCATTTTTAAAGTATCACCAAATCATCCCGGTGGATAACTTCTTCTTCCAGGCGCCGGCCTTTTAAGCGCCTTAAATCCTTGGCTGAAAAATTCACCTTTCCCCGGGCAAATTCGTTGCGGTCTTTATCTGCGATACTGACGGTATCATCCGCCTTGAAATCCCCTTCTATTTCCTCTATTCCTACCGAAAGCAGGCTCTTTCCGGCTTCAACCAGGGCTTTTTTTGCCCCGGAATCCACAATAAGCCTTCCCCTTGTTCTCACCCCATAAGCAATCCAGGATTTCTTCGCCTTAAGACAAGGCTTATGAGGGGCGAAAAATGTGCCTATTTTTTCCCCGTAAACTGATTTCAACAAGCTGTCTTTAGCCCGGCCATTGGCAATAATCGCGGGTACACCAGCGCCGCAGGCAATCTTTATCGCCTCAAGCTTGCTGGACATCCCCCCCACGCAGCCCGGCTTGTCCGTCTTACAGCAAAAATTAGTTATTTCCGGAGTGATCTCATCCACCCTCTCAATAACCTGTTTTTCCGGCAGACGGTATAAGCCGTCCACATCGGATAAAATTAATAGCAAATCCGCCCCAATCAAATTAGCCACCATAGCCGAAAGCCGGTCATTGTCGCCGAAACGGATTTCGTCGGTGGATACGGTATCGTTCTCGTTGATAACCGGAAGCGCTTTATTTTTTAACAATGTCCTCAGGGTGGCGCGGACATTAAGATAGCGATTTCTATTTTCAAAATCATCCCAGGTAAGCAGCAGCTGAGCGCAAAGACGATTCTTTTCCTTAAGCAGGCGCCGGTATATGGCCATCAGCTCATTCTGGCCGATAGCCGCCGCGGCCTGAAGGCTGTCCATATCCCGGGGGCGTTCCTTTAAATTCAACAAAGACATTCCGCAGGCCACCGCTCCCGATGAAACCAGCACCACTTCTTTATTATCCAGCCAAAGTTTTTCTATCTGCTCAATCAGCGCCTTAAGATATTTTAGTTCGATCGCGCTTGCCCTGGGGCTGATTAAGCTGGAGCCAACCTTAACGACAACCCGGGAAAAGCTCTTTCTGGATTGCATTTAACAAAACCTTTAGGCCTTGAGATTCCAAGGCTGAAATGGGAATAATTTTCTTTCTGACCTTTTTCTTAAAATCCGCCAGGTTCTTTTTGGCCTGGGGTAAATCCATTTTATTGGCTACTAAGATTCTTGGTTTTTTAAAGACCTCATGGCTATAAAATTTTAATTCATCATTGATGACAAAATAATCGTCCAAGGGGCTTCTTCCGTCTACACCGGCCATATCTATCATATGGACAATAACCTTAGTCCTCTCGATATGGCGCAGAAACCTATCCCCTAAGCCTTTTCCCAGGTGCGAATCCTTGATCAATCCGGGGATATCAGCAATAGAAAAAAAGGCTTCTTCGTTGATAGTAACTGTTCCTAAAGCCGGCTTTTTGGTGGTAAAAGGATAATTGGCAATTTCAGGATGGGCATTGGATATTTTAGAGATTAAGGTAGATTTTCCGCTGTTGGGAAAACCCGCCAGGCCAACATCGGCAATCAGCTTTAGGTCTAATGTTACTATCCTTTCTTCACCCGGAGCTCCCGGAAAATCATCCTCGCTCTTAGCATGCACGCTCCCCTTGCCCCCGGGTCCGCCATAAGCCGCGATAAATTCTTCCCGGTCGCTCACCAATTCCCTTAAACGGCAGTTGGTCTGGGCATCGGTAATCAGGGTTCCGCAAGGCACGGTTATAACCAGGCTTTCGGCATCAAAGCCTTTTTTGCGGTTAGAAGAGGCGTTGCCGCCGCGAAGCGCGCTAAAATGCTGGCGGTATTTAAAGTCATAAAGGGTGAGGAGATTTTTATTCGCGCGAATAACGACATCTCCGCCTTTACCGCCGTCTCCTCCGTCCCGGCGGGGATAGCGGGTATACTTATCCCGGTATAAACTATTACAGCCGCCTCCGCCATTACCGGCCTTGATCATAATCCTGGCATTATCAACAAACATAATCAAATCTTTCAATGATCAATAACCAAGCACCCAAATAACATTGAACACCGAACAAGGAATATCGAATGAAAAAGTAGTGGTCAGCGTCCGCTGACCTCAACATAATCTCGTGGTTCGACTAGGCTCACCACAAGTTGCCTTACGGCAACCGCTACTTCGAAATTCGTTATTCTGTTATTCAATACTTGTTATTTGTCTGCCACAGACAGGGTTATTAACCATTACTCAACGGCGATTTCCTTAATCCTCACGACGGCTAACTGCTGACGGTGGCCTTTTAGGGTTTTGCTGTTTTTTCTCCTGCGGAATTTAAAGGATGTTACTTTTTTAGCTTTGAGGTCACGCAGTTTCTCGGCAATAACCTTTGCTCCCTTTAAATAGGGAAAACCCACCTTGACTTTCTCACCCTCCACGGTTAACAAGACATTACTAAATATGATTTCATCTTTAGCCTTACCGTCTAATTTTTCGACCTGGACCACATCGTCTTTTTCCACCTTATACTGTTTACCGCCGGTTTCAATTATCGCATACATTACTTCGCTCCTTTTTGTTTAGTTGCTTCAATTTCAATTTCATACAGCAGCGGTTGCCGCCTGCTCAGCAGGCAGGTAAGGCAACGATATTACAGGGTCAACGGAGCTGACCCCTACTATTATTCATATTGCCCATTTCTATTGTTTATACTATTTTTACTTCTTCAACATGCGCGTTGGGCTCTATAGTGAAGCTGATTTTTGTCCGATAGCGCCTCTCTATGGTCTTAATGTGCTCTTCGTTTTCTTTGAGCAGATAATTCAAGAGATTAGGATTAAGGCTGACATGAAGCTCTCGCTTATCCGGATGTTCCGTAAGGGTTCTTTTCAATTCCTTGAGCACATACACGCACATAGCCGCGTTTGACTTTACCTTGCCCCTGCCCCGGCAATATGGGCAAGTCTCATAAGAAAGGCTCTCGATCGCCCGATAGACCCTTTCCCGGGTCATCTCTACCACCCCGAACTTAGAAATGCCGATGATTTCGTATTTGGCCTTATCGTCCTTAAGGGAATTTTTTAATATCCTCAGGACTTCCCGGCGGTGGTCTTCCCTTTCCATATCAATAAAATCAATCACGATAATCCCGCCTAAATCTCTTAATCTTAACTGCCTAGCGATTTCACCCGCGGCCTCGCTGTTAACCGCGAAGGCCATATGCTCGGGATCGTATTTCTTGCGGAATCTCCCGGAGTTGACATCAATCACCACCAGCCCCTCGGTCGGCTCAATAACCAGATACGCCCCGGATTTCAAATAGACATTGCGCTCATAGATTTTATCCACCTGCTTTTCAATGCCCTTCTCGGTAAAGAGTTCCAGCCTTCCCCGGTGTAATTCTATATTTTTCAGCAGGTCGCGGGAAAAAACCTTCAAGAAATTACATATCCGTTTAAACTCCTCTTTGGAATCAACAATCAACTTTGAAACTTCATCGTCAAACGAATCCCGGATTACCCTTAAGACTATGTCATAATCTTCGTAAATCAAGGCGGGGGCGGTGTTTCTCTGGGCAAAAGAGCTGATCCTGCGCCAAAGCTTAAACAGGAATAAGACATCGTGGTGCAGTTGGCGCTTATCTTTGCCTTCGGCCACGGTGCGAATAATATACCCTATGTCGGTAGGAAGTTTTATCTCCTCAAGCAGGCCTAAGAGCCTGGACCTTTCTTGCCTGTCCTCAATCCGGCGGGAAAGCCCGCGATGGTCATCCTGAGGCATCAGCACTAAGTATCTTCCGGCCAGGCCGATATGGGTGGTTAGCCGCGGGCCCTTGGTGCTGATCGGCTCTTTAACCACCTGGACCAAGACCTCTTCCCCTTTTTTAAATTCTCTTTTTTTAGTCTCAACCGGAGCAATGGGCTCAATCGGCTCAACGATATCCGAGAGATAAAGAAAGCCTTTCTTCTCTAAGCCAATCTCCACAAAGGCCGCCCCGATTGAGGGCACAATACTATCAATCCTGCCCTTATAGATGTTGCCCACGATTGTTTTATAAGAAGGCCGCTCAATATAATACTCATCAAGTATGCCATCCTTAACAATAGCCGCCCGCTTTTCCTGCATTTCCGTGTTAACTAAAATTTCTTTCATATAACTCCTATCTTAATGCCTTCCGGAAGCTGTTTTTGAAATCTTTCTTTGAATTCTTCGGGTTTCATATATTCACTCAAGGCGATTTTCGCCTCTTCATTTTCACTGGTCAGGCCCAATTTTAAGGCCCGCTTAATCACAATCTTAGGGTGTTTGCTGAAACCTTCGGAGACCGCGAAAGGAAGGTCCGCCCGGCGCAAGGCCCGGCCAAAAAGCCGGATCAGGTCAAGATGGGATATAAATCTGCTTAGACCTAATTTGGTAAAAGTAAATTCTGCTTGATAGATCATCAAACTAACCTTCCAGCGAGCCTGCGAGGTTCGTATGGTTCAAATTTAACTAAGGTAGCTTCTTAGGATTTTATTACGGCAAGATACTAGATAGTTAACGCTGAAAAACCCGTCATTCAGACTGTATCACAATAGTAAAATGCGTGTCATTGCGAACCTCGAAGGGGTGAAGCAATCCCGTTTTTTGAGATTGCCGCGTCGCCTAACGGCTCCTCGCAATGACACAAAAATGGGGGTTTTCAGTATAAACTAAATAGGCGGATTATTTCTTAGTCTTTTTCTTCTTTTTTGGTTCAAACGTATTCAGTCTTTCCTCTAAAGTCGCGATATAGGCGTCGCTAAATTCTTCCTCCCTTATAACCCGCGCGGTAATAAATATTAAAAGGTCTATCTTTTCAGTATCATTGGTCTCGCGTTGAAAAAGCAGTCCCAATAAAGGAATCTTTCCTAAAAACGGGACTCCTATCTTGCTTTTGGTCTTGACATCTTTAAGCAGTCCGCCGATGACTACAGTTTCCCCGTCTTTAAGGAGTATCTGGGTTTCCACCTCGCGGGTATTTATAATCGGATACTTAGATAACACAACCCCGGACTCTGTCTTGGACTCCACATTCTCATTGGAAGAAGTTACCGCGGGATGGATTATCATATTAATGTAATCCTTATCACATATCTGGGGCACCACATTAAGCTGGATTCCGATATCCTGATACCTATCCAGGGTTGAGCCGGTAACCTGGTTGGTTTGAGTCGAAATACTGGTAGTGATTAAGGGGAATTTTTGCCCAACTAAAATCGTTGCCTCCTGGTTATTCAGGGTCATAATCCGGGGAGCGGACAAAATATTAGTGTCCACGTCTTCCTCCAGGGCGTGCAGAATTATCTCAAGCTGGGACCCGGTCAATTTTCTATAAGCCAGTTTTAAGCCGGTATTTGCTGAGGTAAGGCTGGTCTTAGGAGTAAAAGTTGTCGGAGTAACTAAGTCGCTTAACACATGCCCGCCGATCCGGCTGTTATCAAATCCACCAGCGTTTTTTCCCACGGGGACATAACTAAGCGTCGAGCTGGAGGCCCCGCTTGAACCGGTTCCCCAATCAATGCCGAGATCCCTGAGGTGATCCTTATTAGCCTCAATAATCTTGGCCTCAATCAATACCTGCTGAGGCTTGACGTCTATAGCAACTATCATCTTCTTTATTTTATCTATGACCGGAGGCACATCGGTAATAATAACCGTCTTGGAGAGGGAAATTCTGTCATCCTTAGACCTTTTCCTCTTTCCGGTATCATCTGTCTTGCCAAACGCCCATCCGGCCTGTCCGGTAGTCTCCAGAACCGTAATCTGGCCCCGGGAGGAAAGCTGAGGCTCAATCGCGTTTTTGGCATCCTGGGCATCGATGTATTTAAGGGTAAATACCTCGGTCGCCGTAGGCTGAACCTGGTTGAGCTCCACCTCCTGTTTTTTCTGTTCGGTCAATTTCTCCAATGGCGCGACCATAATAATATTTTCCCTCTGCTCATACCCATAGCTGTAAGCACTGATAATTGTCTTCAGAGCGTCTTTCCAGGAAACATCAACTAAGCGGATAGTTACTGTCCCGGTTACCTCGGGACTAGTAACTATATTTACTCCGGCTTTTAAGGCAATCACCTTGAGCACATTGTGGATATCCGCGTCTTTAAAATCAATGGTAATTTTGCCGGGAAGAAGCTCTTCTTTTACCGGAACAACTGTAGATTGAGCAATGGCGGGGATAGTATTCTCTGAATTGGGGCTTGCTGGCGCAACCTGCGCCGCTAAAGGCTCCTGCGCGTCCACAAAACCGATTAAGCGCGCCAAAAACGCCGCGCCTAAAGCGAGCATAACGACTAACACTCTTTTCACCACTATTATACCGCGCTCCTTCATCAATCCTCCTTTTTTAATTCAATCTCAAGCTTTTCACTACCCTTTAGAAATATGACCTTTTCCGGATGTATTTCTAAAACTTGATAACCGCCGCTAGTATCCCCAACCTTTATAACCTCTCCGCTAACCACAGCGTAAGATGAACCGCCAGCCTCATAGATAATTCCTTCTATCTGAGGCCTTCCTTCACTGCCCTTAACAATTTGCGGCTCTAAGACCCGGCCGTCAGGACTAACCAAAGGCAAGAATGGGTCTCTTCTATCTTGAGCCTCATACACAAAAACCTTGCGCTGTTCAGGCTCCGCCGCCAGACAAGCCTTGGGTAAAAATGTGGCCGCGTAAAGATATGTAATTATAGCAAAAAAACGCCTAAAAAAGAAGCACTTATTTTTATCTGATAACATAGGAAATTATATCTGATAAGATTCTTCGCATAGCTCAGAATCAAGTAAAATCTAATTGCCAGAGGCAGATTTTATTTGACATATACCCTCAAGGTAAGCGATGTCTTTTGTTTGGCGAGGTCCAAATTATCCCGAACTATCTTTAAACCCGAAACCGCGATTAAAGGATTCTCTTCCAGCCGACTCAAAAATTTTCCCAACTGATGATACCCCGAACTAAGTTCTGTCTTTAATTCTATAGGCTGAAGTTTAAATCCGGAAATTTCAGCTGATGGCTCCGTCTTATCCTTGCTGAGAGAGGCTTGAGATTGCGGATTAATCTGGAGAATCTTTACTCCGCAAAGATGCGCCTTTCGCGAAATATCATCCAAAAGTAAAGACATATTCGCGTCCCCGAAAACCATATTCTCCATAATCAGGCTTTTTTCCTTTATTGCCTCCAAATCATTTTGCAGGCCCTGCGTATCAGCTCCATATCCTTTATACTCAGCCAAGTCCTTTTTCGCGGTTTTAAGTTTGGCGGAAATACTTTTAAGGCTTTTAGTTTGAGAACCCAGGATAAAAACGCAATCTATATACAAAAATAACGCTATGCCGAGGGCAATCAAAATATTCTTTTTCAGCTTCGGGCTTAATTCTTTAGGCATAGCTATTTTGATTTCTTTTTTTTGTTGGTCTCTTTTTTCTTGACCGGGGGATCAACCTTGGGTTTTTTTGAATTTATATTCCACTCGGCTATTTCCGTGGGCCCGAGTTTTTTTCTCTGAACCGAACCCAGCTCTAAACTGCTAAAGGCCCGGGCCGAGTCCTTATTGGATTTAAGGACATTCAGGAATTGGCCGATTTGAGTCATCTCTGATGAAGAAACGGAAAAACATTTTCCTTTTATTTCCCAATTCTCTCCGGAAAAAAGAACTTCATCCAGCCATACGCCTTGCGGCAGACCGTCGCTTACCGCGTTTAATTTGGGAGCGATACTAAGCCGAGATGAATACATACCGGAAAATAACTTCTCCAGCGCTTTATGCTTGGCGCTCTCTTCTCTTATCCGGTCAATCTGCTTTCTTTGGGGGGCAATATTGTCCAAGGCTTTGCTAGCCTGTTTTAGCCTTAGGCTCTTGGCAAGGACAAGCGCGGGAATAAGTATGTTAGGCAGAATAACTACAGAAATACCTAAGGCAACTATTTTCTTTAGAAACCCCTGGGGAAGATTGAACGCGGTTTTTTGGCCGCGGCGTAATTCTTTGGGTAGAAGATTTATCTCAATCATCTTAACGCGAGGCCTAAAGCTACGGTAAAAATATTTTTCTTAGGTTTAAATTCTTCTAAATTCAGATTCTGATCAACCGCTACTCCGGAAAGGATATCAAAACTATCCACCGGTAAATTCAACTGATGACTCAAAAAATTCAACGTATCCTGAGAATAACTTCCCCCCCCGCTTAACAATAACTTCTCCACCGGCCTGCCATTTTGATTTTCATAATAATCAATAGAAGTGGTGATTTCAGCAGACAGGCCGGCCAGGGCCGAGCCCTTCACCCCAAAGGAAATATCCCGGCTAAACCTCAAGGCTCCGCTGTCAATAATCGCCATATTAGTAGTCTGGGCCCCGATATTAAGCAAGGCTATGGTTTTTTCTTTGACTGAAGCATCCGAGACGCGATAGCTTTTAGCAAAGATGTTAGCCAGGCAAAAACAATCTACATCAATAATTTTAGGGACAAATCCGGCCTTCTCTAATAAGCCCAGACGCTCCTGAAGGATTACTTTCTTGATTGCCGCCAAGACAATCAGCATCTTGCTATTTTCAAAATTATCTTTTATTATGGCGCAGTCTAAAACCACTTCCTCCAAAGGAAAAGGAATATATTCTTTGGCCTCAAATTGCATCGCGTTTTTAAGCTCATTCATAGTCATCCTGGGCCAGCTAAGATAACGCGTTACCACCGACTGTCCGGAAACCGAAATATTAACCTGGCGTCCGGCTAATTTCTGGGATTTTAAAAAATCGCTGAGTGAGTTTCCCAAATCCGCGCCCGGGGTCAGCTCCACATAAGAAAATCTCTTGAGAATCTTTTCTTTGCCTTTTTTTTCCAACTCAATCAACTTAAGGCTGGAACTTCCGATGTCTAAGCCGATGGAAGGCTCCTGTTTAAGCAAAAAATCGGGGATTTTAATTTTCTTTAAGAAATCCATTTCATAAAATTATACGCTGATTGCCGCTTTAACGCAAGGATTTTCATAAGTAATCTCGGGATAGCGGCATAAATGCCGCCGCTACCTATGCCTGTAGCGGTGCGATTTATCGCACCCTTAAGCCGCTTAGGCAAGCTGTATAAATTTACAGTTCGGATAGGCTGGACATTCTTGTCGTGCCACCGGGGCGGGGTTACCTGCCTTGCCGACAGGCAGGGAAAACCCAGTCTATCCGGCTTTCAATATAGGGGCAGGTTCTGAACCTGCCCCTACTGAACGATTATTTTAGAATTAATCAAGGCCATAGGGATTCTGGGTGTCATCCCAGGAGGTTATCTGCGGAGTGCCCACCAAATTCAGAGCCTCTATCGCGTCCATATAGGCCTGATTATAGGTAACATTGGCGTTTCCGTTTAGCTCGGCTTCTTCTCCCGCCCAAACCCCGCCGTTTACGTTTAAATTTCCCGCTCCTCCGTTAACATCAAAGTCACCGCGGGTGTAAATCACGCCTTCAATCGTCCCGACTCCATTAACGCTGGCTTCTTCCACGGCATCCGGATTAGTAAGCACATCACCAACCACCACAAAAAAACCTCCCACGGTTCCGATGTTTCCATTAAGGCTTAAGTCTCCCTCAATATACACAATATTAGGCACTCCGGCCGAATACCAAAAAGAACTGGGGAAGGCTTCACTTCCGGTTGCCTGGTTAACCAGTTTAGGGCCGTCTTCCACATACACATTATTCTGGGCACTGCTTAAATCGCGCAGCTCCTGAAAATCAAAACGAGCCAAAGGGGTTATTGAAGAATCTTCGGTTACTGTTCCGGTTATATGATTTTGCGAATACTCAAGCTCATCTCCATAAATCACATTTCCGTTAACCGTATAGGAGTTTCCATTTAAATCCACCTCTCCTGCCGAGTAGATGGCGTTATCGTAAAAATTAGCAGGGATGTCTTTGGATATTTCTACCTGAATCGCCCGGCTGGAGCGCGGAGCGCCGCCGGAAGGAACCTCGCCGGTTGAGACCACAATTTTATCCGAGCCACTAGTGCTTATCTGCGCGGAGAACTCCCCGGCTCCGAGTTCAGTGGCGCTGACCGAGGTAGCGTCATAATCATTTCTTAGCGCGTATAATGCCTGGTTTACGCCGGCCTCAGCCAGCCAAAAAGCCTGGGTAGACTCAACATACTGCTGGGCCAAAGAGCGTTCAGAAACGCTTTTATTAAATATGGCCACACCCAAAATGGTTAATACCACTATAACCAAAAAGATATAGATTAAAACCGCTCCTTTTTTATCCATTTCTTAACCTCACCTGTTCTTTGAGGGAAAAATTCAAATCCGCGCCGTAAACCGATTTTCCCAAATCCAACTGAATAATAAGGACATCACCGCTCAGAGAAAAATTAACCGTTTCCACATCCCCGGACAATATCTTTTCAGTTCCCGCGGGATATTCCCGGATAAGTTGATTACTTTCTAGATAATAACTAATCGTTCCCCCTGCCTCAACTGTGGTAAAGTCTAATTGCGCGCTATTGCCGCCGTCAGCAGGCTGGGTAATGCCCGCGGAACTGCTCTCCCTGACTTCCCGAATCATTCCATCCATAGCCAGGCGCGCCTGCTGTTGAAGCTCAACCTTACCCACATCCGAATGCCAAGCCTTTTGTCCGATGGTAAGCACTGATAAAATAGCCATCGCCAATATGCTGAAGATCAAAACGCTGACCATAGTCTCGGCAAAGGTAAACCCCGTTAGAGATAGGTCGCCTTTAGGCGACCGTCTATAGCTACCCGTTATCTCTAACGGGGTAAAACCTTTATTCGTGATTTGTATTTTAGGCATCAATATCGGTAAAAAGACTGGTTAAGCTTATAGTTTGGGCTCCCCCTAAGCGGTCCTGCCAGGAAACAGTTACTAAGACCCCCGCGGGATCCCCGGAAGCAGAAACTGTTGTTTCAATAGCCTCACTCTTTAAGACCGGCAGATTTTCGTTTTCTATTTCTGTCTCATCCCAATTCCAATTCCCGGCATTAATATTAGTCTCAATAGCATCAAAATTCGTATTTTTTATCTCCTCCAGCACAAACTGGGCCTGAGCTATGGCTGTAGCGCGATTACGGCTGGATTCATTCAAAAGCATACAACTGATAAAAAGAGACAGCAGTCCGGCTAAAGCGAATACCAAGATCGCCGCGGCCAAAATAACCTCAGCCAGGGTAAACCCCGTTAAAGACATCCTATCGCTTGCTAATTTCACTATAGTCTTTAATGGGGTAAACCCCGTTAGAGATAGGTTGCTAAAGGCAACCGTCGGACACCTTCGGTGTCCTATCTCTAACGGGGTGAACCCCTTGTTATTCAGCAAGTTACGCAAATTAAGCCTCTTATTCATAGTATATAATTATACGCTGAACACTCCATTCCGGCAAGGATTTTTAAACAAATGGGGGAGCTTGCGCCCCCCCACCTACACTGCTCTGCTATTGACAAAAAAAATCAAATCAACTCTAGGCACAATCAGCAGCGGTACAGATTTCAATCGCACCACCGGTGTTTACCTCATAACCATCATCTCCAGTAGTTGGCCTACTAACAGGATTTGCCAGAAGCTGGTAACCGGTCGCGGCGAATGTACAAGTAAAAGTATAACCACTGATATCATTACCGCAGAGTCTTGTTCCGGTAACGCTGCCCAGGGTATCTGCATCGCCTGTAGCAGCCACATCAACTGGGTACAATCCACCAGCTCCTTGCGCAGCAAAAGTCTCTGCCTCAGTAGCTATGGTTTTAAGATTTGCCTGGGCTGATGCCTGATTGGCTGCCCTTCTGGCATTAAGCAAACTGGGTATACCTACCGCGGCCAATAAGGCAATAATGGCCACCACAATCATAATTTCGACTAAGGTAAAACCACTTCTTTTATTTTTGATAAACATAGTAATCCTCCCTCTTTCTTGCGAAGCTCTCCGAAGTATGTTCAAAAAATGTGATTTTTTGACTTTGAAAATTCGGAGTATTTTTTTATATATAATAGATATAATAGATTGAACCCTTTGCTTCTTCTTTCCCTATCCTCCTTTCTGCCTTAAAGTAAGGCAATATATAACCATACTATTATCAACCCTGCGAAAAACCTTGTCAAGAGAAATTTTAGGGTGAAATTTTAGGGTGGGTTTAGAACCCTATTTTAGGGGTGGGTTTAGAACCCACCCCTACATGGGACAAATAAAAATGCCTATTGGCGCGCCAATAGGCTCAGATGTTATTTATCACCCTTTGGCAACCCGGCTGTCCTTCGGCTTATTTTACGGTGAGGACCCTTGGCTTTGCGCCCCATCCTTACGGATGGTTTACTCTTATCAGTAGTGTATCTTTAATCAAAGTATACCACATATTCCCTAAAATGCAAATTTTTTTACCGCTGGGTCCACTTTGTCAATACTGGTTAACACGGTTCGCCAATCTGGCAAAATCGGCCAGGGATAAATCTTCGGCCCGTAGGTTTGGTTTGAGCTTGGCTGATTTTAAGCAATCCTTAAGTAAAGGCTCAGGCAGTAATGAACCCAGGCTGTTTTTGAGGGATTTGCGGCGCTGATTAAAGGCACAGCGGATAAGCTTAAAGAATAATTGCTCATCACTCACCCTTACTTTAGGTTTAGAGAGTATTTTTAACTTCAGAAAACAGGAATCCACCTTGGGCGCCGGCCAAAAAGAGGTATTCTTGATAGGAAAAAGAATCTGGGCATCAGAATAAAATTGGATAAAACAACTAATTGAGCCGTATTCCTTGCTTCCCGGCCCGGTGGTTAAACGCGAAGCCAATTCTTTCTGCAAGGTGAGGTACATCTCTTTGATTACTTCTCTATGCTCAAACAGATGGGTGATAATCGGGGTGGAGATATAATAAGGCAGGTTGGCGATAACTTTAAGTTTTTTATCATTTTTGATAAAATCGCGGATATCGAACTTTAAGATATCCTGATTAATCAGCTCAAAATTCTGATAGCCGGAAAATTTATCCCTTAAAATCGCGCAAAGAGATGAGTCTATTTCAACGGCAATAACTTTTTTGACCTTCTCCAAGAGGAACGATGTCAGCTCCCCCCTTCCCGGTCCTATCTCTAAAACAACATCGCTTTTTTTGAGATTACCCGACTGGATTATCTTTTCTTGGATATTTTTATCAACTAAGAAATTCTGGCCTAAGCTTTTCTTAGGTTTTGGGCGCATTGGATGGCGGTCTTAATGGCTTGAATCAGGGATTCGGCGGAGGCGGCGTTCTTTCCGGCGATATCAAAGGCAGTGCCGTGGGCTGTGGAAGTGCGCGCGAAAGGCAGGCCTAAGGTGACATTGACCGCGCCCTTAAAGCCGGTAAGCTTTAAGGGAATAAGCCCCTGGTCATGATACATCGCTATTATACAGGCAAATTCTTCAGCCTTTAAAAAAATGGTATCCGCGGGATACGGGCCGCTCACCGAAATGCCTTTAGCTCTGGCCTTCTTTATTGCCGGGATAATAATCTGCTTTTCTTCTTCACCGATTGCGCCGTTATCAGAGGCGTGAGGATTTAGCCCGCAGACGGCAATCTTGGGATGATTAATCCCGAATAAGCCGGCCAGGCCTTCGGCTGTCCCTAAGATAATTTTAAATATCTTCTCTTGGCTTAAAGATCCGGGAACATCTTTTAAGCTGATATGTTGGGTAACTAAGGAAACCCTGAGTTTACGATTAAACAACATCATCACTTCATCCTTTACTCCAAAGTATTCCGCGATGTATTCGGTATGCCCCCGGTAACCACATCCGGCCAGCTTAAGCGCTTCTTTATTAATAGGACAGGTAACTAAGCAATCCGCTCTTTTTGCCTTAATCAATTCTAAAGCCTTTTCTAAATATTCCCAGGAAGCCCGGCCGTATTCAGCCCGGACCTTACCAAATTCAAAATTCTTCCTGGGAACATTCTCTAAATCTATGATTTTGAATTTTTGATTTTTCCTGCCGGACGGCAGGCTGGGATTTTTATTAAACGCCCAGGCGTCCCCGATAACCGTCCAATCCGCCAAACTTTTTACCTGCGGACTGCTTAAAGCCTTAACGATAATCTCAGGCCCTATCCCGGAAGGATCCCCCATCGTTATCAGACATCTTATCTTAGGCATAATTATTCCGGTTTAATCTGAATATAGGATTTTTCTTTTAAGCCCTCAATCCACTCCAGCATAGCCACGGCAAACTTCTCCTCAGAAAAATAGCTGTATATTCTGTCGTGAACCTCGGATAGGCCCTGAACCTTGGGAGGGAGTATCTCAAGAATCTTAAATATATAGTAACCGTTTCCCGCTTTGGCGGGATCGGATATTTCAAGGGCCTTCAGGCCGGAAAAACCCTCTTGAAGCTCAGGCCTAATCTGCTCTTTAGAAATAGTATCCTTGGCGTAGGCGGACTTATAAAGTTTAGCCGCCTCTTGAAAATCCATCCCGTTTTTTACGGCTTCGCTTAAATTGGCCAGCATAGCTTCATTTTCAATATAAAGGGTCTCTACGGTGCGGGTTTCCGTCAGGTTAAACAGCTCGGACTTATTTTTCTCGTAAAACTTAGTTACCTCATCCGGGCTGACTACGATCTTATCCCGCACTTCTCTTTCAACCACCTCGCGCATTATCATCTGGTCGGCAACCTTATCTTCCATATCCTTAACGGTCAGGCCTTTTTGTTTCAGGCTGTTCTCAAAATCAGTCTCTGAAGCGAAAGCGGCCTTCATCTGCGCTATCCTCTCTTTTACTCTTTCAAGTCTGGCTTGATAGCCTTTGCGTTTAGCCTCCTGGAGAATAATTTTATCCTCCACCATCTTAGAAATAAGCTGTTCTTTCTCTTCCTTCATTCTCTCATCCAGCTCTATTCCTTTATATTGCTGACCAAGCTGTAAGGATATTATACTTAAATATACATCCGCCTCAGACTGGGTGATGGTATCCTGATTGACTACGGCGATTATCCTGTCTACGGCGGATGAGTTAGAAACAAATGCTAAAAAAAGATAAAAAACAAAAAAAAGTCTTGCCAACATCTAAGCCTCCGGCTATGAATAACAAACAAAAAATGTTGAATAATAAAGTATCAGTCAGCGTGTAGGGGTCAGCGTCCGCTGACCTTACAATATTCGTTGCCTTACCTGCCTGCCGGCAGGCAGGCGGCAACCGCTACTTCTTCATTCATCATTCCTGGTTCGCCATTCAATATTCTTCCTAATTATTTACACCTTTAGTTTTAAGGAAATCCACTGCTTCTTTCAACAGGCGGCAGTAAAGGTCAAAACCCACGGCCTGGATATGGCCGTGCTGCTGGGTGCCCAGCAGATTTCCCGCCCCGCGAATCTCCAAGTCCTCCATTGCTATCCTAAAGCCTGAACCCAACTGAGAATATTCTTTTACTGCCTCTAAGCGCTTGCGGGCCTGCGGATTCAAGGGTTCATTCTTAGGAATAAGAAAATAACTATAAGCCTTGCGGTCAAACCTGCCCACCCGTCCCCTGAGTTGATGCAAGTCGGACAAGCCAAAGGTGTGGGCATTATTAACTATTATGGTATTGGCCCCGGGCACATCTATACCCGATTCAATAATAGCAGTAGAAACCAAACAGTCAATCTCTTTATCTAAAAACCTGACCATGACCTCTTCAAGCTCATGCTCGGGCATCTGTCCGTGGGCAGACACCACCCGCGCCTTGGAATCCGCTAAACTTCTCACCCTTTCACAAACCTCATCTATATCGTGCACCCGGTTATGCACAAAAAATACCTGGCCGCCTCTCTCTAATTCCCTCTTTAAGGCATAAGAGATAATCTCTTCATCATATTCAGCCACATAAGTAGCCACCGGCATACGATTTTGCGGCGGGGTATTGATTGCTGAAATATCTCTCAACCCCATCAGCCCCATATAAAGAGTGCGCGGAATAGGGGTAGCGGTAAGGGTCAAAACATCCACATCGGTTTTTAAAGATTTGATCTTTTCCTTGTTCCTGACTCCGAAACGCTGCTCCTCATCAATAATCAAAAGCCCTAAATTCTTGAAAACGATATCATCAGAAAGCAGGCGGTGGGTTCCGATGATTATATCCACGCTCCCCTTTTTTATCCCTTCTATGATTTCTTTTTGTTGGCTATCCGAACGGAATCGGGAAAGCATTTCCACGGCTACCGGAAAATCCTTAAGCCGGCGCCTGAAATTCTGATAGTGCTGTTCAGCCAGGATTGTAGTCGGCACCAAAATAGCCGCCTGCTTATTATCCATCACCGCTTTAAAGACCGCGCGCATAGCCACCTCGGTCTTGCCGTATCCCACATCGCCGCATAAAAGCCTATCCATCGCGCCAGGCGACTCCATATCTTTTTTTACCTCTAAAACCGCCTTTTTCTGATCTGGGGTTTCGTGGTAAGGAAAGGTATTTTCAAAATCCGCCTGCCACTGAGTATCTTTACTAAAGGCGAATCCTCCTAAGGCCAGCCTTTGGGCCTGCTGTCTCAGAAGGCCTACGGCAACCATAGCAATTGCCTTCTGGGCCCGGTTTTTTATTTTCTGCCATTCCTTGGTCCCTAAGCGATTAATTTTTGGCGGCCGGCCTTTTAAACCGATGAATTTCTGGATGAAATGAATATTTGAAGCAGGAACAAATAGCTTTTCTTTATTAGCGTATTCTATGACAAAAGCGTCCTGGAGGCCGCGGGCGGTCTTAATTTTCTCTAAGCCCAGATACCTGCCTATGCCGTGCTGGACATGCACCACATAATCCCCTTTTTTCAGCTCAATAAATAACTCCAGAGGAATTTCCTGGTTGAACTTTATGGCCGGGGTCGTGGATTTAAGGTCAAAGCGGTTAGAAACGACTATTCGCGAATGATAGGCTTTATGCTTAGGAAGGATGATTACCGCGTTATGCGGGCCGAGGATTCTATTGGCCGCGATATCAATGCTGGAAACAGACTCTATTTTATTAAAATCAAATACCAGCCTGATCGGACACTCAAAAGAGGCAGGATAGATATCCATAACTTCTCCCCGCAAGGAGAAATCCCCTTCTTCCGCTACCTGTTCCTGACGGGAATATCCAAAACCCGCCAAATCCGAAGCTAACTGCTTAGGGTCTATCTGCTGGCCGACATAAAGTTTGAGGGATTTGAACATTGTAACCGCAGAACCGCAGAGAACGCAGAATGATTTTTAAAAATAAATGTTTCCGCAGAAGCGCAGAGTAATTTATCTTATTAATTCAGCGCTTCCGCGTTTGCAAATTCAGCGCCTCTGCGGTTCTGCGGTTCTGCGGTTCAGCGTTTCTTAGACCAGGCTAAAACTAACGGCGAAGCGATATAGACCGTAGAGTATACGCCGGAAACAAAACCCACCAATAGGGTGAAGGCAAAATTATGCAAAACCTCACCTCCCCAGAAAAACAAAGCAATAACCATAAACAGGGTTACACCGCTGGTAAGGATAGTCCGGGATAACATCTGGTTCACACTCAGGTTAATAATCTCCGCCAAGTTGAGTTTACGCATCGCGCGCATATTCTCCCGCACCCGATCATAGATAACAATGGTATCATTGATAGAATAACCGGCAATGGTCAAAAGCGCGGTAACTATCAAAAGGTCAATCTGTTTTCCGGTCAAAGCCAATACGCCCACGGTAACCAAGATATCATGAAAAAGGGCAATCACCCCGGCGATTCCAAAATTAAAATGCTTAAACCTAGAAGCCACATAGGCCAATATGCCTAACAATGATAGCACCAAAGCCCAAACCGCTTTTTTGCTCAATTCCTTGCCTACTACCGGCCCCACCATTTCCACCCGCAGGATATTAAAAGGATTATCTTTAAAGCCTTCTTTTAGCTTATCCGCGAGGGCCTCTGAACTGTCAGCCGAGGTGCGAATCAGCACTATTTTAGGGTCTTCCTTAAACTGCTGGATTGAGGCTTCGGCAATACCGGCATCCTTAAGCACCCGGCGCATCTGATCAAGAGAAACCGGCTGAGTAAAACTAAATTCCTGAATTTTACCGCCGGAGAAATCTATCCCGTAGGCCTCTTTTCCTTTTGAGAAGAATGACCACAGGCCTACCGCTATCAGGATACAGGACAAGGCATAAAATATTTTTCTCTTGCCGATAAAATCCAGTTTTGTTTCGCCCATTATCTTAAGCATGGGAAGATTCTTAAAATTACGGTTCGACAATAATGTCTCAAAGATGGTGCGGGTAACGAATATGGCGGTAAACATACTGGCCAATAAACCCACGGTCAGGGTGAGGGCAAATCCGCGGATAGGCCCGGTGCCGAATTGAAACAAAAAGAAGGCCGCGATTAAAGTAGTAACATTAGAATCAAAAATCGCGCTAAAGGCCTTGGAATAACCGTTAGTTATTGCCGCGTAAAGAGACTTACCTATTTTTAACTCCTCCCGGATACGCTCATTAATCAGCACATTGGCATCAACCGCCATACCCAAAGTAAGCACTATACCGGCAATACCAGGCAAGGTCAGGGCAGCCCCGAAATAAGCCATATAAGCCAGAATTATCAAAAAATTAAACGCCAAGGCAATACAAGCGATAAAACCGGAAAGAAAATAGTAAATCAGCATAAAAGCAAAAACTGATGCCGTTCCAATCAGGCTGGCTTTGACTCCGCTACGGATAGAATCAGCTCCCAGGAGCGCTCCAATGGTGCGCTCCTCTTCTATGATCATTGGTGCCGGCAGGGCGCCTGAGCGCAGCACTATCCGTAGGTCATTGGCTTCTTCAGGGCCGAATCCGCCGCCCCGGGTTATTTCAGCTTCACCTGAATCTATCTTGGAACGAATTACCGGAGCCGAATGAACCTTCCCATCAAGAACTATAGCCAGCCTCTCATTAATATGCTCACCCGTAAGCTTGGCAAAGACGTCAATTCCTTTATCATTAAACTCCAACTTTACCGAAGGCAAGCCGTATTGATCCATCCCCACCAAAGCGTTATTTACCGCGTCTCCGGTTAAGGAAGCGGTTTTGCTTAAAAGTATGGGTTTATTATCTTCGTCTTTAATATATTCAAAACCTTCAGGAATCTTGCCTGAAGCGGCTTCCTCTAAGGCCACAGTATCATCCTTTACTAATTTAAACTCTAAGAGAGCGGTCCGGCCCAGAAGCTCTTTAGCCCGTTGGCTGTCGGTAACCCCGGGTAATTGAATCACGATTTGGTCAGAGCTCTGGCGCTGAATAACCGGCTCAGTAACTCCAAACTGGTCAATGCGGTTCCTCACTATCTCCACTGCCCGCTCTACAGCATCATTCCTGTCAGCATCCTTTAGTTTAGAGGTATCTACCCTTAAAATAAGATGCATCCCCCCGCTCAAATCCAACCCCAATTTTATCTTCTTATTTAAGGGAAAGGAAAGCCAAACCGAGAAACCCAATAACCCTAAGATTAAAAAAATCTTATATTTCAAATTTTTATTCGAAGCCATCTGGCGTCTCCTTTAAGCAATTTTCTCCACCCGCGTAATCGCGTCCTTATCCACTTCTATCTTAACATTATCGTCAACGCGCAAGGTAGCCGTTCTCTCTTTAACATTCAAGACTACCGCGTGTATCCCGCCGCTGGTTACCACCTCGTCGTTCTTTTTGATGTTTTTGAGCATATTCAAACGCTCTTTTTCCTTTTTCTGCTGAGGCCTGATCAGCATAAAATAAAAAATTATAAACACCAATAATAACGGAAACATCTGTAATATGGGATTGACTGCTTGAGTCTGCATTTTTCCTCCTAGGTTAAATCACCAATAACCAAACGTAAATAATGTGGACTGATTACTGGTAATTATCGTAGGGGCGGGTTCGAACCCGCCCCTACTAGACTGTTTTTCCCGCTTTTTTAATTAGGCTTTGTATGGTCTGGGACACCACCGCACCCTTAGATTTCCAGTAATCAAAACGCTCTCTTTTAATCTTAAAATTATCCTCTTTCTTAACCGGGTCATAACTGCCTAACTCCTCAATTATGGCGCCGTCACGGCTTTTAGAGTCATCTATCGCCGCGATCCTAAAATAAAATCTTTTCTTCCCGCCTTTACCGACTTTACGCATCCTAATTCCAACTGCCATTTCTTCCTCCTTAGTTATTTACTCTATACTATCTGTCAATTGTCAACTGTGAACTGTCAACTACTGTAGTGCCTCCAATTGCGCCTTGGCCTTGTTCAAGGTTTCCTGATATTCTCTTTGGGCTTTCGAATCCGCCACGATTCCGGCCCCGGCCTGGATATAGGCCGTATCCTTATTAATCAGAATAGTACGAATGGTAATACAGGTATCTAAATTTCCGGAAAAATCAAAATACCCTACTGCCCCGGCATAAGGGCCGCGGCGGAAATTCTCCAACTCGTCAATAATCTCCATTGCCCGGATTTTGGGACTGCCGCTGACCGTGCCGGCGGGAAAACAGGCCCTTAAAACATCATAGCTATCCATGCTGTTTTTAAGCCTTCCCCGGACTTCGCTGACTATATGCATAACATGGGAATATCTTTCAATACGCGTAAACTCAGTTATCTTAACCGAGCCAAATCTACAAACCCGGCCCAAGTCATTCCTGCCTAAATCCACTAACATTATATGCTCGGCCTTTTCCTTAGGATTATTCAGCAATTCCTCCTCTATCCGCCGGTCTTCTTCTTCAGTTTTACCGCGCGCAGAAGTTCCGGCTATGGGCCGGGTAGTAACCACGCCCTTTTCACAGCGCACCAGCATCTCCGGAGAAGAACCGGCTAAATGTAAGTCCTTAAACCTAAGATAAAACATATATGCCGAAGGATTAAGGCCGCGCAGTTTACGATAAATACCAAACGGGCTCTGAGTAGTTTTAGCGGATAAGACCTGGGAAAGCACAACCTGTATTATATCACCGGAGCGGATATAATCCTTGGCCTTATTTACCATATCGGTAAAATCTTCTTTAGTAATAGCGAATTTTATTTCTACCTCGCGCTTATCCTTAGCCTCAGCCTTAACCTTAGCCTTCTCAATATTCGCTCCTAACTTAACCGCTATGGTTTCTATTTTTTTTAAAGCTTCCCGGTAAGCCTTAAGCGCGGCATTCTTTGAATTATTTTTAAGAAAGGCGCAGGAAACGATCTTAAGCTTACGGCTAAAATGATCAAACACAATCAGGGTGTCGCTGAGCATAAACAAGGCATCAGGAAAGCCCTTGTCGTCTAAATTCTTATCCGGGATATCCTCAAAAAAACGGATCATTCCGTAACCGAAATATCCCACCAGGCCGCCGCAAAATCTTAAGCTTTTACAAACGCCGCTCATCCGGTATTTAGACATAAATTTCTTTAATTCTAAGAGCGGATCCCCAAGCTGAATAGTTTGAGTGAGCCCAAAACCACCCGTGTTGTCCGCCTCGAATATCTCTAAAACCCTTCCTCCTATCTTCAACACCGCTTGAGGGCGGCATCCGATAAAAGAATACCGGGCAATCTTCTCCTGGCCCTCTACGGATTCCAGAAGATATCCATAATCGCTTTCCCCGCACACCTTCAAAAAAGCGGAAACCGGCGTCTCCAAATCCCCGTCTATCTCCTGATACACCGGTATTAGGTTACCCTTTTTGGCTAATTTTAAAAAATCCTCTTTGGATGGAAAAAACATTTTTGATAGTAGCGGTTGCCGCCTGCCTGCCGGTAGGCAGGTAAAGCAACAATATTGCAGGGTCAGCGGACGCTGCCCCCTACACGCTTACCCCTCCTCAAACTCCGGTAAAAACAAGACCGGTTTCCGGTATGACACGCCGCGCCCACCTGCCTTACCTTAATCAAAATGGCGTCAGCGTCACAATCGTAACTTAGGTCTTTGACAAACTGATAATGCCCTGAGGTTTCGCCTTTTACCCAGTATTCCCGGCGCGAACGCGACCAGAAACAGGTTTTCTTAAGCCCAATCGTCCTCTTTAAAGACTCCGCGTTCATATAGGCCAGCATCAAAACTTCGTTGGTTTTATAGTCCTGGATTATTGCCGGGATAAGCCCGTTTTTATCGTATTTAAAACCGATTGCTTTCAAATTTGTCATCGCGCTAAAACTCCCCTTTTTCTCAAGTAACTTTTAACTTCTTTAATCGTCAACTCCTGATAATGGAATAAAGACGCGGCCAAGGCCGCGTCTGCCTTACCTTCAGTCAAAACGGCATAAAAATCTTCTTTTTTCCCGGCGCCGCCTGAGGCAATCACCGGAATGTGAACCGCGCTGGTTATGGCTTTGGTCAAATCAAGATCATAGCCTTTTTTAGTTCCGTCAAAATCCATACTGGTCAAAAGAATTTCGCCCGCTCCGGATTTTTCCGCTTTTCGCGCCCATTTAAGCGCGTCTAACCCGGTAGGTGTTCTGCCGCCATTGATATATACCTCCCACTTCTTAGTCGATAATTGATAGTCGATAGTCGATAGTTTTTTCTTTTTTTTATTGACTATAGACCATTGACTATAGACTCTTTTAGCATCAATCGCCACCACAATGCACTGGCTTCCGAACTTTAATGAGGCATCCCTAATCAGTTTAGGATTTTTTACCGCGGCGGTATTTATGGAAACCTTGTCCGCTCCAGCATTAAGCAAATCCCTTATATCCCTCAAGTTGCTTATGCCGCCTCCCACCGTAAGCGGCATAAAGACATTTTCGGCGGCGCGCCGGACTACATCTAAAATAATCTTTCTTTTTTCATGGCTAGCAGTAATATCCAGAAAAACCAGCTCATCCGCCCCCTCTTTTTCGTATCTCTTGGCTATCTCAACCGGATCCCCGGCGTCCTTCAGATTTAAAAATTTAACCCCCTTAACCACCCTGGCATCCTTAACATCAAGGCAGGGGATAATCCTTTTGGTGAGCATTATTTAGAAATTTTCAATCTATCTATTTTTGAGATATCCGCATGAATTAAAGCAGACGCTATTTGGCCAGGACTTACATTAATCCCTTCCTTTTCCTTGTAATATCTAGCTATCTTTTCAAGCTTAACCCAATCTTCATCAAACAGAGGTATCTTATTTCGCCTTTCTGTAGTTCCTACCAGTCGAGGCCGGCCTCCACTAGAGCGTAACCGGTTTATAAGAAACTGGCGCAAGGAAAATAAAGAAACCGGCCCTTGCCCTGCATCTATTTTAATTCCTGCCTTCTCTGCTCCTAAAGCGTTAGCCGCGGCCTTAGTATCAATTTGTCTTTGACTTGGTCCTGTATTCTTAATTATTTTTGCCATCTTGCTCACCTCTTTCTTAAGGTTTTATTTTAAATCGTACTTATGAATTCTAAAAAATTCACCAGCAAACTCAAATACCACTTCTCCCTGATTCGTTTCCCGGCCAAATTTATGCAGAAATTCCCTAAGCGATTTTAAATTCTTTTCGAATCTATCGGGATCAATATATGTAGATATTATTGTGGTTTTTTCCCAAAGAATATCCGCATCTTTTAATTCCTTCATATTATCAATATCTTTTTTTAACCAAGTACCATCCGCGGGAGGCATCGTGGTCGACCCCTTCCCAATAATTGTGAGCACTTTCTGCGCCTCCTTGATCCAAATACGAAGATGCTTTATCTCTCTACCAGCTTTATCTTTATTGGGAATGTATAAAGTTAACTGCTGCGTTGAAGGCGCTTCTATGGCTCCTAAAATTTCCCCTAAATTAATCTCTAAGATATCATCCGGCATATTTATATTTCCCCTCTATTTATAAGTTTACCACTTTTGACCCCAAAAGTCAAGTTAAAAATAAAATCCCTAAAATATAATCCCTCTCCAATGTCGCAAAACTCTTACTTTTGCTGCCTTAAGAAAGAACGATTTATTTTACTTTCCGGTGCAGATAAATCCTCAGCTTCTCCCAGGTCGCCTTATCAATTTTACCGGTAATATCCAGGCCGTTATCCTTCTGGAAATCCCGGATTGCTTTTCTACTGCGGCTGCCCATCAACCCGTCAATGGCGCCGGGGTCATATCCGGCGTTCTGCAGGGCAATCTGAATCTGTTTAATAGAGGAATTAGGGGTAGGTTTAGATTTTCCGGTTAAGGCATCCAGGCGCTCGGCTAATTGCGCCCTTTCTTTGGCCTCTTTATCCAGGGCCTCTTGCAAAGAAGCAGCCAAGCGCTCTTTTTCCTTAAGTTGAGCCTGAAGGCTTTCCTCTTTAGATTTATCCCCTAATGACCTTTCTAAAGACGCGATTTGTTCATCTTTTTGCTGAGCCTGGGTAGAAAGCGAACTCATCTGCCGGCGTAAATCCTGAATTTCCTCATCCAGCTCTTTGCGAGAGACAGTGGCGCACCCCGCCAAGAATAAAACCGTTGAAACCAATAATATAATTTTATTTATCCGCATATTTTTTCCTCCTAATGAGCACGTGACTTACGCCTGCCTGCCGGTAGGCAGGGAACGAGCTTTAGCTGAGTGAACGTAAGTCACTGTGCGAATTAATCCCGAAGCGTGCGAAGTAAATTTCGCAGAAATTTACGAGCGTTTACGCAAGGGAAAACCGATTAAATTCTCGCTTAAAGCTATGGCCTCTTTCAGAGAAAATCTTTTTTCATACAAGGCCTTTCCCACGATTACTCCTTTAAGATTCAGATAATCCACACTCGCCAATTTTTTTATATCCACCAAGGAAGAAACTCCGCCTGAGACAATAAAATCTATCGCCGATGAGCGTAAAACTTTTTTTATTGCCGGGAGATTTATTCCAGAAAGGGTTCCGTCGCGGCTGATATCAGTATAGATTACGGTCTTTAGACTAATGTTTTCCAGCTTTCGTAAATAATCTTTAAGGCTTATTTTGGCGGTTTTCCTCCAGCCGCGTAACCCCAGTTTCTGGCCCGAGGCATCCAAACCTAAGGCGATTTTTTGGCCGAATTCTTCTATTGCCTGGCTTAAGAAACCTATATCCTCAATTGCCCGGCTGCCCAAGATCACCCTCTTGACGCCGCAGTCAATTACTTTCTGAATAGCTGATAAATCCCTTATTCCGCCGCCGGCTTCAGCCGGAATATTAATTTTTTTTATAATCTTTTCAATGACTTTAAGGTTTTTCTGCTGGCCGCAAATGGCTCCATCTAAATCCACCAGGTGTAAAAACCTCGCCCCTTGATCCTGCCAATCCAAGGCCACGCTCACCGGGTCAGAAGAATAAACCTTCTTATTTAACCTCCCTTTGGTGTATCTGACCACCTGGCCGTCTTTCAAGTCAATCGCGGGAATAATAAGCATATCACTTTAGCTTTACAAAATTATTTAATAATCTAAGCCCTAAGTTCTGGCTTTTTTCCGGATGGAATTGACAAGCAAAGAGGTTATCCTTGCGTATTGCCGAGGCAAACTCCAGACCGTAATCCGTAACCGCGGCAATGATATTTTTATCTTCAGGATCAGCGTAATAAGAATGACAAAAGTAAAAATAAGAGCCATCCGGTATATTTTTTAATATGCCGCGTTCCTTTGTTTTTCCTTTTGCGTTTTGCCTTTTGACTTTTATTTGATTCCAGCCCATATGCGGCACCTTGAGCCTATCCGGAAAACGCCGGACCGTTCCTCTAAACACGCCCAAGCCCCTGACCCTGCCGCCTTCTTCGCTTCGCTCAAAAAGAAGCTGTAGGCCCAAACATATCCCCAAAAACGGTTTTTTAAAAATATTTTCCTGTATAACTTCAATCAAGTTTAATCTTTTGAGTTCACGCATTGCCTCTTTTATCGCCCCTACCCCGGGTAAAACAATCTTATCCGCTCCTCGGATTATTCCGGCATCAGAGCTCACCCTGACCTCATTAGCGCCGGCTGACTCCAGGGCTTTAGCCACACTCCTTAAATTCCCCATACCGTAATCAATGACCGCGATCATAAACTTCCCTTAGTAGACAATATTCCCTTTATCCGCGGGTCAATGCTCACTGCCTCCCTTAAAGCCCTGGCCAGAGCCTTAAAAACCGCCTCAATGATATGGTGCGAGTCTTCGCCATAAATTACCTCCACATACAAAGTAATCCCGGCAGTATTCACCAAAGCCTGTAAAAATTGTTTGAGATAATTCAAACTATATTCTTCTTTCTTAAGAGCTGACAGCCGAGAACTGACAGCCGAGAGCCGCAAATACGGCCTGCCGCTCAAATCCAGGCTTACCTCAACCAGGGCCTCATCAATGGGCACTGAGGCAAAACCAAAACGGCGAATACCCTGTTTATCAGCTAAGGCTTTTTTTATGGCTGAACCAAAAACTATCCCGATATCTTCGTTAGTATGATGAATATCCACATCCACATCACCCCGGGCCTTAAGCATTAAATCAAACAAGCCGTGCTTGGCAAAAAGAGTAAGCATATGGTTTAAAAAACCAACCGGTGTCTTGATGTTTGCTTTCCCTCCGCCGTCAAGACTAACTTCAATCTTAATATCAGTTTCAGCGGTCTTTCTGGCTAAAGATATTTTTCTGGGTTTATTCATATTTATTCAAACCTCACCTGGACTGACTCCAGGTGTTTGGTCAATCCCTCGATACCGGCTATTTTTTCTAAAGGAGCTCGCGCGTTCTCCAGGGCCTTCTTAGAATAGCTGATAATATGGCTGGATTTAATAAAATCCGCCAAAGAGAGGCCGGAAAAAAACCTGGCCGTCCCGCTAGTGGGCAGGACATGGCTGGGCCCGGCAATATAATCCCCGATAGCTACCGGACTATACTGGCCTAAGAATACCGCCCCGGCATTTTTTATTTTTTTAACAATCTTACGGGGATTTTTAATCAATATCTCCAGGTGTTCAGGGGCTATTCTGTTGGCCACCTCGATAGCCTGCTCAAGATTTTTAACTAAAACCGCGTAGCCTGAATTTATCTCCTGCCTGAAATATTTAGCTTGAGCCTTGGAGGTGGTAATCAAGACCGCCAGGCCGCCGCGATGCTCACCCTGGGCCAAGAGGTCGGCCTTGACATAAGAATTGTGGCTGTGGCGGTTGGCAATCACCACCAGCTCCGTAGGCCCGGCCAGCATATCAATATCCACATAACCGTAAAGCTGACGCTTGGCCTCGGTAACATAGACATTACCGGGCCCGACAATTTTATCTACCCGGGCAACCGTCTTGGTTCCCAAGGCCAGGGCGGAAATTGCCTGAGCTCCGCCGATCTTATAAATTTCATCCACCTTAAGCAAGTCAGCCGCGGCCAGGATATGAGGATTGATATTTCCGGTTTTATCCGGAGGCGTGGCTAAGGATATCCTTTTTACCCCGGCAATCTTGGCCGGCAAAACCGTCATATACACGGTAGAGACTAACGGGGCCTGCCCTCCCGGGACATACACGCCCACGGATTCAATAGGGCTAAACTGCTCACCCAAAAACACCCCGTCTTTATTTTTGATATTCCAATCCTTTTTTATCTGCCTTTTATAGAAATTAGACACATTCTCAATTATCTGCTTAAGGCTAGAGACGAAATCCGGACTGATATTCTGATAAGCCCCGCTGATTTCCGCCTGGGAAGAACGAATCTGCTTTGGCAGGAGCTTAACCTTGTCGTATTTCTTGGTATAGCGGACCAAGGCCTCATCTCCGTCTAAACGCACATCCTCAATAATTCTGGCTACCCGGGAAATAACCTTAGGCTTGCGGCAGAATGAGCGGTTATAAATCTTATCTAATTCTTTGGAACCGTATTTTAAAATCTTCATTTAAGTTATATCGCTTGACGGATGATTTCCTTGAACTTTTCCAGGGCTTTATCCATACCCGCGGGATTGCTTCCTCCGGCCTGGGCCATATTCGCCCGGCCTCCTCCGGAACCCTCAATTAAAAGGGCAGCTTCTTTAATTATTTTCGCGGCGTCCAGGCCTTTAGCTACCAAGTCGGCGGATAAACTGACTGTCAGCCAGGCCTTTTGAGCCTCTGATGAGCCCAGGCAGAGGGCATAAGAAGAGACCCTGGATTTAATCAAATCACTTAACTGGCGTAGCAGGCCCATATCCACATCCTGATACTGAGAGCAAATCAGGCTTGAGCCCTTAATGACTTCAGACTTACCGGCCAGTTCCGCGGTATCGCGCTTAAACAGCTCCAACCTTAAGCGGGAAAACTCCTTTTCTAAATTCCCTAATTTTTTGAATTTATCCTCCAGTAAGGCCAAAAACTTATCCTCTGAAGATTGGGTTAAATCTATAAGCTTAGCGATAGTTTCCTGAGCCTGCCTATAGGCCTCCCAGGCGGCCTTGCCGGTTGAGGCCTCTATTCTACGCACCCCCTTAGCGATAGAGCCTTCAGAAATTATCTTAAATAAACCAACCTGGGAAGAATTCTCCAGGTGGGTTCCGCCGCAAAGCTCTTTAGAAAAATCCTGAATATCCACCAGGCGCACTTTATCCTCATATTTCTCGTTAAACAAGGCAATGGCGCCTGATTTCTTGGCCGTTTTTAGGCTCATCTGTCGCAGGGAAATCTCCAGACCGGCCAGAATTTTCTCCTGAACTAAATCTTCAACCCGCTTCAGGTTTTCCGCGGATATTTTATCGGAATGAATAAAGTCAAAACGCAAACGATCAGGCTCAACCAAAGAGCCGGCCTGCTGGATATGGGAACCGAGAACCTGCCGAAGTGATGCCTGTAAAAGATGAGTCGCGGTATGGGCCCGGGCGATTGCCTTGCGCCTGGAGCAATCAACCTGACAATTAACCACATCAGCGCTTTTTAGTTTACCCGCGGCCAACCTGCCGCGGTGCAAATATACCTTTCCTTCTTTTCGGGTATCCTCCACCTCAAAGACGCTGTTTCCTTTTATGATTCTGCCTTGATCACCGACCTGCCCTCCGGACTCCGCGTAAAAAGGAGTTTTATCCAGAACAATCTCACAGGACTCGCCCGCGCCAACAGACCGAACCCCCTCACCGGCCTTGATTATCTTTAAAATCCTGGCTTCTTTCAGAAAAAGCTTTTGGTATCCTGAAAATTTAGTTTCTTCCAATTTGGAAATCAAGGCGCTTCCGGTAAAAATTCCCTGGCTGATTTTGCTGGATTTCTTAGAGCGTTCCTGCTGTTTTTCTAACTCCTGGTTAAATTCTTCTTCATTAATTTCAAAGCTATTCTCTTTTGCCCAGGCTTTGGTAATTTCTAAAGGTATGCCGTAAGTATCGTAAAGCTTAAAGGCAGTATGCCCGGCAGCGCTCAAGCGGGATAAATTATTCTTAAATTCACTTTTCAGAATCCTCGGGGCATCTTTTAAAACCGAGATAAAATTCTTCTCTTCCAGATATATAACCTCGGCAATATTTTTTGCTTTAGCCTTTAACTCCGGGTAAACCCCAAAGAAAACATCCGCCACAATCGGAGTTAACTTATGCAAAAACGGCTCTTTTATTCCCAGGGTATATCCGTGAAACCCGGATTTACGGATGAGCTTACGGACCACATAGCCTCTTTCTTCATTAGAAGGAATTACCCCATCGTAAATAGCGAAAACAACTGCCCGGGCGTGGTCGGCAATGGCGTTGATCAGCGGATAGCGGATAGCGGATAGCGGATAGCTAAGAATAGCTTTAATTAGGGGTTTAAAGATATCAATTTCAAAATTACTTTGGACTCCCTGCAATACTGAGGCCATTCGCTCTAAACCCATACCAGTATCTATATTCTTATTGGGTAGAGGCTCTAAGACCCCTGAGGCAAGGCGGTTAAACTGGGTAAAAACCAGATTCCAGACCTCCACAAACCGGCCGCAGGAACATCCCGGCTTACAATCCGCGCCCTGGCATCCCACATCAGCTCCGTAATCAAAAAATATCTCCGAGCAGGGGCCGCAGGGGCCGTTTGGGCCGTCGGTAATGGCATTGGCCGGCCAAAAATTATCTTTGGCGCCTAACAGGACAATCCTTTCCTTAGGAAAATGAACTTTTTTACTCCAAATATTGTAGGCCTCAGCATCATCCTGATACACCGAGACCCAGAGCACTTCGGATTTCAGCTTTAACTCTTCGGTCAAAAATTCCCAGGCCCACTGGATTGCCTCTTCCTTAAAGTAGGAGCCGAAAGAAAAATTACCCAGCATCTCAAAAAAAGTATGATGACAGGCAGTTGCCCCCACTTTATCCAGGTCATCAGTTCTTAAACAGCGCTGACAGCTGACTGCCCGGTTAAAATCCGAAACCTGCCCCATAAATTCATTCTTGAATTGGGCCATCCCCGCGGAGGTAAAAAGCACCGTAGGATCATCCGTGGGGACAAGTGAAGCCGAAGGCATAACCTTATGCGCTCTTTTGGCAAAAAAATCAAGATATCTTTTGCGTAAGGTATCAGTATTCATAATTCAGTTATTATTTCACTTATGGTTTCGTAGGAAAAGCCGCGGCGGGCCAAATAGCCGTATAATTTAGGCTTGATTTTATCAGCCGGCTCTTTTTTTTCTTTCAGTTTGTTAAACTGCCTTTGGGTTAATTCCCGCGCCAGACTGACCTCATCAACCTCTTTTTTCTTTAAACTAATCAGCTCCTGAACGAGCTCACCGGATAACCCCTTGGACTCAAGCTCCCGCGTAATCGCCTTAAAACCTAAAGGTTTATTTAGGCGGCCTTCTATCCAGAAATTAGCGAATTCCCGATCATTGATATAGCCCTTCTCTTTAAAATAAGCTATCAGCTCATCAATGAGCGCGGCTGCAAAATTTTTAAACTTAAGCTTATCCCTAATCTCAAATTCAGTGCGTAATCTAAGCTTAAGCAGGCGCCAAACATAATTGCGCCCGGCAGGCAAATCTCTATTCACTCTTTATCACGAAGAAACCCCGGGCAGTGCGCGCCAGACAATCGCCTTTGGCGGCCTGAATTACCTTTTTGTAGACAGCAATACTATCAATATAAATCCGGTTAATTTCCAAAATCACATCTCCGGAGACTATTCCCGCCTCTTCGGCCGGGCTATCCGGTTGAACATCTACAACCGCTACCCCCGCGTAATCGCCTAAGCGCGATTTACTGGCTGAATCCGGAGTAATCGCCTCGACTTTAATGCCTCTCCAATAATCTGATGACGTTTCGCGGGCCTCCGGCTTGCCTAATTCATCAATATTTTCGGGCCGGCTGCCGATAGCCGCGTTTAAGGATAAAGGCTTTTTATCTCTCTGTATATCCAGCTTAATTTTGCCGCCCGGTTCGCTGTTTCCCACTATCTTAAGCAGGACGCTGGCATTATTGGTTTCTTGGCCATCAATCCTGATGATGATATCGCCATTTTTTATTCCCGCCTTGGCAGCCGGACTGTCTTCTAAAACCCGGGAAACCAAAACCCCTTTTTTCTCAGCTAAACCAAAATAACCGGCTAATTTATCGTCTAAATTCTGGATGGTAATTCCCAACCACCCGTAAATAACCTTTTTCCCTTCAATAAGCTTAGAGACAATCCGCTTGGCAGAATTAGAAGGCACGGCAAAACCGATTCCCTGATATCCTCCGCTGGTGGAGAATATAGCCACATTTATTCCGACTATCTCGCCTTTTAGATTAACCAGCGGCCCGCCGGAATTCCCCGGATTTATCGCGGCATCGGTCTGGATCAGGTCGCCATAATCCCTATCGGATGAAATCCTGCCTAAGGAACGATGCAAAGCGCTGACTACGCCCGCGGTTACCGTAGGTTCGGGATTATGAATAGCAAAACCAAAAGGATTACCTATGGCTACCACCCATTGTCCAATCCTCAAGTTGTCGGAATCCCCTAACCCTACCGCGGGAAAATCACGGCCTTCAATCTTAATCACTGCTAAATCCGAACGCTTGTCTACTCCCTTAATCTCAGCTTTAAATTCCCGGCCATCAGGTAAAGTAACCGTAATCTTATCTGCTTCCCCCACCACATGTTCATTAGTCAGGATATACCCTTGCGGGTCAATAATCACCCCTGAACCTAAACCCAACTGTTTATATTCCCTTTGGGGAAGCTCACCAAAAAAATCCTCAAAAAATCTGCGGAAAAACTCATCCTCTAACGGACCTCCGCCTTGAGGGCCGCCAAATTGATAGCGGCGCGCGGACGAAGCCCCAACCTTTTCCGTATGCTCAATACTAATGGATACTACGGCCTTGCCTACCGTATCCGCCACCTCTTCCACCGCCTTCTCAAAGCTATCCGGATATGCCACCCCTTGAGGTTCAAGCGCGCGGGCATTATCGGAAAAACCAATAATCGCGGTGCTTAAGAAACCAAAAATAATAAACAGAAGTTTTGCGTTCCTTTTCACCTGGAAATCCCTCTTTTTAAATCCCCCTCTTTCCCCCTTTTCCAAAGGGGGATGAAGGGGAATTTTCATTCTTATTGGTGCCCCGCCTATGACGGGACATGAAGGTTTCATCTTACTTGCCTCCTGTAATCACCAATCACGAATCCTTGAGCTTCGCCGCAGCCTGCTTACGAACTTTATCTTCTAATTCATTAAGCATCTTGGGCATGGTTTTGAGAAACTGAATCACCTGGTCTCTTCCCTGGCCTATTTTCTCGTTGTTATAAGCAAACCAGCTTCCGGACTTTTGCAAAATACCCATTTCCGAAGCAGTATCCACAATACTTCCCGCGCGGGAAATACCCTCGGCAAAAAGAATTTCAAACTCTGCCTCCCTAAAAGGAGCGGCTATTTTATTTTTTACTACTTTTGCCTTAACCCGGTTACCGATAATCGTTTCCCCGGATTTAATCTGTTCTTTCCTTCTTAAATCCAGGCGGACCGAAGAATAAAATTTCAAGGCCCTTCCTCCGGGGGTGGTTTCAGGATTACCAAACATAACCCCGATCTTCTCGCGGAGTTGGTTGATAAAAATAACGCAGGTCTTGGATTTACTGATAGCGCCGGTAAGCTTTCTTAAGGCCTGAGACATCAGCCTGGCCTGCAGTCCCATATGGCTATCGCCCATTTCTCCTTCAATTTCAGCCCGGGGGGTAAGAGCGGCTACTGAATCCACTACCACCACATCCACGGCATTCGAGCGCACCAGGGTTTCGACAATCTCCAGGGCCTGCTCGCCGGTATCCGGCTGGGAAATAAGCAGTTCATCTAAGTTAACCCCGATCTTCTTGGCATAGATAGCATCAAAGGCATGCTCGGCATCGATAAAGGCCGCCACCCCTTTGGTCTTCTGGGCCTGGGCAATCACGCTTAAGGTAAGGGTAGTTTTACCGGATGACTCCGGGCCAAAAATCTCAACCACTCTTCCCCGGGGAAGTCCGCCTATACCCAAAGCCAAATCTAAAGAAATCGCGCCCGTGGGGATCGCCGGAACATCAACTTTTATATCACTGGAAAGCTTCATAATCGAGCCCTTGCCAAATTGCTTTTCAATATGGGCCAAGGCCAATTCCAAAGCCTTTTGCCGGTTAAGATCATCTTCTTTTTTAACTACCGGGGCTGTTTCCACAACGGATTTCTTATCTTGCGCCATAGCATATCCTCCTCGTATAAGATTAAAGTTAAGGTTAAAGTTAAGGTTTAGAAAAATATTATAACTTAACGGAATACTTAAGTCAAGCTTGACTTTTCAGGCGCCCTGTGTTAAATTTATATACTATGGATACAGATAGCCCCCGAGATGCCCAAGAAGAGCTGCAAAAGGTGCGCGGAGAGCTTTCCTTGCTTTATGAAATCTCCAATGCTATGCGCACTACCCTGAAATTAGATGAAATCCTCTATATAATCCTTACCGCGGTAACCGCCCATGTGGGTTTGGGCTTTAACCGGGCAATGCTTTTTTTAGTAAACGAAAAAGACGGTGTTTTGGAGGGGAAAATGGGTATCGGCCCGGATAGCGGCGAAGAGGCAAATCGCATCTGGACCTACCTGGAAAAAGAGAAAACAAATCTTGATAATCTAATCAGCAACTATAAAATTTCGGGACATCTCGCTCACAGCCAATTTGATCACATTGTTAAAGGCATCCGGCTTCCCCTTAAAGAAGAAGAGGGCGGCATACTGGCAATGACCCTGCTTGACGGGATGCCCCTGCATATCACTCAGGAAACCATCCACACCCGTAAGCAAGACACCTTAATCAACATCCTCCGTCCCGAGGAATTCGTAACCGTTCCCCTGAAAGCCAAAGACAAGATCATCGGGGTCCTTTTTGTAGATAACCCCTACACCCATAAACCAATCACTAAAGACAATATCCGCATTTTGACTATGTTTGCCAACCAGGCCGGACTGGCCATTGAAAACTCCAAACTTTATGAACAAACCTTAATCAAGAGCCACACCGACTCGCTCACTTCCCTTTGGAATCACGGCTATTTTCAATCCCGCCTTCAAGAAGAGGTAAGCCTGGCCCAAAAAAACAAACAAAACTTAAGTATTATTATGGCTGATTTGGATAATTTTAAGGTCTACAACGATACCTTGGGACACCAGGAAGGAGATCAGATACTTATTCAGATAGCCAAAATCCTGAATAGCGCGGGGAGAAAACAAGATACGATTTACCGCTACGGGGGAGAGGAATTCGCCATATTACTGCTTCAAACCGATAAACAAGAAGCCCACGTGGTCGCCGAAAAAATAAGGAACTCCGTAGAACAAAGCGACTTCCGCAAGCAAGAAATCTTTCCCAACCGAAAACTTACCATAAGCTTAGGAATAGCCACCTACCCGGATGACGCCGCTTCTAAGGACTCGCTTCTTGAGCACGCCGATAAAGCCCTCTACAGCGCTAAACACCAAGGCAAAAACCGCGTCTGCGGTTAAAGCTAAGAGACAAAAAGCTCTTTTACCGCGTTATAGATTATTTTTTCGGGGATATTTTTAAGCACAACCGCTTTGCCTATTCCTTTAAGCAGAACAAAACGGTTTAATCTGCCGATAAACTTTTTATCCAGCCTGTAAGCCCGCAACACATCCTCTTCCCTGATTCCGCTTACCTCCAGGGGAAGCCCCAGGCCGGCAACCAGAGCGGATATCCGCTGGCAAGCTGACGCTGAAAGCAGACCTAAATTCTCACTCATTCGGGAAGCCGCCAACACGCCTAAGGCAATTGCCTCTCCGTGGTTATATCTGCTATAACCGCTTGCCGCCTCAATAGCGTGTCCGATGGTATGTCCGAAATTTAAAATTGTCCTTAAACCCTTTTCTTCCTTTTCATCAAGCTCAACAATTTCAGCCTTGATTTTGGCGCACTCATAGACTAAATGCTCCAAAGTCTGCCTGTCCCTGGAAAAGACCGAGTGGTAATTCTGCTCCAGAAAATTAAATAATCCCTCATCCTTGATTGCCGCGTACTTCATGGCCTCGGATAAACCGGCGCGCACCTGTCTCTTGTCTAAGGTTTCTAACACGCTCAAGTCGCAAAAAACCAGCTTGGGCTGATAAAACGTCCCGACCAAATTTTTAGCAATGCGCAAATCAATGGCTGTTTTCCCTCCGATGCTTGAGTCTATCTGGGCCAGCAAGGTGGTGGGAACCTGGACCAAGGGCACGCCGCGTTTGTATATGCTGGCAATAAAACCAGCCAAATCCCCAATCACCCCTCCCCCTAAAGCCAGGACAGTTATCTTTTTCTGTTTCGCGTAAAAGGCCAGGTTTTCGGCAATCCTTACCGCGTTATTGATTGATTTGGCCTTTTCGCTGTCTATGGTCAGATAAAACTTGGTCGAAAATCCTCCCTCCTTAAGGCTCTGATTTAATTTTTTGGCATAGTATTTTTGAACGCGATTATTGGTTATAATAAATATTTCCCGCGGCAGGTGTAATGACTTAAGATACCGCGGCAGAAACCTAAAAATATCATAGCCGATAACTATAGAATAACTTTCTTTACCCAGATTAACCGTTATTTTTTTCACTTGGAAATCACCTCATGGGCGCGATAAATCGCGCCGCTACCCTTGCTTCCTTCTTGTGGACTTACAACATGAAGCGCGTAACACCTAGCCTTATCTTTAGTCATATAACTTACTGCGGAAGATTCAGAAAATTAAGGATTACCTTAACAATGGGATAAATCACGCGCTCAAAAAATCCAAAATATAAGAGCGCGAATAAAATTATAAAACCGTGGCGCTCAATAGAGGCATATTTTCCGGTAACGCTTACCGGAAGCAAACTAATTACTACGCGTGAACCGTCTAAAGGCGGAATAGGCGTAAGGTTAAATACTGCCAGGACCAGGTTCACTACTATTGCCTGTTTAAGCAAATAGAATAAAATTATAGGCAGGCTGATACTTTTTATTACCAGGCTCAGAATAAGAGCTATTGCTATGTTGGATAATGGGCCAGCCAGGCCCACCCAAAGAATATCTCTCTTAGGATTTCTTAGGCCCCAGTAATTTATCGGTACCGGCTTGGCCCAGCCAAAGACTACCGGTGATTTAGAAATAGTGAGAAGTATGGGTAAAAGCAGTGTCCCGACAGGATCTATATGGGCAAGAGGGTTTAAGGTGAGACGACCGGCGTATTTAGCGGTTTTATCCCCCAGCCAAAAAGCTACCAGGCCGTGCGCGAACTCATGAATGACTACCGCGGAAAAAAATACCGCCAGGGATAAGATAAAGACCACAGCTATAAAATTAGTTTATGGTTTATAGTTTTTAATGCCATCAACTATACACTATCAACTATATCCTGTTTTTTTATTTGGCCGTCTTGGCCGCGGGGCTTGCGGTCTTGGCGGCTTTGGCGGTTTTAGCGGAAGCTGTCCCCGCTGCTGCTCCCGCGGCTCCAGGGGCGGCCGCGCCTTCAGCTTTTTCTTTCTTTACCACCTTTATCTTCAGAACTTTTATCTTGGGCAGGCCAAAAACAGAGCTCTCCTGGTTAAAAGAACCCTTATTCATAAAATACTTTATTCTCTCGACCCGCTTTAAGACCGACCTTTGCTTTCTTCCTTTCAAGGATAAAGCTAACGAAGGGTGTATTGACATTCTATAATCTCCTTATCTGACAATCCGGATAACTGTTTTTCATCTTAACAAGATTAATTTGGGCGTCTTCCCTGGCGTTAAACCTTCCCACGCAAATCACAGTATACTTTCCTTTAGTTAAGCTAAAAGCGGTATAACCTTTGCTCCTTAATTTAGATAATTCTTTGCCTACATTTTTACTGTTAGAAATACTGGCCACCTGAATAGTGTAATTTTTCCGGACAAGTTCTTTACTATCCCGCTTGGCTTGAAGATTAACTTTTTCTGTTTTTTTGTCCAGAGGGGCAGACTTTCTTGTGGTGAGCGTAGTCGAACCACCCATCCCTTGAGGAAAGGTTGTATTTTTATTCACCAACAGGACCGGCCCTTGTTTGGAGGGAAGCGGGCCTGTTTCCACGGCAAGAGAACTTGTCGACTCCACCTTGGGCAAAGAAGCCGGCTCCATCCCCATCGGCATAATCCCGGCAATCTGCTTCTTTCCTTTTTCAACCCCGAAAGAAAATGAGACCAAAGAAACAAAAATAAATGCCACACACGTATATACGAATTTTTGATAACCGCGTATTTTCTTAAGATGCAAAGGATTTCTTCCTGAGACGCCTTGGCTGGCGGAAGCCTCGTCATCCGTCTTGAACATTTCCAGTTGCACAGAATTATTTCTTAGCATATTTCTCCCCTGCTTTAATATTAAAACACACTCAAGTCTAAATTAGTCTATAAATAGCGGCAATAAAATCATTTTGAGATTCCAAAATGTCATACCCGCGAAAGCGGGTATCCAGACTTTTTTATCTTCGTGGATTCCCGATTAAGGATTTCGGGAATGACATGTCAACGGTTAATTGGAACAGTAATGATTAAAACAAAAATCAGACTTTAAAATTTTTTGATTTTGATCTGCCTTTTTGATATTTGGTATTTGAATTTAACATTATACCTCCAAACTTATCCTCTCTGCAAGTATTTTCTTAAATCAAATTTCTTTATCGCCCTTAAAAAAGCGTCAACCGCGTTGGGGTCAAATTGCGTTCCGGATTTATGTTTTATCTCTTTGAGGGCATCACTTATTCCCACCCTTTCCCGATAAGGCCTGCCGTAGACCATAGCCTCAAAGGCATCAGCCACGGCCATAATCCTTGCCCCTAAAGGAATCTGTCCCTTTTTAAGCCTGGAAGGATATCCGGTGCCGTTAAATTTTTCATGATGATGCAGAATTATCGGTATAGCCGGCCTGATGGCTTCAAGGTGCCTGAGAATTTTAACCCCTCTTACCGGATGGCCTCTGATAATAGAAAACTCTTTCTCGGTAAGTTCGCTGGATTTGGTGAGAATCTCTATGGGTATATCCACCTTTCCGGCGTCGTGAAGCAGGCTGGCGAATTTCAGGCTCTGAATTCTTTTCTCATCCAGATGCATCTCCCTTCCGATAGCGCACACCAAACGGCTGAAATACGGGCTGTGGGTATAGGCGCAGGGCACCCGGGTGTCAAATAAAGTTACCAGGGATTTAATACTACCCAGAATTATCTTCTGCTGCTCTTCATAAAGCTGCAAGTTACGGATACCGATGACTGCCTGCTCGCCCAAAGTCATTAATATTTCCTGGTCGTAGGAATCAAACGGCTTATTATCTTTTCTATTATCCAGAATAATCATTCCCATTAAATCGTCGGCTATCAAAGGAACGGCTAATTTAAAACCGCTGCGGCAGGCCTGAGACTTACGGATGACCCTCCTCTCCAGTGAATTAAACACCCTCGAGTTTTTACTGACTACACATTTGGCGTTGTGGCGGATAGCGCATTTCAGGATAACTTTTTTGTTGGCGGGATCAAGAATAACAATCGTGCAATTACGCGCGGATAATGTCTGGCAGGTAAGCCTGGCTAAACGCAAAATCAGATTCTTCAGGTCATACGTTGAATTTATCAGGCGGTATACCGTATGAATCGTGGAAAGAGCCGCTTTATACTTTTTCGTAAGGATCGAATAATTTTTTATACTCATCTAAAGCGTACCTATCGGTCATCCCGGCGATATAATCGCAGATGACCCTTTTTTTATCTTCGCCGTATTTAATCTTATCGGCCTGTTCTCGCGGCAGCTGCTGGGGGTTATTCAGATATACCTCAAAAAGTTCTTGGATAAAACGTTTAGCTTTAATAGACATCCGCACCACCCGGTAATGATGATACAAACTATCCATCAAATAATCCTTAAGGGGAAGCCTTACGGATTCCATCTCTTTACTAAAGGAGACCAGCTTATACTCAAGGCCGCGGCAGTCCTCTACGGATTTTACCCCGGCCTTCTTTATCCTGCTTTTAGTTTCTTCTATCAGGTCCGTTACCTGCGTATCAATCATCGCGCGGATTATCTGATATTTTCTTATCTGGGGCTTTAACTTTCCGTATTGCTGCCTCACCCCGCGCTCGGCCAGGCTCCACAGTTTTTTCTTTCTTAACCCGGATTCCTCAAGCAGGCCGGAGGTTAAACCATCGTCAAGGTCATGGTTATTATACGCTATTTCATCGGCAATGTCTACCACCTGGGTTTCCAGGCTGGGCATCTTATAATCAAAATCTCCCCCCTCAGGGCTTCGGTCGTGAAAAGAGGAATGCTTAACTATGCCCTCTCTTACCTCCCAGCTTAAGTTTAACCCGGAGAAGTCGGGATATCTCTCTTCTAAAACATCCACTATCCTTAGACCCTGCAGATTATGGTTAAACCCTCCCGAATCCGCCATCAAATCATCCAATACTTCCTCCCCGGAGTGGCCGAAAGGGGTATGACCTAAGTCATGAGCCAGGGCAATCGCCTCAACCAAATCAGTATTTAAACGCAGTATTGAAGCGATGGTTCGGGCTATCTGGGAGACTTCTAAGGTATGGGTAAGCCGGGTGCGGTAATAATCGCCTTCATGGTTTACAAATACCTGGGTTTTGTATTCTAATCTGCGAAAAGCCGCGGAATGTATTATCCTGTCCCTATCCCGCTGATAACAGCCGCGGTAAGGATGCTCTTTTTCTTTATGCGTCCTCCCCCGGGATAAACAGCTTTTCATGGCATAGTCTGCCAGATACTTATTCTCAAATTCTTTCGCGCAGATTGTCATACAGTTCTTCCAGAGATTGAGATATTACCTTGGTAGAAAATAATGCCGGCATAAAATTAGTATCTTCCTTCCAGCGGGGAACGATATGCAGGTGAAGATGATTGGGTATGCCCGCTCCGGCAACCCTGCCGATATTCATTCCTATATTAAAACCATCCGGCCTAAGCGCGCGTTTAAGCAAAAGCCGCATTTTGTTCAAGACAGCGAATAAATCCAATATTTCATCGGCATTAAGCTGACCCGGGTCTTTTATGTGCCTATAAGGACAGACCATGAGGTGGCCATTATTATAAGGGAATTTATTCAGAATAGAAAAGACATGCCTGGAACGAAAAATTACCAGATTCTTCTTATCAGTCTTTTCCTTGGAAACCACGCAAAAAAGGCACCCTTTTATTCTCTTGGAATTATTAATGTAACCTATGCGCCAGGGAGCCCAGAGTCTATCCATTTAATATTCTTAAAAATAGTTTAAAGTTTATGGTTTATAGCTGTTGTTTTTTGCTATCAACTATCAACTATACACTATTTTTTATAGTTTTACTATTCTTGCCTCAAGGCTGTCGCCGATGGTAATTATCCCGTAAGAATTAGTATCGCTGAAGATTTTATCCGTGGGACTGCCGGGATTAAAAAATAATATATCGTCTTTGCGCATATTTAAAGGTTTATGGGAATGCCCGAAAACTATAATGCTCGGTTTTTCTTTCAAAAATTCATTATGCACCTGTTCCGTAAGGTTAAAAGGGCTCCCCCGGCCATGGGTAAGACAGATCACGTATTTACCAATTTTGATAACTTCCCTTAAGGGCAGCCTATCCTTTAAAGCAGGTTCATCCATATTTCCCTGGACTGCTTTTATTTTACCGATTTTCTCTAATTTTTTAAAGAAATCCGAAGAAATAATATCGCCGGCATGAAGTATGAGATCGGCATCCTTTAAATCATCATAGATCTGTTCCGGTAAATCCTGAGCTCTTTCCGGTATATGGGTATCAGCTAAAACTATGATTTTCATCCGAAAATCCCCTTACAGGTGCGATAAATCGCGCCGCTACACGACACGGACGATCTAAGCTCTATTTTCATACTCATTGGTGCCGCGCCTGACGAGCGTGGCCTGACTGCTTCATTACACAATCCTGGGTTTACCGTAAATATCAAATAAAGAATTAACCAGGGCCGTATCCCAGGTAGAAATCTTTTCTTCCTTGGCAATCAGGCTGGCATTAGCGTCTATTTCATTAAGGGCGATAAATATCCTTTTTTGGCTTTGAGTTTTACCGTATTTAAATCTCTTACAGAATTCGACGAACTCAATCATATCTTCTTCCCTGGCTCTATCTTCTTTAAAACCGGCTATCCAGACCGCTCCGGGACACCTGGCGACTATTCCTTTACCGGGTTGTTTCGCCGCGCCAAGATCCAACAGCTTTATTTCCTTAAAGAGATTCAGACGCAGACGTTTTTTATGGACTTCAATTGATTCATTGTTAAACTTACCGAATAATTCCATCAGCCGCTGGGAGATTTCCTTGGTCTGGGCATCGCGAAAATCCGTAAACATAGACACTAACTCACGCTTAAAAAGCTCTCTCTCTTTTTCAGGCTCCGCAGTAAAGACGCCTGTTTTCTTCGCATACACGCACCTAAGCCAAAGAGCGAATAAAGCGTCATCTAAAATATACACATCGGCATTCCTGGATATAAAATCCTCTTCGTAAAGCTTATTCAAAATCGAAGAGACATATTTTTTCGGCTTGGCGCATCTATGGGCAATATCGGAAATACTATTTTTGCCCGAGGCCAGGGCGGTTAAGACGTTAAAGACAGCCGCGTCTTTAAACACCGCGTCCACTTGCTGGGTCAGGATTAAGAAGCGCCTGTTCAAAATACCCCACTCGCCGATAAAAATGTCCTCCTGTGACCTGACAAAAAAGTCGAAGGTGAGGTTTGCCTCGCGCGCGCTTTTAAGATGATAGTTCATAAGAGCATCACAAATGGCATTAAGATAAAAAGGTTTTCCTAAGCTCAAATTTACGATAAAGGATAGAATCTGCTCTGAAACACTCAGGGATTTAAGTTTGTCGCGGATAAAAGCACTACTTGTCTTATTATCAAACGGCTGCAAATCTATTTTCTCGAAATTCCCAAACAGGAGAGCCAGGTCCTCAGCCAAAATCTTCCGGGCGAGCTCTTTCTTAGAACTGAGCAGGACATACATTGTATTTTTATTAAGCATGATATGCTTACGCCAGGAGGCGTAAATATCTTTAGGCGGCATCTGAGCCAAAAGATGGAATTCATCAAGGATTAAAACGCAGTATTTTCCGCTCTCAGCGTTAAATTGCTCTATCAACTCAAGTAGTTTCGCGAATACTACTTCAGTTCTTCTGGCGTATCTTTCAGAAAGGATCTTTCTGGCGAAAGTTGTCGTCTTAGGGATGTATTTAGCGCATCTTTCCAAAAGAAAAACTATATCATCCTTCAGGCCGCTATGGCTGTTTTTGAGAAAAGAAAAAAACAGGTTCCCGACAAATCTCTCCCCGAAAGAATTTGCCTCCTCATGCCTGATCTCTATATATACCGTAACGATGCGCGTATCGCAGTATTTAGAAAGCCAGTGTTTAAGCAGAGAGGTTTTTCCAATCAGCTCCGCGCCGATTATGGCCATATTCTGCCTATAACCCTTGCTTAAGGCATCAGAGCGCTTATTCAAAAGCTCTAACAAGTCTTGGCGTCCGTAGAATTCCATAATGTTAAAATGCGAAAGTAAAAAATAATGGATAGTTTATAGTTGATAGTTGATAGTTGATAGTTGATAGCAAAAAAACAACAGCTATAAACCATAAGCTATAAACTATAAGCTATTTTTAACGCGATAAATAATAATAAGGATTTTGCGAGATGCAGCCTTTCCTTATCTGAAAATGCATTAATCCGCCGCATTGAGCGATGGCCATCCCGCGGGTTATATAATCACCCGGCTTGACTAATATACGCGACAATGAAGTGTAAACACTCATCAGGCCTTCAGGATGAGAGATAATTATAGTCTTTCCGTAACCCCTGAATTTCTCTTCCGCGAAAACAACCCTTCCTGAAGCTGAAGCCACAATATCGGATTGCGCGTAGAGGCGCAGGGTAATCCCCTTGCTGGGTGAATTCCCGATTTTATCCCCAAAGCCACTGACAATTTTACCCTTCGCCGGCCAGATAAAATCTTCAGACACACCGGTATTCAATGAATCCATGGTTCGACTACGCTCACCATTGAAGCTGAGCAAAGTCGAGGTATCCAGAGAAAGCGCTCTATGTTTGTCAGGTATAAGAATTGACTGTCCGCTGGCAATGAGAGTTGAATCAACGATAGTATTAGCCTTAAGGATTTCCTCGATACTAACCCCGTAAATCCTGGCAATCCTCCACAAGGTCTGACCCTTTTGGACGCGGTGATACAGTCCTCGCGACGGTTGTATTGTTTTTTGAGGCCCGGACAATGTGGTCTGCCGGGGGGCTAACTCAACTGTGGCACAGCCTGATAAAACAGTTAACAAAACACAGATAACGGTTAACAGATGACAGTCAATAATTACGGGTCTATAGTCTATGGCCGATAGCCGATAGCTTCTTTTTTCTTTTACCATTGGTCGTTGACCCTTTAAAAAAGCGGGTGAGCGGAATCGAACCGCCATAAACAGCTTGGGAAGCTGCCATTCTACCACTGAATTACACCCGCAAACCTGCCTGCCGGCCAGGCAGGCACTCCTCGACTAATTTTATCGAACAAAACTCACTGCACATGGTACAGACATCCGTATCTTTTGGCTTAGAACTATTACGGTATTCCCTGGCTCTTTGAGGGTCAATTGACAAAGATATCTGTTTTTCCCAATCCCTCTTTTTTCTGGCCAAAGACATTTCCCTATCCCAGTTTAACGCGCCTTTAACCCCCTTAACAATATCCGCGCTATGCGCGGCAATTTTTGAAGCAATCACCCCTTCCCTTACATCCTCAACCGAAGGATGCCTCAAATGTTCTGCCGGGCTGACCACGCATAAAAAATCCGCGCCTAAGCTTGCCGCAAGCGCCCCTCCGATAGCCCCTGAGATGTGGTCCCGGGTTGAAGCAATATCAGTTACCAGCGGCCCTAAAACATAAAATGGGGCATTATCACAAAGTTTTTTTTGGAGGTCTATATTTTTTTTAATCTGATTTAAAGGCACATGCCCCGGCCCCTCAATCATCACCTGGACATTTCTTTTTCGTGAACGCCGGGCGAGCTTTCCCAAAAGCCTCAACTCCCCTATCTGGGCGCTGTCGGTAGCATCTAATATTGAACCCGGCCTTAGGCCGTCGCCCAAACTTAAGGTAATATCATACTCATACGCGATATCTAAAATTTCGTCAAAATACTCATAAAAAGGGTTTTCTTTTTTGTTATTAAACATCCAATTGGCTAATATCGCCCCTCCCCGGCTGACGATATCCAAAACACGCTTACTTTTCTTAACCAACGCGACTGTTTTTTGAGTAACTCCGGAGTGTATAGTCATAAAATCCACTCCGTCTTCGGCCTGAGAACGAATCACCCCCAGTATATCTTCGGCAGTCATCTTAAGCAGAGAACCTTTATTTTTAGCCGCGCTTTGAGCCGCGTCGTATATAGGAACGGTACCAAAAGGAATATCCGAATCCTTAATCAGAGTTTTTCTTATTTTAGGGATATCTCCTCCCACGCTTAAATCCATTACCGTATCCGCGCCGGCCAAACAAGCGACCTCTAGCTTTTGCAGCTCATCGCCGACATCAATCTCATCACCGGATGTCCCGATATTCACGTTTATTTTAGTAGATAAGCCTTTACCAATCGCGCAAGGCTTCTTAATCCGGCGTTTTTTATTATTAGGAATAACAATTATCCCCGAAGCAATACCCTTCTTCAAAAAAGAAATACTTACTCCTTCCTTTTTAGATACCGCTTCCATCAGTTCGGAAGATTTATTATTCAATGCTAATTCTAATTGAGTCATAACAATAGTCCGAATTGCCTCACATTAAATAAACATTACTCAACAGGTTAACTCAAAAGTAAAAACGAAAAAGTCAAAACCACAATTTAAAACTCAAAACCGTTTTTAAGCCGTAGATTCTGTTTTCCATTTTTTAGTTTTAACTTTTGACTTTCGGTTTTGCCTTTTTACTTTTAACTTTTTACTTAACTATTTATAACTTCCCAAATCAAAAATCGCTTTTTCAATATTTCTGGCTTCACAAATTGCCCGGACCACGGCTATATTTTTGGCTCCTGTCCCTCTTACTAATCCTATGTTATTTTTATCAATTCCCCCGATAGCCGTAACCGGAAGACTAACCCTGGAAAGAACATTTTTCAATAATTGTAAACCCACAGCCGGATAATCCGGCTTGGTGGGAGTTGAGAAAATCGGACCCACGCTGATATAATCAGCCTTTTCTTTCTCCGCCGCGACTGCCTGCGCGAGGCTATGGCAGGATTTCCCGATGATTTTTCCCGGACCCAGCAGCCTCCGGACAGCTTCTACCGGAAGGTCGTCCTGACCGATATGCAGGCCGTCGGCATTAACTAACTTAGCGATATCCGAGCGATCATTAATGATGAATAAAGCCTTTCCTTTTGTAATCTCCCTGATTAAAATGGCATTCCGATAAAATCCCCAGACATCTTCAGTTTTATCCCTGAGCTGAATTATTTTAACTCCCGCCTTTATACAGCTTTTGGCTATCTCAGCGAGCGATTTATTTCCACAAACACTACAGTCAATTACCGCGTATATTCCTAATTTTGCTATCTGAATCTTTTTCAATCTGATATAACCGGTAACGGATATCTTTAAAGCCCGCGGATATCCTTTTATTTTCTAGCTTGGAAAATTCCTCTAAAACTCTGGCTGATTCTTTGGCCCTCTGGATATTCGCGAAAAATATATCCTGGCAATTTCTTCTCTTCAGCTCTTCTTTAATTGAGGGCTTTCCTATGTCCTTAAGGCTGTCGCGAGAATCTAAGAGTTGAGTATCTTTAATCTTCCATTTCCCGCTCAAGCCCGCCACATCGTGGCGCAGATTTTTAAAACGCGAAGTTAAATTCTTATCTAAGACTACAAAACGGGTTATTTCCTCGCAAACCCGTAAACCCTCTAAAATCCGATTCAGATTAGCATCAATAATCCGGAGTATGCCCTTATCCATCAGACGCTCAATTCGCGTATTTTTTTTATCTGCTGAGTTGTGGAATATCCCTTGATATAAGGTATGGCCCTCACCTTTCCGCCGCGGCTTTTCACAAAATCCGCTCCCACAATCTTTTCTGCCTGCCAGTCTCCTCCTTTAACTAACACATCCGGCTGAATCAACCTTATTAATTTTAACGGGGTATCCTCGAAAAAAATAGTCAGATAATCCACGCAGGATAACGCGCTCAATACCCGGGCCCGATCAAGCTGTTTGTTTATCGGCCGGGCTAAACCTTTAATCTTTCTTACCGAAGAATCACTATTTAAGCCGAGCACCAATACATCAGCCAGACCCTTAGCATCCTGAAGATACTTTATGTGACCGTAATGCAGGATATCAAAACAACCGTTGGTAAAAACGACTTTCTGGCCTTGTTTTTTAAGCCTTAAGACTATCCTCTTAAGCTCTTCCTTTGTCTTTATTTTTCTTTGCAATGATTCTCTATTCCTTGCTCTATGTTCTATAGTTACTTGCTACTTACTCTAAACAGCTCATCCTCAACCAACTCACAAATAATATGCCCTATGGTGATATGCGCTTCCTGTATCCTGGCGGTAACCAGAGAAGGAACAATAAAAGAAAGCTCAGCGGCCTTACTTAACTCTCCGCCTGTGCCTCCGGAAAGACATATCGTCTTAAGCCCCATCTCCCTGGCCTTTTTTATCCCCATAATCACATTCTTGGCCTTTCCGCTGGTAGATATGCCTATAGCCACATCGCCGCTTTCACCTAAAGCCTCTACCTGCCGGGCAAAAACTATCTCATAGCCGTAGTCATTGCTTACCGCGGTAAGGATTGAGGTGTTGGTATTTAAGGCTATTGCCGCCAGGCCGGGCCTTTCCTTTTGGAATCGTCCCACAAATTCAGCCGCGATATGCTGGGCGTCAGCGGCCGAGCCGCCATTACCAAAAATCAAAACCTTACCCTTGGCCTTGTAACAGGCGATAATCAGCTTAGCGGCCTTAATGATATTTTCAATCTGATTATGCAGAATTTCCTCTTTGATGTGGATAGCGTCGTTAATAATATCAATAATTTTATCGCGCATTTTGGCTCCTTAGTGAGCCCCGTTCATCAGGCGGGGCGAAACGGGAGATTTTAGCCGAAGAAAACCCTGGCTATCTCATAATATTCCGGATCAACCGTCTTAAGAGTTCCGGTCGCCTTTTCTAAAGGCACCGAGATAATCTTGTTTCCCGACAAAGACACCATCTGGCCGAATTTTTTTTCCTTAACCAGCTCAACCGCCTTAACCCCGAAGCGCGTCCCCAAAACCCGGTCAAATGCGGTAGGAGAACCTCCTCTTTGGATATGGCCTAATACCGATACCCGGGTCTCATAACCGGTGCGCTTTTCAATTTCCTTACCCAAGATTTCCCCAATCCCGCCTAAACGCGCATGGCCGAACTCATCTAACTTTTGCTCCTGCAAAACCATTGTCCCTTCTTTAAAACGCGCCCCCTCAGACACCACTACAATACTAAAGGTCTTGCCTCGCTGATGCCTTTTTTTAATCAAATCGCAGACCTCCTCGATATCAATAGGAAATTCCGGAATCAACACCACATCCGCTCCTCCGGCAATACCCGCCTCTAGGGCAATCCATCCGGCATGCCTGCCCATTACCTCCGCCACCATAATCCGGTGATGGCTTTCGGCAGTGGTATGCAAACGGTCAATACATTCGGTGGCAATATTCAGGGCTGTATCAAAACCAAAGGTATAATCGGTGGCTGAAAGGTCGTTATCAATTGTCTTGGGCACTCCCACCACATTCAAGCCTTCTTTAACCAGTTTAGTGGCTACCCCTAAAGTATCTTCTCCTCCCACGGCAATCAGGGCGTATAAATCCAGAGCCTTGAAATTAGCTTTTACCTTCTCCAGGCCGCCTTCTTTTTTATAAGGATTAGTCCGGCTGGTGCCTAAAATCGTTCCTCCTTTAGGCAGAATTCCTGAGATTGAATCCAAATTTAAAGTTGTGGTATCATTTTCTATAAGGCCCTTCCAGCCGTTTTTAATACCGATAACCTCAAATCCATCATTCATTGCCTTACGCACTACCGCCCGGATTACCGGATTCAATCCCGGACAATCCCCGCCTCCGGTAAGAATACCTATTTTTTGCATATTATTTAACACCCTCCTTTAATAATAACAACTATCTTCCGTAACCGTAGAACGGGATGGCAGGCTCCTTAGGCTCGGAATCGCCTTTCTTCTTTTCTTCCCCAGAAACAATCTTAGCCACGTGTATCTTTACCACAATCGGCTCGTCAATTCCCCTCAGGATTTCGCGGATTTTGTTTTTGACCAATTCCTGCAGACGCTCGGTAAGTTCAGGAATACTGGTTTCCGAACGCAGGTCAAGCCGGAGGTTAACCGTAAAGCCTTTTTTCCCTACCACCACATCCGGCCTTAAACTTTTAACCTCGGGAACCTGCAAAGCTATTCTCTTAATTAAATCTTCAAGGGCGGCCAAAGCAATGCTCACCTCGCCGCTGGGAGTAGTAAAAGCGATATTTTTTTCTCTCTGCATTTTGCCGATGACGCTCTGGGTGAAAGAAACGCTAATTAAAATTATCAAAGCGCTGATTAAGCTTAAAATCAAAGCCGAATTGGGATTTCTGCTGATTTCAGTAAAGATATTAAAAACCATAAGCGGAGTAACAATATTAAAAGCCAAGCCAAGCAAGCCTAAGGCAAAGAATATAAAAAAAACCATGTTAAATACAAGTCCAAATAAGGTAAATGTCCTCATTGTCGCGCCCTCGTTTTAAAATCACCAATAACCAAAGGTTAAGATCAAGGCCTAGGTTAAGTTTTTCTCAGCCTTGACCTCAGCCTCAACCTTTATAAATATTGGTTATTAATTATCCTGGTTGCTATTTATGGTAACCTAACTGAATAAGCTTGGTAAGCAAAATAAGCTCTAAATAAAATAAATCAAACGGCTTAATGATATAATCGTATACGCCTTCCCTGATTGCCTCCTTGGCCTTTTCTTCATCAGGATATCCGGTAATCATAATCACGCTGATATCCTTGTTTATAGCTTTGATTTTACGTAAAACCTCAACTCCGTTCATTCCCGGAAGCATCACATCCAGCAGGATCAATTTTACATTTTCCTTCTCAACAATCTTAATGGCATCCTCACCGCTTTCGGCTGAGACAACATTAGCAAACCCTTTGGTCTTTAAAAAAAGCTCTAAAAAACCTCTTACCGTCTTATCGTCATCCACAACTAATATCTTACTGGAAGCATTAATATTTACTTCGGCCATTTTTCTCTCCTTTGCAACCGCTGAAACGCTGAATTAAGATAAATACTCTTCGCTGAAGCGCGGAAAATAAATCTTTTCTTCTGCGTCTCTGCGGAATCTTTTGTTTACATTTTCTTCTGCGCCTTAGCGGTTCTCTATCGCCTGAATACTTATCCTGATATCTCTGGGGGTTTTATCAATCATCTTCTCAAGAGCCTGCCTGATTTTTGCCTCCGCGTTTTCGGCCACCTCGGATATGTTACACCCATACTTAATTGTCAGTGGGACGGTGAGGATTATTTCATCATTCTTGCTGAACTCAACCTTTATCGCGCTTCTTAGGCTCTTTATGCCCAACAATTCTATAATACTAAAATCTTTTCTCCCGCCAACCCGCTTTACCCCCTCTATTTCCGAGACGGCTATCTCGGCGATAGAAGCGATAACATCTTTATGAATTTTTACCGTGCCCACTTCCAGCTTTGAGTTTTTCTCCATTGGCGATATTAAATCTTTGCGCCCTCAACCTTAAAGGTATCGTTTATAAAATTGGTGGAAAACTCACCCTTAACAAAAAAAGGATTTTTCAAGACTTCCCGGTGAAAATCTATGGTAGTCTTTATCGGCTCAATAATAAATTCATCCAGGGCCCGGCGCATAATCTGAATAGCTTCTTTTCTATCTTTTCCCCGGACAATCAGCTTGGCCACCAGGGAATCATAATACTGACTTATGGTATACCCGGAATACACATGGCTGTCTACCCTCACCCCCGGGCCCCCGGGAAAATTCAGCACCTCTATCTTTCCCGGCGAAGGCATAAAATTATTCTGATAATCTTCGGCATTAATACGGCATTCTATGGAAGAACCGCTCATCCTGATATCATCCTGCTGGAGTTTTAACTTCTCGCCCCTGGCGATTTTGATCTGCTCTTTAACTATGTCTATCCCAGTAACCATCTCGGTAACCGGATGCTCAACCTGAATCCTGGTATTCATTTCCATAAAATAGAAATTTTTCTTATCATCGAGCAAGAACTCAATAGTTCCCGCGCTCACATATTTTACCTCTTTAGCCGCCCGTATCGCCGTTTCACCGAGGCGTTTGCGCAATTTGCTGTCCACGGCCGGAGAAGGAGATTCCTCTAAGAGCTTTTGATGGCGCCTCTGGATTGAGCAATCCCTTTCCCCTAAATGAAGAATTCGTCCGTATTTATCGCTCAAAATCTGGATCTCAATATGCCGCGGCTTCTCAATATATTCCTCGATATAAACATTGGCATTGCCGAAATTCGCCTCGGCCTCCGCCTGGGCAGTCATCAACCCTGAAGCCAAACTGATATCGTTATGGCAAACCCGCATACCTCTACCTCCGCCACCGGAAGCAGCCTTAATGATAATCGGATAACCTATGCGCTTGGCAACTTTTATCGCCTCATCCTTATCCTTTATGGCGGACAAACTCCCGGGGATTATCGGGATTCCGCATTTACGCATGGTCTCGCGGGCCTGCATCTTATCACCCATAAGACGGATATTTTCCGGGGTCGGCCCGATAAAGGTTATCCGGCAGGATTCGCAGATTTCGGCAAAATGGGGATTCTCAGACAAAAAGCCGTAACCCGGATGTATGGCATCCACATCGGTTATCTCGGCAGCTGAAATAATGGCGGGAATATTAAGATAGCTGTTGGCTGAGACTGCCGGCCCGATGCACACCGCTTCATCAGCCATGCGCACATGCAAAGAATCCCGATCGGCCTGAGAATACACGGCGACAGTGCGTATACCCAGCTCTTTACAGGCCCGGATAACACGCAAGGCAATCTCTCCGCGGTTAGCTATAAGTATTTTGGAAAACAATTTATGGAAATAACGGTTTATAGTATATAGCGTATGGTTGATAGCTATAAACCATAAACTATAAACGCGCCATTTAGCGGATTTCTATCAAAAAAAGGGGCTGGCCAAATTCTACCGGCTCGGTATTATCCACGAGAATTTCTAAAACTTTGCCCCTAACCTCAGACTTAATCTCGTTCATTAACTTCATCGCTTCAATAATACACACTACCTGTCCAGGCTCAATATCCTGATTAACCTGCACAAACGTCGGAGCTTCGGGGCTGGAGGCGCGGTAAAAAGTCCCTACCATCGGGGACTTAACCTCTATCCGGTTAGAAGCTATTTTTGAAGAAGCCGTTTCCTGGGCCTTTGACTCAAGGACAGGCGCCGGGAGCCTTTCCCGCTCAATAAATATAGGCGATCCTTGAGCCTCTGGAGCTTGAGCGGTATTCTTCTTAAGCTTTACGCGCAGCCCGTCCTTCTCAATCTCCAATTCCAGGAGATTGTTCTCATTCATCAAAACCACCATTTCTTTAATCTCTTTTACATTCATCCCGTTAACTCCTTAATTAGTTACCACTTTTCAGTGGTAACTAATTAAAATTCAAATTACAAAATTCAAAGCACAAAATAAATCCAAAATCTAAATAACAAAACCTTTGTTTTGGTATTGGTGTTTTTAAATTATTTTGAATTTTGTGCTTTGACATTTGTCATTAGTTTCTAATTAACCCGTTCCACATAGCCGGCGGTCCTGGTATCCACCTTGATTTTATCCCCGATATTGATAAATAAAGGAACCAAAATCGTGGCACCGGTTTCAACCTTTGCCGGTTTGTTCCCGCCTTTGGCCGTATCCCCTTTTATCCCGGGCTCGCTTTCTACGATTGTCAACTCAATGAAATTAGGCATCACAATATTTAAAACCTGATTCTTGTAAAAAAATCCTAACACCTCCAGATTATCCTTAAGAAACCTGGAGTTCTCTCCCAGGACATCGGATGAAATTACCAGCTGGTCATAACTCTCCTGGTCCATAAAATGATACATCGGGCCACCCGAGGCATAAAGATACTGCAGTTTTCTCTGCTCCACAAAAGCTTCTTCTACCGTATCCTGGCCCCTGAAGGTGCGCTCCAGCAAATTTCCGGTCCGCATATTCTTTAGCCGGGTGCGCACAAAAGCCGAACCCTTAGCCGGCTTAACATGCTCAGTCTCCGTGATCTGAAAAACCTGGCCGTCCATAAGAATAGTTACCCCGACCTTAAATTGATTTATCGAGAACGCCACTTAACACCTCAAAGCCTTTCTTAGTTACCAATACCATATCCTCTATCCTAATCCCAAACTTACCCGGCAGGTATACTCCCGGCTCAACCGTGAAGACCATTCCCTCTTTGATTATAGCCTTATTTTTATTGGATATAGAGGGTTCTTCGTGAACCTCTAAACCTATCCCATGGCCTAGGCTGTGGCCAAAAAAACTCCCGTAGCCGCAAGCCGTAATGTGGGCCCGGGCAGTGTCATCCACAACACTTATCGCGACCCCGGGGCGAATTGCCTCTATCGCCTTGGCTTGGGCCTCCCGGACAATCTGATAAACCTTGCGCTGAATAGAGGTTATTTTACCCAAGAAAAAAACCCTTGTCAAGTCAGATTTATAACCGTTTATCTGTGCCCCCATATCTACCAGCACCATATCATTCTTACATAGCCGTCTTTTAGTGATGCCGGCATGGGGAAAACAGGAATTTGTACCGCTGGAAACAATTATTTTAAAAGAGCTGGTCTCTGCCCCTTTCTGGCGGATAAAACGTTCCAGTTCGCCGGCAATCTCCGGTTCAGTCAACCCGGGCCGGATATAACCTTTAATAAACCTGAAAGCCGAGACCGCGATATCCACTGCCGCGCGGATTTCTTTAAGCTCATCCCGGCTTTTAATCTGCCTTAAGGATTCAACTATATTAAAGGTATCTAAAAATTTAGTCTTTTCGCCAAGGCCATCCTTTATCTTGGCATACTCGGCGTAAGTAAGGCCGCGGGCCTCAAACCCTAAACGCCTGATTTTTAATTCCTGAACCAAGGCGGAAACATCTTTAAACAGATTCTTATACTGAAAAACATCTATACCTTTGAGGCTTTTCCTGGCTTCTTCTAGATAACGAAAATCAGTGATAAAATAAACCTTGCTTTTAGAAACCAAAAGATAAGAATCATGAGCGTTAAAGCGGCTCAAATAAGAAACATTAGCCTCCTGAGAAACTAAAAAACCGTCCAAAGAGCTGTTTTTCAGCTTTTCCCGAAAGGAATTCAGGCGGGACATTTATTTTTGGGGGCCCAGAAGCTTAAGGACAGCCAAAAGCCCCAGAAGATAGCTATTCTCGCCAAAGCCGGAGATTTGGCCTTTGGCCACCGGGGCAATCAGGGAGTTATGACGGAATTCCTCCCGGCTGTAGATGTTAGAAAGATGCACCTCAACCGCGGGCAGGCCGCAGGCTGAGATGGCATCGCGGATGGCTACGCTGGTATGGGTATAGGCCGCGGGATTAATCAAGATAGCTTTAAACTTATCTTTGCTTTTTCCGATTAAATCCACTATCCGGCCTTCGTGATTAGATTGAATAATCTCTAATCCGACTTTTTTTTCCTTGGCCAGCTTAAGCAGTTTAGAATTGATTTCTTTAAGGGTAATCCGGCCGTAAATCTTGGGCTCACGCGCGCCCAGAATATCCAGATTCGGCCCGTGAATGACTAAAATTTTAAGCATTATTTATTCTTTGGGCATTTCGGCCTCATCAATCAGCATTATCGGGATGCCGTCTTTTACCGAATACTTACGTTTACATTTGGTACAGGCTATTTTTTCCTCACTACCGACAGTTTCCAAAACCACATCCGCCTTACAGGCCGGACAAGCCAGAATATCCAATAATTCCTTATCTATCATTTCTCACCCCCTAGGTAACAATCATTCCGGCATAGCCAACCACGCTTGAGGTATCGCCGGTTGCTTCAGCGCTGGTCTGATACTTAATCAACTCCGCCTTCTTCGCTCCCAGGCTTTTGGCCGCGCAAAGCATCGCGATCGCGGGGGCATAACCGCACATTGAGATATTCAGTTCCTTTACCCTGGAGTAAAGTTTACACTCATCTAATTCCTGGATAGCTTCAATAGCCTGATGATCCTTATGCCGGGCGCTTTTGGCGTCTTCATAATGGGTCATATCCGATGAGGCCGCAATCAAAGTTTCTTTTTCTAAGCCGGCTTCTTTTAAACCTGCGGCGATATCCAGGCCTAATTGCTGATAATTTTTAAAATCACCGCTCCCTACCGCGATCGGGACAAAGGTAAAATCCTGGGAGAAATACTGAAAAAAGGGAAGCTCCACCTCAATGGAATGTTCAAATTTATGCGCCTGAGTATCGGATTTCAGTAAAGCGGACTTACTTAATAACTTATCGGCTAAGGACGGGTTTATCTCGACCTTTCCCAAGGGCGTCTCCCAAGAGCCTTCGGCCATAATGCTGAAATTCGCGCCCATTCCGGTATGATTCGGCCCCAAGATGATCAGGTTCTTTTTTATCTTAAGCTGGGAAACCACACTATAGGCAACACTGCCGGAGTAGATATATCCGGCATGGGGAAGCAGACAGGCAATAGCCTCTTTTTTAATAACCGCGGGTATTCGCGGACCGGCAAATGATTTTATCTGTTCCCGCAACTCCCGCGGCTTTAAAGGGTAAAACTGTCCGGCCACTGCCGGCAGTCTAATTTCAGCCATAGAGGCCCTCTAAGAATTCTCTGGCCCGGACAATCTCTCGCGGGCCCGCCGGATAATGCGCCTCCAGGGTTTTGATGGTGTCTTTTTTAATATAAGGCTTAAGAACTCTAAAATCAAAATCTCCCGCTCCGGGAGCCAGGTGATCCTGAATTCCTTTAATATCATGCAGATGCAGGCCTAATAAATACTGCTGATATCTTTCTAAATAATCCAGGTGCCTCAAAAAGCCCAAATTCTCCCAAAATTGAGCATGCCCGATATCATGCCAATAGAAAACATTATCTCCCTGAAAATGTTCTAAAACTTTGGCCATCTCCTCAAAAGAAGGAATTTCCCGGAAATAAAACCTGTTTTCTATTCCCAGCTTAACCTTTAACCTGGCGGCATAATCCACCAATTCTTCCAGGCTCCTTAAAGCCGCGTCGAGGTGGCCGGATATCTTTTCTTCTCTTTCCTGACACATCTTATCCTTAAGACGCAGGGCCGGAGCCGACGATAATCCGCCGTTATTATGGTAAAAGATACATAATTCCCGGGTGCGGTCAGGAATTTCCACCCTTCCGCAATGCAAGACCACCGCCTCAGCCTTCAACCTAAAAGCAGTATCAATGCTGATTTTGGTATACTTGACCGCTTTCTGCCTTTGTTCCGGATCAAGCGAAGCCAAAGAATAACAGTCCGGTAAGGCCTCCTCCCGGTTCAGCCCTTCAGGCACGGGACAGTAATTATGCAAGGAGCGGACACTAATCTGCTTTTCTTCAGTTAAGCGCGCGATATCCCTGACAATTCCTTCAGTAAGATTAAAACTCAATTCTACCGCGCTAAAACCTAAATCCTTTATTTCCCGGATAATCTCTTTACCGTTATCATAACGAAAAGCATTCCAGGCAGTAGAAAGAGCAATATCCATTACCTTGTGCTTTTAGTGCTCTTAGATCTCTTGCGCTTGCGCTCGCTGGGCTTTTCGTAATGCTTGCGATCGCGCACTTCTTTCAAAATACCTTCCTTGTCGATTTTTTTCTTAAATCTGCGCAGGGCCGCTTCAAACGGCTCGTCCTTTCTGATTACTACTTCTGACATTTATCTCATCTCCTTTTGCCTAATCATATCACCTATAATTATAACTGTCAAACACCTTTTTTAAACCGCAAAAACGCAGAATAACTGTTAGAAGTAAATGTTCCGCAGAGACGCAGAAGAAAACTTATTGAATTTCCGCGCTTCAGCGATTGCAGAACCGCAAAGGCGCAAAATGGTCAATTACGACTTAAACCCGTCTAGTTCAAGTTGTAGTTCCTGGGTGGGCTTATCCGATTCCAGCAGGATAAGCACATCTTTTAAGATTTGCGGGGTGGGTTTGGCCTTTTCTTCTTCCAGCCTGAAAATATCGGCAATACAGCCCAGGAGTCGGTCAATTTCCCGGCTGTAGCCTTCTGGTTTCAAGGATGAAGAGGCCAAGGCGCATTCTTTTATCCTTTCGCTGGAGGGCATAATCCCAACCTTAAGCATATCTTGAATCTCCTGGAGTTCCTTATCTAAATTAAGGTTGAGATTTAAGGCCGAGCTGGCTATGGGCATATTGGCTGTTAGAGGCTGATTTAGGAGAGATTGAGTAGCTATGGGCAGAACGGTAAGGTCAATGCCACCCCTGCTTGGTTCTGTAGTGAGCGCTGAAGAAGATTCCTCATTCTTCAAGCCACCCATAGAGTCCCCATCAGAATCTAAATCATTCTTCAATGAAATTATAAAGTCTTTTAAAATAATAATGCCCTCCTCGGTGAAATTATATAAACCCCTTAATACTTCTGGCAAGGCCGCTATTATTTCTCCTTTTTCTTCCTTAAAAGCCTTTTTTATTTGGGGACAATTATTTAAAATTTGTTTACAAATATTTTTAGAATACTCTAACCGGGCAATAAACTCTTTTCCTGTGTTTGCGGAAAGGTCGCTTTTTGATATATTATCAATAATAAATACTCTAACAAACTCATTAGGGTTATGCGCGCTTAAGGGAATTCTTAAAGGATACTGCTTTGATAATAGCATTAAGCTTGAAAGATTCTTTTCATCAAGAGGAATCAATCCTTCGGTAATTTCTATCGGAAGACCATCCATAGCAATCTGATAATATTCTAATATCTCAGAAAAATAGTTGAAATGCTTTCTGAATTCTTTTACAGTGTTATCTATATTATACCCAGCAGCGGATATCTCTTTCAGACCGGATATTAGACGTTTATCCTTAAAACTTCTCACTATGTTATCAACGCCTTTGCTAAGGTCACCTAAGATATCCACTGCCTCTATAGGAAAATCTATTATCCTTCTGAAATTTTCTTTTAGTTCTTCAAAATTCCTTGACCGCATGGCAGGATATAAGAAATCTGTATCGGCTATCCCTGACATACGCGCCAGAACCACACAATTATTCAAGAAATATTGCGTTTGTGAAGCTATTTCTAAAATTTTTTTATCCTCTGTATAAACTAAATTCCGGCTTTTTACTTCCTTAATTTCTCCTATTTGGCCAGAAAGAATATACGCGCAAATTTCATCCCGAAAATTGTTAAAAGCCTTGGTTTTTCCTGGCGCAACTTCATTTACTTTTTGCATAAAATTTGTTTTTCTCATAAAATACCAAATCGCGTGATGTAGTTCATGTTTTTTCACGTCGATACTCGCATCGTTTGCCGTAACTACATAAACCAATGGATCCCGAACTATTTGTGCCCGCGCGCCCTCTAAAATAAACCCCGCGGACATTAATTCCTCAAAATACTGGGAATCCACTTCCAAAAATGGGATACCGGCGTATTCCTTATAGGTCATCTTTTCTTGGGCCTTGCTAATAAACCCTTTTATCTTTGAGGCGTTCAGGTGAACACCTTTTATAAATAATGGCGCAAGGAACTGAATTTCATTGCCTTTGTGCTGGCCCAATAATGTCCTATTCTTTTCTATTGCCTCTCTTAATTTTCCCACTTCTGTAATATACCGGTCTTTTAAACCGGGAGGCGTTGTAATTACATTCTCAGATAATTTATCCAGGTTGTTAAGAAGCTTATCTATTTCTTTCTGTTTCTGTTCATCAGAAATGTCATCTAATATAATATTAATTATTGCCGTATACAATTTGCCGTGAAACTCGGCCAATCTGTTAAAAGCGCTCTCTTTTTCACTTTTCACCGCGGACGAAGAGGCCCCTACCCCCTGCGCCCGGCCCCCTGCGCTCTGAGTATACGTATTATGCGCTACAATCCCCTGAGCCCCGAAGTTATTCTGCGCGCCTTCAACCGTAATCGGCCCCACCAGCGCGCTACTTACAAAAGTTGGCTCTCTTTTTGTCGGTATTATCAAAACCGAGGAAGCCATATCTAGCATCACCCCCCCGCTCATATAGCTCCTGATAGCCTGACCGTAGGCTGTGGATATAGTGGCTTTGAGATTGTATTCGCCTTGCTGAAAGGATTTCTGGTAGTCATTAAAGTAGGTCCGCTTATCCCAGGGTTCTTTTGAGGTTAGGTTAGTGAGGTTACGGGAGTCAATCAGCTTAACATAGGGGTTTTCTCCGGTTGATTGGCTAAACTTCTTTTTAAAATGCTGGGCAAAAATCAGGGAGTAATAGACTTGCCTTAACGAAGCATATCTCTTAGATGAGTTGATCTCCCGGGTGAGCTTGGGGATAATCAGCTCTTTAATCAGCTGGGTGGAGTATTGGTTTAGCTCTTTCAACCTTTGGTCTTTGAATTCGTATTGCTGATAGCCGACAGCTGAGAGCTGAGAGCTTTTAAGATAGTCCTCTTCCAACATAACCTTGAGGGTGGCTTTGTAGATGTAGGCGCTGGTGCCGGGAGACTCCCTGATAATGATTTCATCCGGAACTATCCAGGGACGGGTGATGGTGGGGATGGTGATGTTTTCGGTTCCGAATAGCTCTCCAGCCTTCTGGTAGAGCTTATCCCAGTAGGCTTTGCCTTCGCTTGTCTGGGGTGAGGTAAGATTAGAGGTGTCTTTTTTGAGGTTGAGGTCGGCTTCTAAGAGTATCTTGCCGATGTCGGTCTTAGCTAAGTTTTCATCAATGATATTATCCGGAGCATCCGGTCTTAAGTTTACCCAAAATGAACTGTTCGGCAGGGTTAAGCCGATGAAGAAGTATTTGAGTAATTCATTGGTAACCTGTTCCAATGCGGGATTTGCCTGCCTGCCGGCAGGCAGGGAATGAGGTTGTGCGGCTCCTTGGTCTAAGAGCAGCTTGAAGTTGTTGTTCAAGTTGTCGTAGCTTAGGTATCTAAGATGAACGGGGCGGAAGGTATCTTCTGGGCTAGATGCCGGTGGTTTTGAGCCCAGGTATTGAGAGATGTCTACCACTCTTATGCTCTGGGCCAGGCCGGATTGCTGAAGAATAAACAGAAGACAAAGGATGAGAGAGACTATCTTTTTAGACTTGTGGGGCATAAATTTTTACACTACCGCCCGGAGTTGAATCTTTAAGGAGTTGATGAAAGATACTAAGCATAGCCTGTTTTCAAAGGAAAAATACATGCTTCCTTTTATCCGGCAATAAAATATCTCCATCCGGTTCTTTCTGTCTTGTTTCTTAAAGACATACAGGTTAGGTTGGGGTAAGGCTTTATTTTCGCCTTTGGCCTCAAAAACCCGGCAGACCAAATGACGGTTGACCGTGGTCCGGATACCTTCCTGCTCAGATAATTCCGAGCAGGCCAGCACCCTCTGGCCTTTGGCTGGTGAGGTAATATTCCTGAATTGCAGGTCTCGCATTGGCTAACTCCTTAATGAGCAGACACTTTATGGAACCGCCGCTTTGCGGCAGGTGAACATAAAGTGTAGGCCGTAAGGCCGTCTGCGAATTAACCCCGCCGAGTGAGGCAAAATTATCGCAGAGAATTTTGCCTCAGCTTACGAGACGGGGTGATCAGAATAAAGGGATACGATAATCAACTAACTTTTTAAAAGTGCTTAAGAATAGCTCAAAAAAAATGTTTGTTGCTTTTTTTGTCTACTTCTTCTCTCCTGCTACTCAAAGTATACCATTAATATATATGGTTTTCAACCCCATATTTGGCTTTTTGGGAAAGCGCTTTCCCTATGCTAGATTTTCTTTTTCTTGTTAAGAATTAGACGAGGCTCTTGATTTTTTAATAATCTGGAGAGGTTAGACTTGTGGCGGGCAATTATAAAAATAGATAGACCCAGGCTCATCAGGATAAGCGGCCAGGGCTGTCTAAGGACGATAAAAAATACGGGAAAAGTAACCGCGCTAACAATGGAAGCCAGAGAAACTATCCGGCTGAATAAAAAAACCATAAGCCAAATCAAGATTTCACTGAGTAAAATAATTTTGAGGACGGAAAACTTCAGGCTGAGGCCGATCAAAACTCCTAAAGTAGCGGCCATGCCTTTGCCGCCTTTAAACCTTAAGAATAGGGTAAAACTATGGCCTAAAACCGCGATAACTCCGCACAAAACCCGGATCAACAATTCATTAACTGCCTGCTGTTTAAGAATAAAATCCGCGACCGGAACAACGCAGATCACTCCCTTAAGGGCATCCAAAGCCAAAACCGTAATCCCTATAGCCGGGCCTAAAACCCGAAAGGCATTAGTGGCCCCGACATTGCCCGAGCCGTGCTTACGGATATCAATTCCTTTAAATATCCAGCCGAAGATATACGCGGTGGGGATTGAGCCGATAAGATAACTCAATAGCAAGCCTAAAATCAGGATCAAAACAGCACCTTTAATCCTTTTCTTAAATAATCTATTCCGGAAAGAACAGTAAATGCCGCGGTAAGGGCCGCGATTATTTCTAGGCCCGAAAATTGTAATAAGACCGAGATAATGGTAAGCATCTGAAAAAAGGTAGTGTATTTACCCCATTTACTGGGGGTGAGAATAAGCTCGTCTTTAATCACATAAATCACTGCCGAGCCCAATAAAATAATCAGGTCGCGACTTAAAACAATTATCACCAGCCACAAAGGAATAGGCGCGCCCGGCAGATTATCCTTGAGGTAGATAAAAATAAAAGCGCAGGAAAGCATAACCTTGTCCGCTAAAGGGTCTAATATCGCCCCGGCCTTAGTCTTCTGTTGCATAATCCTGGCCAGGAATCCATCCAAGGCATCGGAGATCACCCCTAAGAAAAATATTCCCAGAGCCCAAAACCTTAAATAGTCCTTGGCCGGCTGATAATATAAAATCGTAGTAACAAAAAAAGGGACCGAAACAATCCTAAAAATAGAGACCTTATTGGCAAAACTCATCCCTCTGGTTTTATTATCCATGCTCACAGCCTCGACCTTAGCCTTAACCTTTACTTAATTATCCTTATCCTGTTGGGCGGCCAGTAAACTACCATTGCCTTGCCTAAAACATTTTTTTTGGGCACGAAACCCCAATAACGGCTGTCCCGCGAAGAAGAGGAATTATCCCCTAGGACATAAAAAGAGCTCTCCGGCACCTTAATTATTTGTCTTTCCTTACCGAAATCGCTCTCCGGACGATTGTAATAATAACGGTTATGGATAAATTGATCTTTATTTAAGATGCCGTTAATATAAATACTACCGTTACGAATTTCAAGAGTCTCACCCGGTAAGGCCACCAGGCGCTTGATAAAATCTTTTTTGGGGTCTTCAGGGTATCTAAAAACAACCACATCCCCTCTCTGAGGCTGTCTGAGCGCCGGGAGCCTGATTCCAATGAAAGGCACTTCAGCGCCGTAAATAAACTTATTCACCAAAATCCTATCCCCCTCTATCAAGGTCATACGCATTGAACCGGTAGGTATCTTAAAAGCCTGGACAACAAACTGGCGGATAACCAAAGCCAGGATAAGGGCAATAATGATTGACTCGGTCCACTCCCGGATTTCGGATTTTATTTTATTTTTCCGTGCTCCCTGCCTGTTTATCCCGCTATCGGCGGGGCCGGCAGACAAGTATTCCTTAACCTTGCGCCTGAGCCGGAAGCGGGGGGGATTTATCACTTTCATATCTTGAGCACCTCCAAAAATGCCTCTTGAGGAATCTCCACTTTACCAAACTGCTTCATCCTCTTCTTGCCTTTTTTCTGTTTTTCCCATAATTTGCGTTTGCGGGTAATATCCCCACCGTAACACTTGGCGGTTACATTTTTACCCGCGGCCCGGATTTTCTCCGAAGCGATTATCTGACTGCCGATAGCCGCCTGAATGCTCACCTCAAATAACTGCTTAGGAATAACATCTTTTAACCGGCTCACCAGGTTTCTTCCTTTTTCATAAGCCATTTCTTTATGAATAATACAGGAAAAGGCATCGCAAGGCTCACCGTTTATAAGAATTTCTAATTTTACCAATTTAGCCGGAAAATAACCGATAAACTCATAATCCAATGAACCGTAACCCCGGGTTGAGGATTTTAAGCGGTCGTAAAAATCAACTAAAATTTCCGCCAGGGGCATATCATACACCACCTTGACCCGGTCAGCGCCTAAGAACTCCGTGGCATTATAAATCCCCCTCTTTCCCCGGGATAACTCATGCACCGCGTCTAAATTATCCGTGGGCACCAGCATAGTTACCGAAACATACGGCTCTTCACACTCATCAATATCCTGCGACGAGGGGAATTTAGCCGGGTTATCCACATCCACGATCTCACCGCCGCGCTTCTTTATCCTGTAGCCGGCGCTGGGAACGGTCAATATCAAATTCAGCCCATATTCTCTTTCCAGTCGCTCCTGGACTATCTCCATATGCAAAAGCCCCAGGAACCCGCAGCGAAAGCCAAAACCAAACGAAGGAGAGCTCTCCGGCTCATGAATAAAAGAGGCGTCGGTGAGCCTAAGTTTCTCAATCGAAGCCCGCAGTTCGTCAAAATCCGACGCGTTCACCGGATACAAACCGCAAAAGACTAAAGGCTTCAACTTCCTGAATCCGGGTAAAGGCGCGCTTAAAGCATCCTTGGCATTAACTACGGTATCCCCTATGGACACATCCGCGGCGCTTCTGATGTTAGAAATAAAATATCCTACCTCACCGCAGGTTAAAGTCTCCACCTTAGTCATCTTTAAATTTTTTAAGACCCCCAACTCTTCTATTTTATAGGCCCGGCCCGGTGACGAGAGCATCTTCAGGGCGTCATTTGCCTTAATCGTCCCCTCAACTATTTTTAAAAAAACTATCACTCCCCGATAGACATCAAATACCGAATCAAAGATCAGGGATTTTAAAGGCTGATCAGGAGAACCGGAGGGAGGCGGCAAGACTTCAACAATCTTCTCTAATATCTCCTCTATTCCCTTACCTTCTTTGGCTGAGGCCAATATTACTTCATTCTCATCAAAGCCGAAAGCGTCAACCAGCTGTCCTTTTACCCTTTCCACATCCGCGGTCTGCAGGTCAATCTTATTGATTACCGGAATGATTTTTAATTTCAGCTCTTTGGCCAGGTTAAAATTGGCTACGGTCTGGGCCTCAACACCCTGGGTAGCGTCTACCACTAAAATCGCGCCTTCGCAGGCGGCCAGGGCTTTAGAGACTTCATAGGTAAAATCCACGTGTCCCGGGGTATCAATCAAGTTAAGAATATAGGTCTTAGAGTCTTTGGCCTTATATTCCACCCTCACTGCCGAGGCCTTAATAGTGATGCCCCGCTCACGCTCCAACTCCATATCATCCAGCATCTGCGCGTGGAAATCGCGCTTGTCAATCGCGCCCACAAACTCCAGCATCCTATCCGCCAGGGTGGATTTACCGTGGTCAATATGGGCGATAATGCTGAAATTACGAATCAGGGATTTATCCATACAATGAGTTTATAGCTTATAGCTTATAGTTTATAGCTATCAACCATATACTATCAACTATCAACTATTAATTATCAACACTACTACCAAGAATATTCTCTAACAAAACTTTGACAGTTCCTTCAATAGTCATCTCGGTTGTATCTATGTAAATCGCGTCTTTGGCCTGCTTAAGGGGGGCGCATTTGCGGCTGGAATCAATGGTGTCCCGGTTACGCAGGTCTTTCTCCACATCCTCCCAAGAAACTCCCTGGACGGTTTCTTTTAACTCTTTATGACGTCTGCGCACGCGCTCTTTAAAATCAGCATCTAAAAAAAATTTCTTATCCGCGTAAGGAAAGACCACGGTTCCGATATCCCTGCCGTCTAAGACACAGGATGCCTTAGAGCCTAGTTCCCGCTGGCGCGTAAGCATCTCTTTTCTTACCCCCGGCACTTTGGCGGTATCTGAAACAAACCTGCTGATATTCGGCTTTCTAATGTCTAAAGAAACATCTTCCCCGTCCAATAAAACCCGGATCGCGCCGTCGGATTTATTCTCTAAATCAATCCTGGTCTTTTTAGCCAGCCCGGTCAATTGCCGGCCCTGGGCAAAATTTATCCCTTTCCTGATCGCCTTCAGGGTTAAGGCCCGATACATTGCCCCGGTATCAATATAAAGAAACTTCATCCGCTTGGCTAAGAGCTTAGCCACAGTTGACTTTCCCGCTCCAGCCGGCCCGTCAATAGCTATAATAATTTTCCTAACCTTCGCCTTAACCTTAGAGGCCATTTCTTTTGTCCCTGGATTTTTCAAGATAAGCCCTTAAAGCGCCATCATTGTTATTTTTAATCAAAGACTTCAGCCTTTGAAGCGATTTTTCAAAGGTATGCAGTGCCAACAACAGCTCCTTACGGTTAGTCAGAAAGATATCTTTCCATAATAAGGGATCAGATAAACCTATACGGGTGGTATCCTTCAGCCCGCCGGCGCCGAACTTAAGATAATCACTCTTTAAACAATCAATCAGGCTAAAAACAACCGCGTGGGGAAGATGACTGGTAAAGGCCAGAATACGGTCGTGGCGCGCGGAATTTAGAATCACCGTCCTTGCTTCTAAAGCCTCCCAAAGTTTTTTAACCCGGCTTAAATCCTGGGAATTATATTTCTTGGGTGGTATTAACAGGCAGAGGGAATTTTTAAAAAGGTCTGCCCGGGCATTCTCAGGGCCCTTTTTCTCCATTCCGGCTAAAGGATGACAGCCGATAAACCTGAGTTTATGTTTTTCAGCGATTTTGATAATCTCAGACTTGGTTGAGCCGGCATCAATTATTAAGCAATCTTCACTGATGATATTCTTTAGCTTGGGCAGGATATTAATTATCTCTTTAACCGGAGCGGATAAAACCACCAGATCCGCGCCCTTGATCTGATCTAATCCTAAATATCCTTGATCAATAGCCCTGACTCTTAAAGCCCGGTCAATTGATTTTTGGCGATGGCCGATGCCGATTATTTCTTTAGCCAGGGCCTTTTTCTTTAAAGCCAGCCCGAAAGAACCGCCGATTAAACCCACACCAATAATAGCAACTTTGTCAAAAACTTTCATATGTAATAAAGAAGACACCTAAACCAACACTGATCAATAACCAATCACCAAGATACAATAACCAAATAAATTCCAATACCCAATAATCAAACATTTGGTAATTGGTTATTTGTTGTTGGTTATTGGTAATTTACCGCGAATTTATCCTACAGCCTTCTTCCCACTGCCTGGGCCACTGCCCTTAAAGAAGGAATTATCTTTCCAAAGCCTTCCGGGGTCAAAGACTGGGCCCCGTCGGAAAGGGCATCTTCGGGATGAATATGCACCTCAATTATCAAACCGTCCGAGCCGACAGCAACCGCGGCCTTAGACAAAGGCTCAACCAGATCCCTACGGCCAGAGGCATGCGAAGGGTCAATGATTACCGGTAAGTGGCTTAGGGCTTTAACCACCGGCACAGCGCTGATGTCTAAGGTATTACGGGTAGAGTCTTCAAAGGTGCGGATACCCCGCTCGCACAAAATCACATTCATATTCCCTCCGGCCAGGATATATTCCGCGGACATCAACCACTCCTTAACCGTTGCCGAGAGCCCGCGCTTTAAAATCACCGGTTTCTTGGTCATCCCTACCTCTTTCAGGAGATTGAAATTCTGCATATTGCGCGCGCCTATCTGCAGGACATCGGCGTAACGGACCACCAACTCCACATCCCGGGTATCCATTACCTCAGTTACCGTAGGCAGGCCAAATTTATCTCCGGCCTCTTTTAGATATTTCAACCCTTCTTCACCTAATCCCTGGAAATTGTAGGGTGAGGTCCGAGGTTTAAAGGCCCCGCCCCTAAGGGCCTTAGCCCCATAGGATTTGACTATTTTCGCGGTTTCATACAAACTGTTATAATTCTCCACCGCGCAAGGCCCGGCAATAATCACCAATTCATCGCCTCCGATTTGGACCCCTTTGCCCAAATCAATAACCGAATTTTCTTTTTTGAACTCCCGGGAAACTAACTTATAGGGGGCCAAAACCGGGATTACCTTTTCTACTCCCGGAAAAGCCTCCAGCGGGGTTGAACGCAAAATATCCTCCGGCCCGATTACCCCGATGATAGTGCGCTCGGTCCCCTTAGACACATGCGGCTTAAGCCCCAGCTTAGTTACCCGTTCAACTATATGCTCTATCTCTTTTTCCGTAGTTTCCGGACGCAGAACTATAATCATAAAAATTCTCCTTGATTAATTTTACCAGATTTCTTTTAACACCTCCACAAACCTCGTATTCTCCTGTTTTGTTCCCACAGTTACCCGGATAAAATCCTTTAAACCATACTGATACATATCCCGGATAATCACGCCATGCCGCAATAATTTTTTAAAAACCTCTAACCCATCTTGCCGGAGATTAAGCAGGATGAAATTTGTTGCTGAAGGAATATATTCAATGCCGAGTTCTTTCAAGCTCTGATAGAGATATTTTTTACCTTCTGTGGCTATTTTTTTGCTTTTTTTAACGAAATCCGCGTCGCTTAATGCCGCTTGGGCCGCTTCCTGGGCCAAAAGGTTTACATTGAAAGGTTGACGGCAGCGCTCCAGATACTGGATGAATTCCTTTTTGGCTATCCCGTAGCCGATTCTTAAACCGGCCAACCCGTAGATTTTAGAAAAGGTGCGCAGGATCATAACATTTTTTCCCTTTTCTATGTATTTTAAAACATTGGGAAAGTCTTTTTGGTCAACAAACTCAAAATAGGCTTCATCAAAAACCACTAAGATATTATCCGGCAGGCTTAAAAGAAAATCCTCAACTTCTTTTTTATGGACATAGCTTCCGGTGGGGTTATTAGGGTTAGCGATAAAGATGACTCTGGTTTTAGGGCCGATGTTTTTCCGGAGAGCGGATAAATCATATTTAAAATCCTTTAAAGGAACAGTCCTTACCAAGCGGCCGTTTTGCTGGGCGATGATTTTATATTCCAGAAAGCTTACCTCTGAAGTCAGGATTTCTTCATCTTCTTGACAAAAGGTTTTGATGATAATATCAATTATTTCATCCGAGCCGTTTCCGAAAATCAGATTATCCGCTCCAACCTTCAGTTTTTTGCTTAAAGCCTGACGCAGATAAAAACAGCCACCTTCAGGGTAGCGGTTAATTTTGCCCAAGGCGCCTTTTATGGCTTTGACCGCCTTAGGGCTGGGGCCGAGGGGGTTTTCATTGGAGGCCAGCTTAATTACCTCTTTTAACCTTAACTGCCTCTTCACTTCTTCAATCGGCCTGCCCGGCTGATAAGGGGTAATATTTAAAATTTTGGGATTAATTTCTAGCATTATTGTTTCCCTGTGGTTTGTTAAGGTGGATGGGGGTCAGACCTCAACAATAGAAACTAACTTCTAAAGTTGAGGTCTGACCCCAGCTTGCTCTTTACTACTCTCCCTGGGGGTAAGAACCTAAGACTTTCAGGTATTTGGCCTGGCGCTCTAATTCCGCGAGGGCGCGGGAAACATTTTTATCCTGGATGTGCCCCACTAAGTCCACGAAAAAATAATAATCCCAGGCCTTTTTCTTAGAAGGACGGGATTCTATTTTGGTAAGATTGATGCGGCATTTCTTAAATGAGGAAAGCATATCATAAAGCGCGCCGACCTTGTCTTTTATAGAAAAAACTATTGAGGTCCGGTCTCGTCCGCTCGCGCCTGCCGAGGCATTTCCGATAACCAAAAACCTGGTGATGTTATTAGGTGAGTCTTCAATACTTTTGGCGATTACTTTAAGCTTATAGACACCCGCGGCTAAAATTGAAGCGATGCAGGCGGAATTCTTTTCTTTCTGGACAATCTGGGCCGCGCGAGTGGTTGAGGCGGAGTCTATCAACTCAATATGGAGAAAATTCTGCTGCAGCCAGAGGCGGCATTGAGCGAACACCTGGGGATTAGAATAAATCCTTTTTATATTTTCTTTGGAACACCGGCTCAAGAGATTATGCGAGACATTCATCACAATCTGAGCGCAAATCTTAAGGTCCGAATCCACCAGCATATCCATAGTATGGGTAACCGCTCCTTCAATAGAGTTCTCCACCGGCACTACCCCATAATCAGCGTTAGAGCGCTCGACTTCCTTAAATACATCGGCAATCGAGCCGCAGGCCAAATACTCCAACTGACTGCCAAAACGCTTTATCGCCGCCAAATGGGTAAAAGTAGCCTCCGGCCCCAGATAAGCAATCTTTAAGGGTTTCTCCAAAGCCAGTGAACTGGACATTATCTCCCGGTAAATTGCCTCTAAAGCGCTGTCGGTAAGCAGGGGATGTTTTATCTGCTTAAGCCGCCTAATCAGCTCCACCTCCCGCTCCGGGGAATAAATGCCCTTACCTAACTTTTTCTTAATATTCCTGATTTTAAGGGTAATCTCCAGCCTTTTGTTTAAGGAAGAAACTATCCCGGAATCAAGATTGTCTATCCGCTGTCTCAGTTTTTGCAGGTTCTCCATCTTTATTTTCCTCAATAATGATACTATTTTCCTCCGACCGGTTGCAAGAAATCCTCCCCTTACCAAGGGGAGGCGGGGAGGGG
>JAUSCZ010000022.1 GCA_030674475.1 Candidatus Omnitrophota bacterium
GAGAATGCAAACAGGCGGTTGCCTCTCTTATTATCATCGATTCCGCTTTCTTACTCTCAAAGAACAAGGAACTCGCCGCCTCTTTATACAAAATCCAATCTCAGCGCTTTAAGAAAAAACTGGAAAACTAACAAAGTCCTGTAGTTAATTATAAAGGTTAAGGCCAAGGCTGAGGTTAAGCTTGTCTCAACCTTGACCTCAGCCTTGGCCTTTTCATTTAATAACTTAAGCCGTGGCGCTGTTTTTCTCTTTTATTCTTCTAAACTCCAGATGATTGTCTAAGAAAACCTGAAATATCCGGGGGTCATATTTTCCCTCTTCTTTTTTGATGATTTCCAGGGCCTCTTCATGAGTAAAGCCCGGACGGTAAGAGCGGTCTGAAACCAGGGCGTCGTAGGTATCGGCCAGGGAAACTATCCTTGCCGAAAGAGGAATATCTTCTCCTTTTAACCCTTCAGGATAGCCTGAGCCGTCCCATCTCTCGTGATGATAAAGAACCACGCTTTCCACTAATTTCAGGTATTGGTTGCTGCCTTTATCTTTTAAAAGCGGCATCAGCATCTCTACGCCTAACTTAGGATGCTGTCTTATTATCGCCCACTCGGCCTCAGTCAGTTGAAAAGGCTTAAGCAGGATTTCGTTGGGAGTGCGCCACTTTCCCACATCGTGGAGCATACTGGCATAGCCGATGTCAATAACATATTTTTCATCTATGTAATTCTTAAAGTAATCGTTGCCGCGGAGTTTTTCGGCGATATAATTCGTATAGTCGGCGATGCGGTGGATATGGCCGGCGGTTTCAACATTTCCCACCTCTTCAGCCTTAAGGGCGAAAACCTCCATAATCCCTCTATACAGGGATTCTCTTTTTTTCTCGACATCCTTGAGTTTGGTGATATCAATAAACGAAGCCATTATTTCCGGATTTTTACCGTTTTTATGTTCGATTAAGGAAAAAAGGGTCTGCAGGGAGATTTCCGCCTTATCTTTTCTTATTCCGGTAAGCTCCTCCATCCAGGTTTTTTTATCCCGTAAATTGCTGAAGATTTGGGCGAATTTGCCCGGCGTAAGCAGGTTTCCCATATTCCCGCCGATAATTTCATACTCATTCTCATAACCGTACATCAGCGCGAAAGAGGGGTTCACATAGGTAATATTTCCGGTGAGATCCATTATGCACACCCCGTTTAACGATCTCTTGACTGCCAGGTCTTTCAGGATGAATTCTTCTCCCCGGTCAACAGCCTTATCAAACACCCTGTGATGTTCTAAGGCGTCCTTTATCGAGCGCTCAAAAGCCTCGGGACTTATGTTTCCTTTTACCAGGTAATCGCTGGCCCCGGCCTTGAGCATGGTTACCGCTATTTCTTCGTTTCCGCTGCCGGTGGCCACTATCACCGGGACATTGATGCCTTTGGCCCGGATATGCTGAAGGATTTCCAGCCCGGTAATTTTGTCGTGGACCCGGTAATCTAAAATGATGAGTTCTATCTCATGGTGCTGGTCCAGGAAATTCAAGGAATCTTCCAGGCTTACGGTATGATGAATATTAAGCTCGATCTCCCGCATTTTCTTGCTTAAGTCGTTAAAGACCACCACAAAAAAGGGATTATCTTCAATCATCAGGGCTTGAATTATTCTTTTTTCATTCATCTTTTATGGCCTCTCCTTTTTCTCCAGTTGTTCTATCTTTCTTTCCAGAGTTTCTATCCGTTTTTCAAATTCTTCCATATTTTGGATGATCGGGTCAACGATATGGATATGGTCTAAATCAAAATCTATCTTTTTTCCGTCCTGGCGGGTTATCCTTCCCGGGACTCCCACTATGGTTGAGTTCGCCGGGACATCGCTGATCACTACCGCGTTTGCCCCGACATAAGAATTATCCCCGACAGTGATGTTTCCTAAAATTTTAGCCCCACCCCCGATTACCACACTGTTTCCTATGGTGGGATGGCGCTTGCCCTTTTCCTTACCGGTGCCTCCCAGGGTAACTCCCTGATACAGCAGACAATCGTCGCCGATAATTGCCGTTTCGCCGATTACCACTCCGTTTCCGTGGTCAATAAACAGGCCTTTTCCGATTTTTGCTCCGGGATGGATTTCTATGCCGGTAAAAAAGCGCATCATCTCCGAGATAAACCGGGGGATAAAAGCGATATTTAAGGAATAGAGAAAATGAGCCAGCCTGTGCATTACTATGGAGTGTAATCCCGGATAAAGCGTTAAGACCTCCAGATAACATTTGGCGGCCGGATCTTTTTTAAACGCTGATTGTATTTCCCGGCGAAAAAAAAGTGCCGTCCAAAGCGAATAGAGTATTATCAGGGAAACCAATAAAGTCAGCAGGTACAATAATAGTTCAACCATAACCCTCCGGTCACTTTTTATTTACCCCGTTAGAAAGCCCCGCCATTTATGGCGGGGATAAAAGATATGAAAGTTCAATTCCTTATAGAAAGGGCGGAGTAAAAGCCCCGTCCTTTCTAACGGGGTTTACCTTCTTAAGCAGGCTTACCGCGTAAGCGGCAATAGCCTGAGAGCCGATTTGTCCCACGCCTTCACTGGTAGTGGCTTTAAGATTAACCGAATTGAGAGGTATTTTTAAAACCGAGCTTAGATTCGCGATTATCTGAGCGCGGTATTTATTTATCTTGGGGTTATCGGCGATAAGCACACTGTCAATGTTTTCTATTTTGTATCCGGCCTGGGTTATTTTCTGATGGACTATGGCTAATAACTTCAGGCTGGGAATATCTTTATATTTGTCGTCACTATTCGGGAAATTGACCCCAATATCTTCTAATCCCGCGCTGCCTAAGAGCGCGTCACAGATGGCATGGGTAAGGACATCCCCATCAGAATGAGCCAGCAGGCCTTTTTCAAAAGGTATTTCCAGGCCGCCTAAAATCAGCTTTCTTCCGGAAACTAAACGGTGGATATCGTAACCTATGCCTATCCTAAACATAACTTAACCAAAAATTTGCAATAATGAAATGGATTCTGTAGGGACTGCACAATGTGCTGTCCCTACTTTAAAATGGCCCGGGCAAATACCAAATCCTCAGGGGTGGTAATCTTGATATTAAAATAAGAGCCTAAAACCACCTTTACTCTTACTCCTGTTTTTTCTACTAAGGAGGCATCGTCGGTTGCCTCTAGATGTCTGTATTTTTTATACGCGTTTATCAGGGTATCTTTTTTAAAAACCTGGGGGGTTTGAATTTCCCAGATATTTTTCCTATCCAGGGTTTCGGATATTTCGTAATTATCTGTTACGCGTTTTAAAGTTGATTTGGAAGGGATAGCGCACACCGCCGCCTGATTAACTTTGGCCGCTTTTACTATTTTGATAATTAATTCTCGTGAGATAAACGGCCTGACCGCGTCATGCACCAGGATAAAATCCGTATCTTTACCTATATGTTTTAAGCAATTGTTTACGGAATCCCGGCGGGTTTTTCCTCCCGGGACTAAAAAGATTTCTTTCTTTATTTTGTATAGCTTTAAAGCCCGCTTAAACTTACCTAATCCCTCCGGATTGACCGCGATGATAATTCTTTGTATCAAGTCGAGCTTGGCTAATGCTAATAAGGTATGAATGAGTAGGGGTTTTCCGTTTATCTTTACCAACGGCTTAAGGGTTTTTGATTTCAGCCTCCTGCCGTATCCGGCCGCGGGGATAATCGCTTCAAGATTACCCCTCCCCGCCTCCCCTTGGTAAGGGGAGGATTTCTTCCCTCCCCGCCTCCCCTTGGTAAGGGGAGGATTTCTTACCCCGCTCTTTCTTGCTGCAGGATACATCTTACCGATTTTCCATCTTGGTAAAGATCATCCTGCCGGCCTGGGTTTGAAGCACCGAGGTTACTGCTACTTTCATTGTCTGTCCGATAAACTTTCTGCCCTCTTCAACCACTACCATAGTTCCGTCTTCCAGATAGCCTATGGCCTGGTTATGCTCTTTTCCTTCCTTAATCAGCTTGATCTCCATTGTTTCACCCGGAAAGACTACCGGCTTAAGGGCATTAGCCAGCTCGTTGATATTTAAAACCCGCACATTCTGGATGGTGGCTACCCGGTTCAGGTTGAAATCCACGGTGAGCACCATTGCCCCCAAGAGCTTGGCTAATTTTACTAACTTAGCGTCCACCTCCGGGACATCCGGAAAGTCCTCCTCATGAATAGTCAGATGCACGCCTAAGTCCTTCTGGATGGTGTTAAGCACCTCCAGGCCGCGCCTGCCGCGCTGCCTTTTAATCGGGTCAGAGGAGTCGGCTATCTGCTGGAGCTCTTTAAGGACAAACCTGGGCACAATGAGTTTGCCTTCAAGAAATTTTGTTTTGCAGATATCGGTAATTCTTCCGTCAATTATTACGCTGGTGTCAATCACAATCATAGACTCGGATTCATCCTGGCGGCTCAGGCGCACATAAGGAATAATAATGTTGAATTCGTCTTTTCCCCGGATAGCCATAATCATCCCCAGATAACAGAATATAAAGGTCATAATAGCCCGGATAATCTTTAGATTTTCCTGTAAAGGGCCAAAAAGGATGATTGCCTCATATACTATCCTGGACATAACTAAACCTAAAAGCAGGCCAAAAACGGCGCTGGATAATCCCCTTACTGAGATTCTGCGCATTCCGATTTCAAATAAAATAATCAGTACCCCGGCAAACCCTCCCGCCAGCATCTTGATCCAGCCGTTGGCCGGTCCGCCGGTCTGATAACCGATCAGTGTGGCTCCCACGATAAAAAGTATACGGATAAATAATAAGGTCATTTTAGGTTATTCCTCTCTTTTTATGAGTTATATATTAAATTTTAGTTATTAAATACAACTTCCATCGCTTCCTGGATGTTTCTTACCGGTGTAACCTCAATATCAAATTTATCCTCGGGACTTAGGTTATCCTTAGGGACGAGGCACTGCGTGAAGCCTAACTTTTGGGCCTCTTTTATTCTTAAAGGAAGTTGAGCAACATTGCGGATTTCCGCGGCCAGCCCGATTTCCCCAATCAGGACCGCATTATCTTTTATAATCTTTTCTTTAAAGCTGGAGATAATCACCATGGCCACGGCTAAATCGCAGGAGGGGTCATCTACCTTTATTCCTCCTACTACGTTAATAAAGACATCGTCATTTTCTAAATGCAGGCCCAGTTTTTTTTCTAAGACCGCGATCAGCATATTCAGCCGGTTATAATCAAAACCCTCGGCCTTGCGGCTGGCATAGCCAAAAGCGCTTCGGGATACCAGGGCCTGGATTTCTAAAAGCAGGGGCCGGGTCCCCTCTAAAACCGAGGTAACCACGGAACCTGAGGAATTTTTAGGCCTTTGAGCCAGGAATATCCGCGATGGGTTCAGCACTTCTTCCAGGCCGGATGAACCCATCTGGAAGACTCCAATCTCATTGGTTGAGCCGAAACGGTTTTTTACCGCCCGGAGTATCCGGTAAGAAGAATACCTTTCTCCTTCAAAATAGAGCACAGTGTCTACGATATGTTCTAAGACCCGCGGCCCGGCAATCATCCCTTCTTTGGTAACATGGCCGATGATAAACATTGATATACCCTGGGCCTTGGCTAATCGGGTTAAGGTGTTGGAACATTCCCTGACCTGGCCTACTGAGCCGGGACTGGAGGAGATATCCGGATTAAAGATGACCTGGATAGAGTCAATAAAGACGGCATTGGGCTTTACTTTTTTGATATATTCAAGTATCTGGGAGAGGTTGGTTTGATTTACGATGTAGATATTTTCGCTGGAGCTGATATTTAATCTCTCGGAGCGCAGTTTGGTCTGCTGGATGGATTCCTCCGCGCTGACATAAAGTATCTTTATTCCCAATCCCGCCAGTTGAGCTGAAATCTGTAAAGATAGGGTGGATTTACCTATTCCCGGGTCTCCTCCCAGAAGGGTAACCGCGCCCTTGACCACCCCTCCTCCTAAAACCCGGTCTAATTCCAGGATGCCGGTTTTGATCCGCATTTCTTCTTTGTTCTCTATGTCTTTGAGAAGGATTGGCTCAGAGATATAAAATTCGTTGATTCGCGAAGAATCCGTTTTCGCGGTTAATTTCGGTTCGATAAAATCTTCTTCAACAAAGGAGTTCCAGGAGGAGCAGTCCGGACACCGGCCTAACCACTTTGCCGACTGATGCCCGCAGTTCTGACAGGAGAAAATAACCTTGGTTTTCATAGTATTATTATTTCTTTTTTTCTTTAGTTTTAAAAAACAGTTTCCAGGGATGGCGCTTTAGGTCGTCGGTCAGCTCTTCGATGTTTTTATAGACCGTCTCGTCAGAAAAAAACTTTCCGATAGTGCCTTCTCCGGTTTTTATCCCGGACAATATCTCATTAAGGCCGGTAACCGCTTCATCGGTTTTTGAGACTAATTCTTTTATCTCTTTGGTGATTTCTTCCATTGGTATCGGATCCTGCCCAAGAATAGTGTCGTTTTCTTTAAGTGTGTGGTTATAATCTTTGCCCGGCATTATTTCAATATATTTTTCGCCTAAAAGCCCCAGGGTATTTATCCAGACCGCGGAATCAGAAGGAATTTGGGCGTCTTTATTTACCCAGACCCGCACCCCCACCTTGGTGGTTTTTGATTCTGAGTCAGAGAAAATCTTTATGCTTTTGATCTCGCCGATATCTACCCCGGAAAACCGGGTGGGGGCGCCTATTTTGAGTCCGTTGGCAAAGCCAAAGATTATGTCAAATTTATAGCCGGGCTTGATAATTTGAAAATCACGGATAAAAAAAACAAAAATGGTCAGGATGATCAGGCCGATAATTATGAATAACCCGACAAATAATTCTACTCGTGATTTCGCGGTCATTTATGTTCCTCCATTAAATGCACTTATCTATGGTTTCGGTAATCGGCCCCTTGGCCAGGCCGTTAATGAACTGATAGACTACCGGATGATTTGTCTGTTGTATCTCTTCTGCCGAGCCCTCAGCGATAATTTTCCCATGATACAACATAGCGATTTTGTCAGCAATCCTGTAGGCGCTTTTCATATCGTGGGTAACCACAATAGAGGTTACTTTTAATTTATCGTGAAGGCTGCGGATAAGCTCATTAATGCTGTCAGCGGTTATAGGGTCAACGCCGGTAGTAGGCTCGTCATAGAGGATGATCTCCGGGTTGACGCATAAAGCCCTGGCAATAGCTACCCGTTTTTTCATTCCGCCGCTCAATTCTGAAGGTAAAAGTTTTTGTATGCCGCAGAGTTCCACATTGCTAAGGGATTCCTCTACCCGATGCTCGATTTCCCGCGCGCCTAATTTAGAGTATTCATACAAGGTAAAACCCACATTTTCACCCACAGTGAGGGAGTCAAACAATGCCCCTCCCTGAAAGACCATGGCCATGCGCATCCTTAGCTTATTCAGTTCTTTAGATGAAATTTTAGCGATATTCTTTCCGTCAATAATAATCTCTCCGCTCTCAGGCCTTAAGACGCCCATAATATGCTTTAAGAGGACGCTTTTGCCGCAGCCGGAGCGGCCGATAATCACCTTGGTTTCTCCATCGGCTATGTTCAGGCTTAAGCCCTTTAAAATTTTGCTGGAGTTAAAATTTTTATATATATTTTTGATTTCAATCATAGCAACCGCGGAAGCGCAGAATAACCCTTAAATATGCTGTTTTTACCGCAGAAGCGCAGAATAACCCTTAAATATGCTGTTTTCCACAGAGACACAGAACTCTGCGTCTCTGTGGTTACATCTCTATTTAGAGTCATTCTGCGTCTCTGCGGTTACGGAAAGATAAAATAAAATATCGCGGTAAACACGCAGTCAGCCGCGATAATCAGAATGAAGCTGGTTACTACTGAAAGGGTGGTAGCTTTACCTACGCCTTCGGCTCCGCCTTCGGTGCGCATACCCTCCAGACAGCCGACCATCGCGATTATCATCCCAAAAATCAGGGTTTTAAATAAGCCTGTAGTTACGTCTTTAATCTGCAGGGAATCAAAGGTCATGTTCAGATACATACTTGACCTTATGCCTAAGCGGTAAACACAAATGAGATACCCTCCAATAATTCCCACCAGATTGGCATACATCGTTAATACCGGAACCATAAAGGTAAAAGCCAAAAAGCGCGGCACCACCAGATATTTTATCGGGTTAGCGGCCAGGGTCTCTAAAGCGTCTATCTGTTCGGTTACTTTCATTGTGCCCAATTCGGCGGTTATGGCCGCCCCGCACCTCCCGGCAACTATCAGGCTGGTGATTACCGGCCCCAGTTCCCGGACGATAGAGAGGGCGACAATGTTAGCGATATAAATCTCGCTGGAAAGCTTTTGCATCTGGTAGGCGGTCTGCAGGGCCAGAATTACTCCGATGAAAAAGGCGACCAAGGAAACAATCGGCAGGCTCTCTACTCCGATAATAAAGGCCTGGCGCATGATTCTTTGGCCCTTTAAAGGCGGGATAAATATCCAATAGAGCGTTTTAAAAAAAAGCCTGGTGAGCGCGCCCACATAGTCAACATAATATACTATGTGGGCGCCAACCTTATGAGCAAAGCTAATAATATTTTTAGCCATAGTTTTTAACGCTACATGCTATATGCCATACGCTAAAACTTTACCGTCTTCTGCCATCCCAGGGTCTCGTCCTGATTCTTGATGCGCATCTTAAGCGCCTGGTTGTTCTTTAACGGATACGCCGCCTCCACGATATCCTTTCCTTCGTAATCAATATTATGCTTGATTATCCAATCCTGGATAAGCATAATATTATTTGCCGAATGGACGGTTACCTGGTGCTGGGGAGAGCCAAGATTAGATAGCTCTAAAAGATTAAATTGCCCTTTTAATTCGTAGGCCGCTCCGTTTACCTCGTTTATTTGGGCGTCCTCTAAGCGCATAACCGGAAAAATTCCTCCCAGGGTGAATTTCGCGCTGTTGAATTTAACCTCTCCCGCCCCGCCGTCAAGAGCGGTTAATTTAGCTTCTATCTTTATCGCCTCCTTGGGGCCTTTTAGCCGTATTTCTCCGGATACCTTACCGGATAAAGCGGTATCTTTGGGATTAATGCCCAGGAGCCCGGCCAGTTCATCCAGGGCCATTTCTTTAATGGTTAAAGAGAGGTCAAAATCAGGGTTAGAAAAAAGAGTGCCGTCCGGGTTTCTTTTGATGTCTCCTTTTATTTCTATATCCGCCCAGCTGAGCGCCTTAATGGTCAGGCCGCTGTCGTTTATTTCATAATCCGCGGAGAATTCTTTTAGAGGTTTAAAATTAAGCAATGAAGCCTGGGTCCAGGCCTTTCCTTTTACCGCTTTTATTTTCCCGCTTCCCGCTTTTATAATTATGCCGCTGGAGTAAAAATCGCAAGATATATCGCTTTTACCGAATCTTACATGTTTTAAAGATACGTGTAGGCTGTAGTTATCGCCTTGCGTATTTCCCGCGGCTGAAAGCATGCCTTGTTCTTTCAGGTCAAAGATGAAAGAGGCGTATTGGCTGAAGAAATCAATCCTGCCGTCGAAGGTTTTGGTTTCCTGGGCTAAGGCTTCCTTAGACAGGATACTTAAGCCGACACAGCAGAAAAGAAAAATCAGGATCCTAAAAGTTTTATTCAAACACCAGGGCATCGTTTTTTTTGTCCACCCGGACATTAGAGCCTTCCCTAAAACGTTTAGTGATGATCTCTTGAGCCAGAGGATCCTCCACGAACCTCTGGATTATCCTTTTTAAAGGCCTGGCCCCAAAGACCGGGTCAAAACCTTTTTCAATCAGGAAATCTTTGGCGGCCGGGGTAAGCTCCAGGTTAATCTTTTGCTCCGTAAGCCTTTGGGTAAGATAAGCCAGCTCAATATCCACAATTATATGCAGGTCCCCTTTGACTAAGGGCCTGAAGACGATTATATCATCAATCCGGTTAAGAAACTCTGGCTTGAAGGCGTGCTTTACCTCACCCAAGAGCTTTTCTTTCATTTCCTGATAAGTCAATTCCTCTTTTTGGGATTTGAAGCCTAAAGAGCCTTGCTTGCGGATAAGTTCCGCCCCAACATTAGAGGTCATAATCACTACGGTATTACGGAAGTCTATCTTTCGGCCGAAGCTGTCCGTGAGCCGTCCGTCTTCAAACACCTGCAATAACAGGTTAAAGACATCAGGATGGGCCTTTTCAATTTCATCTAAAAGGATGACCGAATAGGGCCGGCGCCTGACCTTTTCAGTCAACTGTCCGCCTTCCTCATAGCCCACATATCCCGGAGGAGCGCCGATTAGCCGGGAGATATTGTGTTTTTCCATATATTCGGACATATCTATCTGAATTAGGGATTCTTCATCGCCGAACATAAACTCAGCCAGGGCCCGGGCTAAGAGGGTTTTACCTACGCCGGTCGGCCCTAAGAAAATGAATGAGCCGATAGGCCGGCGGGGGTCTTTAATCCCGGCCCGGGAACGCCGGGTGGCATTAGCAATTGCCGAGATGGCCTCTTCCTGGCCAACTACCCGCTTATGCAGATTTTCTTCAATTTTAAGTAGTTTTTCGCCCTCCTTTTCCTCTAAACGAAAAAGTGGGATTCTTGTCCATTGCGAAACTATCTTGGCAATGCTTTCGTAGTCTATCTGGGGGCGCATCTGGTCTTTCTTTTGGCTCCACTCCTTATTTACCTTCTCCAGTTCCAGGCGGGCCTGCCTTTCCTGGTCGCGCAGGGCCGCGGCCTTTTCAAAATCCTGGGATTTTATCAGGGCTTCCTTTTCTTTCTTTAAGGCCTCTACTTTTGCCTCAAATTCTTTGATGTCCGGGGGAATTACTAAGACGTTTAACCTGGCCCGGGAACCGGATTCATCAATCAGGTCAATGGCTTTATCCGGAAGGAACCGGCCGGAGATATAGCGGTCGGATAATTTCGCCGCCGCCTCTAAAGCCTCATCTAAGAACTTTACTTTGTGATGGGCTTCGTATTTATCCCTTAAGCCTTTAAGTATCTCAACTGTCTGCGGGACGTTCGGCGGCTCAACCATTATGGTCTGAAATCTTCTTTCCAGGGCCGCGTCTTTCTCAATGTATTTGCGGTATTCATCCAGGGTAGTGGCGCCGATGCACTGGATTTCTCCCCGGGATAAGGATGGTTTTAAAATATTGGAGGCATCTATTGCTCCCTCAGCCGCTCCGGCCCCGACTAAGGTATGTAGTTCGTCTATGAATATGATTACATCCTGAGAGCGTTTGATTTCTTCCATTACCGCCTTAATCCGCTCTTCAAACTGGCCGCGGTATTTAGTCCCGGCAACCATCAGGGCTAAATCCAGGATTATCAGGCGTTTATTTCTTAAGACCTCCGGAATATTCTCGTTAACGATTAATTGGGCTAATCCCTCAACAATCGCGGTTTTTCCCACCCCAGCCTCACCCAGAAGCACTGGGTTATTTTTGGTGCGCCGGGATAAAATCTGGATAATCCGCTCAATCTCAGCTTTGCGGTCAATTACCGGGTCAAGCTTACCTTCTTTGGCGGCCTGGGTAAGATCCCGGCCAAAGGCATCCAGGGCCGGGGTTTTGGTTTTTCCGTGCGGGGCCTGTTGTTGTTGCTGCGGGCTAAAACCGGGGGTAGCCGCTCCCAGAACCGACATAATTTCGTTCTTTACTCTTTCTAAATCCAATCCTAAATTAAGCAAAACCTGCGAGGCCACGGACTCGCCCTCCCGGATTATCCCTAACAAGATGTGTTCAGTGCCGATATAATTGTGGCCCAGGGAACGGGCCTCTTCAGCCGCCAACTCCAGGGCCTTTTTTGCCCTGGGGGTAAAGGGAATATCCCCTAATATCTGGGTGGTTGGCCCGGGCTGGACCACTTTTTCTACTTCTAAGCGGATGGTTTGCAGGTCTAAGCCCAGTTTTTCTAAGACCGCCGCCGCTACTCCTTCGCCTTCCCGGATTAAACCTAACAGTATATGTTCAGTTCCGATATAATCGTGGTTAAAACGCCTGGCCTCCTCTTTAGCTAAAATAATGACCTTTCTTGCTCTTTCAGTAAAACGATTAAACATCAGTCCTCCCAGGTTAATAGATAAACTGTTAAGTAAAAAGTTAAAACGCAAAAGGCAAAACTACAAGGAAAAAGTTAAAGCTGGATTGAAAATAAGTGCCTTTTTTCACTTTAGTCCTAATTTTACCTTTTGACTTTTGGTTTTACTTTTTTACTTTTACCTTTTTACTTTCATTTTATTAACTTACTTCTAATCAAGCTTGCCCTTTTGATATCTCTTTCCTGGCTGTTGAGCTTCTTGCTTTCTAACTTTTGCAGATGCGCGGGCTGAATCAGGATAAATAATTCATTCACTGTTCTGCGGTCAGTGTCCTTAATGATGTTTAAGTCAATACCCAGCCTGAGCATGGAAAGTAATTCTGTGGTCTCCTGCGATGAGATGATAAAGGAGTTTTTGAGTATGCCTAAGGAGCGCCAGACCCGGTCTTCTAAAAGAGTCTTCTGCTGCTTTAGGAGGACACCTCTGGCGGTTTCCTCATGCTCGATAACCTGGCGGATAAGCCCGTTGATGTTGCTGATAATCTCATCTTCATTATGCCCCAAAGAAATCTGGTTAGAAATCTGAAAGAAATTTCCGATAGCCTGGGTTCCTTCTCCGTAAAGGCCCCGGGTGGTAAAGCTTAGTTTGGCAATGGCTGAGAGGACCTTATCTATGGTCCTGAGCATTACCAAAGCCGGCAAATGCAGCATCACTGAGCCGCGCATCCCGGTTCCGGTATTGGTGGGGCAGGCGGTTAAGTAGCCGTATTCCGAGGAGAAGGCGAAGCTTAGCTCTTTGGAAAGGGCGTCGTCAATCCGGTTCATTATCTCCCAGGCGTCCAGCAAGTCAAAGCCGGATTTCATTACCTGGAGCCTGAGGTGGTCCTCTTCGTTAATCATTATAGATATAATTTCATCATCGTCAATGACTACCGCCTTGGAGTTGGGCTTAGAGGCCTGTTCCCGGCTCATCAGATGGCGCTCTACCAGAAACTGTTTATCCACGTTATCCATCTCGGAAAGCTTAAAATAGGTATTTCTTTTAAGGTATTCCACCTTCTGGATAGCTTGATAAATAATGCCGGCGGTTTCATCTCCCTGGGTTTTATCCGCCCAATGGGGAAAGAACCTGGCCATAATGTTCCTGGCCAGCCTTATCCGGCTGGAAATCACAATATCGGAATTTGGCCCGCTTCCTTTAAGCCATTCGCTGGAATGGCTAAGTAAATCGTCTAATTTCACGGCGTATCCTTGTCTTTTGGTTCGCTGTTCTCTAACTTTTTAATTATATCCCGGACGCGCGCCGCCTCTTCAAAGTCCTCGATAGAAACAGCTTTTTGTAATTTTACCTTTAGTTCTTCAATATCGGATTTTGTCTTCAGAGGTTTGGCTAAAACCAGGGGCATCTTTCCGTAATGTTTATTTGAGCCGTGGATGCGCTTAAGCAGGGGCAGAAGATATTTGCGGAAAGAATTATAACATTCGCTGCAGCCCAGACGGCCTACTTTCTTAAAATCCGCGTAGGTCAGCCCGCAGTTGGAACACTTGATTTTCAGGCTTTCCTTGGTTTCAATCGCCCCTTTCCCTAAATCCGAGAGCCCGGCCAACAGGTCAGCCAAACCAAACTGCTGTTCCATCTCGCTGGATTTATTCTTGGCGCATTCCTCGCAAAGATGAAGCTCAGTCATCTGCTCATCTACAATTTCAGTCAGGTGCACTGTCGCGGGGTTGGCCGCGCATACATCGCATAGCATATTTTCTCCTAATCTTTGACTCCCTTTAGCATATTAACTCAAAAGTAAAAAGGAAAAAGTCAAAACCACAAGTTAAAATTTAAAAGTAAAAAAATATATCATAAGAGCTAAGTTTTAACTTTTTAATTTTGCCTTTTTACTTTTGAGTTTTTATTTAATATTTGACTCCCTCTTTCTTGGTAACTTTATGGAATTCTTCTCTTAGTTTTAGGGTCATCTTCCCGGGCTTGCTATCTCCGATTTTCCGGCCGTCCACGCAGACCACCGGAATAATTTCAGCCGCGGTCCCGGTCAAGAAACATTCATCCGAAATATACACCTCGTGCCGGGTTATGACGTGTTCATGAACAGAAATCCCTTTTTTTGAGGCTATTTCCAGGATAGTGTCCCGGGTTATCCCGCGCAGGGTCCCCATACACTGGGGCGGGGTGTAAAGTTCATTTTTCTTAACGATAAAAATGTTATCTCCGGTGCATTCAGCCACATACCCCAGGGAATCCAGCATAATCGCTTCTTCATATCCGCAGTTGATGGCCTCAATTTTAGCCAAGATGTTGTTCAGGTAATTCAGGGATTTGATTTGAGGGTTAAGGGCCTCGGGAAGATTGCGAACAGTCGCAACCGTGATGATTTTTAGCCCCTCCTGGTATAGTTTTTCCGGATAAAGGGCAATCTTATCGGTAATGATCACGATAGTGGCGTTGCCGTTACATTTACGGGGGTCAAGTCCCAGGTCGCCCTCACCCCGGGAAACAATCAGGCGGATATAGGCGTCATCTAACTTATTTATTTTGAGGGTATCACAGACCGCCTTAGTCAGATTTTCTTTACTCGTAGGTATCTTTAGGCAGATGCTCTGGGCCGACTCGTATAATCTTTCAATATGCTCTTTTAACTTAAAGACCACCCGGCCGTAAGACCGTATTCCTTCAAAAACCCCGTCTCCGTAAAGGAAGCCGTGGTCAAAGACCGAAACCTTGGCATCTTTTTTTTCGTAGAATTTTCCGTTAATGTAAACTTTCATCATCTCTCCTATTTGTCAGCGCAGGTATCCATCTTTTATATTATAAACCTTGGAAGCGAATTTTGCCATATCTAAATTATGAGTAACCATTATTATAGTCATCGCCTTCTCTTGATTGAGTTTTTTAAGCAGACGGCAGACCTCCTGGCCGTTTTCGGAGTCTAAATTCCCGGTTGGCTCATCACAGAGTAAAAGCTTAGGATCGTTAATCAAGGCCCGGGCAATGGCTGTCCTCTGCTGTTCTCCTCCGGAGAGCTGAGAAGGAAAATGCCCGGCTCTCTTTTCTAATCCAAAAGATTTTAACAGTCCCTCGGCCTTTTCTTTCTTCTCTTTGGCATCCCGGTTTTTGTGTATTAAGGCCGGTAGTAACACATTCTCCAGGACGGTAAATTCCGGCAGGAGATGATAAAACTGAAAGACGAATCCGATCAGACGATTGCGGATTCCCGAGAGTTCCTTCTGGGGCAGTTCCCAGAGAGAATTACCCTCGAAGCTGACCTGGCCTTTTGAGGGTTCATCTAATCCTCCTAAGATATGCAGTAAGGTTGACTTTCCCGCTCCGGATGGCCCCAGTATGGCTACTATTTCTCCTTTGTCAATATTTAAGTCTATGCCCTTGAGGACATGAATATCTTCTTTGCCGTTTTTATAATACTTATGAATATCCCGGGCCTTAATCATCACTCGTAACGCAAGGCCTCAAGCGGATTCAGCTGTCCGGCTTTTCTCGCCGGATATATGGTTGAGACCAGGCTGATTAAAAAGGCCGCGATTATCACCATTCCCACATCCGGCCAGAATACCAGGCTTACCGGTAAGCGGTCTAAATAATAAATATCCGGAGGAAGTTTAACGAATTGATATTTTTTAAGCAGTAATGATAAAGTTATCCCGATACCGGAGCCCAGGATACAGCCGAATAGGCCGATAAACAGCCCCTCTAAGGTAAAAATAGCCCGGATTTTAGCGTTGGTCATTCCCACGGCCTTGAGTATGCCGATGTCTTTGGTTTTTTCGGTAACCATTACTACTAAGGTGCTGATGATATTAAAGGCGGCCACCAGGATAATCAGGGTTAAAATTATAAACATAGTGATTTTCTCTAACTTTAAGGCGGCAAAAAAATTCTTGTTACGTTCAATCCAGGTTTTTATATTATAGGCCGGGCCGATGGTTTTCTGTATTTCAGCCTTGAGGGCGTCCGCCAAAAAAAGCTTGTCAACCTTAACGCTTATTCCGCTTACGGAATTACTGAAGCCAAAGAAATCCTGAGCTTGGGCTAAGTCCATATAAATAATGTTGGTATCATAATCATACATCCCGGAATTAAACAATCCGCTGATTTTGGCGGTTATCCGGCCTCCCTCGGGATTGATCAAAGTAAGCTCGTCTCCGGCTTCCAGTCCAAGGATGCCGCTTAACTCTTTGCCGATAAAAACACCCTTATTGAAATCCCGGGTTTTTTGGCCCAGGTATCTTTCAATGTCAGTTACCCGGGATTCCAGGTTCAGGTCAATCCCCCGCACCAATATCCCTCTATTTTGCTGTGGGGCTTCTAAGAAGACCTGATTCTGGATAAAAGGCGCGGATGCCGATATGTGCTCAAGCTTATTTATATCCTGGATAATCCTGGTATAATCGCTGATGGGAAAAGGGGCCTCAATCACAATATGGGAATAATTGCCGATGATTTTTTCCTTGAGGTCCTTATCAAACCCGGACATCACCGCCAGGACTATAATCAGCGCCGCCACCCCAATCGCCACCCCCAGTATGGAGATTACACTAATCAAAGATACAAAGCGCTCCTTGCGCTTAGTCCACAAATAACGCCAGGCTATCCAGAAAATCATCTTCATTATTGCGGTCTCAATAAAGGAAATAAAATCACATCCCGGATTGAAGACTGGTTAGTTAAGATCATCACCAGCCGGTCTATGCCGATGCCTAAGCCTCCGGCAGGCGGCATTCCGTATTCCAAGGCAGTGATAAAATCTTCATCCAGCATCCTTAAGCTGTTGGCCTCGGTTCCGGCTTCGCTTATTTCTTCTTCTAGCCTTTTTCTCTGCTCTAGGGGATTGTTTAACTCGGAATAGGCATTGGCCACCTCCATCCCGGCGATAAAAAGCTCAAACCTTTCGGAGATAAAAGGATTATCCGGCTTATTTTTAGCCAGAGGGCAGAGGATGGAAAAATAATCGGTAAAAAATGTGGGCGAGAAATCCCGCTCTTCCTGGATGGCTTCCTCGACTATTTTTACTATCTGGGAGCGGGAGAGCCTTTTTTCTTCTTTGGCTTTGCCTTTTTTTTGCAGTTTTTCCAGCATTACTTCGGCTGAATCTTCAGGCGCGATGTCAAATCTATCTTTTACCATCTGGGCGAAAGAACAACGTTTCCAGGGAGGAGTGATATCTATGGTCTTTCCCTGATATTCAAACTTGAGTCCACAACCCGATGCCCTGGCCGCTTCCACCACTATTTCTTCCACCAAAGACATCATCCCTTCGCAGCTGCTGTAGGCGGCATAGACCTCAAGCATAGTGAATTCCGGGTTGTGCCGGGTAGAGACCCCTTCATTGCGGAAACTGCGGTTGATTTCATAGACCTTTTCAAAGCCGCCTACCAGAAGGCGCTTTAAATAGAGCTCCGGGGCAATCCTTAGGTATAGCTGGGCGTCATATTCATTGTGATGGGTCTTAAACGGCCGGCCGGCCGCCCCGCCGGGAATAGGATGCATCATCGGCGTTTCCACCTCTAAATAGCTTTTGGCGTCCAGATAGCCGCGGATAGCCGAGACGATTTTAGAGCGCTTGGTGAAGATTTCCCTGATTTCATAATTAGAAATCAAATCCAGGTATCTCTGGCGGTAACGGATTTCCACATCCTTCAGGCCGTGCCACTTTTCCGGAAGCGGCCTTAAGGACTTAGCCGATAAAGATAAGTTTACGGCCTTAATAGTCGGCTCCTGGGTGCGGGTCATAAAAAGCTCACCCTCAATTACTATCAAGTCTCCGATGTCTAAGCTCTGGAATAACTCAAATCCGTCTTTACCTAAGGTATCCTCTTTAATATACACCTGGATTTTAGCGGCCTGATCCCTTAGATCAATAAAGATAACTTTGCCGTGTTCCCGCTTAGCCATCAGACGGCCGGAAACCACAATTAGCAAGCCTTCCTTAAAATCCGCCAAGGCCTTGGTTATGGGAGTAAGGTTATCTAATTTGCCCCCAAAAGGATTTATCCCTTTATCCTGCAAGGCCTTAAGTTTTGCCTGCCGGTCATTAATTATATTTTCTAGTTCCATAGATAAAGTATTATAAAGGATAACTGTCCAACTGTCAAATTAAAAACAAAACCCCGTCTATCTTTATTAAATAAACGGGGTATTATTCTTAATTTTCCCTATTTTTTTCTTTTACGCTTTATTTATGTTTCTATCCACTCCGCCATTACCAGGGCTTCTCTTAAGGCCGGGTCACTCTCCACTGCCAGGCTTTCTTCTAAGTTACAGATTTCCACTAAACTAACAATGATGCCTTCTCTGCGGGAATCAAACTCTCCCTTTTGATAGCAGGCTGAGAGATATTCCTTCAGCCTGTTACCTGAAGGCACTATCCCGGAGTTGACCATCCTTTGGATATCGGTTAATTCCTTATCTAAGTCCAAAGACTCTACCTCCGCCTTGCTCAACATCGGCAGGTTAAAATTCAGCCCCGAAAAACTTCCCATCGGCTTAGTCAGAATATTCATCTGCCTAAAGTCAATACCGCCGGTTTTTGTAGGCGCGGTTGTTGCCAGGGCAGATGAAGTTTTATCTTCTGGAGCTGATAGGACTGATGGATTGGGATGACGATAAGGTGAATCAAAAATATCATTTTCTATGGCTGTGGCTGAATTTGTCAACACCAGATATATGTCTGGCATAGATTTCAGCAACGAGCCATCTTTTCTTATTAAAACAGCGGTATCTGTTAACAGTTTATGAAGTGACGAATGGCCAAATAATCCCTGGATTTCATCTCTGGCTGTCTGGAGATATTCAGGAAGCTTACGGCCACCGTTTTCATAATTAGTAAATGCTTGTTCAATAAGTTTTTTGTATTGTTCTATTGATGAAGAAGTGATAGGATCGACGCCGGTATCAGCTGCGATAGTGGTATCTTTTGGAGTAATTTGTGGTTGCGCTGAGGGTGGCCGCTTATCTATAATTTGCTGAATTTTTGACAGCGCTGATAAGCTATCCTCAGGCACTGTGCCGAAAAGCATAAACTGTCGTATATCTTTCGCCAGATGTATAAATGCCCACCTCATCTCTGCATCCTGTAATTTATCCCCGGCCAGAGAGCTTAATTTATTTGCCGCGGAAATAAGGTCGTTACGGGTAAAATAGCCATCCATTTCTCTTTTTTCGAAAGGCTCAAGCAGCCCCTTCCTTTCATAGGTACTCATAAATCTGTTTATTTCGCTTTCATATCTAACCATCTGTATCAGCCATTTTTGAATAGCATCCCATTTTGAAATATCGTCTTCAGTATTCATTGTTTTCTTTATCTTAGCCGCTATTATACTTAATCTGTAATAAGAGGGATTCCTGCCAATTTTCGGATACTCTTCCATAAATGGGAGCATCCGCGATTTTATTTCTTCTAAGCTCAGCGGGGAGGAGCCGGCGAAGATTTCTTTTTCGCCATTAAGAATATCCCTTATCTTCAGCGCGTTTTCCATGACTGTAAATATTAAGTCACGAGCAGCCATGGTGTTCGTGTTAAAAATGTCTTCTATCCTTCCATAGATATGCTCAGCCGCGGGGATAACTTCATTCTTATCTAAAAATGCGGTTATTTGATTTCTAAAATCATAATTTTTCGTAAAAAAACTGGTTAATTCCTTACTATTTATTAAGCTACGCATCTCCTTTCCATACACCGCAAGAAGATCTTCCAACTTATTCTTTAATATCTTTCTTATTTCCCCAAGATTAAATTCATCATTTTTCGTAAGATCTTTCAGAACAATTGCTATTGAACTAAGAAAATCTTTTTTTCCTTCAAAAACTAACGTGGCTTCAGCATTTCTAAATATATTAATTAATTTATCAAAATTTTTTACAGGCGCGTCGGACGAAAATAACATTTTTAATACTATATACGCTTCGATATCTGTATTTTCAGTTGACACCAATTCAGTATCAGTATCCTCATTAGCGAAGAACGTAAATATAACATATTTTTTCATGGTAGTCATATAATTCTTTAGAAAATCTTTACCTTTTTTAAATTTATTAAAAAATCTCCCCTCCAGCGGACTCCCTGACATAATATTTACTCCCCCGCTCATATACCTCCTGATTGCCTGTCCGGTAGGGGTGTAGATGGGTTCTGAGAGGTTGTACTCGCCTTCCTTGAATGATTTCTGATAGGTATTAAAGTAGGTAGTCTTATCCCAGGCTTGTTTTGAGGTGAGGTTGGTTAAGTTATGGGAGTTAATTAGCTTGAGGTAGTCTCCTTGAGCTTGGGGGCTACTCTTAAAGGTCTCCTTGAACCATCGGGCTAAGATCAAGGAGAAGTAGACCTGCCTGAGATTAGCGTAGTCCTTGGAGGAGTTAACCTTCTGGGTGAGCTTAGGAAGAATCAATTCTCGGATCAGCTGGGTAGAGTATTGGTTTAATTCTTTGAGTCTGGGATCAGTGAAAGAATATATCTGGTTACCGGTTACTGGTTTCTGGTTACTGTTTTTAAGATAGTCTTCTTCCAGCATCACCTTGAGATTAGCCTTGTAGATATAGGCTCCTGAGGCGTTATTGGCTGAATCAGCGGATTCTCTCAGGATAATCTCACCCGGGACTATCCAGGGCCGGGTTAGGGTGGGGATAGTGATGTTTTCCGTGCCGAAGAGTTCTCCGGCTCTCTTATAGAGCTTATTCCAGTATTCCTTACCCTGGGGGGTTTGGGGTGAGGTGAATAAGGCGGTGTCTTGTTTAAGTTTAAGGTCAGCTTCTAACATTACCCTGCCTAAGTCTGTCTTAGCTAACTCATCATCTATTATCTGGTCTTCAGAGTCCGGTCTTAAGTTTACCCAGAACTTATCATTAGGTAAGCTTAAGCCTATTTTAAAGTAGTCTAAGAGTATGCTAGCCTCTTGCTTAAGCACATCCACCCCTCCTGCACCTCGTAGGTGCAGGGAGGGTTCTTGGTAGTCTCCCTTGTCTAAGAGGATCTGGAAGTCATTGGTTTGAGGCTGATAGGAGAAGTATCTTAGGTTGATTGGGCGGAATCTATCCGAGACTGCGAGATTAGGGCCCTGGTTAAGATAGCCGGAGAGGTTAAGGGTAGCGGTGTAGGCAAAGACCGGCCGGGTAAAGAGCAAACTAAAGGATATGATTAAAGATATGGCTTTTTTGAACATTTTTGGCCTACCTCATAATTTCCAAATAAAAAACCGGACAGACATCTTTCGTAGTCTATCCGGCTGAAATCTCTCCGCTCTTAGCGGAAGTTTCCCGTGGCTTGCCGCTTGAGTATCTCTTTACTCAAGCAGAAGCCGGACAATAAGTTATTTTAAAAAGGTTAAATAAAGTATATAGCAAATATAGATTTTGTCAAGTATTTTTTGAAAATTTTGGGTTATTTTTTGATCTCGATGGCGAAGTTTCTGCCGAATTCAAAGCATTGTTTGAGTTCGTCCGGGCTAGGGGCGTATTTTATATTTAGGGGCGGCAAGACCAGTTTTATTCCGGCCTCTTTAATTTCGGCCTCTAACTCTTTAACCGGCGCATCCTTACTCCAGCCGTAAGAGCCGAAGAAAGCGCCGATTTTGTTCAGGGGTTTGAGGCTTTTTAGCTCAGCCAGAAGCTTGGTTATGGTGGGCAGGATATGATTGTTAGCTACGGATGAGCCGATAAGCAGTCCTTTGGCATCCAGGAGTTCTTTCATAATATCGCTTAAGTCAGAGATGGGGACACGGTAAACTTCTGCCCTTGCTCCCTCTGCGGTAATTCCCTCTAAAATTGCTGTGGCCATTTTTTCGGTGGAAAACCACATTGTATCATAAGCGATAATAACCTTTTCTTTTGATTCTCCTTTGGCCCATCTTAGGTAAGACTCAATCGCCTTATCCGGATATTTGCGCCAGTTCAACCCATGGCTGGTGAGTATCATTCTGATGGAGAGATTCAGCTTTTGGATTTCCTGAAGTTTTCTTAAAATGGTAGAGCTTAGGGGCATAAGGATATTGGCGTAGTATTTGGCGTTCTCATCCATAATCAGGCCAAAATCCACCTCATCATCAAAGCGCTCCTGGCTGGCATAGTGCTGGCCAAAGGCATCGTTAGAAAAAAGTATTTCTTCTTGTTCCAGATAAGTCCACATACTGTCCGGCCAGTGAATCATCGGAGTCTCAATAAAGCGCAGGGTGTTTTTACCCAATTTTAAGGTATCACCGGTTTTGACGATCTGAAAATCCCAATTGTTGGGATAGTATTTATCCAGGCCTTCTTTGGCCTTTTGGTTAGTAATAATCTTTATTTTAGGCAGAAGCTTCATCAGCTTAGGAATAGCCCCGGAGTGATCCGGCTCAATATGATTGCAGATAAAATAATCTATTTTTTTAAGGTCAATGACTTCGCTGATCCGCTCAATCCACTCCCCAGAGAAATTATGATGCACGCCGTCAATCAGGACGGTTTTTTCATCCCTAAGAAGATAAGAATTATAAGTGGTTCCGGTGCGGGTGGTATAGGTATATCCGTGAAAAAAACGGATATCCCAATCAATAGCTCCCACCCAATACAGGTTATCTTGTATTTTACAGGGATTAAACATTGCCTATTTCCTCCTTGAATCTATTAGTGATCGGCATTCTGCGGTCTCTGCCAAAGGCCCGGGGGGTGATTTTTACTCCCGGCGGAGACTGCCGGCGCTTGTATTCGCTGGTATCAACCATTCGGACAGTTTTTAAAACATCTTCCTGTTTAAAGCTTTTTTTGATTATTTCGGAAACTGCTAAATCATCCTCAATATAATATTTTAAAATCGGGTCTAAGGTCTCATATACCGGCAGGCTGTCGGAGTCCTTTTGATTTTCCCGCAATTCGGCAGTGGGCGCCTTTTCCAGGACCCGCTGGGGGATAATTTCTTTATTCTCCCTTTGATTATAAAACCCCGAAAGTTTATAGACCAGGGTTTTGGGCACATCCTTAATTACCGCGAAGCCTCCGGCCATATCCCCGTAAAGAGTGGCATAGCCTACGCCCATCTCACTCTTATTCCCGGTAGTCAGGACTAACCAGCCGAATTTGTTGGAAAGGGCCATCAAAATATTCCCCCGGATTCTGGCTTGGAGATTTTCTTCAGCCGTATTCCAGGGTTGGCCTGAGAAATGGGGATTCAGGATATCTAGGTATTTTTCAAAAATCTCCTGTATCGGGATAGTGCTATGTTTTAGGCCCAGGTTATTCGCTAAGCTAATGGCATCATCAGAACTGTCCGGGGAATTAAATCTGGAGGGTAGGATTGCCCCAATGACATTATCTCTACCTAAAGCCTCTGCCGCGATTACCGCCACCAGACTAGAGTCAACGCCTCCGCTTAATCCCAGGACTACTTTAGAGAATCCGTTTTTTTGGCAATAATCCCGGGTACCTAAAACTAAGGCCGAAAATACCTCTTCCGTTGTTTCGAGTTTTTGAATTCTGGCTGGGGGTATAAGTTGAAGTATATTTTTTTGTTCCGGAAGGTGGATAGTTATAACTTTTGTTTTTTTGGATTTTGGTTTCTGAGGCAGTTTTTCCAAATCTAGGTCTACAGCCAGGAGGTCTTCTTTAAAGGCTGCAGCCAGAGATAAGATTTTCCCTTTATCCGATATCAGCATACTCTGTCCGTCAAAGACCAACTCGTCCTGGCCTCCCACCAGATTTATATAAGCGATGAAAACTTTATTTTTCCTGGCTTGGTTTTTAAGCATTTTCTGGCGCAGGTTGATTTTACCGGTATGATACGGTGAGGCATTGATAGTCAGGATAAGGCTCGCGCCGGCTTGAGCCTGAGAGTTGATTACTCCGTCCTCTATCCAGATGTCTTCGCAGATATTCACCCCCAGTCGTAATCCATTTAGCTCATAAAGGTTGAATTTACTGCCGCTGGAAAAATAGCGCTTTTCATCAAAGACCCCGTAATTAGGCAGGTGTATTTTGTGATAGATGTCTATTGTTTTTTTGTTCGCCAATACCGCGGCGCTGTTAAATAGCGCTCCCTTTTCTTTAGATATACTGCCGACAATAGCGATAATCCCTGAGGTTTTTTCTTTGATTTGGTTTAAGCGCCGGATATTTTCCTGAATGAAGCTATTTTTAAAAAGCAGGTCTTCCGGGGGATAACCACAGACCGCGAGCTCCGGAAAGCAGACTATATGTGAGCCTTGAGCCTTGGCTTGTTCAATAGCGTTGATTATCTTGTGGGCATTACCGGCAAAATCACCGACACAAGTATTAATCTGGGCCATGGCTAAACGCAGGATATTATTTTTTTTCAACTGAAGATCTCCTCTTGGGTGCGATAAATCGCCTGCCTGCGGTAGGCAGGCACCGCTACGCAACACGGATGATTCAAACTTTATTTTCCTTGTAAGGCTAGTCCGTCTAAGGCGGTAGCACAGCCGGGACATTTACCGTCCTTTAAAACATTTTTAACTACATTAAAGCCGACGCGCGCGATGAGGTCTTGGCCGCACTTATAGCAATAAGTCTTTTCTTCTTCCAGGACATTTCCGATATAGACATAACGCAGGCCGGCGTCTTTGCCGATAGTGTAGGCTTCTTTGAGTTTGGTTAGGGGTGTGGGTTCTCCATCCGTAATTTTATAATCCGGGTGAAAGCGCGAGATATGCCAGGGGATTTCCTTACCCACTCCGCTTAAGAATTCGGCTATATCTTTGAGTTCTTCGCTTGAATCATTAAAGTCCGGTATCACTAAAGTAGTTATCTCAACCCAGATATTCATCCGGCGCATCAAGGAGATGGTGTCCAAAACCGGTTGAAGCCTTCCCCCGCAGACTTTTTGGTAATTCGCGTCGTTAAAAGATTTCAGGTCCACATTGGCGGCGTCCAAATACGGCTTAATCATCTCTAAAGCTTCCGGGGTCATATAGCCGTTGGTAACAAATATGTTGTAGAGGCCTTTTTCTTTAGCTAATTTCGCCGTCTCCAGGGCGTATTCAAAAAATATAGTTGGTTCGGAATAGGTGTAGGATATGCTTTGACACTTATGCTGAAGGGCTTCGCTGACAATTCTTTCCGGGCTTTTTGGCTCTACTCTTATTCCTAATTTGTCTGCTTCTTTTTTTTGGGATATCTGCCAGTTTTGGCAAAAGCCGCACCTGAAATTACAGCCTAAGGCGGCAAAAGAATAAGACTTTGAGCCGGGCAGCATATGGAAGATGGGCTTTTTCTCGATGGGGTCAATATTGGCCGCGCACAACTCTCCGTAGGTCAAGGTATAGAGCGTGCCCTCTTTATTCTGACGCGCCTGGCAGATTCCAAATTGCCCGTCAGCAATCAGACAGCGATGGCCGCAAAGAAAACAGCTGACCTTATGGTCTTGGAGTTTTTTATAAAGAAGCGCCTCTTTTAACATTGAGATTATCCACAGGCTTGATTTCTTCCTTAAGCAGTATTTTCTCCAGCCAGACAAAAAGTATGGAGAAGAAATATTTGCGCGAGAGGGCGCAAATATCGTATTTGGATACCCCGCTCTCCCTGCCCCGCCAATTAATCGGCACCACCGCGTAAGAATAACCCCTGATGATGGCCTTAAGGGGAATCTCAACGGTAATATTGAAATGCTGGGATATTAAAGGCTGGACTGTCCTGATGACCTCAACCCGGTAGGCCTTAAAGGCGTTAGAGACATCATTATATTTGATTTGAAAGAGAAACTGAATGAGTTTGTTACCTAAGCGGTTTAAAAGCAGTTTGAGTAGGGGATATTCGCTTACCTTGCTGTCTTTGACAAAGCGCGAGCCAAAGGCGCAATCGTAACCCTCCAATATTTTATTGTAGTATTTTATTACATCTGCCGGGTCATCCGAGCCGTCGCCCATACAAATCACCACCACATCGCCTTGAATATTATTCAGGCCTACCCTTATTGCCCGGCCAAATCCTTTGGGTTCAGTAGAGGTAATGATCCTGACCGCGGCATAATCTTTTTTGAGCTTATCCAAAACCCGGGGAGTGCTATCGCTGGAATTATCATTGACTAAGATAAGCTCATAAGGGATTATTTTAGCTTCCAGCTCCCGGATTAGCTCCCGGGCAGTCTTTTCGATGCAGGCTTCTTCATTGTGCACCGGAATGACTACGGAGAGTTTCATCTTTTTAGGAAATTTTTATCGCCTCAACCGGGCAATCCTCAGCTCCTTTTTTGGCGCACTCTTCCTGGTCGGCGGGCACATTTTCGGTAATAGCAATTGCCTTATCGCCTTCCATTCGGTACATTTCCGGACAAGTGTCCGCGCACAATCCGCATCCAATACAGGTATCCGCGTCAACTACAGCTTTCATTGTTTTCCTCCTATTTTTCCTGTTTAAGTATCTTTACCTCTATTTTTCCTTTTAATAACTCCTGGAAGCGTTGGGCATCCGCGAGAGAACCCACAATATCGCCGTAATGCATGGGCACGGCTATTTTAGGCTTAATGGCTAAGGCCGCCTCAGCCGCTTCATCGGCGGTCATTACATAGGTTCCGCTTACCGGAAGCAGGGCTAGATCACAGCGGTAATCTTTCATCTGGGGGATATTGTCGGTATCTCCGGCATGATATACAGTTATCCCGTCAATAGTAACAATAAACCCTAATTTGCGGCTGTCTTGAGTATGAAATTCCTTGCCGATGTTATAACTGGACACAGCCTGGACTTTAACTTTAGATACCTCGATAGTTTCTCCGGGATTGAGGCCCTTAATCTCCTGGCAATTGATTTTGCCCTGAAGTTGCCGGCTCACGTTTTTATCTGTAATAATCACGGTTTCACTGGAGCTTATCGCGGATATATCATCCCGGGAAAAGTGGTCAAAATGCTCATGGGAAATAAATATCAAGTCCGCTTTTTTAGAATTTTTAGACAGTTTCCAGGGGTCAAAGTATATTGTCTTAGAGCCATCAAAGCGAAAACTGTCATGTCCCAGCCAGTGCAGATTTTTTAACATCTTATTCACCTCTTTCTCGGTCTGGGCAAAGATTGGTCCGGCAAAGAATATAGCTGTTCCCAGTGTTATAAACAAAAGGTTTTTTTTCATCCCGCTATTTTTTTATCAGACACTCGAACTGAATATTGGTGTGCTCGATATGAAATCTTTCCTCCAGAAGCTTATTGATTTTTTCCAAAAGTTCGTTGGCCGTGCTTACCTTGCAGTCTTCGATCACTATCTGAGCGGTTAGGGCATACATTGAAGAAGCGATGGTCCAGGCATGCAGGTGATGCACTTCATGCACTCCCTTTACTTCATTCTTTAAGACCTGGATCACCTCATCTATGTCCAAATGTTTGGGTGTGGCCTCTAAAAGGATATTCGCCGACTCAATAATCAGCTTTACCGCCCAGATGACAATCAGCCCGCAGATAAAAAAAGCCAACAACGGGTCAATAATATAATTTTTAGTATAAAATATGATAATACCCGCCGCGACTACCGCGATACTGGATATCATATCTCCTATTTCGTGGAGAAACGCGCTTTTTATATTGATGTCATGTTTGCAGACTCCGGCCAGCAAAAAGGTGCTTATCCCGTTTATAACCAGGCCAAATCCGGCCACTAAGAGCATCTCACTGGCCTTAATTTCTTCCGGAGAAACGAATCTCTTTAGCGCCTCATAGGCTAAGTATCCGGTTATAAGTATCAGGACTACGCCGTTGATAAAGGCCGCCAGTATCTCCGCCCGGTAAAAACCATAAGTCCTTTTTTTGGTGGGAGAGCGCAGGGAAAGGACAATCGCGAAATAGCTCATCCCCAAGGCAAAGATATGGGTCAGCATATGCCCGGCATCGGAAATCAGGGCCAAGCTGTTAGAAATAAAACCACCGATAAACTCAAAAAACATCCCTAAGGAAGTTAAAATAAGGGCAATTTTTAACCGGGATAATTTTGTCTGCTTATCGTGTTGATGGCTGTGTATGGTCATTTTATTCTTGGCGGGAGATATAATCCCGGAATTTGCAATAGTAATGGCATTCGCCGCCAAATAAGGACGCATCTTCGTCAGAAAAAAGCGCTTGCATACTAAAAGTATGCGCGCACTTTTTTCTGCCAAATCTGCTGGCCAGAAGGCCGTGGTTGGGCTTCCTATTAGCCCAAGCCACACCCTTCTTTGTCGTCCTCGGTGTCCGCATTCCTATTGCAAAATCCGGGATAATTAAGACAGGCTTACTGTAAGCCGAGTTTTGTCTTAGCGCGAAAAAACTTCGCGCTAAGAGCGGCTATTTCTCTCGACCCTGACGTTGCCGCCAAGGCTCATGCAGCCTACCCGTCCTGGCAATATCGCGCCTTACGGCGAACATTTAAAGCGGGCAACTTTTAACCAGGACCTATTTGGCCTTACTCCGCGCAGAGATTGCTCGTTTCACCCTGCAACCAATGTCTTCTGCGGTTACAGACTCGTCTCTGTGGCTCTAATCCTATCCTTCAAATAAGGATGCCCTGATGTTCTCAGGGTGCGCCGCCCTGGGGAGCCCGGACTTTCCTCCCCCGCCGCTAAAGCGGCGGGAGCAGCCGCTCATAAGCCTGCCTTAATATTTCGTTTGTTCAGAGGCTTTCTTTGCCAGCTTATCGGCCTGCTGATTTTCGGTTCGCGGGATATGCTTTATCTCAAAAGAGCTTAAACTGTTGGCTAGATGTTTGACCTGCTCAAATAAAGGTTTCAGGTTTATATGCCGAACCTTGTAAGCTCCCGTCATCTGCCGGCAAAGAAGTTCGCTGTCGCTATAGACCTTAACTTTATTGGCTTTAAGGATAATTGCTTCCTGCAGGGCATAGATCAAGGCGGTATATTCGGCCACATTATTGGTAGTATTACCGATAAATTTATGCAGGTTTTTAATCGGACTGCCGTCTTGTAAAATTACCACTCCGATTCCGGCCGGGCCGGGATTACCTTTGGCTGCTCCGTCAATGTAAATTTCCATCCTGTTTAGAGATCCTCTTCCAGATAAAGTATGCGCGCGCAGGCCCCGCAGGTAACCAACTTTTCCAGCATCTTGATTTCGTTAACCACCTGAGGAGTTACTGAGATAAAGCATCCCTGACAGGTGTAATTTTCCACCTTAACCAGGGCCAATCCGTGTAAGGCTTTGAGGATTCTCTCGTAAACAGCGTAAATCCGCTTATCTATGGAAGGAATGATTTGCTTGCCTTTGGCGGTCAGGTCGTTGATGGCGCCTTCCAGTTCTATTACCCGTTCCTCCACCTTCTTTTTTTGCTCTAAGAATTTTTTTTCTTCCTCGCTCAAGCGCGCCTTTTCCTTAGTTATCTCTGCTTTAATGACATCCTGCTCATCCATAATTTTCAGGATTTCCTCTTCGCGCACCGAATTGTCGGCTTTTCCACCGGCAATCTGCTCCAACATAGTTTGATATTCTTTGTTGGTTTTTAAGGAAAAAAGCTGGCTGTTGAGCTTTTTTACATTTTCCTCCTTAGAGGATAATTCCAGTTCTTTTTCTTTGCGCCGGACCGCCAGGGCCTTAGACCTGTCCTCTAAACTGTTCAAATGGGCCTTTTTTTCCTCAAAGCTTTTTTGCAAAGAGGCAATTTCCTGAGGCAGTTCATCCTTAGCGGTTTTTAAGGCGTAAATTTTGCCATCTATATCTTGCAGTGAAACCAGTTGCTTTATTTGCTCTTTTATGTTCAGGGTTTCAGCCAAATTTTAACCTCGCTCTCTTGGGGTAATAAAATGGGCGCAATAGGATTCGAACCTATGACCTCCACAATGTGAATGTGACGCTCTAACCAGCTGAGCCATGCGCCCGAAAGTTGCTTTACTGGGCCCAGGAGGATTCGAACCTTCGACCAAGTGATTATGAGTCACCTGCTCTAACCGACTGAGCTATGGGCCCCAATAATACAGAACTAAAAGTTAAGATTTAAGAAGGATTTGGGCCTTATCGCGTAGAAATGAAATTTTATACTAACAGATTTTTTGGGTACTGTCCAGAAAAGATTTTGGCTTGCCGACTTGGCGAGGGCCGGTAATTACCTGAATAAAACGCCTCTCTTCAACCAATCTAGCAAGAATTTTACCAGTTATATCTCTTTTAAATTCAGGGACTTGTATCATAATTATTTATTATTTCAAGGTATTGAGTAAAGAAGAGAGAGCGTATGGTTAACTTTTGAATAAAATATTTTGATTTATGAAGGAAGGATTTTGCGCAGCATTTCCAGGAGGTCTTCAGCGGAAACCGGCTTGGCCATCATAAAATGTTTGCCGGATTTCTTGCCCCCTTCTTTTTTGCCTTGAAGTTCTTCTTCTTTGCTGAGGATTCCGGTGAGGAATAATATTGGGGTATGCGCGGTAGCGGGGTCATTGGAGATGATATCGGCAACCGAGCCGCCGTCTAATCCGGGAAGCACGATATCCATAATTATCAAATCCGGATGATTGGCTTTGGCTAATTTTATTGCTTCTTCTCCGCTGGTGGTAGTAGATACAATATAATTAGCGCGTCTTAAGATGTTGCCCAAAGGTATCAGGACATCTTCTTCATCGTCAACTATTAATATTTTCTTTGGGTATTGAATCGCCATAGCTATATTCTAAAATAGCACTAAAATAAAATCTGTCAAACAATTTATTCTTAAAAGTTAAACGCGGGTTTAAGGCTGTTTCTTACATTTAAAGCAATAGGTATCGTGGAGGCATTTAATCAGATTGGTCAAAAAGGCAAAGATTATTATTAATAATACAATCTGTCCAAATAATTTCCAGCTCATCACGTCCTTCCTTGATAAAAAAATGGGCAGGAGAGGATTTGAACCTCTGAAGCACAGGTGCAACAGATTTCAAGTGCCCTCAAGTTACCTCGAGGCTTGGACTATCTCATCACCATAGTTATTATATATTGAAAATATAATAACTTTAGGCGGCAGGCGCTTAGTCTCTGCACCTTCCATCGACAATGTCTGCCTGGCGGTAGACATATGCCGGGGCTTGGCTCAGGATTGCCCTTCGACTTGCGAAGACCACACATTCATTACAAGCCGCTTCGGGTTTCCCTGAATTCACCTACTTTTACACCCCAACCTTTCGTCGGAGCGCTGCGTTCTAACACAGTCTGTCCCCTTTGACCACTTGGGTACCTGCCCAAAAAAGTTATTAACGATTATAAACTGTCAACTGAAAACTGTCAACTAATAAAGCTGGCGGCCCGAATCGAACGGGCGACCACCTCATTACAAATGAGGAGCTCTACCAATTGAGCTACGCCAGCAAATTTCAAAATAACCAATAATCAATCATCAATAACCAAAGAATAACCAAACACCAAACATCAATAACCAAACAATAGATTAGTTTTCCGATTTATCATTGATTATTGGTTATTGGGTATTGGGTATTGGGTATTTTTTGGTTATTGGATCTTGGTTATTGATTATTTTAAATCACCGATTCATAATTTTTTTATTGCCGCGGGAATGTTTTCTATGATGTCTGAGGCGATGAGGCCGGTTTGAGTCTTCTCTTTTGCGGCCAGATCCCCGGCCTGGCCGTGCAGATAGACTCCGGTCTTGGCGGCGGTCAATCCGTCTAATCCCTGGCCTAATAAGGCGCTGATGATGCCGGTTAATACATCGCCTGAACCGGCGGTGGCCATTCCGGGGTTGCCGGTTTTATTCACATACAGCTTATTCGGCGAAGCCACCACCGTATGATGCCCCTTTAAAACAAGGACTATATTATAATCATAAGCGAACCTTTTTGCAAGTGTTTCTCTGTTTTTTTGGATATAAGCTGTGGATTGGCCTGTCAGGCGGCTGAACTCTCCGGGATGGGGAGTGAGTATTTTAAGATTGGGATTTAGCCTTAGGATATCTAAATGTCCGGCTAAGGCGTTTAGCGCGTCGGCGTCAATAACCATAGGCTTATTGACATTGCTGATTATCCGGCGGATGAGTTTTTGGGTTTGAGGATTTCGGGATAATCCCGGGCCGAGGGCTAAAACATCTGTTTTGTGGGTAAACGCGGCTATTTTCGGGTAGGCGCTTAAGCTTAAGGTCTTCTCTTTTGTCTGGGGTAGGGGTTTAAGCATTACCTCTAAAAATACCTTTTTCGCGGCAATGCCGCATAAACTCTCAGGAAGGCCCAGGGTAACTAGCCCGGCCCCGGAGCGCATCGCGCTGTTGGCGCACAAAATAGCGGCTCCGCTAAAACTAAGAGAGCCGGCTAAGACAAAAATATGGCCGTAATCGCCTTTATGGGTATCGGGTTTACGGCGGGGAAAAACCCTATTTGTCATTCTTGATTAAAATGGCATTGGCCACGGCCAATTTGTGGGTGTGGGACATACTGATGATAATATCGGAGATTTTTTTCTTTTCTTTTATTTTTTTAGCCTCTCCGGAAAGCCGGATGAAAGGTTTTCCGGATTTATCGTTTAAAACTTCAACCTCGCGAAGGTTAATCTGATGAATAGATGAATCGCCGATAGCCTTTAAGACCGCTTCCTTAGCCGCGAAGCGGGCGGCCAGATGTTGATAAGAAAATTTCTTGGCCTGGGAATAATTTATTTCATTCTCAGTAAAGATTCGCTTTAAGAAAGAATCTTTCCAACGAAGAACCGCGTTTTTTATCCGGGAAATCTCAATGATGTCTATGCCTGTTCCGCTAATCATCGTGTATGTTTGAGCATTTCTTTGACCGCGGTTTCTAAACCAATAAAAATACCGCGGCAGATTATGGAGTAACCGATATTCAATTCCTGGATTTCCGGAATTTTGGCAATAGCCTGAGCATTGTTGTAGTCTAAGCCGTGTCCGGCAGCCACTGTAAGGCCCAGGCTTTGGGCAAAGGAAGCGGCCTTAGCCAGCTCTTGTAATAATTTATTTCTTTGGCTTTGAGTTTTGGCCGCGGCGTATTTTCCGGTGTGCAGTTCAATAATTTTTGCCCCTGTCTCTGTGACGGCGGAAATCTGTTTTTTGTCCGGGTCAATAAATAAACTTATTTCTATTCCACTCCCGGTTAACTTTTTAACTACTTTTTTTATTTTAGATTTCTGCTTTAGGATATCCAGGCCGCCTTCGGTGGTCAGCTCTTTTCTTTTTTCCGGAACTAAGGTTGCCTGATGCGGCTTGACTAAACAGGCAATATCTACAATCTCCGCGGATATAGACATCTCTAAATTGAATCTGGTCTTGACGCTTTGCCTGAGGCGCCGGATATCATTATCGTTGATATGGCGGCGGTCCTCGCGTAAATGGGCAACTATGGAGTCACAACCGGCCTTCTCGCAAATAGAGGCGGCGTAGACCGGATCCGGGAATTGACCTTTACGGGCCTGCCGTAAGGTGGCGATATGGTCTATGTTAACTCCTAATTTAACCATGTTAGAACTTTAAAACCATTTTAGCTATTTCTCCGTTTACATAAAGCCAGGTTAAAATAGCCAGAATCAAAGATATTATTTTTAACCAGAAATGTCTAAACGGCCAAATTTTCATTATTTATTCTTGCGGTTTTTAAAATTACTCTTGAGTTTTTCAGAGAGTTGTTCCAGGTCAAGGTCGCGGAAGAGTTTTCCGTTATAGCAGAGTGATATATCCCCGGTTTCCTCAGAGGCCACTACCACTATCGCGTCGGTCTGCTCAGCCAGGCCGATGGCCGCCCGATGGCGGGTGCCCAGGATACGGTCTAAGTTTGGTTTCTCGGTTAAAGGAAAGAGGCATCCAGCGGCAATTACGCGGGTGTTTTGGATAATCAACCCTCCATCGTGTAAAAGGCTGTTAGGGGTGAATATGGTTTGGATGAGCTCCGCGCTTATGCGGCTGTCTATCTTTACCCCGCTTTCAATATATTCCTTAAGACTATCCTCTTTCTCTATGGCAATCAGGGCGCCTATTTTTTTCCGGCTCAAGATATCTACCGCCGAAACAATCTGGGCTATGATTTCTTTCAGCTCTTCCTCATAAAGCCCGCCCTTAAAGATTTTCTGCTGTCCTAATTTTGCCAGGCCCTGACGTATCTCCGGCTGAAAAATTACCAGGATACCGATAATCGATATGGCAAAAAAATGGGTCATCAACCAGTCCAGGGTTTCCAGCCTTAAAATCTGAAAGATAAAAAAGGCAAAGACTAAAACAATAAGGCCGCGTAAGACCTGAATCGCCCGAGTGCCCTTAAAAAAGAGCATAATCTGATAAAAGACTATCCAGAGTATGGTTATCTCTAACAGCGCCTTCCAATTATTAAGCAGATTTATTGAGATGGGCATTTAAGGATGCGGTCTAAGACCATAAAGGCCTGCTTGGACTCTTTTACGTCATGAACCCGGATAATTTTAGCGCCATTAAATACTGCCAGGCAGTTACTGCTGATGGTTGAGGACAGGCGCTCCTTAGGCCCCTGATGAGTAATATTCCACAGAAACGACTTGCGGGATAATCCGATTAAAATCGGCCGGCCTAATATTTTAAGCTGGGCGAGGGACTTAATTATTTCCAGATTATGCTCCAGGGTTTTACCAAAACCGATTCCCGGGTCAACAATGATTTTCTCAAAATCTATTCCGGCCTCAAGGGCAATGGCTATGGATTTATTTAAGTATTCGATAATTTCACCCATCAGCGATTGATACGCGGGGTTTTTCTGCATATTTTTAGGTATCCCGCGCATATGCATTAACACTACCCCGGCCTTATACCTGCTGATAGTTTTAGCCATTTTTTTATCGGCAGTAAGGGCACTGATGTCATTAATAATATCGGCGCCGCTATCTAAGGCGGCCTTGGCGGTTTCAGCTTTATAGGTATCAATAGAAATTGGCAGGTTAATTTCCTTACGAATTCGCTTTAGGGCCGGAATCAGCCTTTTAATCTCATCTTTTGCCGAAACAGGCTTAGCCCCCGGCCGAGTGGACTCCGCGCCGATATCCAGCATATCCGCCCCTTCATCCGCTAATTTTCGCGCGTATTCCACCGCGGAGCCCAATGTCTCTAAAAGCCCATCGCCGCTAAATGAATCCGGAGTGAGATTGATAATACCCATAATCCGGGTTTGAGAAGCCAGATTTAATTGATGATTCTTTAGCGCGAGGGTAAAATTATCTTTTTGGTAATTATTAAAGGCGGCTTGTAATTCCAGGGCGATTTTATTCAAACCGTAGGGCTGTCTTTTTAGCTTTTCAGAGAGTCTTTGGATGTGGGTGAGATTTCCGATAATCAGGCAATCGGTATGCTTTTTCTTTCCGGTTAAGGCATCGCGGGATACGGCGGTGTCCGCGCCGATAGAAAGGCTTTCTTGTTTAAGAATATTGGCGGCAAAGATGGGCAGGTTATTTATTCTGACTAAGGCCGGGATGGTCTTGGGAGCCATAATCTCAATGCCGGCGGTCTCAACCCCTAAATCCCTCATCAGGGCTTTGGCCTCGGATTGATCGCGCAGTGAGATTATGCGAACAGTCATTTTGAGTTTAAGTAGGGGCGGGTTCGAACCCGCCCCTACTTATGGCTTTGCCTTGCTGGCTTATGGCTTTGGCTGTATGGAAGCCAAACCATTGCCTTGCTGGCTTATGGGTGAGCTTATTTCTAATTGTGGTTCTGGTTTTGGCTCCAGGCCAAGCAGTCGCCTGACCTCGGCTCCGTCTAAAACCTCTTTTTCTAATAAAGCGGAGGAGACTAACTTCAGCTTATCCTCTTTTTCCTGGAGGAGTTTTTTGGCCTGGGCATAACATTCATCCACAATCCGTTTCACCTCTTCATCAATCATCCTGGCGGTGTCTTCGCTGTAGTTTCTTTCCTCCACTATATCCCGGCCTAAAAATAAGGGGCCGTGCGCCCGGCCTAAGGTAATATTTCCTAAGCGTTCGCTCATTCCGAAACTACAGATCATTTTTTTAGCGATATGGGTGGCGTTTTCCAGGTCGCTTCCGGCTCCGGTAGTAACATCGCCAAAGCTTAACTCTTCAGAAACCCTTCCACCCAGAAGTATGGTAATTTCTCCTAAAAACTCTTTTTTGGAGCGGTAACTGCGGTCTTCAATAGGCGGAGTTAAGGTGTAACCTCCGGCCATTCCCCGGGGGATGATGGAAACCTTGGTTACCGGATTAACCTCAGGCACTAATAAGGATAAAATAGCATGTCCGGCCTCATGAAAGGCGGTAAGTTCTTTTTCCCGTTTCGACATTACCTTACTTTTTTTCTCCGGGCCGATCATTACCCGCTCAATCGCCGCCTCCAGCTCAACCTGCTCCACCGCCTCTTTATTGCGCCGGGCAGCCAAAAGCGCGGCCTCATTACAGAGATTAGCCAGGTCCGCCCCGGAAAACATTGAGGTATGCTGAGCAGTCAGCCTTAAGTTTACATTAGGGGAAAGCTTTATCTTTCGGACATGCACCTTAAGAATTTCCTCTCTCCCGACAATATCCGGTAAGTTTACCACAATATGCCGGTCAAATCTCCCGGGACGTAAAAGCGCCGGGTCTAAGGTATCCGGCCGGTTGGTGGCGGCAATCAAAATTAAACCCTCGACGGTGTCAAAGCCGTCCATCTCCACCAAAAGTTGATTAAGGGTTTGTTCTCTTTCGTAGTGGCCGCCGCCGATACCGGCAAAGCGCAGTCTGCCCACCGCGTCAATTTCATCAATAAAGATAATCGCCCCCTTACCCGAGGCCTTACCCGCCTTGCGGCCCTGCTCAAATAAATCCCTGACCCGGGAAGCCCCCACACCCACAAACATCTCCACAACCTCCGAGCCGCTGATAGAGAAAAAAGGCACCTCGGCCTCACCGGCCACCGCCTTGGCCAGCAGAGTTTTACCGCATCCCGGAGGGCCAACCAATAAAACCCCCTTAGGGATTTTGCCGCCTAATTTTTGAAATTTCTTAGGATCTTTTAAGAATTCAATAACCTCCTGAAGCTCTTCCTTGGCCTCATCCACTCCGGCCACATCTTTAAAAGTAATCTTTTGATTTTTTCCTTCCTCGGCCAATTTCGGCCTGATTTTGCCAAAACCCATAATCCGATTGCCTAATTGTTCTCCCCGGGAAGCCATAAGCCACCAGAATAAAATCAAAAGCAAAACCGGGCCCAGGGAAAATAACAGAGAAATCAGAAGCGGCTGGGTCTTGATTTCAAAATTTTCTATATTCTCCCTTAACGCGGGAATCAAATCCTTGTCATTATCGGGGATCAATACAAAGAACTTGGTTTTATCCTTAAGCTGTCCTTCCAGGCGGCCGTCTATTTTGGCCGTGTAAACGATATTTCCGGTAGAGGGATTTTCCTTGAGCAGGCGGTAGAAATCGCCGTATTTTATCTCCTTAGTCGGCGCGGCAATATTAACAAAGTTTATCACGTAGAAAAGAGCCAATATTATCAGCATCCAGAATATATTGGGTTTCTTTTGGCTGTTTAACTTATTTAATTTTGGTTTTAATTTAGGAAGATTAGCACTCATTTTCTCCTTTATTTTTCCTGAAATATCAAATTCGCGAACATAAGACAGTAAGTTCCGTTAATTAACGTGTCTCTCGGATTATAACCTAAATAGAAATAAAATCAAGCCTTATTTAGGCGCTAGTGTAATGCGTCAGTAAACAGGGGAAAATCTCCCCTCGCCCCTCTTTATAAAAGAGGGGGTAAAAATTCCCCCTTTGACAAGCCAGAGGGCGGTGGTTTGGCTTTCAATGTAGGGGCAGGTTCAGAACCTGCCCCTACAACGGGGGGTCAGGGGGATTTTTTAAAAAGACGCTCCCGCTCACTGATCGGTTACGCGCAAGTAGATATCAAGAAATTCCTGGTTTTTACGGGTTGAGATATGAGAGGGCAAATCTACGACAGAGCCTTGAGGCCGGCAATACATTAAATCCCGGAGTTCGCGGATATGCTGATAGGTGAGCCTGCGGGTATCCCCTTTCAACTCTTCAAAACTCAGGCGCAAAATGATATTTTGCAGGGCGGGGTGCAGGCTTAAAAATTTTTCTAAAGGAAGCTTCAATTGTTTCAGCTTGATAATTTTTATCTTATTAAACGCCTTCAAGGCGCTGGTATATAAAAAATCATAATCATAAGCCGCTGTCTGGGCGGTTCCGGCTAAAACCTCTTTGATGTTAGGATTATATTTTTCTAATTCCGGAAGCAATGTCCGGCGCAGACGGTTCCGGAAATAAATTTCCCTGAGATTGCTGGAATCTACGCGGGAGGTTATTTTCTTGAGCCGTAAAAAACTCTCTATATCTTTCCTTTTGATTCCAAGCAGGGGCCGAATAATCGTAAAACCGCCGATTTTTCTCTTGGGTAAGATTGCCGCTAATCCTAAAAGTCCGCTGCCTCTTATCAAGCGCATCAAAACCGTCTCGGCCTGATCGTCTTGATTGTGGCCTAAGGCTATTTTGGTCAGGTGGTTTTCTTTGGCGGTTTGAAAAAGAAAATCAAACCTTATCTTCCTGGCGGATTCTTCCGAGCAACAGGTTTTTGCCGCCCTTGAAACATCAACTTTTTTAAAGAAGGCCGGTATCTTTAGCTTCTCAGATAACTTTTTGACAAATTCCTGGTCTTGATCGGATTCCCGGCCTCTTAAGGAATGATTCAGGTGGCCGATATACAACTTAAGGCTAAACTCTTCTTTTAGCGCGTTCAGGGCATAGAGCAGACAAACCGAATCCGGCCCGCCGGAAAGGCCGATTAAGATTTTATCCCGCGCATTGATCAGCTGGTATTGTTTTATGAATTTCCTGACTTTTTCCGGCAAGGTCATTTAGTTTCTAAGAGGGAGTTTTGGAGGGCAAACTCTTCTTTTTCCAGGTCCTGACGGATAAATTCCTTAAGCTGTTCTTTAATTTGGTTGGTTTTGGCGTCTTCCTTAGCCTTAACTTTAGCGTCTAAAGCGTCAATTTTCTCGCGGTATTTTTCATTAGTGTCGTAGCGGTACTCCGAGATAATATGCGCCGGCAGTTTAATGGTATTGGCAAAGATACTCCACATCATTCTGGGAAAATGGGTAAGATATCTTCGGCCATAACTTTCAATCTGGCCCATGCGGATATAATAGATCTCCACCATATCGTGCCTTCTGCTAAACCTGCTCTTGGCCAGGGCGAGGTCCTGGGGGGCTTTGTTTTCTAAATCCGTGGTGTATTCAGGAATGATATAGCCGAAACGAGCCACTGTCTGCCCGTCGTATTTTTCGGATTTCTGAAATCTATGCACTGTGCAGCCACCTAGAACCAGACAGGCGATTAAGGTGATAAATTTGTTTTTAAGGAGGAAGTCAGCGGCCATAGAGCAATAAAGGGCGGTTTTTATAGATATACATGATCAAGACCAGCCAGAGCGCCAGGAAGATAACGGCGAAAACCAGGGAAAACCAAAAAAAGACCGCGTCTTTAATTTGAGGCCTTAGATCAATCACCATTGTTTTGGCGGCCTTATCCCCTATTCTTCTTCCCTGTTGATTCTTAAGCAGCACAAAATATTCTACCAGCGGTAAAACGGGGAGCACGATAAAGATATTCCTGATTATGGCCTGACTTATTTTAAGCGGCCGTTTTTTGACATCTATTACCTTTAGGCCGCAGGCAAGCTTACCCAGACTTCTTCCGCCAAAGGTATCCCGCAAAAGCATATAAAAAAGACAGTTAGTCCAGGCAGCCATCTTAGTCTCCAATAAGATGGCTAAGCAGATTCCCAGAGTTGAAGCCAAGCCGTAATCAATGATATAAGCGCATACCCTTTTATTCGGGCCGGGTTTATTAAATTCCATGTTTCCTTTTTTTGTATTAAGTAGTGCTATTGAACAATAGAACAATAGAAAATAGACCGCAATTGAGCGTTGTTTGTTTATTGTTCTATTGTCTATTGTCTATTGCTCTATAAATTTTCGCATAGCGGAAATTTATAGCGAGGGGCGGACTTGAACCGCCGACACTGCGGGTATGAGCCGCATGCTCTAACCAACTGAGCTACCTCGCCATCTTAGTGCCTATTTTACTGTATTTGGCCTGTTAAATAAAGATTTATTTCTTCCGGTAGGCATCCAGATAGGAATCGCAGTAAATATGTTTATTCAAAATCAAATCCGAGGTTATTGCTCCATCCATCAGGTCTTTATCCAGAGGGTCTAGTATTGCCCCGTCTAAGCCGTAGCCTACGGCCATAATCATAAAGGTCTTGTTGATCAAGCCGCGCTGGCAGGTGCCCTGGGAAACATTGCTTAAACCCACCACCGTCTTGGGCGCCGGGTCAGAGATGATCTTAAACTCCCTTAGGGATTCTAAAATATCCTTCATCTGCGACTGGGCGACATTCACCGGCATCACAATCGGATCTAAAAAGAGGTCCTCCACGGGAAAACCTTTTTCCTGGGCCGAGGCCACAATCATAGCCGCCAATTCCAAGCGCTGGTCCTTATTCTGGGGGATGCCTTTTTTACTGATAGTCAGCCCGATCAGCCGGGCATTATATCTCATAGCCAGAGGAATAAGGATATCTAATTTTTCCTGGTCAGCAGTAGTGGAATTTATTATGGCCTTATTCTTGAGGACTTTAAGCCCGGATTCAATCACTTGAGTCCGGCTGGAATCTATGGAAAGCGGTTTATCGGTAACCTCTTGAATAGTATTCACCAGCCACTGAATGTCGTTGATTGGGTCTTTTGAAGCCGGGCCGCAGTTTACATCCAGGGCGTCCGCGCCGGCCTTGATCTGTTCCAGGGCCTTATTCTGAATAATACTTTTATCTTTAGTCTGGATAGCCTTGCCGATATCCTTATACATCCCATTAATTAACTCACCGATTATAAACATTTCTTCCTCCCTTTGGTCGTCAGAGATTACAGAGTACAGAGTACAGAAAAAACTATTATTCGCGAACTTCGCTATTCCTTCATTAATTCATCTATGTGTTTTCTGACTAATTCCACGGCTTTAGGATGACGCATCACCAAAATATCCGCTCCGGCCTGCAGGAAGGTGGTGGCGGTAAGTGCCTCCCAGGCAATACCCCGTTCTAACTGCTTTCCCCAGGTTGGAAATTCAGTTTCCGAGGCCTTGGCTTCTTTGGCTCTCCAGGCCTCATACCCCACAAAGCAAATAAAAGGCATTCCTAACATTTTATCCCCGGAGAGAGCGGCTAAGCGCGCCCGTTCCATTATGGAGTAGGCGTATTCCAGGCCGTAACCTAGAGCTCCCACCGTGGGGTTAATCACAATTCGTTCTATGGACATTGACATATCGCTGATGAGAATATTAAGCTGTTTAGCAATATTTATGTCAATGGGTGACTGGGCGATAATGCTGTGTCCGTCGGCCAGCGCGCTGGCAGTTAAGGTTTTATAATTTGCCTGGACTGTTTCCCCAATCAATAGGCGCTCCCCCTTGGCGGCTTGAGAACATAGCGGCAATATTTCATTATCCCGCTTGTCCTCGCCGCAGCCGATTAAAATCAAAGGGATGGTAGTAGCCTGTAAAATATCCTTAACTACCTTGGTTAATTGCTCAGCCGGTCTGTTTTGGGCGTCGGGATGGGCTCCGGCCAGACGCAGGCAGATCAGATCCGCCTTATAATCCTTTTCGCATTTCACCGCCCATTCCACCGGGTTTTTTATGGCTGGTCCGATAGCGGAAGTTAGGCTTTGCGGCCAGTCGTCCGGCTCGACATCCAGCACTTCCATAGCGATTACCGGCCGGTGAGGAGTCTTCCCTTCCGCGAACAAGAAAGGAAGCCCTTCTTCGCCTCCACAGCGGACTACCGACGAACGGGTTCCTCCCTCATCCTTAAGCGCCCCGATAGTTACCACGGCCACCGCGTTAGACCACTTTTCTTTAACCAAATCCAGTGCCATATTCTCTTCCTTTCTCGCCGTTTTATTTGGGGGTCAAACCTCAACCTTAGAAGTTAGTTTCTATTGTTGAGGTCTGACCCCCAATATTTTATCCAGTATATTTTTTAATTCTTTATAGGCTTGGGATGATTCCTCAAGATGGGTGATGGATTTGCCCTGGCGGCTTAAGCTTAACAGGGACTCGTCTTCAGGGATGACTCCGATCAGCTCAACTCCTAATTCCTCGATTTTATCTTTAAGAAAAATCTGAGGACAGCGGTTGAGCAATAAGTAAACCTTTCTGACTTCGATCTCCAGCTCTTTAACTAAGTTGATTATCCTTTTGGCCGCCCGCAGTCCGGCCTCGGAAGAATCCGAAACCAGCAGTAGGCGATCCGCCCGGCGCATTGTCCTTCGCGAGAGATGCTCAAATCCGGCCTCATTATCAATCACGATATAGTCGTAATCATCGGCTAATCTTTTAAGCAGGGTCCTCAGGAGGTTATTCACGAAGCAGTAGCAGCCCGGCCCCTCGGGACGGCCCATAGCCAGAAGGTCAAAACCGTCTTCCTCTATGATGCTGGTCTGGATGCGGTAATCAATATAGGCATCCTTGGTCATCCCCGTGGGGATACTGGCGGGATTTTTGGCCACGAAATCCACAATCGTCCCGATGTCATCCTTGGTTTTTAGGCCTAAGCTCTCGGCTAAATTGCTGTTGGGGTCGGCGTCTATGCCTAAGACCGTGCCGGTCTTGCGCTTAGCCAGCAGACTGACCAAAAGTGAGGATATGGTGGTTTTTCCGGTTCCGCCTTTTCCGGCGATGGCGATGATAAAGCTCATATTCCTCCACTGTGCTTAAGGAGTAACTGGTTTTTACCCCTCCCCGCCTCCCCTTGCTAAGGGGAGGATTTCTTACCAGTTACGCTGGGAAACTTAGATAAATCCGTATGGGGAAAAAACAAGGATGCCATATATTCATCCATATACCCCGGCTCAACCGACAGTTCAAAATAGGTTATCTTTTTGGCAATCTCATCCGCGTCCATAATCGCCTCGTGGGAAAGCAGTATCTGTCGCGCGCCTACCAGGGAGCTGTTACCCACAAAGACAAATTTCTCTCTTGGTAGATCCGGCAGTAAACCGATAAATATGGCGTTGGGCATATCCACATAGGTGCCGAATCCTCCGCCGATATACACTTGCTCCAAATCATTAAAACCAAACCCCATATGATTAACCAGCATTGCCGAGGCGGCGTATATCGCCCCTTTTGCCCGTTTTATATTCTCAATATCCATCTCATTAACTATCAGGTCGACAGTTGTGCCGAGGCCTTCTTTAAAAGCAAGCACAAATTCCCGACCATACTCTCCTTCACGAATACGCCTATGGATGAGCTTAGGATCAAATTTTCCGCCGCGGTCAATAATCCCGGCCCTTAATAACTCGGCTATCGCGTCAATATAACCCGAACCGCAGACCCCGGATGCCGGGGTATCCAGGATAGTAGAATAAGTTACCTCAAAGGTCTCAGGATTAATTTTTACCTTTTGGATCGCGCCTCGGGATGCCCGCATGCCGCAGGTAACCCCACTGCCTTCAAAGGCCGGCCCGGCGGAGGCCGCGCAGGCAATCAGCCAGTCTTTGCTCCCCAGGACTATTTCGCCGTTAGTGCCGATATCAATCAACAGGCTTAATTTCTCGGTCTTATCCATGCCGCAGGCTAAAACCCCCGCGGTAATATCTCCTCCCACATAGCTGGATATCCCGGGCACGCAGGCCAGAAGCCCGCGGGGATTTATTTTAATCCCGGCCTCATAAGCCCTGACCACCGGAATAAAATTGGCCGTAGGCACATAAGGCTCCCTGCGAATATAGGTAGGGTCAACCCTAAGCAAAAGATGCATCATAGTGGTATTTCCAGCGCACAAACAGCAGGTTACATCATTGAGGTCAATATTGTTTTCCCGGGTCAGCTCCTGAATCATCAGATTCATCTCATCAATTACCGCGTGATGCAATTTCTCCAGGCCGTCGGTGCCCTGAGCAAAGATAATCCGGGTAATCACATCCGAGCCGTAAGAGGCCTGCTTATTGTAGGCGGCCTTGGTGCCGAGTATTTTTTTGGTATTTAAGTCAATCAGCTGTCCGCAAATAGTAGTGGTGCCGATATCAAAGGCGAATCCAAAGTTGCGCTTTGAGGTATCTCCCGGCTCAAGTATCACAATTTCGGTGGTGCCGTTACGTTTGCCTAAAGTCGCGGTAATCTTCCAATCGCTTGAGCGCAATAGTTCTCCCAGCCTTCTAATATTAGACAGGCCGGTTTGTAACACCGGGAGGTCCTGCAAAGAACGGATTTGCCGGTAAAGCCGTTCCAAATCGCTGATTTTATCCTCCAGATTAGGCTTGGGCAGGTCCAGATATAGTTTACTGGCCAAAGGAGAGTGGATAAAGATATTTTCTCCTAAGATAGAGTCACCCTTATCCGTGTCCTCCGGCTCACTGAATATGCCTTTAAGCCGAAGCATATGGGCGTCATCTTTGGCCAATGTCCCGGAGTCTAAGCGGGATTCAGCCGGCACCTCTACCTCCAGATCGCTCTGGGCAACGCTAAGACAAGAAAGATGGTAGCCCTTTTTCCTCTCCTCAGCGCTGATTCTTCCGGTAGGCAAACTGACGGCCTGGCCTTTTTTAAGGATCACCTTACAGCGGCCACAGACCCCGTCTCCGCCGCAGCTGGAATTGATATGTATTCCGGCAGAGATAGCCGCCGAAAGCAGGGTTATCCCCTTTTCCACTTCTACGGTTTTGTTGTCCGGTAAAAAAGTTATTTTGAATTTATCCATATTTACATAGTAGGGAACGGTTTAGAACCGTTCCCTACGTTAAATTCTTTAAAAACGACGGGATGCCGGCGGCCTCTTTGGGCCCGACCACGATTTTCCAACCGCTTTTTTCTTCCAACTCCCCGCTCATTACCGCCACATATCCCGGGATAATTAAATTGCGGTGCTTGAGCTTCTCTTCAATCCCGGATTTCTTCAGACTGTCGGAGATTTTATCCGGGGTGAATTTCTCGGCGGCCCAGGCAGTCAGAACCGACATCCCCTCAGTATCCACACTTAAGATATTCGTGGGAACCTTACTGGCCTCCACTTCCCCTAATACCGTGTAGTAGCTAAGAGAGAAATTAGTGGTAACCAGAACCGGAGAGTTTTCAGTGGTGTTTCCGATTGGATAAAGCTTGGGCTCAATCTGTAAAGGCTTCTGGGGATCGGTGTAGATATTCTGGCGCAGGGTAAGCAGTGAGAGGACTGCCCACTCCTCAAGGGTATTCAGCAAAATTATTCCGGCGTATTTGGCAAGATAATCTCCGGCCTTAATCAACTCCTGGTAAGAATCTAATTTTTCTATTACCGCGATAACCGGATAACCCAAATTGCGGTTATTCTTTTTTAAGGCCTGACGACGAATCTGGGTCAGTTCCCCGAGGGTTCGCGAGGGCTTATTATTGGTATTTACCGCGATAAGAATATCCTGAAGGCCGGATTCTTTAACCTTGGCGGCGAGCTCAGAAAGGCTATCAATGGAATCCGCCTTAACCGCCAAGGAAGCGCCGTACTCCTTAGCCAGGATTGAGAAAGCGTTTAAGTTCTCGGAATCGGCCGCGTAGATAAGCGGTTTTTTACCGGCTAATATCTTTAAGGCGTCCCCCAGGGCGGTTTTGTCGTTACTGATTAAAGCCAGCGGCTGATTAATCCCTAAAACCAGCTTAAGGACTTCGATGAATCTTTCCCCGGTTTGAGTTTGTTTTATGGCAATGAGATCGGTCTTAATCAACTGCCCCACCCGCTCAAAGTGAAACTGCTTTATCTTTTCCAAGCGCTGGGTTATTTCCTGGTTGGAAAGGCTGTCTTCAATAATAAATCCAATGGCGCAGGGGTGATGAAATTTCTCCTCGTGACGAAAAAGAACGGTTTCATTTCCCACCTCCACCTTGTTGGCATCATCTCCTAAAGTAATTAATTTTATCGGCGGCTGGGACTGCGCCTCCAGGGCGGCCTTGGCCTGTTCGCTGACAAAAGGACATTTAGCCAATACCACCGCTTTTTTGGCTAAAGAAAGGGCGAAGGCCAGACAGGTGGGGAATCCGCACTGGCGGCAGTTGGTTTTAGGAAGAAGTTTGTAGATATCTAATCCGGATAAAGCCATATTTTCTCCTCACTTTATGTGCGATAAATCGCACCGCTACGGTAGCGGCGTCACTTATGACGCCTACAAACGGCGCGTTTTATCGCGATAGAAAAATAGATCTGACCCCTTTTTTATAAAACTCCATGGCTATCTTTTCTGATGTAAGATGGTCAACCGCGGACTTGAGCCTTTCAAGAGTCTCCTCACTTAAAAAGACAGTCAACTCTTTTGTCGTCTTGAGATCGCGGAAATTGACCTTGATTGCTTTCCCGCCATATTTCGCGATATTACCTTTACCGTAGGTGCAGCCGGTAGAGAGCTGTAATCCGTCAATAAGGCAGGACTTGGGCTTGTTTTTCGCTCCCCAGACTTTTACCTCCAGGCCAAAATGCGGCCGGGCCCGCATTTTTTTTAAAGCATACTCACCCATCAAGAGGCCTAAAACCAAATAAGGGCCTAAATGGCCGTGAAAATCAATTGCTGTTTTTAGTTGGATCTTTAATATTCTTCGCATAGCACAGAATCATGTAAAATCTTTAGCGCTCAAGAGGCAGATTTTACTTGATTTTTAAGGTAGTTGTCTATTGCCAGGGCGGCTTTTTTGCCCGCGCCCATTGCCGCGATTACCGTATCCGCGCCGGTTACTATATCTCCCCCGGCAAATACTCCCGGAATTGAAGTCATCAAGTTTTCATCCACAAAAATCGTTCCCTGAGGATTGACTTTAATCCGGCTTTCCGCTTTTCCCAGCAGGGGATTGGGAGTTTGGCCTATAGCCACGATAACCGTATCCACATCTAAAACAAAATCGGAATCTTTGAGTGGAAGAGGTCTCTTTCTTCCTGAGGCATCCGGCTCGCCTAATTTCATTTTCTGGCACTCCAGACCCCGGACAAAGCCCTTATCGTCACCCAATATCCTTAGCGGTTGAGTCAAAAGCTGTAAATGCACCCCTTCTTCCTGGGCATTCTCTATTTCTTCAATCCTGGCCGGCATCTCTGTTTCAGTGCGGCGGTAGACTATACTAACTTCACAGCCCAGCCGCAAAGCGCACCGGGCGCTGTCAAAAGCCACATTACCCGCCCCGATCACCGCGATTTTTTTGCCGATATTGATGGGGGTTTTATACTCGGGAAATTTATAGGCCTTCATCAGGTTTATCCGGGTCAGGAATTCATTCGCGGAATACACCCGGTCCAGATTCTCACCCGGTATGCCCAAAAACTGAGGTAGGCCGGCCCCCAGGCCAAGGAAGACCGCCCGATAACCTTTCTCAAAAAGTTCATTTAGGCTAAAGGTCTTCCCGATTAAAATATCGGTTTTTATTTCTACCCCTAAACCTTGGATATACCCTAATTCTTCGGCTACGATTTTTTTAGGCAGGCGGAATTCAGGTATGCCGTAGGAAAGCACCCCTCCGGCTGAATGCAGGGATTCAAAGAGCGTAACTAAAAAACCCATTTTAGCAAGGTCAGCCGCTGCTGTCAAGCCCGCAGGGCCGGAACCAACCACCGCGATTTTTAAATTGTTTTTCTTTGCTGACTGCTGACTGCCGACTGCCGACTGCTTTCCGTAATCCGAGGCGTATCTTTCCAACGCTCCGATGTTTATAGGAATATTTTTCTTATTTAAAATACACCTGCCTTCACATTGGTCTTCCTGCGGACAGACCCGGCCGCAGACCGCGGGCAGGTTATTTTTTTCTTTGATTTTCCTTAAAGCTTCTTCGGGCTTATTCTCTCTCAGCAGGCGGATAAAGGAAGGGATATCGATACCTACCGGACAGCCCTTTACGCATAAAGGCTCCTTGCATAAAAGACAGCGCTCTGTCTCTAATCGCGCCTGGTCATTAGAATACCCACAAGAAACCTCGGAGAAGTTTTTTATCCTTTCTCCTATATCCTGTTGTTTAGCTTTATTGCGCATCTATTCTTATTCGTATCTTCTCAATCCGTATCTTAAAGACTATCTTCTTTTTCTTTAAATGAATTCAACCTCTTCTTTAGCTCTTCGAAGTCAACTTGATGGCCGTCAAATTCCGGGCCGTCAACACAGCCAAATACAACCTTACCCCCCACACTCACCCGGCAGCTTCCGCACATTCCGGTAGCGTCAACCATTATCGGATTAAGGCTGACAATGGTCTTGATGTTATACATTTTAGTTAAATTAGAAACTGCCTGCATCATCACTACCGGGCCGACAGCATACACACGATTAGGATACAGGGTATGGGTAGATTTCTCTACTGAAGTAAACAGGTCTTGGAGTATATCGGTAACCAATCCCTTTTTTCCTAAGGAGCCGTCATCGGTAGTAATAAAAAATTCATCACAGAGCTCTCGCAGTTCTTCTTTTAGGATGATTAAGCTCTCTTTACGGGCCCCGATAATTCCCAGCACCCGGTTTCCCGCCTTTTTCATTGCCTTAACCACCGGATAGATTTCAGCTATGCCCACTCCCCCGCCTACGCAGATAACCGTGCCGAAATTCTCAATATCCGTAGGCTGGCCTAAGGGGCCTAAGATATGCTGAATTGAATCACCGGGGCCAAGCAGGCCGAGTTCCCGGGTGGAAAAACCTATTTCCTGGAATATCAGGGTAATTGTTCCCTCTTGAGGGTTTAAATCGGCGATGGTTAAAGGAATGCGCTCGGAACTTTCTTTACTCACAATAACTACAAATTGTCCGGGCCGGGCCTTACGGGCTATTTCCCCGGCCTCCACAACTATCTTTTTTATCTGAGGAGCAAGATTAGTTTTTTCAATTATTTTAAACATCTTTAAGTCAGTGACTGGTTGATAGTTGATAGTTGATGGCTTATGGATTTTCGCTATACACTATAAACCATACACTATAAACTATTTCTCAATTATTTTAACTTCTACGCCGTCCATTTTTCCGGCCAACTCGAGACCTTTTTCTTTTCCTAAGACGAACACGGTTGTGCTCAGGCCATCGCTGGTGGCGGCATCCGGAGCAATAATAGTTACCGAGGAGATATTGTTATCCACAGGCCAGCCGGTTTTAGGGTCAATGATATGGCTGTAGCGTTTTTTGTCCAGAATAAAAAACTGCTCGTAGTCGCCGGAGGTAGCCGCCCCCTGATTCTCTAAATCCAGATAAAAGACAATCTCCGCGGGCTTGCGGGGATGGCGCACACCGATACGCCATTTGCGGCTTCCCTTTTTACCTAAGCAATAGACATTGCCTCCGGCATTGACTAAGGCGGATCGCACGCCTGATTCTTTAAGCCGCCTTACCGCCTTATCCACGGCATAGCCCTTGGCGATTGCCCCTAAATCAATAGACATTCCAGATTGGGTGAAACTCATGGAAGAGGTGCTATCATCCAGGCTGATTTTATCTGAACCCACCAGGCTAAGGGCTCTTTTAATCTGGCTTTCTGACGGCAAGGTTAATCCGCGGCTCTTACCCCTCCCCGCCTCCCCTTGGTAAGGGGAGGATTTTTTATTTTCAAATTCCCGGATTTTTTCTTTCCAAATATTAACCAGCGGCGCGACGGTGATATCAAAGGCTCCTTCGGAAAGACGGTAGTATTTCAAAGACTCTCTAACCATATTATACAAATCCTGGCTGGCCTGAATTTTTCCCGCGGCATTAAGGCGGGATATCTCGGAATCAGGATTAAAATTATTGGCGATTGTTTCAATCTTTTTTATCTCCTCAAAAGCTGAGGTGATGGCCGCGCGATCTTGACAGGTAATCTCCACGATTGTGCCCAGCATCAAGCGGGCTTCTTTGTGATAGGGCTGAAAAGAACATCCGGCCAATCCCAGAATCAAAATTAAAAATTTTATCTTTTTCATAGCTTAAAGAAATTTAGCAATTCATTCACGGACAGCGTATTTATTACATCGTCTTTAGTAAGCCAGCCGCGCCGGGCCGTGGCCACGCCTAAGGACATACACTTTAGCTGGTCAGTAGTATGGGAATCGGTGGAAACAGCCAGTTTTATTCCTTTTTCTTTGGCCTTACGGCAGTTGACATCATTCAAATCCAGCCTTAAGGGATACGCGCTGACTTCTAATACTATACCATAATCTGAGGCGGCTTTAAAGAATTCTTCAAAATCTATCTCATAGGGGTCTCTGGTTCCCCAGAGTTTTCCGGTAGGATGAGCGATAATATCCACATTTTTATTTTTACAGGCCTTTACTAAACGCTTAGTAATCTGCTGTTTTGATTGCTTGAATCCGGTATGGATTGCCGCTACCACGATATCAAATTCAACCAAAACGCTATCCGGATAGTCTAGCGTGCCCGCGGAGTCAATATCCACCTCCGCTGCGAAGAAAATCCTAAAATCCTTTAACTTGGAGTTTAATTTATTTATCTCGGCTCTTTTTATTTTTAAATCTTCCAGAGAGAGACCGCCGGCTACTTTCAGGCTTTGGGAATGGTCACTCATATTAAGGTATTCATAACCTAAATCCCGGGCGGCCTGAGCCATTTCTAAAATGCTGTTTTTCCCGTCAGAATATTGGGAATGGGCGTGCAGGTCACCCCGGATATCTTTTAAGGTAAGCAGTCGGGGAAGCATATCCCGGGCGGCAAGCTCTATCTCGCCTCTATCCTCGCGCAATTCCGGCTCAATAAACTGAAGGCCTAGAGAGGTAAAGACCTCTTCTTCACTTTTCCCGCAGAGATAATTTTCCTTATTATCCTTAGCGCCTAAGGCTGGAGCGCCAACAGCGGGAACCTTAAATACCCCGTATTCATTTATTTTTAAGTTTTTCTTAATAGCTAACTGCCGAAGCTTAATGTTGAAATTCTTTGAACCGGTAAAATAAATCATCGCCGCGCCAAAGCTTTTTTCCTCTACTATTCTTAAATCTATTTTGATGCCCTCCTTAGTTATGACTGAGGTTTTAGTGAGGCCTTTAGCGCCGACATCTTTTATATTGGGAAGCCGGAGAAAGGCATCTATTATTTTATCCGGATAGCCGGATACTGCCAAAATATCAATATCTCCTACTGTCTCTCGCATTCGGCGCAGGGATCCGCAGGCTGATATTTTTCGCGCGTAGGGGTTCTTTTTTAAAGGTTTAATAAATTCGTCGGCGGTCTTAAGCGCGCTGGCCAAATCCATCCGCTCCCGGCCCTTTTTAAACAACGCGATTCCCTTCAGGATATTCTCAACCGTTTTTTCTTTAATGCCCTCCAGTTCCAAGAGCTTTCCCTTTCTGGCAAATTCCTCCAATTCTTTGACGCTTTTCACCTTAAGCTTATCATAAAACAACTTCGCGTGTTTAGGCCCTACGGAGGGTACGCGTAAAAGATCTAATAATCCTTCAGGAATGCTTCTTTTGAGCTCCTCAAAGAATTTCAGCTTTCCGGTTTTGGTTATCTCGATAATTTTCTGAGCCAAGTCGCTTCCGACACCGGGAATACTATTGAGCCGGTTTTCATTGATCAGGTCCTGAATATCTTCGCTCAGGGATTCGATATTCCGGGCCGCCCGTTCGTAGGCGCGCGCCCTAAAAACATTTTCCCCTTTGATTTCTAATATTTTAGCGATAGCGCGGAATATTTCGGATATGGTTTTACTTATCATTTTGCTTAAACTCTTTGACCCGGAAACCATTAAGAATTCTCAAGGTGAGAAAATAGAAATAGGGCATCTTGAAAAAATCCCGGTTGACTACCAAATCAAAAAGCATATGCTGGGTAATGCCTATACCTAAGGCCAGCCAGAAGTTTCCCAGCTTAAAGAAGTAAATTGCCAGCCAGAATAAAATCAGGCACTCCAGGGAATGAAATATAAGAGTTAGATGTGTAAATTTACACTTAACGCAGAATTCATAGAAACGCCGGACCTTAAGGTTAAAGCCCTGATGCAGGTAGTAATCTATAACATGGTCTAAGTCAATCAGGAATCCCCCGACAAAAGATATCATCAGGCAGGATTCCGACTTCGAGGCCAAATAAATAGTCCCGCTTACTATGGAAGTAGCTATAAAGTGATACGCCGGCCGCATCTTATAAATTCACTCTTAAATTATAAGAGGCTTCGATGGTTTTAACCAGGTTAGTTAATACGGAGTTTACCGGGGTGGGGAGGTTTAGGGCTTGGGCCTGGCGGACTATGGCTCCGTTGATAAAGTCTATTTCGGTTGGTTTGCGCCTTAAGACATCCTGCAGCATACTAGAGACATTGGCGGCAGTGGCCTCGCAGACTGCCTCAACCTTGGAAAGCGGGTCGTCGTAAATCAGCTTAATTCTCTTTTTCTTAGCCACTCTCACCGCTTCATTGACTGCCTCTTCTAATATTTTTCTGGTTCCCGCGAACTCAATCAACTTTCCGTTGTTTAAATGGGTAAGGGCGGTTAAGGCGTTTATCCCTACATTTATAATCAGCTTGGACCAGAGAAGCGACCTTATGTCTTTGGACAGGCGGGTCTCCAGGCCGCATTGGTTAAAGAGTTCGCGGATAAAGCGCAGTTCCACCGGCAGTCTTCCGTCAAGCCTTCCAATGACAGTCTCGGCCTTTCCGGCATGCCGAACCCAGCCCGGACCCAAAAGAGTAGCCCCCTGGTTAGTTATCCCTCCCAGGACTCTCTCCTGGCCAACCACCTCCGAGATAATTTCTATGTTGCCTAAACCGTTCTGCAGGCTTAAAACCAGGCTTGACTCACTTAACAAGCTTTTTATATCTTTGACGGCATTCTTAGTGTCATAAGATTTTACCGCGATAATCACTAAGTCCTGGGGTTGAGGTATCTCTTTTGCCTGGGAGGCAGTATTCACCTTCACCTGCCAGCTTCCCGAGATGCCTTCAATCTTCAGGCCTTGTTCTTTAATCTTTTGGGCGCGCTCAGGGTTATTATCCAAAAGCCAGATTTCCTCTTTACTCTTAGACAGGAAACAGGCTAACAAGCACCCCATTGCCCCGGGGCCGACTATGGTTATTTTCACCTAAAAATCTCCTCTCCAGCGCGATAAATCGCGCCGCTACGCGACACGAGTAACCTAAGTTCTATTTTCTTATTCTTCCAAGAAAGCTAAAAGCCGGTTATTTTCAACAGCTCAGCGCATCTAAAACCTCTTTTGAACGCGGCCTGACCTGGAGGTGAAATTCCATAAAATTCTGCAGTATGGTATTAAACTCTTCCTTGATTTTACCGCTTAAACCCAGGCGCAGGGAATTGTCCCAATCGTTTTCCTCCATATGCAGTATTGAGGCCACGGTCCCTTTAAGCACCGCGGCGGAGTAATTATCGCTCACGCCGCATTTGGGACACAACAGCCCTCCGCGTTTAGCGTTAAAATAGGCATCTTCAAAAACATCTTTATTGCAGATAACACAGGCCTCCAGGCGGGGCCTAAAGCCTATCAACTTTAAGAATTTAATTAAGAATACGCGCGAAATCTTCTGAGGCTCTTTATGCGACTCCATTCGTCGTAAGGCCGAAACCGCCAATTCATATACCGCGGTATTCTTTTCCTCCTCAGGCATAAACTGCCTCAAGAGATCCACCAGATAATAAGCGCAGACGACCGACTCGAGATTATTTCTCAGAGGACTAAAGTTATCTTTAAGGTCGCACTGGGAAACCAGGTGCAGGCCGGAATTACGGCTCTGGTAGAAAATTATCTCATTGGAAGAAAACGGTTCTAAGGTAGAGGCGAATTTCCTGGGGTCTTTCCTGATTCCCTTTAATATGCCGTTTACCCTGCCGTGGTCCTTGGTAAAAAAATGGGCAATCAGGCTGGTTTCCCTAAAATCAAAGGTTTTTAAGACTATTGCCTCGGTTTTAATGATGGCCATATTTTCTTGGTGTATAGGAAATTATATCAGGTCACCTAAATCAGATCCTTCGCCGCCTTCGGCGGGGTCAGGATCAAAAAAATCGCCGAAAGTCATCGCCAAAGGCGATTTTTTTGAGTATTTCCTCTTGTTTCGCGAACATCCGCTTTCTTTCTTTAGGTGCCGCGTCATTATATCCGTTTAAATGCAGGATTCCGTGAATGATATACAGCAAGATTTCTTTCTTGAGTGAACTTTTATATATCCTGGCGTTTCTTTTGGCAGTATCTAAAGATATCGCGATATCGGCATTATCTTTGGAGTAAGGGAAGGCGATTACGTCGGTCGGAGTATTAGTTTTGAGGTATTTTTGGTTCAGCTTCTTGATCCGGACATCACTAAAGAAGCTGATTCCTAAAGACAGGCCTGTGTATTTCTTCCCGGATAACCTAAGGGCGTTTCGCGCGCATCTTTTTAAAACACTTTGAGTTAAAGGAAGATGACGTTTAGTCGTGTTTTTTATGATGATGTTCTTTGGTATGGCCGGGTGATTCGGGATAGTTAATTCTTCCATGATATATGCCGCTCAACATATGAATAAAAACCTTGGCTATTTTTTCTAAATCCTTTAGGGTCAAATCACAATTATCCAACTGTCCGTCAATAAACTTGTTATTGATTACCTTATGAACTACCTCTTCAATCCTGGAGGCGTTAGGCTCGGCTATGGCCCGGGTGGCCGCCTCAACCGAATCCGCCAGGAGCACAATGGCGGTTTCCCGGGAGGCCGGTTTCGGCCCGGGATAACGAAAACCTTCTTCTAAGATTTTTTCATCCTGCTCTATCTCTTCTAAGGCCTTGCGGTAGAAATAATATACTAAGCCTGAGCCGTGATGCTGGGTTATGAAATCCACTATAGCCGGTTTAAGCCGGTATTTTTTAGCCAACTCCATTCCTTCCTTAATATGATTGATGATTACCATCTTGCTTATGGAGGGGCTTAAGTGTTCGTGCTTACTCAGGGCCTTTTGGTTTTCCATAAAATATTCGGGGCTATTGAGCTTGCCTATATCGTGGTAATATCCCCCGATGCGGGCCAGGAGGGAATTCGCCTGGATACTTTCGGCTGCCGCCTCGGCAATATTTCCCACGACTATGCTATGATGATAGGTGCCGGGAGCGTCCAAAATCATTTTTTTAAGCAGGGGGTGATTAAAGTCGGATAACTCCAAAAGGCTGATATCGGTAACCATACCGAAGAAATTCTCTAAAAGCGGCAATATTCCGGTTACGGTAACCGCGCAGATTAAACCGTTAAAAAGATTAGCCGCGATATCGTTAATGCCCGCTTGAGGATAGGCCATCCAGAAAAGCAGGGCCTGGGCCCCTCCGGCAAATAATCCGGCGCTTAAAATCTGAATCCTCCGGCGCAGCCTTCTGGTGGAAATAGCGGTAACCATCCCGGTGATGAAGAAAATCAGGGTTACGGAGAGCGAATTCCCCGACAATATTCCGGCAAAACACGCCGAAAGAACGGCAAAATAAAAAGATAAGGCGGCGTCTTTGTAGAGTATGGAGACACACATTATCAGGCCGCTTACCGGTATGTAGGAGGCGGGAATTTGATAGTCTAATATTTTTTTGGTAATCACCAAAAAAAGAACAAACAGAAACGTCAGCACCAGACAATCGTATTTTTTGCCGCGGCTGTTGGAATTAAGCGCGGGGTGAGAAAATCCAAGATAGAGAATAAATCCGACCAGAAGGGCCCCGGGTAAAAGATTAAGATTCAAGAAAAATATTTCCGCCGCCACTATGACGATTCCTAGAACAACATACAGGCACAGCTCTTTTTTAAAAACAAGCGCTTTTTCTATAAGGCGTTTTAATAAAAATTTTCCTGGGGGTTTTTGAATAAGATCAGGGCGGGGACTGTTTTTAGGGCGCATAATTTATTTTTTTAGATTGGATCACATAAAGAAAGGCCTCGCGCCTTAACGTAAAGCGGATAATTTCTCGTAGGCCGCGACTATCTTCCGCACTAACTCGTGCCTGACCACATCTTTTCCGCTGAAATAGACAAATCCTATTCCTTCTATAGTCTTGAGTATATCCAGCGCCAGGCACAATCCCACAGGTTTTCCCCCGGGAAGGTCAGTCTGGGTGATATCGCCGGTGATTACCACCTTGGAGTCGAAGCCTAATCTGGTAAGAAACATCTTCAATTGTTCAACGGTGCAATTTTGGGCCTCATCCAGAATTATAAAGGCGTCATTTAAGGTTCTCCCTCGCATATACGCTAATGGCGCGACCTCGATGGTCCCGATTTCAATGTATTTTTCAATCTGCACTCCCTCCATCATATCGTATAAGGCGTCATAGAGCGGCCTCAAAAAAGGGAGTATTTTCTCATAAAGAGTTCCCGGCAGATACCCTAAGGATTCTCCCGCTTCCACAGCCGGCCGGGTAAGGATGATCCTGCGAAAATAGCCTTTTCTTAAGGCCTCAACCGCCATAGCCATGGCTAAGTAGGTTTTGCCGGTTCCGGCGGGGCCGACCCCAAAAACAATGTCGTGCTGTTTTATGGCCTGGATGTATTCGTTCTGGGTTGACGTTTTCGGCCCTACGGTTTTTCCTTTGAAAGAAAAACCTATATCCAGTTTTTCTTCTTTTTTTTCGCGGGCCTTTACCTTAGCGCTAGAAAACACGCTCTGTAATTCCTGCTTAGTTACAGCCTGTCCTGAACGGATAGCGTCTAAAACACGCTCAATAACCGGCAGGGCATTTTTGAGTTTTTCTTTACTGCCGGATATTTTCAGGGTATCCGACCGCAGAAGAATTGTTACTTCCAACTCCTTCTCTAAAATTGGGATATTTTCGTCCCGGGGCCCAAGAAACATCAATGCCTCAGAACTATTCTTTAGCTTAATCTGTTTTTCCATACAAGGGGTTAATCCCGGGGTATTATCAGCTCCTGGCCGGGCTTTATCCTGTCCGGAGCCTTAAGTTTATCCTTGTTAGCCTTATAAATCTTTACCCATTGTTTATGGGTTCCATAAATCTCCGGGCGGGCCGATATCTTCTGCAAAGTATCTCCGTTTTTGACTATATAGGTGCCGGGAAGATTTGATTTCGCGCTCAGAGGCTGGAGCGGGGTTTTAACTTCCTGCATATCCATGATCGTAGACCGGGTTTTTGGCTCGAAACCCTCCTGGAGGGGTTCGTTTTCTAGGTTCTGACTCACCACTTCCGGCGCGTTGACGGTATTTTCTCCCAGCGTCTTAGGCGGCTCTTTAAGATGTTCAATTTTTAAAGGGCTCTGGAGCTCGACCTCAAAAAATTTATACCGGCGCTGAGTGAATTTCTTGGGCTGTTGATAATTTGCCGGGGCCTGGCCGCTTAAGAATCCCTGGTTTCCGGATACCTCCTGGTCAGGCCGGTCTTTTGTCACCGTATAAGTCCGGATTAAACAGCCGTTTAAAAGAAACAACGCGAATAATCCGTATGCCGTGAAACATTTTTTGCTTTTAAAGATTCCATTTTTTCTCATAAATTCCTCCTGGTTAAAATTTGTTTTGATTTATTCTAACTTTAGCCAAATTCAATTCTTTTAACTGTTTGTCGCTTACTTCGCCGGGGGCGTTAGTCATTAGACAAGTTCCTTTTTGAGTCTTGGGAAAGGCAATCACTTCCCGGATGGAATCGCATCCGGAAAGGATAGTCAATAATCTGTCTATGCCAAAGGCAATCCCTCCGTGAGGAGGAGCCCCATAACTAAAGGCCTCTAAGAGAAAGCCAAACTTTGCCTTAATATCTTCCGGTTTAAGGCCGAGAATTTTGAATATTTTATCCTGGAGGCCTTGATTATGGATACGGATTGAGCCTGAGGCGATCTCCTGGCCGTTGAGCACCAAATCATAGGAACGACTCCTTACAGAAGACAGATCCTCGCCATCTAATAAGGCCAGGTCTTGAGAATCAGGGGCGGTAAAAGGATGATGTTCGGATTCCCAACGATTTTCATCCTTATTAAATTTGAACAAAGGAAAATCCGTAATCCAGACAAAGACAAAATCCTCTTTATCCTGGCGCAAGTCCGGCTTATCGGAATTATAGTCTTTCATTGCCTGGGCATAACTCATCCGTCTAAAAGGAATTTTTAACTCAACGCCTTTTAGTTCCTTAAGGATCTTAAAAAATAATCTCTCCGAGACGGTAAATATGTCTTCTTCGCCGATAAAAGACATCTCCATATCCAGCTGGGTAAATTCCGGCTGTCTATCCGCCCTTAAATCCTCATCCCGAAAACACTTGGCTATCTGAAAATATTTTTCGATTCCCGAAACCATCAGTATTTGTTTAAATAACTGGGGAGATTGGGGCAGGGCGTAAAACTCTCCCGGGCTCAAGCGGGAAGGAACCAGAAAATCCCTGGCCCCTTCAGGGGTAGATTTGGTCAGGATCGGCGTCTCCACCTCAATAAAACCCTCAGTATCCAAATATGTCCGGATCAGCTGGTAAAGCTTATGCCGCGAGAGGATATTGCCCAGCATCCGCGGCCTCCTTAAATCAAGATAGCGGTGTTTAAGCCTTATCTCTTCACCCAATTCAATATTATCACTGATTTCAAAAGGAGGATTATTGCTGGAATTGAGTATCTCTAATTCCTGGGCTAATATCTCTACCTCACCGGTGGGCATCTTGGGGTTAATGGTGCCCTTGGGCCGGGGATTGACCTTACCCTTAAGCCTGATGACGAATTCACTTCTTAAATCTCCGGCAGATTTGTGGGCCTCCGGAGCCTCTTTGGGAATAAAAACCACCTGGGTTAGTCCCTGGCGGTCCCGGATATCTATAAAAATCAGCTTACCATGGTCGCGGCGCGAGCCGACCCAGCCACACAGCACTACCTCTTTTCCGACATCTTTTAAGGTCAATTCTCCACAAGTATGGGTGCGCATCATAGGTTTTATAGCCTCTTTTTAATTTCTCCGATAAAATTATTAAAACTGATTTCTTCCTGGGCGCCTGAAGCCATATCTTTCAGGAGCAGGCTTTGTTTCTTCAGCTCTTCATCCCCGATTAAAATCGTGAATTTTACCCCTAAATCATTGGCCTTACGCATCTGGCCTTTTAAGGATTTGTTTTCATAATCCATATCTGAAGCAATATCTGCCTCTCGAAGTTTATCTAATAGCTGAAAACCTTCTTTTTTCGCTTCTTCACCAAGCGTAACCACAAAAACCTTAGTTTGTCCGGCGTGGCCGTGAGGCCGGCAACCGGCAACTAAAAGCAATCTCTCTATCCCCAAGGCAAAGCCCACGGCCCCGGATTTTGGCCCTCCCAACTCAAAGATTAAATTATCGTATCTGCCTCCCGCGCCCAAGGCATCCTGAGCCCCCAAATCCTTATGGGATATCTCAAATATGGTGCGGTTGTAATAATCCAGGCCTCGGACTAAATTAGGAGAAAGCGTATAGTTTATATTCAATTTATCTAAGTTTTTCTTAACCGCGGAAAAATGCTCTGAGCATTCCTGACAAAGATAATCCTCAGGTGTAAGGCTTAACCGGGAAACCACCTGCTTACAGTTTTCATTTTTACAGTCCAGAACCCTAAAAACGTTACGGTTAAGGCGTTCCTTGCAATCAGGACAGAGCTTTTCTGTTTCATCTTTTAACCTATCCTGGAGCATCCGGCTTAATTTTTGCTTATCCTCCGGACAGCCTAAGCTGTTGAGCTTAAGCTCATACCCGGATATTCCCAGGGCGTTTAAGATGTATTTGATTAAAGAGATTATTTCGCTGTCCAAATAAGGGCTGTTTGAGCCCAAGGCCTCGGCTCCAATGTGATGAAATTGCCTGAGCCGCCCTTTCTGGGGACGCTCGGCCCGAAACATCGGCCCGATGTAGTAAAGCTTGACAAAGGAATCGGTTTTATCCAGGTTATTCTCTATATAGGCCCTAACCACCCCGGCGGTGGCCTCCGGCCGCAACACATAGCTATCCTCGCTATGACGGATAACGAACATCTGTTTTTTTACTATTTCCGTTTCGTTTCCCAGGGAGCGGTTAAACAGGCCCTCCTCTTCAAGAAGCGGAGTCCTTATTGGCTTATAACCATAAAGATTAAATGCCGCTTTGGCCTTGTCTTCGGCTTCCTGCCACAGATAAGCCTCCGCGGAAAGTATGTCCTTCATCCCGGAAGGAATCTTAAACTTTTTTAAATTTTCAGCCATTTTAGAGATATTTTAGGAGGGAAGGGCTTTATTTTATTTTCTGCTTCATCTCTAAACCTGGCTTAAAGATTACTACTTTGCGGGAAGGAACAGGCACGGTTTGTCCGGTGCGCGGATTTCTGCCTATGCGCGGGCGGCGGGTTTTTATCTTGAAAACTCCGAAATTGCGCAATTCTATCTTTTCATCGCGAATCAGGCTTTCAATAATGCAATCAAAAATTCCCTGGAGAACCTGCTTAACTATAATCTGCTTTATCCCGGTTTTATCCGCGACTTTTAAGGCTATATCTTTCTTAGTCATTTTCTTAAACCTCCTGAATTAGTTACCGCTGAAAAAATGGCAACTAGTGTAGTGTTGCATAAATTTCTTTACGAATGTCATTGCCCGGCTTGACCGGGCAATCTATACCAGCTCTTCTGGATTCCCTGCCGGCAGGCAGGCCGCTTTCGCGGGAATGACAACTTTAACGCCAAATGTAAAGGAACGTTTAGAAACACCACACTATATAAAAAAATCTCTTAACTCTATTTATACCAAAAGTTTAGCAGAAAAAATTTAGATGGTCAAGGAAAATCTTTCCTCTCCCAGGAGGGCTTCTATATCCTGAATAAGGCTTTGGTTAGGCTGGACATGGAGCTCGTCACCCACCAGAATCTGATATCGGGCCCGATGCGGAATATCCATATGCAGGTATACCGGGATCTGGCCGGAGTTTTGAACCAGTTTTTCTTTGAGGCTATTTAAAAGGTTTTCCCGTATCCCGGCAATATTTATATCTATTTTGGTTATCTGCTTATAGGCTTCATCAACCGGCAGGATGGAATTAGCGATTATTTTAGGCGATTCCTCCTTGAGGTTCAGGCGCCCGGAAACAAAAACCGCGCTGTTGGGCTGGATATAGCGGGAATTCTGCTTATAGCTTTCCGGAAAAACCAAAACCTCAATTGCCCCCTCCAGGTCTTCTATCTTCAGGATAGCCATTTTCTCGCCCGACTTGCGGGTAACCGTATTCTTAATCTTAATGATCAATCCGGCCATCTTTACCATATCTCCGTCTTTGTGATTAGGTATATTCGCGATTGATGAGCAGGAGAACCTCTTTAGTTGGCCGGCAAAACGGGCCAGGGGATGCCCGGTAACATAGAAGCCCAGCATTTCTTTTTCAAAGGCCAATAACTGCGGTTCAGGCCATTCCCTGACATTAGACGATTCAATAACGGTCTTTTTAAAACCGTTGTCCGAGCCCAAGTCAAAAAAAGAAAGCTGTCCTTTGGCTTTTTCTTTTTGGGCCTTAGATGAGGCATCCAGGGTTTGGTCCAAATTGAGCATAAGCTGGGCCCGGTATAAACCGAACAAATCCATCGCGCCGGCTTTAATCAGAGACTCAATTACTTTGCGGTTTACCAGCCTAAGATCAATATTTTCGCAAAAATCCTCCAGGGACTTGAATTTTCCGTGTATATCTCTGGCCCGGAGCATGGATTCAATTGACCCCTGTCCGACATTTTTTACCGCGATCAGGCCGAAACGGATGTTCTTTTCGTCTATAACCGTAAAGATATCCCCGGACTCATTTACGTCCGGCGGCAGAACCTCGATACCCATCCTTTTAGTTTCGTTGACATATTCCACGATTTTATCGGTGTTGTCCTTTTCTGAAGTTAAAAGCGCGGCCATAAATTCAACCGGATAATTCGCCTTAAGGTAAGCGGTACGGTAAGAAATCAGCGCGTAGGCGGCGGAATGTGACTTGTTGAAGCCGTAGCCAGAAAAATATTCAATCTGGTCAAAGATTTTGTTAGCGGCCTCTTCCCGAATCATATTTTTCTTACAACCGCTGATAAAGTGTTCGCGCTGGCGCTCAAGGACCTCGGGAATTTTTTTGGCCATGGCCTTGCGCAGGAGGTCGGCCTGAGCCAAGGAAAAGTTAGCCAATTCCGAGGCAATCTGCATAACCTGCTCCTGATAAACCATTATTCCATAGGTAGGCGCGAGTATCGGCTCCATTTTTTTGGACTCGTAGCGGATTGAAATATGGTTATTGCGGCGCTTGATAAATTCATCCAGCATCCCTGAACCCATCGGGCCGGGGCGATAAAGGGCCAGAATAGCGATTAAATCTTCAAATTGATCCGGATTGATCTTTTTAAGCAGATCGCGCATCCCGGCGGATTCCAACTGAAACACCCCGGCGGTTACCGCCGAGCCTAAGAGCTGAAAAGTTTTGGCATCGGAAAGCGGGATATTATCAATATCTACTGCCACACCATGCCTACGCGCGATGATTTCAATGGTCCGCTGAATAACCGTGAGAGTGCGCAGGCCCAGAAAATCAATTTTCAAAAGCCCTATTTTCTCTAAGGCCTCCATGGCATAACCGGTAGTTACCACATCATCGCCGGATTTAAAAAGCGGCAGGTATTGGCTTAACTCCTGATCGGCTATTACCACCCCGGCGGCATGGATTGAGGCATGCCGGGTTAAACCTTCCAAATGCCTGGCAGTATCAATAAGCTGGGTTATCTGGGGGTCGCTTTTGTAGAGGCTATCCAACTCCGGCTCCTGCTTTAAGGCGTCATCTATGGTAATGTTTAATTCCGCCGGAACCAGCTTAGCGATTCTATCCACCTCGGCATAGCTTACTCCCATAACCCGGCCCACATCCCGGATAGCCGCCCTGGCCAGCATGGTCCCAAAGGTGATTATCTGGGCAACATTGTTTTGGCCGTATTTTTTACTGACATAGTCTATAACCTCCTGGCGCCTTTCGTAACAGAAGTCAATATCAATGTCCGGCATACTTACCCGCTCAGGATTCAGGAAACGCTCAAAAAGTAAACCATATTTCAAAGGATTAATGTCGGTTATGCCTAAAAGATAGCTGACCAGGCTTCCCGCGGCTGAACCCCTTCCCGGCCCGACCGGAATGCCTTTAGTCTTGGCATAATGGATAAAATCCCAGACAATCAGAAAATAACTGGTGAAGCCGACTTTTTTGATTATTTCCAGCTCATGCTCCAGGCGTTTTTGAATTTCGGAATCTATTCCTTCCTTAAATCTCACCTTCAGGCCTTCAGCGCAGAGTTTACGCAGGAATTCTTCTTTAGTCTGCCCTATGGGCACCTGATAATTAGGCAAGTGAAGTTTGTTGAAGGATAATTCCAGATTGCACATTTGCGCTATAGCTATGGTGTTAGTGATGGCCTCGGGCAATTCTTTAAAAAGCGCTTTCATCTCCTCAGCACTCTTAAAATAAAATTCATCAGTTTGAAAACGCATGTGCTGGGGGTCGGAAAGAGTGGTCTGGGTCTGAATGCACAATAGGGCCTCATGTGAGGCGGCCATCGGGCGGCTGAGGTAATGCACATCGTTGGTGGCTACGATAGGCAGGGATAATTCTTTGGCAATCCTTAATAACCCCTGATTAGCCGTGGTTTGCTCCACGAGGCGGTTTTCCTGAAGCTCTAAATAAAAATTGCCTTTTCCGAAAATCTGGGAGAAATCATCAGCGCATTTAAGGGCTTGATTAAATTGGTTGTTTTGGATAAGCCGGGGAATTTCTCCTTTTATGCAGGCAGTCAGGCCGATTAATCCTTTAGAGTATTTACTTAAGACTTCTTTATCTATTCGGGGCTTATAATAAAATCCCTCCATATAGCCGATAGATACCAGGCGCATCAGGTTGTGGTAACCTTCTTCATCTTTACAAAGAAGAATTAAATGATAAGAGGTATCCTGGATTTTGCCGGAGGTTTTATCCAAGCGGCTCTGGGGAGCGATGTAAGCTTCACAGCCAATAATCGGCTTGATTCCGGCGGCCTGGGCCTGAGTATAAAATTCAATGGCCCCGAACATATTCCCGTGATCGGTAATAGCCACCGCCGGCATTTTATATTGATTGGTTAAATTGAAAAGCTTCTTCAGCTGGCAGGCGCCGTCAAGCAGGCTGTATTGGGTATGCAGATGCAGGTGGACAAAATCGGAGTGCGGCATTTTAAAATCAGTTTATAGTTGATAGTTTATGGCTTATGGCTCCTTAGCTATCAACAATAAACTATAAACTAAATTATTATTCCCACTCAATGGTGGCCGGGGGTTTGGATGAAATGTCGTAGACTACGCGGTTTACGCCTTTTACTTCGTTGATGATACGGCTTGAGATGGCTTCCAGGAGCTCATTGGGCAGTTTCGCCCAGTCGGCAGTCATCCCGTCAATTGAGGTGACACAGCGCACTGCCACTACGTTTTCATAGGTGCGCGCGTCTCCCATCACCCCGACGGTTTTTATGGGAAGCAGGACGGCAAAAGACTGCCAGATTTGCTCATACAGCCCGGCCTTTCTCACCTCTTCCACAACCCTCCTGTCCACTTCCCGCAGAGTATCCAGCCTTTCTTTAGTTATCTCACCGATTATCCTGATGGCCAGCCCCGGTCCGGGAAAAGGCTGGCGAAAAATAACATTCTCCGGCAGGATTAATTCTCGGCCTATTTTTCTGACTTCATCCTTAAAAAGCTCTCTTAAGGGTTCAATCAGCTTTAACTTCATATTCAGCGGCAGTCCTCCCACATTATGGTGGGTTTTGATTTTTACCGACGGGCCTCCCAGAACCGATACCGACTCTATCACATCCGGATACAGCGTCCCTTGAGCCAAAAACTCCACCCCTTTAAATTTAGCCGATTTCTCTTCAAAGATTTTAACAAATTCATTCCCGATAATCTTACGCTTTTCTTCCGGGTCGGTAATACCGTTTAGGCTTTTTAAAAACCTATCTTGCGCCTCCACATAATCCAGATTAAGCCGCATTGTGTCTTTAAATACCTTCTTTACCTGGGCTCCTTCGTCCTTGCGCAGTAAGCCGTTATCAATAAAAATACATCTTAGATTTTTGCCTATTGCCTTATGGATAAGCATCGCGACCACCGCGGAATCCACCCCGCCGCTCAATCCGCAGACTACCCGTTTCTTTCCCACCGTCTTCTTTATATTCTCAACCGCTTCCCTGACAAACGATTTGATATTCCATCTTCCGGAACAGCCGCATATCCTAAAGAGAAAATTAGCCACTATTTCATTTCCTTTAGAGGTATGGGCCACCTCGGGATGAAACTGCACTCCGTAAATTTTTCTTTTTTTATCAGCGATTGCCGCGTGGGGCGTATTTAAGGTATGGGCTATGGTTTTAAAACCCTGGGGAAGCTTGGTTATGCAATCCCCATGGCTCATCCAGCAGGTCAGGTTTCCCGGCAAATGATTAAAGAGAGTGCTGTTGTCATCAATAAATAACTCGGTCTTCCCGTATTCGCGCTCCTGGCTGAACTTGACTTTTCCGCCTAAAAGATGGGTAGTCGCCTGAAGGCCGTAGCAGACTCCTAAAATCGGAATCCCTAATTTAAATATATCTTTATCGGGAAGGGGGCTCTTGCTCTGATACACCGAGGACGGGCCTCCGGATAAGATTATTCCTTTAGGAGAAATTTCGGATATTTCCTTAGCGCTGATAGTATAAGGCACTATCTGGCTATAGACATGATTTTCCCTCACCCGGCGGGCAATCAGCTGGGTATACTGCGAGCCAAAGTCAAAAATCAAAACCAATTCCCTTTTACCGGAGGGTTTTATGGAATTTTGTTTTACCATCCGCGCTTTTCTGATCTTTCTTCTGCCGGTCATATTCATAATATTGGTTTTCATTTAATTTTTGCCATTGAATTTATAATCGCGGACTATTGACTGTAGACTATTTTCCCATCCCTACTCCCTGCACTACCTGAAAGATTTTTCCTTCAGTCTGGATGCTGGGGGCGATAATTATTTCCACATCGTGCATCTGCCGGATATCCGCGACTCCTAAGGCGCCCATACAGGTAGTTAAAGCGCCCATCAGATTCTGCGAGCCGTCATCGGTCTTAGCCGGGCCAAAGAGTATTTCTTTAAGGCTTCCGCTTACCCCCACCCTGACCCTGGTTCCCCGAGGTAAATTTACGTGAGAGGTAGCCATGCCCCAATGACAGCCTTTTCCCGGGGCTTCTTTTGCCCGGGCAAAAGCCGAACCAACCATAACCGCGTCCGCGCCGCAGGCAAAGGCCTTACAAATTTCACCGCCGATACGCATTCCTCCGTCGGTGATAATCGGGATGTATTTTCCGTATCGTTTATAATAGTAGTCTCTGGCGGCGGCGGCATCCACAGTCGCGCTTACCTGCGGGACGCCAATGCCTAAAACTCCTCTGGTGGTGCAGGCGGCTCCCGGCCCAATCCCGATTAAGAGCCCGCTGGCTCCGGTATCTAAAAGCTCTAAGGTAACCTCATAGGTAACGCAGTTCCCGATAACTACCGGTATTTTCATATTTTTACAGAATTTATGCAAATCCAAGGCTTTATATTCTTTGGAAATATGCCGGGTAGTGGTTACCGTGGATTGGACTACGAATATATCACAGCCGGCATCCTGGGCGATTTTACCAAAACGCACCGCGTTTGCCGGTATACAACTGACACAGGTGGTGGCCTTTTTGCTTTTGATTTCATGGATGCGCTTGGTAATCAGGCTTTCCTTGATCGGCTTGGTGTAGATAGTCTGGACAAGTTCAGTTGCCTTTTGAGGCGCGGCCTTGGCAATTTTCTTTAAGACTTCCTCGGGATTATCGTATCTGGTTTGAATGCCGTCTAAATTTAAGACCGCCAACCCTCCCAGGCGGCTCATCTCAACCGCGAATTGGACATCAGCCACCCCGTCCATTGCCGCGGCTATTATCGGCACCTTAAATTGTAAATCACCTAAAGTAAAGGTGATATCTACCTCGTTAGGGTTACCGGTCTGCATTCCCGGAACCAAAGCTATTTCATCAAAACCATAACAGCGCCTGGCGCGCCTTCCCATCCCTATCCACTCAGCCATTTTGCTCCTGTTTTTTGGTTATTTTTAATATCTTATAGATTCTCATCATACACCCATTTTATCATGCTTGTCAATAGGGTTTTATTTATTCTTGAAAAACGGCCTTATACTTTTGCTTTGCCTTGGGGACCCACCAATCTATAAAATTGTAGCCGATGCCGATTGGCTCAGGCTTTATCCCTTGAAAACGGCTGGATAGCGCGGTAAGGGAGTCTGGGATATAAAGGAACATATAGGGTTGCTCCTCATAAAGCAGGTGGTGGATTTTACCGTAGGCCTCTTTTCTTTTCGCCTGGTCAAAGGTTTTTCTGGCCTCCTCCAAGAGGCGGTCAACTTCGGGATTGGCGTATCCGGCAAAGTTAAATTCCCCCTCTTTGGTCTTGGAAGAATGCCAGATATCGTAGCAGTCCGGCTCCCTTCCCAGTGACCAGCCTAAGAGCACGGCCTCAAAGCGGCGCTTATCTATAAATTCGGTTAAAAATACCGACCATTCCACTACTTTTATCTTTACCTTTATCCCGATATCTTTAAGCCTGGCCTGGATGATTTCGGCGGCGCGCTGTCTTTCTAAGTTTCCTTGATTAGTCAAAATGGTAAACTCGAAACGCCGGCCGTCTTTATCCAATATCCCGTCATTATTATGATCGGCCCAGCCGCGTTGGCTGAGGATTTCTCTGGCCCTCAGAGGCGAAAACTCGGATTCTTTCACTTCCTTATTATAAGCCCAGGATTCCGGAACAAACGGCCCGGTGCAGACCTTACCTAAACCCAAAAGCACGGTTTTAATGATTTCATTTTTGTCCACCGCGTAATTTAAGGCCTGGCGCACTCTTAGGTCTTGAAATAAAGGATGGGATAAGTTATAGCCTAAATAGGTGTAACCAAATGATTCCAGGCGGAACTTACGGTAATTCTCCTTAAAGAAGGCGGTGTCGGTTTGCCTCTGGTATTGCAGAGGGCTTAAGCCGCTAGAATCCAGGCCTTGAGCCTGAAGCTCCAGGAATATGGTTGACTCATCCGGGATAATCCGATAAATATAGCGGCTGATATAGGGGGCTTTTTCAAAATAATCTTTATTGCTGACTAATTCTATTTTTTCCTGAGACCTCCAGGTTTTAAATTTATACGGCCCGGTGCCTACGGGTGAGCGGGAAAATTTCGCGCTGTGCAAATCTTCTTTTTCTAAGAGATGTTTAGGCAGGATGCCCATACCCCAACTGCTTAAGCCGGGGGAAAAAGGCTCCTTATAGGTAACTTTTACCGTGTCCTCGTCAATGACCTCTAAAGATCGCACCTCCTTAAAGTCTCCGCTGTAAGGCGTGCGCACCAAGGGGTCAATCAGCTTTTGATAGGTAAATTTAACATCCTGGGCGGTAAAAGGAGTTCCGTCCTGCCAACGTATTCCTTTTCTCAGATGAAAGATGATGGTCAGGCCGGCGTCCTTAATCTCCCAGGATTCGGCCAGGTCTCCGGTAAGATTAATATCTTTATCATATTTCACCAGGCCGTTAAAAATCATTCCGCAAATCTCTGCCGAGGCGGAATCCGAGGCCAAGATCGGGATAAGATTACGGGCATCGCCGATGGAGCCGCTGACTAAGGCATCTCCGTAATCTTGAGCTAAAGAAATTCCTCTAAGAATAAAAAAGGCCGTTAATATTCCTATTAACAGCTGGAGTTTATTAGGCATAATAAGACTGTCGCGAAACTCCGTTTTTGTCATTGCCCGGCTTGATCCCACGGTCAAGCCGGAGGACGCAATCCAGACATATTGATTTTATCAGGTTTATGGATTCCCGCTTTCGCGGGAATGACCTTTTTAGACATTTTGCGACAGTCCGTTCTTTTTATTTTTGATTCTCTTGAACCGGAGCTTGAGGTTGTTCAGGGCTTTCTTTTTTCGTTTCGCTGGCCGGGGCATTTTCCGCTGGAATGGCCGTGGGAGATTCTTTTTTGCTTACGGCGGGATTTTCAGTCTTCGCGGTTTCCGGCCCAGCCTTGGTTTCAACGGTAGTATTAGTGATTTTGGTTTTGATGGCTTTAGTGTCCTTGAGAATAGATTTGGTCTTTTGTTTAGATAAAAAGGCCAGCGACAGACAACTGATAAAAAAACTTATTGCCAGGACCGTGGTAGCCCGCACCAGGAAGGCGTTGGTTTTAGTGCCGAATACGCTCTCGGCATTAGAGAAACTTTCGGAAAGGCCGCCGCCGCGTCCGGCCTGGATAAGCACAATTATAATTAAAAACACGCATACGATAATATGAATAAATATAAAGAACCCGTAAAACATATTTTAACCTTTCTTTCTGGAGTTAATGACAATTGCCCCAAAACTATCGGCCTTAAGGCTGGCTCCGCCCACCAAGGCCCCATCAATATCTTCTTCCAGCATCAGCCCGGCGATATTGTCCGGTTTGACCGAACCCCCGTATTGAATACGGATTTGCCGCGAGGCCTGCTCTCCATAATTTTTAGCTAACCAATCCCGGATATATTTATGTACCTCTTGGGCCTGCTGAGGCGTGGCCACCTTGCCGGTGCCAATAGCCCAAACCGGCTCATAGGCCAGGATTATCTTCTCTATCTCTTCGGAATTTATATTCTTGAAGGCCCCGGTCAATTGTTCTTTAATGATATCAAAGGTCAGGCTCTTTTCCCTTTGGTTCAGGTTTTCACCCACACAGACAATAGGGATAAGGCTGTTTTTTAAAGCCGCCTTAATTTTTTTATTTACTCCCTCATCAGTTTCGCTAAAAAACTGCCGGCGCTCGGAATGGCCGATAATCACATAAAGACAACCGGCGTCTTTAAGCATCCCGGCTGAAACTTCGCCTGTCCAGGCTCCCTCTTCTTCCCAGTGCGTATCCTGGGCGCCTAAAGCAATATTGCCATCCTCAAGCATATCCGCCACATAGCTTAGCGCGGTATAAGGCGGACAGACTACAATATCCACATCAGTGACATCATATACCTGCCTTTTTAAAGAGCTGACTAATTCTTCGGCCTCTTTCAGGGTTTTATACATCTTCCAATTTCCGGCAATTATGGGTTTACGCATGTGTGATAAATCGCATCTCACTTCGCGCGATAAATCGCGCCGCTACTGCTGGAGATTACATAAATACATTTCGTAGCGGCGTCATTTATGACGCTAATATCAACAGATTATCTCTCCGTAAGAGCCGCGATCCCGGGGAGTGTTTTGCCCTCCAGAAATTCCAAAGAGGCTCCGCCGCCGGTGGAGACGTGGGTCATTTTGTCTTCTAAGCCGAATTTGCTGATGGCCGCGGCGGTATCTCCGCCGCCAATAATGGTAATTGCTTTTAACTTAGAGATACATTCCGCTACCTTCTTGGTACCGTTGGCAAAGGCGTCAATTTCAAATATCCCCAGGGGCCCGTTCCAAAGAATAGTCTGGGCTCCTTTCAGATCGGCACAGAAATTATCTATTGTCTTTGGACCGATGTCTACGCCAATTAAGCCTTCCGGAATATCCTCGCCCGCGATTTCTACCTTAGAACCTTCGCCTATCTTATCCGTAACTAGGTTATCAATCGGCAGGGAAATCTTTACCTTTTGTTTCTTAGCCTGGGCTAAAATATCCCGGGCCAGATCAATTTTATCTTTTTCTAACTTTGAATTTCCTATTTTTTGGCCTTGGGCCTTGAGAAAGGTATAACACATACCCCCGCCGATAATAATCTCATCGGCCTTGGGCAGGAGATTTTCAATCACCGTAATCTTATCCGAAACCTTGGCGCCGCCTAATATTACTATAAAAGGCTTCTTAGGTTTTTCTAAGGCGCCGCCTAAGTAGTTGATTTCTTTTTCCAAGAGTAACCCGGAAGCTGATTTAAGGTAATGAGTTACTCCTTCAGTTGAGCCGTGGGCCCGATGGGCAGTGCCAAAGGCATCATTCACAAAGACCTCAGCCAGGCTGGCCAATGATTGGGAGAATACGGGATCATTTTTTTCTTCTTCCGGATGAAAGCGCAAATTCTCCAACAAAATCAGGGTTTCTTTGGCGCTCTCAATATCCTTTTTGACTGTTTCACCCACGCAGTCAGTAAGCATTATCACCTCTTGCCCCAGAAGCTCTTTTAATCTCTGGGCCACCGGCTTAAGGCTGTATTTGGCCGTCGCTTTACCGTCCGGCCGGCCTAAATGGCTGATCAAAATAAGCTTTTTAGGGCTTTGGTTTAAGATATACTTTATGGTGGCTAAAGAAGCCCGGATGCGGGTATCATCGGTAATATTCAAGTTTTCATCCTGAGGCACGTTAAAATCGCACCGGAGTAAAACTTTTTTATCTTTAAGCTCCAAGTCTTTAACGGTTAACTTTGCCATTAATTAAAGGCCTTTTTGGGCAATAAATTCAATCAGGTCTACAACCCGGTTGCTGTAGCCCCATTCGTTATCATACCAGCCTAAGACCTTGACAAAATTTCCGTCAATAACCTTGGTCAGCTCCGGGTCAAAGATGCAGGACTTGGGATTACCGATGAAGTCACAGGAAACCAAAGGCGCCTCAGAATATTCCAGGATATGGCTCATCGCGCCGTCGGCGGCCTTTTTGAAGGCGGCGTTAAGCTCAGCTACGGTAGTGGCTTTTTCCAATTCGCAGGTCAAATCAACGATGGAAACATCCGGAGTGGGAACCCGCATGGCGTAACCATCCATCTTGCCTTTAAGCTGGGGCAATACCGCGCCAATAGCCTTGGCGGCACCGGTTGAAGTAGGAATCATGGAGACTGCCGCGGCTCGCGCCCTTCTTAAATCCTTATGCGGCAGATCCAAAATCTTCTGGTCGTTAGTATAGGAATGTATTGTAGTCATCAGGCCGTGCTTAATGCCAAAATTATCCCACAAAACCTTAGCCAGCGGGGCCAGGCAATTGGTGGTGCAGGAGGCATTAGAGATAATAGTATGCTTCTTAGGGTCATACATATTCTCATTCACCCCCATAACAATAGTTACATCCTCATCCTTGGCCGGAGCGGATATAATAACCTTCTTGGCCCCGCCCGCCAGATGCCCCTGGGCCTTCTCTTTTTCAGTAAAAAGTCCGGTAGATTCAACCACTATCTCGACTCCTAAAGCCTTCCAGGGAATCTCGCTGGGCGATTTATAGCTTATAATTTTGAGCTCTTTGCCGTTGACAATCAAAGAGGTATCGGTGGTTTTTACTTCGTCCTTTAAAGTCCCAAAGGTAGAATCGTATTTTAAGAGATGGGCCAGAGTCTTTGTGCCCACCGGCAGGTCATTTACCGCCACAAACTCAATATTCTTATTATTAAGCCCAGCCCGATACACCAATCTTCCAATCCTGCCAAAACCGTTAATTCCAACTTTTACCGCCATTTTATTACCTCCTATTCGCTAACCACGATTAATATTTTATGTTTTCATTAAACATATCTTACTTGATTACTTAAGTCATCCGTTTCGATTTCTTTTAGAAATTCTAATAGGCGTCTGGCAAATTCATAGTTATCTCTTCTGCGTCTAGCCAAAATTATCCCGCTATGATTAAATTCTTTCTCCGCACTGTCTTTATGCAGCTTTATAAAATCACGAATATTATGGGTAACCAGGATATAATTATTCTTAGCGGTATATTTAAGCTGTTCTTCGTCAGTTATGCCGCATTCTTTAACTTCGCTCGCGCAGATCACTTTAAAACCATGAGCACGGATAATCTTAGCCACAACAACAGATATATCTTCATCAAAATAAAAAGAAACAAAGAGTCTTCTATTTCTAATCATTTATCCATTAACCAGAAGATTATTATTCTGGGTAATATAGGTTTCTATCTCTTTACGATGATCATTATAGTAACTTAAAGCATCAAATATTTGAGCTAGAGTTAAATGCGGAAGATTTTCTTTAATTTCTTCCGGCGCGACGCCGAATTTCCACCACTCTGCTATCGCCCTAATCGGGGTTCTTGTTCCTTTAATTACGGGTTCTCCTCCAATTATTTTCTTATTTTTTATAACATAAGGATGCTCAGTGGCTACCACCATTTTATTACCTCCTGTTAATTTTTTGGTTATCCTTTTAAATATTTTGCCGCTAACTCCGGGGGGGTGGGCACGATATAAAATCCCGTGCCCCACTCAAAGCCGGCGACCCGGGTTAACTTAGGCATTATTTCAATATGCCAATGATATCCTTCTTTGTGTTCCACATTTAAGGGTGAAGTATAGATGATAAAATTATACGCCGGGCGAAACAAAACCTCATTGACGCGCGCCAGCACTGCTTTCAATATCTTGGCTAATTCCTGAATCTGTTCCTGATTCATCTGGCAAAAGGCATCCTGATGCTTCTTGGGGGTTATCCAAACCTCAAAGGCGAACCTGGAAACATAAGGACAAAAGGCCAGAAAATATTTGTTCTCAAAGATAACCCTTTCCTTTTCCTGTAGTTCCTGACGCAGCATATCGCAAAAAACACAGCGCTCCCGGTATTCAAAATATTCAAATGCCCCCTCCAGCTCTTCCTGCACATTTTTAGGAATCATCGGTAGGGCAATCAACTGGGTATGGGGATGCTCTAAAGACGCCCCGGCCGAGGGGCCATGGTTCTTAAAAAGCATAATATATTTAAAACGGCTGTCTCGGCTTAAATCGGTCATCCGGCGGCAATACATCTTGATAGTGTTTTCCACTTCGTAGTCTTCCAGGTCCGCCAGTTCTTTATGGTGATAGGGGGTCTGAATAATTATCTCATGGGCCCCGATGCCGTTAGACATATCATACAGCCCGAGGCCGTGCCTTTCGATTTCGCCTTCGATCTGCAGGGCGGGAAACTTATTGGCGATAGTGCGCACCTGCCAACCCGGGGTGTTTGGATGGGTGCTGGGGTCACGGATGGCCTCTATTTCCGGAGGGGTAAGGCCCTCGTTGCCATAGCAAAATGGGCAGTCTCCGGCCCTATAGCTATGCTCTTCCCGCTCAAAATCCTCCGGCTTAGTAGGATGATCAGTGTCTACTATTACCCATCTTCCCACGATGGGGTCGCGCCTTAATTCAGCCATTAAACCTCAATCTCCCTCAGGAATTTCGCCGCGTCCTCCGGAGGAACCGGGCAGATATAAAACCCGCTTCCCCACTCAAAACCGGCGACCCGGGTTATCCGGGGCATAATCTCAATATGCCAATGATAATCCTGATTTATGGTTTTCCAGTAACCGTGTTTTTCCCGCCTGAAAGGAGCGGTATGAATTATATAATTATAAGCCGGATTATTCAGGCCTATTTTCAGCTTTAAAAGCACGGACTTTAAAATCTTGGCCAGATATACCCGGTGGCTCTGGTCGCAGCTTATAAAGTCGCAGTCGTGCTTTTTGGGCATTATCCAGACCTCAAAAGGAAACCTGGCCGCGAAAGGAACCACTGCCAGGAAACCGTCTAAATCCAAAACCACCCGGTCTTTTTGCTCTAACTCCTGTTTGATTATATCGCAGAAAATACAACGTTCGTGATATTCATAATACTGTCTGGAGCCGGTTAATTCTTCCTTTACCCGCTTAGGGGTAGTGGGGGTGGCAATCAACTGCGAGCGGGAATGTTTGGTCCTGCCTCCTCCGGCAGACCAGCCGTAATTCTTAAAAGCCAGGACATATTTAAATCTTTGGTCTTTTTCTAAATCCGCGAGCCTCTCCTGGTAGACCGCGAACACATCGGAAATCTGCTCTACGGGTAAATCAGCGATATTATCAATATGTTGAGGGGTTTCCACCACAATCTCATGGGCCCCGATGCCGTTCATTACATCATAGAGGCCGTGCCCGCGGCGGTCCAGTTCTCCTTCTATTCTCAAGAAAGGAGCAACGCTGGGCAGAACCCGGACATTCCAGCCGGATTTGTTTTTTTCACCCCGCGGGCGAATAGCGGATATTTCCGATGGGGTATGTGTTTCCCTGCCTTCACAAAAAGGGCATTCCCCTTCCGCCGGCCCGCCGGAAGAGCCGTCAAACTGGTCAGGCTTCTTGGAGCGCTCGGTTGAGACAATAACCCATCGGCCGATAATCGGATCTTTTCTTAATTGAGGCATAGAAATTTAATTATAGCATAAGGAAACATTTCCGCAAGCATTTTCATCCTAATCTGTCGCCAACCGCCAGCTTATGTCCGCAAAGAAAGGCCTCCGGGTCAAGGCGCTTGCCCCCTTCTATTTGAAGCTCGGTTATCTTAAGCGCGCCGCGGCCGGCAGCCAGCCTAATCCCGCGCTTACCAGCCTCTAAAACTTCACCCGGCTTGTTCTGCGGCCCGCCATCAACAACCTCGGCCTTGTAGATCTTAAGGATTTTCCCTTGATAATAGGTCCATGCCCCGGGCCAGGGAATGAGACCTCGGATTTGATTAACAATATCTAAGGCATCCCTATTCCACTCAATTAAACCGTGATGTTTTTCTAACTTAGGAGCAAAAGACGCGCCCGTGTCATCTTGCTTAGTGAATTTCGCCTGGCCTTTGACTATTAAATCCAAGGCCTCAATTAAAGACAGAGCAGATAACTCTTCAAGCTTTGCCTCAATAATCTCGGCATTATCACTTTGCTCTATGGCCAGCTTCTTTTGCAAAAACAGGTCTCCGGCATCCACTGTCTCGTTCATTTTAATAATGCTAACACCGCTTTCCTTTTCACCGTTAATGATGGCCCAATTTATGGGAGCCGCCCCTCTATATTTAGGAAGTACCGAGGCATGAACATTCAAAGGATAGAGCTTAGGCAGGCTCAACACTGATTTTTTGAGGATATGCCCATAGGCAATGACAATAAATAAATCCGCGCAAAACTGCTGAAGATAACTAAGCGCTTCTTCGCTGTTAGTATTTTGCGGCTGATAAATAGTAAGTTTTAACTCCTGAGCCTTAACCTTAACCTCGGTAGGCAGAAGATTCAAATGCCTTCCCTTGGGCCTGTCCGGCTGGGTAACCACCAGATTAACCTTATGCCCAGCCGCCACCAGCGCCTCTAAACTTTTTACCGCGAACTTCCCACTACCAAAAAACACTATATCCATATTATTATAATAATTACGAGAGCTGTGTGCTGTGCAACTGAAACATCGTTTACATAAATCCCCTCCTTTACAAGGAGGGGCAGGGGAGGTAATTGTATTGAAATTCCAAAGAACCTCTTTTTTTTACTCCGGGTCTACCTCCACTGTTAAGATTACCCCGGAGTATCTTGTTTTCTTAAGCTGTTTTTTTAAGAATTTGCTTAATTTCAGCTGATTCTTTGCCTTGAGTAGTATATGAAAGCGAAAATTCCCCCGCAATTTAGAGGGAATTGATTCCACCGGCTCAAAAATCTCAAATTCTTCACTTAGGCCTTTCAATTTCTCATAAAGCCCCAAAGCCGCGCTCTTAGTGCGCTCTAAATTTTTTCCCCGCAGGTTGATATGGGTTAAATGCGTATACGGAGGAAGCTCGAGCTCTTTTCTTTCCTTAAGCTCCCGATCAAAAAGCTTATTCAACTCTAAATTGAGAAATTCCTTATTTTGATACTGTTCCGGAATCCTGGTCTGGATTATTAATTCTTCCTTAGTCAAGCTCCTTAGCTCATCAAGCAGACGGTAAAGCTTTTCATTATTTCGAAAATCAACCATATTTAATACACTATCTAAATCAATAACCGCGCTGAGATCAAAGCGCGGCTGGACAACGGAATGGAATATTTTCTCAGTAGCCACTATTATCTGGAAGTCCGGCGGGATATCCTGATGTTCTTTATCCAGGCGGACTATTTTTGCCTGAGGGAAATATAAATTAAGCTGGCTCACTGCTTTCTCTATCCCGAAGCCGGAATATTTTATATACTGGGCATTACAGCTGGGACAGATTTTAAGTAAATCCTTCTTAAATCCGCAAGAACTGCAGACCAATTTCTTCTCTTCAAAGTGAAAAACAAGCCTGGAACTGCACTTATCACAAGACAAAGCAAACCCACACTTCTGACAATGGGCAAAGCGGGCATAACCTTTACGGTTAATAAAGATTAACGCCTTCTTACCGGCGGATATCGCCTTATTTAACTTATCTTCCAGGACCGGAGAAAAGAGCATGCCGGATTTTTTCTTCCCGTACTGCTTCAGGTCAACAAGAGTAATTCTCGCCCGGCTCAAATCTTCACGAGTAGGGCCAATAGGTGAATATTTTTCCGCTATTTCCTCTCCCCTTGTGGGAGAGGCAAGAAATCCTCCCCTTACCAAGGGGAGGTGGGGAGGGGTTAGGTGAGGGGAAAAATCGCGAGTTTTCCCTGATAACTGACCGATCATGATAGATGAATATTTTTTCTCTCTCAAGCCGTAATACATGTCCAATGAAGGCACCCGCGAAGACAAAATCAGCGGTATGCCTTCTAATCGCGCGCGCATCCGCCCTACCTCCGGAGCCTGATAATACGGCGCCTGCTCTTCCTTATATCCATAGGAATCTTCCCGATCAATGATAATTAATCCTAAATTCGGCAAAGGAGAGAACACCGCCGCGCGGGTGCCGATCAGTATATCAATACAGCCATTCACAGCCTTCTCCCAGACCGCAAGCTCTTCTTTTACCTTGAGCTTACGATAGGTAAGTTCAATTATCTTATCCGGATATTTAGCCTTGATTAAATTAAATAACTCCACGCATTGCCTTATTTCCGGAGCTAATATCAATACTGACTTATTTTGGGCCAGGACAACATCAATCCGCTCAGAGTAAGCTTCACCTACTATTCCCTCTCCCCTTGCGGGAGAGGTAAGAAATCCTCCCCTTACCAAGGGGAGGCGGGGAGGGGTTGGATCAGGGGAAGAATCGCGAGTTTCCCCCGATAACTGACCGATTACCCGAGGTACAGTTTTTACTGCTCCTCCACCCACTACGCCACCCACAGCCAAACCCTTCCTAACCCCAACCGGCAGCGCCGCCTCTATCGCCTGCCCCCAGGAACTACAGTAGTAATCCGATACCGCTTTGGTCAGCTGAAGAAAATTGCTATCCAATATCGGATTAACATCAATTAATCTGCTTATAGGCTTAATTTTCTTTATTTTTGTTTTTAAGCTCACCCCCACCACATACCCGATTAAATTCCTCCTCCCAAAAGACACCCCCACCCGGCAGCCCACAGAACAGCCGCCGCTTAAATTTTCCGGTATGGAATAGTCAAATAATTCATCCACCGGCAACCCCAAGACTACCTTTGCGTATTTCATTTCTATTGTGGAACTGTTGTAAAAGGCCTAAAAATGGTAACAGTTCAGCTTCTGGAAGCGCGCGTCGGTGTCATTCAGACTGTGTCGCAATCTCTTAAAATGGCTATTTTGCCATTCTGAGGGAGCAGAGCGACCGAAGAATCTCGTCGGTAATTTAAAAGACGAGATTCTTCGCTAACGCTCAGAGCCTGCCCTGAACAAAGTGAAGGGATGACATTATGACACAGTCTGCTTGCCTGGTCAAGCCGGGCAATGACAAACGTGGGATTTCGCGGTAAATCATATAAAGGTTGTTAAATATTCCGCGGGAGACATGGCAGGAACAGGAGAATTTTTGTAATCCGTGGGATCTCTGGTAATTATATAATTGGCTTGACAGCTTGCCGCGCAAGCCATTTGTACGCTATCTTCAAAATCTTTTGCTTCTAACTCAAAGGCTCTCTCAAAGGTCTTTTTATTAACTTCAACAACGGACAATAATTCTAATAAATCCCGGATATAACTAAGAGCTTTCCTATGATTGCTTTCTTTTTGGACAAGGTAGTAAATTGTAGCACAAGAGATAGCGCTAATATATCCAATAGTTTTTTTTGTTTCTATGTGACTTAGTATTTTCTGCGAGGATTTCAGGTGAGATTCCCTGGCCAAGGCTACATCTAAAATCACATTAATATCAATAAATAATCTATGCATTCAGATATTTTTGTTCCAGATGTTTTCTATAATCTTCCCGGGATGCTTTCTTGCCTTTAATAACTCCGCTCAGCCGGCTCACAATAGGAGTGGCGTCAAAAGAGGATTCTTCTATTTTTCTTAGACGAAGCAGATAATCCGAGAATAATTGGGACATGGATTCATTGTGTTTTTTGGCCCATTGCCTGCCAAAGTTTTTGGCATCGTTTCTTACCCACAAGGTTAATTTAGTTTTAGATAATGTAGCTTGCATTATTCGCTTCCTCCTTACGTATAAAGTATATCATTTATTACGTATACTGTCAAAGGTTTTTTAGATTAAGTTTAATTGAAGAGAGCATCACCAAGGTTACGCATACACTTTCGATATTTTCAAATTACTCATCACCGCCACCCCCATCTCCAGCAGCAGCCAAAACAACATCCCTTGGCTTTTTGTGGATTCCCCCTTTCGCAAAGGGGGACAGGGGGGGATTTTCTACCCACAGATTTCATAGAAGAGCCTATTTAAATAATTCTATTTTTAAATCTGTTTTAGAGGCAAGGCGGGTAAAATGTTTATCTAAATGCAGCAGGGAACAATTGTTATCTATCGCGATGCAGGCGATAAGAATATCAGTCAAAGGAATGGATAGGCCTTTTTTACGCGAATCAAAGCTTATCTGAGCCGCTTTTAGCCAGATATCTTCAGGTGTATTCAGGTAATGAATGCCTCCGATGTCTATTTTTAATTCTTCGTAATCCGTGGGAGTTTTAGCCCCACATAATAATTCGGCTGTAATAATTCCGCAGGCAGCCGCTCTGTCTTCATCCAGCAGTAAAAGTACCTTGGATTTTACTTCACTATTTGCCTTTAACGAATCTGCTTGTATCCAGACAGAAGTGTCAATTAAAACCAGCTCTTTACCCGGCATTTCTTAACTTTTCCAATTCTTTTAAAGTTAAAGTAAGCCGTCCGGCTCCTATTTTAGATTTAAGCCTCTCAATACGCGCGTGACGGATAAGTTCTTTTAATGATAAATTTACTACTTCTTTTTTAGTATGCGCGGATGTAATCTTTAGCGCTTCGTTGAGCAGTTTTTCATCTATATCTACCAATGTCTTCATTATATATCACCTCCTGATATAAATATACTATATATAATGATACTTGTCAAGCCCTCTGGATTATTCTTCTCGCTTCAAGCTCCTCATCGCCGCTACCCCCATCCCCAGCACCAGCCAGAACAACATCCGGCCTCATGCCCTTGTGGTATGGGGGCCTACGCGGTTGGGGGGCTGACCCATTAAAACCACTCCGCGATAGGAGTCTCAAAAAATTCCTTGATCTCTATTCCTCCCGCGCCTACTATAAGGTTCCTTATGGGCTTACAATTCTTTGAAAATACCTCTAGGCCGGGAGAATAAATACGCCTTTTGCCACTCTTTACTTCAATCCCAATCAATTTATCAGCTTTGCGTAAAACATAATCTATTTCGTATTGCGCCTTTCTCCAGTAATAAACTTCAATATTATGAATACCGCCTTCGTTAATAAGATATGCCCCTATCGCCGCTTCAACAAGTCTGCCCCACATATCAGGAGCATTCCGCCACTCCTCAAACCCCTTATTGGATAAAGCTGTTATAAGAGCTGTATTTAAGGGGATCCACTTAGGGCTTGAACTTCTTCTGCGCAACGCTCCTCCTGACCACTTCGACAGGCCGCGGATTAAAAAAGCTGATTCCAGCAATTTCTGATAATGCGCTAATGTTACAGTATTCCCGGCGTCAGATAGCTGACCGAGCAATTTCTGATACGAAAGTATCTGGCCGGAATATTCACACGCTAATACAAAAAGCTGCCTTAAAAGCGCGGGTTTTTCCACCCGGTTTAAAAGCAAAACGTCTTTTGAAAGGGCAGTTTCAATCAAAGAGTCTTTTATGTATTGAGACCACCGCTCTTCATTATTTACTAAAACTGCCGCGCCGGGATACCCTCCAAAATACAAATATTCATCCACCCCCCATTTAAAGCAATCCCGGCACTCCTTCCACGACCAATGGCCGGCTCTTATAATCTCAAACCTTCCGGCAAGACTTTCGCCCAGCCCCTTTTGAACCAATAATGCTGACGAACCCAAAAGAACCACCTTGATATTATTGCCGAACCTGGTATCCTCGTCCCATAACCGCTTTACTTCCTCAGACCACCTCGAAATCTTCTGGACTTCATCTAAAATGAGAATAGCAGATTTACCGTTCTGAGCTTTTCTCCGGCATAGATCCCATTGCTGTAAAATCCATTCAGGCTGAGGCGGACCAATCAAATCAGCCGCGGCATAATGACATGAAATACCTAATACTTCTAAAGCTTGATTAATAGCTGTAGTTTTACCAACCTGTCTTGGACCAATAATAACCTGCATAAAATTCCTTTTTTCCTGCAGTCTATTAGCAATAATACTAACTATATCTCTCTTAAATTCAGGCAGTTGCATACATTTCTCCAATTATCTCAATATTCTGAGTAATTGTACACTAGATCTTGAGCAAAGTCAATAGATAACAACCCGCGAGTTGTTATCCCCGCGAAAGTTAATTGCCTAGTTACTGTTTGTTTCATAGACACCTTTTGATTGCGTTTATGTGATACAAATCACACTTATCTAATTGCAGCCTTCTCCATATTTCTCATTGCCGCTGTCCCCATTCCCAATACCAGCCAGAAAAGCATACCCAAATCCAAGGTATAGAGGGTGGTATCCACACCCATCTGCACGCAGTAGCCAAAGATTGCCGCCTGGGAGGCAAGCAGGATATACCAATAAAAATTCCTTTCTCCCTTATTCAAGGCTTTAATCCCATGATAAAAGAATAAGCCTAATATAGACAAAAACGCCAAAAGCCCTATCACCCCTAGTTCCGAGGCCATCTGAAGATAACAGTTATGGGCGTAGGAAGCGGTATATTTATAATCTTCAGCGATAAACTTCTTAAAATTAAACATAAAAGTCCCAAGGCCCAAGCCAATCCAAGGCCGGGCAACAAACATCTTCCACCCGGCCTGCCAGATAAACTTACGGTCAATGTCGATGGTATCCGAGAAAAAGAAAAATTTAGCCAGCCTTTCTTTCAAATAAGGCGGATAGAATACATAGGTAGCCAAGATAAAGATACCCAGGACCAATAAAAAGACTGCCAGCGCCCGCACCCAGATACTCATAAACAAAACCGAGGTTAGATATGCCAACCAGGCCCCGCGGGATACAGTCAACAAGAGACAAGTAAAAAGCAGGACGAATAAAGCGAAATAAATAAACCGAGAGGTCTTAAGTTTAAACTTAGAAAAAAATCTAGAAATTAAGAATGGAATAACCATTGCTAAATAACAGCCAAAGGCATTAGGGGTGGCAAAAGAGGCATATATTCTAACGATAAAAATAACCGGACGATGGCGCAGAAAATCCTGCCGGGTAAAATGCTGATATATCCCGTCTATTCCCAGGACCAGCGAAGATAAAAACAAGACATTCAACACATTCCTTATCCTTTTCTTCTCATTCAAGGTCTCAAACACAGCGAAGAAAAAAGCCGCATTCTGCAGGGTCTTGAAAAAAAAGGTGCGGGAGCTGATTCCTATATTAGCGCTAAAGAATATTGAAAAGACGCATACGCTCAAATAGGCAAAAATCCCTAAATTAAGCGGGCTTTTAGGCAAATCCTCTAAAGCAGAAAACTTCTTTACCAAATAAGCAACAATAGCCAATATACTAAAAGATTCAATTGCACCTTTAGATACGGGCAGAAAAAAGGCAATTACATACAGGGAAAACAAGATAATATTATCACAGACTTTGGCTGTCTTCATCTAAAATGCCTTTTACCTTTCTATAGGAAATCCCGTATTCACTACAGACCTTAGCTATCTCCGATAAATCTGCAACATCTATTGCCGGTATAGCCACTATTATTTCCTTAACATCGTTTTCCTGGATTAAATTCCTGATTTTTCCCCGCGTCCCCAGCACACTTACCCCCTGTATCCGGACACCCTTTTTCTTAGGATCATCATCAATAAACCCCACCGGATTATAATTCAAGGCCTTATTCCGCTTAATCTCCCGCACCACCATCTCCCCCACATCCCCGGCGCCAAAGATCAGGACATTCTTTCCCTTTTCGCCCATCCTGCCCAGGAACTCCCCCAACACCCGGAAAGAAATCCGGCTGGCTGAAGTCAAAAACAAAAGGATAAACCAATCTATAATAAAGATTGCCCGGGAATACTCCTGGAAACGAAACCAAAAGGTCAAAAACAAGATACTGCCTATAGAAGCCAGGGTTACGGCCCTAAATATGGAAACCAGATCCGAGACGCTTATATATCTCCAGGCTCCTCTATACAATCCAAAAATAAAAAATATAGACATCTTAATCAAGACAATCCAGGGAAGGGATTCTTTCATTAACTGCAGGTTAGCCGGAAGCATACCTTTTTCAAAACGCAGATAATAGCTGGCAGTATAGGCAATACAGATAAACCCCATATCCATAAGCAGTTCTACTGCCCGGCGTTTATGCAATAAAACCCCGGCTAATACGGTTACCTCTTCCGCGGGTTTATACTGCTCTTTAGTATTTTTCTTTAATAAAGCCATGGAATCAGACAAAAATACCCCAAAATAGAATAACAGCGCAACTCCCAGGAAAGCAGCTATAGAAACCGCGAAAATACTCAATTGAGAATAAAGTATGGCAATTAAACCAAAGATAATGCTTATCGCATAGAGCAAGATAACCGTTTTTCTCTGGGACAGGCCAATAGCAACCAGATGGTGAGAGGTATGGTCTTTACCCCCCTCAAATACGCTTCTGCCCTGCAATTTTCTTAGTATACTCACAAATAAGGTATCAAAAATAGGAACGGATAAAATAAGCACCGGAATAAACAAAGCAGTAAACAAACCAGAGATATGCCGATGCGTTTCCAGGATAGAAATTACGGCCAAGGAAAACCCCAGAAACATACTCCCGGAATCCCCCATAAAGATTTTAGCCGGATTAAAATTATACGGCAGAAACCCAAAAGCCGCCCCCGCCAAAATCAATCCATACACCCCCGTATCGGTGGGATTTATCGCACCCAAAGAAGAAATAAACAACATAAAAGCCGATATCCCCGCTATCCCCCCAGCCAGTCCATCAATATTATCCAGAAGGTTAAAGGCATTAGTTACCAGAACTATCCATAACAAAGTCAAGGGTATGGCTATAAAAGGCTCTTTGGGCAAAGCCAATATAGTTCCCGAAGTTACCGCAATACATCCGGCAATTATCTGGCAGAACAATTTGGTGTAGGGCTTAAGGTGAAACTTATCATCCGCCAGCCCAACAACAAACAAAAAACTTCCCCCAATCAATAAACCAAGAATATTTTGAATAGTTCCTCCCCCTTGATGGGGGAGGCCAGGTGGGGGTGAAGAATAATATTTTAGAGTGAACAACGCAGGAATTACCGCAGCCAAATATATCCCAACACCGCCAAGTAAAGCCGTAGGGTGCTTATGCCAGCGGTCCGCCCGGGGATAAGCCACAAACCCCTTCCTAAGCGCCAAAGCCCTGACCAAAGGCGTCAAAACCAAACTTATCCCAAACGGTATTATAAAATAAACTATATACTGCACAAAGAGATTATACTACCAAATCCCCCTGACATCAAACACAATCTTCCATACATATGTGCAAGTCCCTCCCCCTTGATGGGGGAGGTTAGGTGGGGGTGATAACTTACCAATTTTGATATTTTACTATATCTTCAATAATCTGTTTCAGCGTATAAGACGGTTTAAACCCGATAAGCCTATTAATCTTACCAGTATCCGGCACCCTGCGCTGCATATCCTCAAACCCCTCTTCATAGGCCTTTTCATAAGGGATATACTCTATTTTCGACTTGCTTTTAGTTATCTTGATAATCTCTTTTGCCAACTGCTCAATACTCACCTCTTCCTGACTACCGATATTAAATACCTCCCCCACAGCCTTCGACTCTTCCACCAACTTAATCAAGGCCTTAACCACATCCTTAACGTGAATGAAACAGCGCGTCTGCTTTCCTGTTCCAAAAACCGTAATCGGCTTATTCTTTAAGGCCTGCTCAATAAACCGCGGCACCACCATTCCGTAATACCCTGTTTGCCTGGGGCCCACCGTATTAAACAAACGCACAATTACTGACGGCACACCCTTTTCCTTCCAGTACACATAGGCAAGCATCTCATCCACAGCCTTAGCCGTGGAGTAACTCCACCTCACCTTTAACGGGGAGCCTAATATCCTATCATCGTTTTCCTTAAGCGGCCCGTTAACATTCTTGCCATAGATTTCAGAAGTGGAGGTTATCAGTATTTTCTTATTATAACGATAGGCCATCTCCAAAACCATTTCACTCCCTTTTATATTAGTAGTCAACGACTCAAGCGGCCTCTTCACTATCAACTCCACCCCCACTGCCGCCGCCAGGTGAAAAATCACATCAACTCTCTCTACTAACTTATCCACCAAATGCTCATTCAAAACCGTCCCCACCACCAACTCAAAATCAGGATTAACTTTTAAATGCGCGACATTCTCCATCCTCCCCGTAGAAAGATCATCTAAAGCAATCACCTGATATTTCTTCTTTAACAACTCTTCCGCCAAATGCGACCCAATAAACCCCGCCCCGCCTGTAATCAAAACCTTCATTGACTTTTATCCTTTCTTCTACCCGTCATTGCAATCTCCGTTTTTCTACATGTCTAATCAACAAACTCGTCCTTTTCAATTCTTCCCACCCTACCTTACAAAATATCACCCAAAAAGCCACGAATAAAAGCAATACCCTCATACTCCACCCCAATACTTCTATTTCTTTATGCAGCAATAAAGACAAAAGCATATTACTCAAAACTGCCGTAAATAGAACTATCCCTCCAGTCTTAACCGGAAGACCATACAACTCCCTTTTAATCTCCAAACTGAATAAACAATCTTGCCAAAAAATCAATCACATTTATCTTTCCAAACGATCTTCCCTTCTCATCAATAATTTTCATAAGCTAATTCTCCTTTAGTTTGAGATTTGTGTTTATGGTAAAAATCTCTGATGCCAAAGTTCCAACATTAAGATTGTCCATAATTGCGATGCGTAATCCTTTTGACCATCAATATGTTGGTTAACCATATTTTTTATTTTATCAGATTTAAAATAACCGCGGCTTAAAGATGCTCTTGAAAGAAGCGTTTGACTTAAAAAACTCTTCAATTCACCTCTAAACCATTTGCCTATAGGCACACCAAAACCCATCTTTCTACGATGAATATTTTCTTTCGGAATAAGATTCTTAACCGCTTTTTTTAGAATATACTTCTTAACCCGTGCTTTTAGTTTATATTCAGGAGCTAATTTAGCAACAAACTCCATTAATATATGGTCTAAAAAAGGCGAGCGGCTTTCTAAAGAATTAGCCATGCTGGCTATGTCTACTTTAACCAATAAATCATTCGGAAGATACGTCATAGTATCAGTAAATAAAAGCGAATCTATAAGAGATGTTGAATTACGGCAAGATAGAAAAGATTCTATGAAGTTTAAAGGTCCCGCTTCATCTACTAATTGTGAAAATTTATCATCACATATTTCTTGTTTTAGTTTGTCATCAAATATGCACACCCATTTCAGGTATCTTTTTTGAAATGGCATAGCTGCAGCATCCAGAAACCTCTTAGCTCTTCGCAACCCATTTCTTTGATTCAGAGAATCCGGAAGAATAGTCGTAAGAGAGCGTATAAGTCTTTTCGTAATTAAGGGCATTCTCTGATATGTTTCTGCAAGTATCATTGCTTGATAACGTTCATATCCTGCAAAAAGTTCATCTCCCCCATCGCCGCCTAATGCAACAGTGACATGTTTCTTTGTTTGTTGAGAAACATAATAAGTAGGAATGCATGATGAATCAGCAAATGGTTCTCCAAATCGTTCTACCAATAGGGGCAAAATCTCTAATGCTTTAGGCCTTACAATAAACTCATTATGCTCAGTATCAAATCTCTTAGCAATATTTTTAGCGTATTTTAATTCATTATAATCATCTTCTTCGAAACCTATAGAGAATGTTTTTACTTTTTTGCTTGATAATTTACTCATTAATGCAACAATAGTGCTAGAATCTATCCCGCCGCTTAAAAATGCTCCCAATGGAACATCGCTATGCAGTCTTATTTTAACCGATTCTTCGAGCAACCTTAGAGTTTCATCAATAGCATCTTGCTCTGACAGTTTGATTTTCTTTGAATAATCTAACTGCCAATAATTTTCTATATTGATTTTATTGTTTCTTAAAATAAGCACATGAGCAGGCAATAGCTTAAAAACATTATTATATATAGTCAAAGGCGCGGGTATATAACCAAAAGTGAGATAATAATTAATTGCCGCATAATTGACTTCTCTTTTAACTAATCCACTGGCTAATAGCGGCATAAATTCAGAGGCAAAGCAAAATATGTCGTTTTTATGAGTATAAAGCAATGGTTTTTTTCCTGTCCTATCCCTTGCTAATAAAAGAATATCTTTTTTCTTATCCCAAATAGCGAATGAAAACATACCACGAAGATGTCTAACACAATCTGCCCCATATTCTTCATAGAGATGCACTATAGTTTCTGTATCTGAGCGCGACTTATAGTTATGTCCTTTATTTTCCAACTCAACCCTTAAATCATGATAATTATAAATTTCTCCATTAAATACGATCCATACGGTTTCATCTTCGTTCGACATAGGCTGATGCCCCGATTCTGACAGTTCTATTATCTTCAATCTTCTATGTCCTAAGCCAACAGATGGTTTTAATCGTTGTTTACTTATATATATTCCCTCATCATCCGGTCCACGATGCACCATTAAAGAATTCATTTTGTTTATCAATTCTTTATCAATAGTATTTCCGTTATAATCTATGATTCCGCATATACCACACATAAATCAACCTCATTTAATCGTTTCGGAAGAATGTTTTACTTGAGAAAAACCTATGCTTCCTAGTATAAATATTAAAGGCAAAAGCATACTTCTATGTCGAAACAGAGTTCTTATATTACCTCCCGATAATGCAAAAAGTATGAAATTGAGACCGTTGAAAAACCCCAATCTTGTCATTGCGAGGAGCGGAGCGACGAAGCAATCCCGGGCGGAGATTGCTTCGCCTCTTCGGGGTAATGATGACGGAAAGAGGCTTTTTATGGCAAAGGTTACACTGCATCAAGGCTATAGTTTTTTGACTGCCTTTTCAGACTTTCCACTCGTTATTTTATCTACATATATCTATAGCGCATATTTCAATCTAGGCATTAATTTAATAGCGATAAGTTTTATTAGCTTAAAATCAAATACTTGCAACCAATGGCGATTATCCGAAGGTAATGAATAAATATATTTATTAATTTCAGACGTATCTATTCTTAAAAATACATTTTTTTCAGAATCATAGATATTTACAGGATTGTCTATTTTAACTTTTTGATTATACTTTGCATCAAAAAGATATCCATTCGTATATTTATGTCTTTTATTTAAAGTTCTTGCCACGATATCCCTGTTTAGGGCTAATTTAAATACTGGTCCGACCACCCAATCTTCCGAGAAAAATTCTATATGGCTAACAGGCCCATACTTACTGAATTGATTACCGGATACATATATAATCTTAGTATCATCGAGACATCTCAAGTCGGAATTGTCGCTAATATCCGCTATTACTTTTTGCTGGTGCATACCCCAATCTTTCCAATGGTCAGATATCCCGACAATGGTAAGAAAAAACGCGGCAAATATAACAACCGCCGCGATTTTCGAAAAAGGAAATAAAGATAGTAAATATGCAACTAACAAGGATCCATATATCGTCGTCCTATTACCAAGACCAAAAGCAAGTTGAGGATAACGGCCAGTAACCGCGAACATAGCGAAAGAACAAAATAATAATATAATAAGACTTGCGACTAGGCTAAGATTACACCCATTGTGTTCAACCGCCATTTTTTTATATATTAAAAATAAAATAAGGATAAAGACTGCGCCAATTACAACTGAATAAATATGTAGTTGAGAAAAAGAATAATAAAACTTTAACCACATTGAAGGTCCGATAATTGCATCAACAAAAGTTAAAATCTGGAAAACAAATTGCTTAATGAATATGATTATACTTAGTTTTTCTGTAATTCGCGGATTGCTTAGGCCTGTTATGAAATCTATCAGAATAAAATATATGATATATAAGATATTGGGAATAACTATAATTAGTGCTTTTCTATATTTTTTGTTTATCATAAATAGTGCGGATAATGCAATAGCGGGCGGAGTAGACCCATAAGAAACAAAAGATGCAGCTAAAGCTAAAAAAAGAGAAATAAATATTTTATCTCTATGCAGCAAATAAAAAGAAAAAAGATATAAAGCTAACGATAAAGCAAGTGGCTGCCCCATAAACCAAAATACTGTAGAATCGTGCGAGGGGAAGAAAATAAATAAAAATGACGCAAGATATGCCCTATATACATCCAAGAATATGCTGAAAAACTTAGAAACTGAATAAAAACACAGGATAATATAAGCTATCTTTAAGATATTTATAAGAAGCAAATTATTAAAATCAAAAAAACGATACCAAATATAGTGGGTAAAATATTCAGCTGGAGAACTTATAAAATAATAATCCGGACAAAATATATTCTTTATTTGCTTATATTTTAGTTTGGAGATCGCATCATAATCGTCTGAAATTATCCCCGTATTAATTAAAAGATAGGCAATAATCATACAATATAAAATAAACAGAACTCTTGTTCTTTGCATAACTTTTTAAGCAATCTTTATTGAATGCTTTTAGCGGATTAACCGCATTCAAAATACTTGCTGTAGGTTACCAGCGGTATAACATTCAGCGTAGATAATAATTTTATAAAAGGTTTTAGCAGCCTAATATAGGCATAACTTGTTGGATAATCCCTAAATGTTTTTGGCTCCTCTTTAAGATATTTATTGAATTCGTCATAAGAAATACCCAGACGCTTTAGGCAGAGAGCAATTACCTTCTTATCTTCAATCGCACCAACTTCATTTATTCGCTTTAAAGCTTCTTCCCTTGTCAATTGGCCTGAGCGCACAAGCGCGGAATAGTTAAATTTACGTCTATCTATATTAAATTTTATCCTGTAAATATAAGACATTAAACTCTGGTATAAATCGTCGTAATAATGTGCCCCCGGATAAACCCATCCCAGTTCATTTATCAGGATTTTCTCGGCTTCACTTCGGATATAATTTACATAGTACAATATCGGTATAGTCTTTATTCTCCTTATTACGGTATAGTAAAATAATTGGGTGAGCGATAGGTTGAACCCGGGATTATCCGGGCTCCAGCTTCTCAATTCAACACTGCCAAATCTTTGGTGGACACTCTTTAAATATCTACCGTCAAGATAATTCCATTCCAAAGGCGCGATGCCTTCTGTTCTGAAAGACTGCCCAATAATAATATGTCTTATGTTTTCCTTTACCGCTACTCCATATAAGGCGGCAGCAATACCCAAGTCAGTAGCTTCTTCAAGGTCGGGTGTGGAGGCTTTAAGAAAAGCTATTTTAAGATCCTTTGACTCTCTCCAGTCCGAAGTAATTGTTCTCAAATCCACATCCAATATCTTGACGGCCTTTTTCATGTTTTCACCCGCCACGGGATTTCCAAAACCATCATTAAAATGGACTGCCAACGGACGTAAGCCAAGTTTTTTCCTGATAAAATACAACATATATATGCTATCCCGCCCCCCGCTAATACCAACTATACAATCATATCTATTAAATTTAGCTTTTGCTTTAATGCTTCTGGTAATTTTCTGCAATTTTTCTTCACCTTTATCGTTTAGAGGAAAAAGTCTAGACAGCTTATCATGTAACTTACAGAAATTACATTCTCCGGTATTATCAAATTCTACGCCAGGAACTGTGGTATCAATTACACAACGCTTACAAATACAATATCTCATTTCTTATAATAACCTTTTCTGCTTAACATCTCTCCAATAGCAGTTCCTCTTTCTATCCTGGGAGAAATATTTATTTCCGCGATTACCAGTTCACTCGCAAATTCATTATATGTACCTTGCACAATAATTCCGTCTTTTCCTACCACCAAAGAGCAACCCACCATTTTCTTTCCTTCATAAGGCCCTCCAACAATATAGCCCACGCTTGTGGCGCTCGCTATTGTAAGATTATACAGGTTGGCAATGGTAAAAAAAGGCTTAAACCATTTCTCCCCATAAGGATTGGTATCATCAATATGTGAATAGTCTACAGTCCATGAAGAAGGCGATAATATGAGTTGAGCCCCCATCCTTGCTAATACATGTCCTATTTCTAAAGCATCTATATAATTATCCGCGCAAATATTCACGCCAATAACACCAAATGGTGTTTCAACAACCGAGAGACCTCTTCCTACCGTATAGAAATCTTGTTCAACAACCAAGAGGTTTATCTTATTGTATTTTAAAATAATATCGCCAAGAGAATTAATTAAAATAGCAGTATTGTAAACGCGGTTGATATATTTTTCTGTTAAGCCGGCACATATATATACATTATATTCTTTGGCGAGCCGGGATAAATTATCGCTGTATGGGCCGGGAATAGGCTGAGCTTCTACCTTAGCGCTCGGATGAGTCCAGCCTAAATCCAAACATTCCGGTAATAGAACTATATCGCATTTCTTAAAAGAGGCCTCTTTTACAATTTCGCCGACACGCAACAAATTACGTTCAGGTTCTCCTCCTTCAACCAATAACTGCCCCGTTCCAATTCTAATCTTGCGACTATTCATTTACCTTAATACCTGCGGTTTCTTTCTCAATAAAATACAGTGGTCGATGACGTGCCTCCTCCAGATTATTCCAAATGTATTCTCCGAGCACACCTAACATCATCATCTGAATTCCGCTAAAAACCAACAAAGCTATAATTACTAGAATAGAATTACTTATTGATTTACCTAAAATAACTTTTGAAACAATCCACATAGCGCTAAACAAACCTGTTCCTATCATAAGAGCTCCAAATATAAATATCAGAGTTAATGGCAAGCCAGAAAATCCTACAATCCAATCTTTCGCAAGGCGTAAATTATCAGTGAAACACCATTTAGATCTTCCGGATCTACGCGGACGACGCTGATACAATACAAAATCCTGACTAAAACCAAGCCAAGCAATAAGGCCAAAAATAGAAGAATTACGTTCAGCGCATTTGTTGAGCGCGTCAACCACAACCTTATCTAACATGCAAAAACCAGCCATAGATAAATCAATATTACTCCTACCGGCACCTCCTAATAAAATTAATATTTTATAAAACAACTTCGCGGGCCGTCGAATATACCATGGTTCGCATTTTCTATCTTTGCGCAGCGCCCAAACAACATGAACTCCCTGCAGCCATTTTGCCAACATTTCTCTTAAACACGCAGAATTATCTTGCCCATCAGCAGAGAGACACAATACAACATCTCCATTTGCGGCTTTCATACCTGCGCGAATCGCAATATGACTGCCGCTGCGCCTGCTCAATCTCAAACATCTTATTCTAGAATTGTCAATAGATTCAACAACCTTAAAAGTATTGTCAATAGAATGATCATCTATAACTATAATATCAAATTTTTCTACTTCCGGTATTTCATTTACGGCTGAAATTAATTCTTGTATAGTAAGTTTAATATTTTCAGCCTCATTATATGCGGGGATAACTATGGAGAGATTCATTTTAGATTGCTTTTTCTTAATGCCTTCGCGGGGTTCCCTACCGCAACAATATTTTCTTCAATATCAGAGACCACATTTGATCCAATCCCTATCAAAGACCCGCCCCCGATTCTAACATTATTACGGATTGATACGCCAGAACCAATGTAACACTTTGCTCCGACAACAACATTACCCGAGATAGAAACGTTCGAACCGATACAACAATAATCCCCAACAGTACTATCATGTGCGATAACGGTATTTGACAAAACAATACAATGATTACCTATTTTCACACCGCAGCCTATTACAACATTAGGCATTAATAAAGTATTATATCCTATCTTTGAATCAGGAGATAAAACCACATGCGGATCTATGATTGTAGCGAATTGAGATTTTTTTATTCCTAAGCTGGCAATAATCTCACTGCGTTGTAAATAATTGCCGGGATTGCCGGGAACAGCCAGGACATAAACTCCCGCAAACTTTCTAAGGATTTCTTTATCTCCCTTAACCTCCACAGCACAACAAGTTTTTCCCCATATTGAACGATTACTATCTATAAAACCAATAACATTCCATTCCTTATTTATATTATTAATGGCAAAAATAGAGTTCAATGACTCTCTGGCATTTCCTCCAAATGGAAATAATAAAATATTCTTAAGCATGTTTTATTGAATTGATAACTTCCTTGACCTGCTTATTTTCCATCCCATTAAAAATTGGCAAAAGAATAACTGAATCTCTGGATAGTTCGGAATTCTTTAATGAAATATTTGACGCGTAAGGCTTTTCCTGATGCGCGTTCATTATTCCGGGACGAGAAGAAATTCCCTTATCTAGTAAAAATTGCATAAATTCATTACGGTCTAAAGGCGCTCCCCCTAATAACCTTATAGGATAACTCTGCCAATTACATCTGCAGTAATCCGGTTCTACCGGCAGCCTCAGCCAGGGAATATCTTTTAACTGTTTATGATACATAGCAGCAATTTCCTCCCTTTGCGATATAAACTGCGGTAGCCTTTTAAGCTGCGCAATACCAATTGCCGCCTGGATATCTGATAACTTATAATTATACCCTGCAATTGAATAGTCTTCCAATAATATATTTCTTGCGGAATGCCTTATTGTATCAGATATGCTCATGCCGTGATGCCTAAGTAATCTAATTCTTCTATTATAATCTGACCGATTTACAGTAATCATTCCACCCTCACCTGTAGTGAGCAATTTACGAGGATGAAAGCTAAAACAGGCAATATCGCCATGAGGCTTGCCAATATTTTCCCACCTAGAGCCAATTTTAATTTTACTTCCAATTGCGCAAGCGGCATCTTCAATAACCGGTAATTTAAATTTAGCTGCAAGTGCCAAAATTGGCTTAAGATTACAAGGCATACCCATTTGATGCACAGGGATTATAGCCGCAACACGACCCAAATTATCTGAATATATGGATTTGCTGCCACGAATAAAATACCTCAAAGGAGACTCTCCCGCGATAATCTCCGATTTCTTCTTATAATATAACTGTCCATTTCTAATTTCACAATCTTTGTTAAGTAGTCTCTCTAAACATTCCTCTGACATGTTAAATGTATCTAAAGCGATATCCACAAAAACCGGTTCTGCGCCGCAGTGCCGAATGCTATTTGCAGTCGCTATAAAAGAATGACTTACCGTTATAACTACGTCTCCCGGTTTTACCCCTACCGTGATAAGAGACAGACTTAAAGCGCTTGTGCAATTCGAAACCGCGCAGGCATATTTTGAACCTACGCAAGAAGCAAACATTTCTTCGAACTCGCTAACCTTAGGCCCTTGAGTTACCCAACCGGAAAGAATAACTTTTCTTACCGCGGCTATCTCTTCTTTTCCAAGGAATGGTTTAGCGAAAGGTATCATGCCTACTCCCAATTTATTGCTTTTTCCTGAGCAAATAACGTTGAAATTGGCTCCGGCCTTGACCTAAACCATGCGATTGTCTTAAGCAATCCATCTTCAAATGCAACCTCAGGTTTCCACCGCGTCAATCTATTAAGCGCGGATGAATCAGCATACAGACGCAATACATCGCCCGGCCTATTCTTGAGATATTTTATCTTTGGCGGGCAGACTCCGGACATCCCTGAAATCATCTCCGCTATTTTTTTTATTGAAATCTCAAAACCGCTTCCCATATTAAGAGTAAGACCTGTTGCCTCATCGCATTTTGCCGCCATAATTAAGCCTTTAGCGATATCTTCAACATAGGTGTAATCGCGCGTTTGAGAACCATTTCCAAAAATTAGAATAGGCATATTGTTTAAAACCCTAATAATTGATTTAGGTATCATTTCTCCAGCCTCCTGTTCATGATGAGAGCGAGGCCCGTAGGTATTAAAGGGCCGAATAACAACTGTTTTTAGGCCGTATGTTTTGTAATATGCCCTGGCATATGCTTCACCTGCCAATTTGCTCGCTCCATACACCGTGTGAGGATAAGTTGGATGCGATTCAGGCATAGGAACATACAAAGCAGTTCCGTAAGCCTCTGAAGATGAACAGTAGATAAATTTATCAACTTTGGCCTTACGAGCTTCTTCTAAAGCTAAAAGAGTTCCTTGCGCATTAATATAATGGTTTTCAAAAGGAAACTTTATTGAATGGCGGACTCCTAAACAAGCAAGATGAAAAACTATATCTACGCCATCCATTGCCTTAGCGACATCCGAAGATTCAATTACACTGCCCAAGACAAATTTATGGTTTTTATTCCCCTTGCATTGATTTAAATTATCGATTTTGCCGTTATTTAAATTATCAATACTCAACACATTGCAATCTTCTCGCATCAAAGCATCGACCAAATGAGAACCGATAAAACCTGCGCCTCCTGTAACTAAAACCCTCTTGCCTTTTAATATCATTTTTTGCGCCTTAAAGACTTAATATTTTTAATCGGGTTTCCTGCCCATACCTGTTTTTGAGGAACATCTCTAGTAACAACGCTGCCTGCGCCAATCATGGCATTATCCTTGATGTTCACATTGCCGAGAATTGTAGCGTTGCTTCCGATAGAAACATTATTACCGATGTTTGTTCTGACAAATCTCTTAGACCAATCTTTTTCAGTCTCTAATTTACCGTTTCCATTGGCAGCCTTAGGGTAATTATCATTTATAAACATAACGCCGTGCCCGATAAAACAGTTGTTTCCAATCGTAACTCCTTCGCATATAAATGTATGGCTTGAAATCTTACAATTCTTCCCAATAACCGCGTTTTTCTGTATTTCCACAAATGCCCCTATCTTCGTATTATCCGCGATTGAGCAGCCGTAAAGATTTATAAAATTAGAAAGTTTCACATTCTTGCCTAATTTTACATCCTTGGATACACACTGATATTTATTCATAATTTTATCAAATCTCCTTTTCTCTTCATTGATCTGTCCGCCGCTTCCAACATCTTCACTATCCGCAAACCGGCGCACCCATCATTAATTGGTGTTTTATCTTTTAGGATACAATCAACAAAATACCCCGCCTCAATCTTTAATGCCTCCGAGTGGTCTATGGGCGGAGACCACATATTGCCGCAGCGGTATTCAACCAGCAGTTTATAGATGCCTTGCCTGTTTCTTACGCGAATCCCCTTGTCATATATTTTTATCTTTTCGTCTGTTTCTAAATCATTCCAAATCAGCATCTTCTTTTGTCCGCCGATAAGCGTAGTCCTTATTTTGACTGGAGAAATCCAATTAATATTAAAGTGGGCTATCATATTATTGTTAAAATGCACTACGACATACGCGATATTTTCTAATCCGCAGGCGAAGTGCCCCGCGCCAATAGCTGATATCGCAAGAGGACGCTCTTTCACGATGTAATCCATTATGGATAAATCATGGGGGGCGAGGTCCCAAATCACATTCACATCGTGCTGAAAGAGTCCGAGATTTATTCTTGTAGAATCATAGTAGTATAAATTACCCAATACATTGCTATCTATTAACTCTTTGATCTTTCTCACTGCCCCGGTAAAAAGAAAAGTATGGTCAACCATAATTTTGAGATGCTTCCTGCCGGCTAATTCTATTAATTCTTCCGCCTCGCTAGATTTTAATGTAAACGGCTTTTCCACAAAAATATGTTTTCCGTTAATGAGCGCCTCTTTTGCTAACTGATAATGCGTAGAAACCGGGGTTACAATAGCCACAATATCAATATTACTACTTTTTATTATCCTTTTGCAATCAGTAGAAACATCTAAATAAGGATAATCATTCTTAGCCCGTTTCAACGCCGTATCATTCAGATCACAAATTGACATTACTTTTACACCTTTAATTGAACTGAAATTACGCACGACATTCGGCCCCCAATATCCATAACCAAGCACTGCAATCTTAAGCATCTATTCTACTCCTTAATTCGTTTCAAATTACACTTGCCTTTTTATATAATAATAAATTATCCCGAGATATTCATGCAATATTCCTTTTATTTGTTGAATCGTTGTGGGCCTCCAAAAAATAATTTCTTTTTTTCTGATA
>JAUSCZ010000023.1 GCA_030674475.1 Candidatus Omnitrophota bacterium
TCCCCACCCTCACCCGGCCCTGGATAGTCCCTGGTGAGATTATTGTCCGGGAAAGCCAGGACTCGGCGTATATCTACAAAGCCACTCTAAAAGTAATGTTGGAAGAAGACTATCTTAATGGCTATCAGCCTTCAGCTGTCAGCTTTAAGCAATCAAATCCCAACCACCAACCTCTAACTTCAAACTACACCTTTTCCGATCCCAGGCTAAAAGAACTGAATCAATACTCCACCCAGCTAATCAAAGAACTAATAATCCCCAAACTGACCCAGGAGGTAAACTCCAACAAGAGATACGCCAAACTCCGGCAGGCCTATTACTCATTAGTCCTCTCAAGATGGTTTAAGATGCGTTTTACTGGTAAGTCCGGTCAATACGCTGATTTGATAGACCGCCACGACTTAACTAACCTTACTTCAAAAGAGCCCTACGATAAACTTACTTATTTCAAGCAATACCAGGAGTCTTTTGCCCAAGGCGAATACAACCTGAAAGAACCGGTCTACACCCCCTATGGCCAGAGTATCCGCAGTTATATGAGCGGAGGATTTAGCGCCACAGATATTAAGTTTTCGGGGTCTGGCACTAAAACGGCGGGAAGCCCTGCTGAACAGCAATTGTTAAAGACAAAAGATATGGTGATTTTTGATGAATCGTTAGAACCACAGCCATTAGCCCTCGCCGCCTCGCCGGTAAGCATTACCATTGAGGATTTGGAGAAACTTAATGTTCCTATGGATCCTGATGCTATGGCACGCTACGCTGCTACAAGGCCGCCTTTACAAGCAGGAATGAGCAATCTCCTCAATAGCATATTTATTTTGGGACACGAAATCCCTTTTATTGAGGATGTCTCTCGAGATCGCGCCAGGACAGCAGGGCATAGTCTTTACGTTTACTGCAACTCCGTGCTTCGCCACCTCAAAATTATTATTTCCGATGAAACGTCCAGGGATAAAATAGATGAAAAGGTGCTTAATGATTTTCTGACTGCAACTGATGAGAAAAGTAAACAAGTGCGGATTTTTGTGAAAAGAATAAAAGAATTTATAACGGTTTATGATAATGCTTTTAAATCACAAGCCACTCAAAAGGCAGGCTCGCCTTTAAGAATGGAAACAGCAAAGTTGGAAGCTGGAATAAAGTTAGCAGAGGAATTTGGAAATAGTTTTTCTATTATAATTAGGAAGGATGGGAGAAAGACGATCTGGAATTTCAAGGTTGACGGCTCTGATTCTGTGACAGCCGATTTTACTAAAACTACTTTTGAAAGAGAAATAGATGGTTTGCGCAGAGAGTTTCCAGCAATGACTGAAAGAGTAAGCCTTGAGTTCGGAACACTTGGAAAAGGAAGGGAATTTTGGCTGCATAACGCTGGCAAGGTTGTGGAGAGTCTCACAGATGATGTGATTTGTATGGTAGAAATTTTTCCTGAAACATATCTAGAGAAAAAGAAATTCAAATTCAGCATTACTCTCCGGAATAGAACCTATAAGGATATAACAATAGAATGGAATAAGTATGGTGATTTAGAGAAAACGAAACCCATCTTCGCCTCGGTGCTGACAGGTGAAGAATTTAAAAAGGATTTGGAAGGAATAAGGAGTAATCTGGGAGAGGCTTATGAAATCCTAATTTCTTTACCCGATAAAATAAGTTTTAAAAAATATATGTCTGAATTATTGTTTCAGCAGATAAATAGCGTAGAAAAAATGCAAAGTAAAGTCTCAGCAGAGAATGTTTTGCTATCTATTTCTGATCAGACAAATCTGAAAGTTGCTTTAAATGACTTTGATTCTACGATAAGGTCGTTGATATTAGTTGAATCTAATTCTGACGTTAATGTTCAACGGAAGTTATATAACTACCACAATTATATTACTGATGTCTTGAAAACGTTAAACCAATTAAATGAGAAGCTGAATTCTTCTTCCGCCGCCTCGCCGATAGAATTCTATAATGAACAGGAAGCAGAGCAATGGGTTAAAGAGAATTTTAAAACTGGCAGCATCTCTAAATACGAATATTTGCTTATTCCTAATGAAGATTTTGTTGAAATGGGAGAACTAGCTAAAAGTATAATCCAAACAATACCTAAAGAAATAGATATTTTCCAGGCTTCTGGGAAGATGGCCTATGGAATACCTCAAACGAAAGTTCCCTTATTTCATCAAAAAAATTATACGATTCAACCGGAAGTAAAGGGTAAACCGCGGGTTAGTTCCATTTCTTCTGAGGATTGGCGGGAAGTTATAATTGATTTTTGGGCGTTTATCGTCATGGATGTAATTTATGATTTAACAGCGTTTCCAGAAACGAAAAAATTGAGCCTGGAAAAAGATGCTGCTATAATTTTTGGAGAAGATAAGTATTATGCGTTTAAACTTACTTTAGAACAATGGTGGGGAAAAAAATATCTGCCTGGCTATAAATTAAAAGAGTTAACTGAAAAACAGCGCGCTTTCTTTCAAAAGTATTTTAGCGTCAGCGCCTCGCTGCTGACCATACCAAAAATGCGAGCATTAGGCCTTACCCCTGCGCAGGATTTTATAGCACAGAGTATTATATTTGCGTTGCATAATATAGATGTTAGAGCTACGTTGGAAACTACACCTGTGCGGGGGCTCGATTCTACGGAAGGACGTGCGAGATCTTTGTTAGAAGCGTGTAAGAAGTACATGCTTGAGTTTCCGGAAAAGTATATACAAGTCACCAAAATAAAAATCAGTAAAAAAGAAATTGAAGAAATTACCGGCACACTATCGCTTTATTTTGATCCTTGGTTTACCGCCAGGCCAGAGAATATTGCTACTGCCGCGGGATATTTAAGCAGGGTGATGAGGGATAAGTTTGAAGAGGGTGTTATTGCAGAAGGCTTTAGAGAATTACAACAAAAAATTAATAGCATTGTTGAAAACCTGCTCAATAAAAGCGATGAAAATAAAGCCTTGGGCATGATAACCCTTGATAAACTTATCATGGAATTAGCGGTGTTTAAGCGAGAAACAAAATCGCATTCGGCTGAAGAATGGTTTTCGAAATTAATAGAGTTGATGTCCCGAGTAAATGAAAAAGATACAGAGTTTAAATGTGAAATTATTGATGAGATTTTTTTCATACTCACTTACCGGGTAGAAATAAATAATATAGCAAGTTATGCCCTTAACAGCTTTCTCAATGTCCACCGCGATATGTTTAAGGAGTATGAGCCGGAATATCCTACTATATCCAAAGTTTTAGATGCAATTAAAGAAGGATTAAAAGAAGACCGTTTGGAGATACTCAAACAATTAAAGTTAGTGGGCTGGAATAAAAATCAAAAGATTTCCCTTCAGGAAGACATAGAAAGAATCGAGCGGTTTATTGCTACAGTAACAAATGCGCAAAAAAATAAAGATAGTTCATCTAGTTTGTCCATCTCGCCGTTGACTAATGGAGGGTATGTTGTTAACGGCGCGGATAGAGAAAAAATAAGTAGTATTAAAAGAATTCTTAGCATGTTTCCTGATGACGGTAAGAAGTTAATTGAGCGCTATCCGGATTTTGAAAAGCTCTACGAGGAAACCGAAGAAAAACTTAAAACATACTGGAAAACAGAGGAAACTTACGATATTCAAAAGGCCGCTGAAGCCGCGTTGGAATTCTATGCCGCGTTTACCGGGATTCTACCTGGGGGATCAAATGTTGAGCCGGAGATAGAAAATAAAATTAAGACATTGCGGGATACCGACGATATAATCAAAGGCGCTGTTGAAAAGATAAAATCTTTGATAGAAAAGGATATAAAGGAGTTCAGGAAAATAGTAAATACGGAGGTGGATCCAAATGAATTAGATAGGTTCCTGCGGGAATTAAGCCTGAAAAATTCAAAAGCCACAGTTACCTATATTCTATTCTTATTGTCCGGCCAATTTAAGCCCTATCATAGCATCCCCGGTTTCTTCATTGAAGAGTCTAAAACAAGATATGATGCTATAAAGACTGAACTTGAAATATTTGATTTTCCTGCTGTCTCCTCGCCGGTAACTAATAATGAGACGACTTATATTATTGATAGTACGCAGAAAGAAAGGATGAGAGATATCCTGGTTATTATTGACAGGTTTAAGCAGGACGCGCAAAATTTGGTTTCTCAACCGTTATATAATCCTGAGTATAATGATTTAAAAATCCTTTATGAGAAAACACAGGAAAAATTAATAAGATATTGGGAAACGCGAGCAACGTATGATATTCAGAAGACCTCTGATGCGGTTTGGGAATTTTATGCCGCTGTCCTGGGAATCCAATTCCAAAAATCAAACATCGCTCCAGATATGGCAGCTATTGCCGCGGATGTGGAAAGTAAGTGTAGGATATTACAGGATGCAAGACGGGATATAAGAGAGATAATAGCGGATGTTATTAAGAAGATGAGAGGTTTGTTAAATAGAGATATGACAGCATTTGAAGAAACAAAGATTATGGGAAGCGCGGCAAAAGATGAAGGCGAAAATAAATTGGAAGAACTTGAAGAGTTTACGCGGGAATTAAACTTTAAAAATTTGAGAACTACAGCTCAACAGATGGGAAAGTTATTTAATGACTTGAAGCCGCAAGATTATGAAAAGCATCGAGAGGAATGGTATGCGATAAGCAAAGAACTCGAGATGTTCTATTATTCACGAGTGGCTTCACCAGTGAATAGGGATTGGTCAGCATATAATAATTCTCCTGCGGGATACGGCGGTATCCCTTCTTTTGATCTGACAGTGCAACCTAGTGCTTCCTCTTCTTTGCAAACTATTCAGAAGCCGGCAGGCCCACTCGGCGGTATTGACTTTACCGACCGGGCGATGAGGATAGGGTTAGAGCCGATGGGGAGTTTCGCGGATTTGAAGCTGGTTTTGCCGCAGATAAGCAATGTAGCGGCTATTGACTTGGACAACGAGTTTAAGCAGATCCAGATAATGGCCACATCCGGGATCCGGCCTGCGGATACCCGGATCCTGGAATTTGCCGCCGCCTGTTATTACCGGGGAGAGTTTAGCCTAAGGCTGGGCGAGATAACCGCCTGTCTCCAGCAGGCGCATTTCTTAGATGAGCGTTCAGGCCGGGAGAGTAGTCCCGCCTTACGCTTAGCCACGATGCTTCCCGAGGTCTTGCATTCCCGTAGTTTGAACTAATAATGTGATATTTAGCCAAGATTTAGCAGTTGAATTAATTCAGATGTAGTGATAACTTTTACTGCGGTTTGTTCTTGGAGGGCTGAATCGTTTGACCAGAGAGGGATTTTTAGCGCCAAGGATAAAGCGATATATGGCGCGTCTTCAATGTGGGCGACTAATTTAGCGGAGGATTTTAAGAAGGATAAAAATTATTTTTCCGGGAAAAAAGTTATCCTGGAGAATATTGCCGAAGTCAGTTCAGACAGGTCGTTATCGTTTAAAGGAAGACGTTTACGAATTTTAGAATTCTTGAGAAGATTAGTTAATTCCATAAGAAGGTCTTCCGAGGCAAAGAGTTTAAGGTCTTCTTCCAGGAGGAGTTCCCTGGTGGTAGAATCTTTTAACAGGGCGGCAACTAGGATATTAGCGTCAACAACTAAACGCATTTATTAAAGTAGTTTCTTAGTCTTTGCCCATTGCCTTTTTTTAATCATTCGTCCGTAGTTGATGGTGTCTTCTTGGCTAAGGCGGCTGTGGGAAAGCAGGGTATCCATCTTATTTAGAAGTTGGATTTTATTGATAATCGCGGCCCGGGCGACCTCCGACCAGTTGATATACTTAAAAGCATCCATCTTGTGTTTTAGGTCCTTAGGAACCGATAGGGTGAGAGAAGCCATAGATTTACCTCCATTTTTAGTTATGTGTAATATGTGTAATATGTGTAATATGTTAACGGACTGATTGATACTTGTCAATATTTATCTGTTGGAAATGTGAGCTGCCAGGAGAGACCAAAATGTTACGAAAAATCACAGCTTTAATTTTGTCAGTTAGCCTAATCATAACCCAGCCCATCTTTGCCCAGGGCTTGGCCCAGTTGAATCTGGCCCAATATTTAGGCCAAGCGCGTCCCGTGGCAACCGGCAGCTTTCGTCCCACCCAACTAAGATACTTCTCCTACAATAACCTCAACAACAGCTTCCGGATACTCTTAGATAAAGGTGATGCTAAGGATATTAAGGATAACCAGCTTAAAGAACAAGCCAAAGAGTTGATGGATTATTTCCTGATCGGGGTAACCCTGCCTAATGATGCCTTCTGGGTCAACCTAAGGCCGGATTCGCCGGATAACATCATTGACCCGGAGTTAGAGCAGACCGGATTAGGCAAGATACTCTTAGAGGCCGACTTACAGCTTAAGAAGGATACCGCCAGCTTCACCTCGCCCCAGACCTCGGAAGGCAAGGCCTACTGGGATAAGCTGTATCAGAAGGCCGGAGAACTATTCGGCACCGAAAACATCACCATCCCCACCTTAACCCGGCCCTGGATAGTTCCGGGTGAGATTATTGTTCGGGAAAGTCAGGACTCGGCCTATATCTACAAAGCCACCCTGAAAGTGATGTTGGAAGAAGATTATTTGGAAAAATCCGAAATCCGAAATCCGAAATCCGAAACAAATTCCAATTCCAAAATCCAAAACACAAAACTCTATGAATTTTCCCGCGGAGCGGGATCCCGCAGTCGGATAAATGATATGGCGGGAAAAGACCCCAGATTAAAAGAGCTGAATAAATACTCTACACAGCTAATAAGAGAACTGATAATCCCCAAGCTGACCCAGGAGGTAAACTCTAGCCAAAGATACGCCAAGCTAAGGCAGGTCTATTATTCGCTGGTTCTCTCCCGCTGGTTTAAGATGCGTTTCGCGGGTAAGTCCGGCCAATACGCCTCGCTGATAAACAAACGCGACTTGACTAACCTTACTGCCAAAGAGCCATACAATAAACTTACCTATTTCAAGCAATACCAGGAGTCTTTCGCCCAGGGTGAATACAACCTCAAAGAGCCGGTCTACACCCCCTACGGCCAGAGCATCCGCAGTTATATGAGCGGGGGATTTGACGGAACAAAAATAACTATTGAAGGAGTAAATACTCCTGAAATAGCAGGCAGTTCGATTGTTGAGAAAAGGTTTGAAAATGGTAATACGGTATCTTTAGAAGGCTCAGCAAACATCTTGCAGATCAATACAAATAATGCACTTAGTGAGCAGCCCTTAGCTATCGTCGCCTCGCCGCTGGGGAAAGAATTGCCGGTTACTGATAGATACGGAAGACCTTTACGTTATGTTTATTATCGGAAATTATCAGATGAGGGAAAGAATTCTCTGTTTGAAGCTTTTGGTAAATCTTTTCCTGAATGGGGAATTAAAGCTACTGATAAAAACTTGAGGTTTGCCGTAAGAGTAAACAAAGCGAATAAGATTGTAGCTGTAGTCGGGGCGCTTCAATATAATATTGATACAAAAGTAGTAGGTCCGATTATAATTCCTAAAGGCGTGGATAAAGTTTTAGAAATAGAATCTTCCTTAAGAAAAGCCTATAGCGAAGAAATTGCAGAAGGGGAAAGGTTGTTTCGGGATAAAACTATTTCCTCCTCCGTCGGCTCGCCGCTGGATATTAAAAAGGCAATAGATACTTTTAGAAATGATTTTCAGGCTTCCCTGAAAGAATTCGCTGAACTTAGGATAGAGTCGAACAGGAAGCGGGAAGTAAACGAGGCGATCAGGGAATACTACACTAAAGTGGATGAAATCCTTAAGAAAATTGAAGAAGGTATTAATAAAAATATGGATCCCCTTAAGGTTATTCGTGAGAATATCCACTCTTTGAATCTGGTGTATTGGGATTTTTCTGCTAAAAGAGAAGAAATGTTAAATAAAAAACCTGGAAATTTACCAACTAAAAATAAACTACAATTGCTTATTGAAAAGTTAATGAAATCCTCTAAAAAAAGCCAAAAAGAGATATCTGAAGCTGTGCCGCCACCAATCTTTATATTCAAAGTCAGCTTAAGCAGATTATTAGCAACTTTTAATTCTGCTCTTTACGCCGTTGCGCCGCTGGCAACGTTTAAAGAGAAGATAAGCGAGGCGGTTAATAAAATAGAGGAAGAGATCAATGACCCAGGACTCCGGGTTTATAAAGAAAAATTGGTGTTGTTTTTAGATAACTTAAAAATAGATTTAGGGAGTTCGTTAGGTGAGATAGATAAGATTGTGAATGCGCAAGGCCCTCTAAAAGATGTGCATAAGGCGATTGAAAAAGTATCAACTATTCTATTTAATAGAGCAAATGAAATAGGCGATATCCATACCGGTATCAAATCTATGATGGTACGTTTGCTGCGAGATGAGACGCCATCGCTTACGATAGCAATTGAAAGGAGTCTTAAGAAGAGAGAAATTGCTTCCTCGCCGCTGACAGTAGCGGAAATAAAATCAAAGGCGAAAGAAGCTATTGCAAGCGCTGGAGAGGATTTACGACCGCATATACTTTCTGATGAAGCCCAAAATAAATATAACCTTAATGCAGAATATATAGATAAATTAGGCGATTCGCCAGAGGCAATAAAACTATGGTTATGGTTAGAAAACGCAATTAAATTCTTTAACCATAGAATTAAAGCTGATAATTCTAGTCCAGAAGCTATTAGTAACGCCGATAGAATCGTTTCAACTTACAAAGGCTTGATAGAAGAATTAAAACAACATACCTCCGCCACCTCGCAGTTGATCAAAGAGATATATGGAACATTTAAAACAAGAACGACTAAGAGCGCGGATGACGGGGAGGCAATCTTAAAGGCGCTATTAGCTATGGGCAAGGAAGAGAAAATATCAAAAGAAGGGTTGGATATAGTTTTTGAAATACTAACATCACGGCAGGTGGATCGAGTAATTCCTGTTTGGAAGATTATTGAAACTCTTAAACAATTCAGCGTTGGGGGAATACAAAATCAGGAAACCCCATCTATACAAATGGCAATTTTAAATGTTCTAATAGACGATAACTATCCGGGCTGTGCCTTTCTTCGTAAAGAAAGACTTGCTCATTTCCTAAGGTACGCGGAGACCTTAGCGCGTAGTAATTATTTGGATGCCGAAACTGTGTCGCAAATAGCATTGGCTATACAAGAGAAAACATATGGAAAAGCCTTAGATTTAGTTATGAATTTAAATAAAGAAAAAATGAAACAAGCATCATCAGAAGAAGTTGACGAACTGAAGAGAAGACAAGCTAATGTTGACATTGACAACTCCATTCCAACGCTAAATAGAATAATAGAAGCATATATAAATAATAAGGATTCGCTTTTATCTGCGGAAAATAAGAAAATAGCGAACAATATGTATGCGGTATCTTCGGCGTTAGCAGTGAAAAATCTTCAACAGTCGCAAATTACTGATGAAATTAAACGAGGCGGCATAGACTTTACCGGCCGGGCGATGAGGATTGGGTTAGAGCCGATGGGGAGCTTCGCGGATTTGAAATTAGTTTTGCCGGAAATAAGCAATGTGGCGGCTATTGACTTAGACAACGAGTTTAAGCAGATTCAGACTATGGCCTCATCCGGAATCCGGCCTTCGGATACCCGGATATTAGAATTTGCCGCCGCCTGTTATTACCGGGGAGAGTTTAGCCCCAGGCTGGGGGAGATAACCGACTGTCTCCAACAGGCGCATTTTTTAGATGAGCGCCTGGGCCGGGAAAGCAGTCCGACCTTGCGTTTAGCCACTATGCTCCCGGAGGTATTGTATTCCTCTGTCCTGAATTAACTTTTAACTGACAAAACCTATCACCCCCGAGATGGACATTTATGTCCTTTTTAACTGAATGGGTAATCCCACTTGACATATCTCCCATAATATGTTATGCTTACTATGTGCACGAAAGCTTATATGCTAACAGTTCAATTTAATCAGCGGAGGAAAGATTATGAAAATGAAAGAGGAACTTATTCATGAGAAGTTTCAATACGCGGGCTTGTCATCGCGATTAGATACGCGAAACCGGATAACATTGGGTCAAGCCTTGGTAACGCTGGGGGCATTGAATGAGCGGAAAATTGACGAATTTGAAATATTATTAGGCGCGGCAGGCGATATTTTATTGCGTCCGCGAACATCTATTCCCAGTAGGGAACTTTGGGTGCATCAAAGCCCGGAGGCAATGAAAACTTTACAGAAAGGCCTGGAAGATTCTGCCAGAGGGCGGCTAACGCGAGTAAAGGACCTAAAGAAGTTTACAGATAAACTATAATGTTTGAATTTGATTTTACCGACCTTGCGAAAGAGCAACTTAAGAATCTAAAACAAGACCAAGGTCTGATTAAAAGATATAAGGCTGTATTATCAGCCCTGGCTAAATTGCAAAACAATCCCAGACACCCAAGCCTGAATACCCATGCTTATGAGTCTTTACGCGGTCGGAATGGAGAAAAAGTATTTGAGGCGTATGCCGAAAACAGTACACCCGCGGCATACAGAATATTTTTTCATTATGGACCAGGTAAAAAGATAATTACCATCTATTCCATACAGCCACATCCATAAAAGTAAAAAGGCTAGAGCTATTTTTATTGATCATTCTTGACTGTTTTTTTTCTTGACAAATGATACAAGTATGGTATCATTTCTATATGAGATTGATTACCAGGAATACGGATTACGCGGTCAGGGCGCTTTCCTATATTAGCCGGCAGGAAGAAAAGGTTATTTCGGTTTCCGAGTTGGTGGAGAAAATAAAGGTTCCCCGGCCATTTTTGCGCAAGATACTCCAGATTTTAAACAAGAAAGGGATTTTGGTTTCATACAAAGGCCAGGGCGGAGGATTCGCCTTGGCCAAGAAGCCGCAGGAGATATTTCTAACCGATTTGATAGAAACCCTGCAAGGTGAAATTAAACTTAATGAGTGCCTTTTTAAAAAGATGTTTTGCCCGGATATAAAAAACTGTGGGTTGAAGAAGAAAATAGAGACAATAGAAAGATATGTAGTTTCCCAGTTAAAATCCATAACTATTGCCTCTTTGAGTAATAACGGATGTAAAACGCACAATTGCTAAAGAAAGGACGGCAGAGATGAAAGAATTAGATTTGAAGGCGGTTCCGGTTAATGAAAGGAGCCCGGATAGAATAATAAATGCCTGGAAGGAATTGGCTGAAGGGGATACTTTAAAATTAATTAATGACCACGACCCTAAGCCTCTGCATTATCTTTTTCAGGTTGAATTTAAGGATACCTTTGTTTGGGAGTATAAAAAGCAGGGACCGGATGAGTGGATTGTAGAGATTAAAAAGATAAAGCCGCCGCCGATCCTGAGCCCGGAGCAGAAGAAAAAAAGAGATGAGTTAAAGCAAATACTTAAAAAGCTTCATGAGGCCGGCCCCGAGGAATTGAGCGGGGTTAAGAAGGAAGCCCAAAAGTATTTTAAAGAGGTAGAGCCGAAAGAGCTGGCTATGGCCGAGCAGGAGCTTATTCAGGAAGGCACTACCCGCACCGAGATGAAGCGGCTTTGCGATGTGCACTTAGAGGTAATGAAGGGACAGCTTGGCTCGCACGCGAAAAAACTGAAACTTCCAGCCTCACATCCTCTCACTATCTGTAAGGATGAGCATAAGATAATCAAGCGCAATCTAAGAAGGCTTAAGGCTTTGTTGGCGAAACTTAAGGCCGCGGGTTCTTTTGATCAGGCCAAACGCCAGTTGGATGTATTAAAGGAGCTTTCTCATTTCTTCTTAGAGACCGAGAAACACCATCAGCGCGAGGAAAAGGCCATATTTCCCCGCCTGAAGGCGCACGGGGTAATTGAGCCGCCGCTTATTTTTGAGGAGGACCATGTGGAGTTTATGGCCAAGAAAAAGGTGCTGAGTGAATCAGCCTTAGCTGAAAATAAAGGCAGTTACCAGGAGTTCTTGAGTAAGATAGGCCCGGTGATAGAATTCCTGACTACTAATTTGACTGATCATATTTATAAAGAGGATAATATTCTTTATCCTATGGCCTATGAAACCCTGGATAAGAGCGAGTGGAAAGAGGTACGCAAGAAGTTTGACGCCATAGGCTATTGTTGTTTTGCCCCGGCGGACCTTAAAAAGGCAAAAGTTTCCCGCAAAAGCGGGATCCCGCCAAATATTAAGCAATGGGCGGGAAAAAGACAAAAGGCAAAAATAAAAGGTAAGAAGCTAAAAGTGTGAAACGGAGGAAAAATGGCGGATGTCTTGAAAGAGGCAGTGGACGCGGCAAAGAAGAAGAATGTCTCAACCTTAGTGGTGGCCTCAACCAGCGGAAAGACCGCGGACAGCCTTTTTGAATTGGCCAAAGGGGAGAAGTTAAATATTATCGTGGTAACCCACGATGAAGGAAAACCGGCCGAGGAGCGCAGATTTAATGAGGATATCCGCAGAAAACTCCTGGCTAATAATATTACGGTGTATACCCATAATCAAAGCTTTATTTTCTTGCGCAAGGTAATTAATAAGCTCTTTGGCAGATTTGGCTTTCCCCGCTGGTATGGCCATTTAAGAAAAGCAAAAGAGCAATACGGCAGTGGGATAAAGGTTTGTTATATCATCACGCAGATGTTGATCGAGGGAAAGGTGTTAAGGGATGCTAAGGTAGTGGCGATTGCCGGCAGTAAAAGCGGGGCGGATAGCTGTGGAATATTTTCCGTTAAGCCGGGTAATAAATGGCCGGTTTTGGATGAGGTTATTCTGAATCGTTTATAGGAGGTTAAAACTATGTGCGGGATTACGACTAAATGGAAGCAGCTATTTTATGATGAGGTGGAGCCGATAAAGTTAAAAGACCCTTTGGCGGTATTCTTGGGAGCGATTGATGAGCACGAGGAATTTATCTTTACCTATGAAGACGCGGTGAAATTGGCCGGGCACTCCTGTCCGGCGGTATCCGGGGCTTATAAGGTTACGGAAAAAGCGCTCAAGGCGCTCTACGGCAATGAAATCCCAATGAGAGGCGGAATCAGCGTCAAAATCTTAGGCAGTATAGATAACGGAGCTAACGGGCCTATTTCTCAAGTAATCAGCCTGATTACCGGGGCGGCGCCGGAGACCGGATTTGCCGGTCTGGGTAATAGTTTTGTCCGTAAGAATAAACTTATCTTTGATGAACAGAATGAAGAGGCTAATGCCTTTGTTTTTACCCGGGATGACAATGGAAAATCAGTGAAGGTAACCTATCATCCGGAGAATGTTCCGGCAGATGAAGATATGCATGAGCTTTTTACTAAATCTATTGTAGGTACCGCGAATGAAAAGCAAAAAGAAAAATTCAAAGAGCTGTGGCAGAAGCGGGTGAAATGCGTCTTGTTTGAAGAGGCAAAGAGCCTGTTCAGCGTTGAGAAACTGAATTAGTGATGAGTTGGAGCTGTCAGCATGAGGTTAAAGGTTTCTGTAAAAGGTTGAAGCGGGATTGCCAGCCGGGGATTACGGGTTGTGTCTTGGATCAAAAGGTAGAGTTTATCAATTGTGAGGCAGATAAGAAGGAAGGTGAAGCTATGGCGGGAAAAGTAGAGACCTTGGATTTGCGGCCGATGCCGCCGTTTCAAAGGCATGAGAAGATATTTCAGGTTTGGGATAGTCTTAAGGCGGGGGAGGCCTTAAAGATTATCAATGATCATGATCCCAAGCCTTTATGGTATCAATTTGAAGTTGAGTATAAAGATAAATATGCCTGGGAATATGAGCAAAAGGGCCCTAAGGACTGGATTGTCAAGATTAGCAGGAAATGAGGCAGCCGCAAGGGGCATTTTTCGCTGTTGTCCCTAAACAACACGGCGCCTGGACAGTGCTTGTTGCCTCTTTTATCATCGGCTTTAGCGTAGGCGCGAGATTCAGCCTCGAGGTAATACTTCTTTTGGTTTCGGTTATTGCCGCTTTCTTAGGGCGTGGCGCTTTGGGTAGGTATTTGTATCTTTCTCCGGCAGAAAGGAGAACGCAGGGCTTGAGCGCTTGGATTATGCTTTATTTTGGGCTTTTCCTTCTAAGCGGCGCCTGGCTTATGTTCTGGTATAAATTGTGGTTCTTAGGGCTTTTAGGTATTGCCGGGATAGGCCTGGCGGCATTTAGTTTAAGTTTAGAAAAAGATAAAAGAGATATGACCCTGGGCGGGCAAATCATCAATATCCTTGGCCTTAGTTTAATTGCTCCGGCAGCGCAATATTGCGCCTCCGGGTCATATTCGTTAAAGACATTAGAGGTTTGGCTGGTTTGTATTCTATTTTTCCTGGGAAGCGTTTTTCATGTGCGTTTTTTGTTAAGGAGGCGCCTTGAGGCGGCAGGGGAATTGGGTGAACGGCTGCGGGCAGGGTTTGTCTCGCTGACGTTTCATCTAAGCGCGTTGCTCGCGGTAATAGTTTTAAGTAAATTAAAAGTGATTCCGTTATTTGCCCCGCTTGCTCTTGTTCCGGTTACCCTTAAGGCATTATGGCCTATAATCCGGCGCAACCGAAATCCCTTGCCGGTTAAACTCATTGGCCGCTTAGAGCTTATCCACACCCTGGTTTTTTTAGTTATTATGGTAGTGGTTTTCGCGGATAGATAGTAAAAAAGGAAGGTGAGAATGAGACATATTAATTTTGACCATTTGGCTTGTTCTTCGGTCTTGCCGGAGGTAAGAGAGGCGATGCTTCCTTTCTTAGGTGATGATATCGGCAATCCTTTGAGCCGCCATTACTTCGGGGATAAGCCCAGGGCCGCCCTAGAAGAGGCCCGGGCAAATATTGCCCGGCTGGTTAATGCCGCGTTAGCCGAAGAGATGATTTTTACCAGTTGCGGCAGTGAATCCAACAACCTGGCGGTAAAAGGCGCGGCTATAGCCAATGCCAAGAAGGGAAGGCATATCATTGCCAGCCCTATTGAACATCATTCGGTGAGCCACCCGCTAAAAAACTTGGAGAAACAGGATTATAAGATTTCCTGGCTTAAGGCCGATGAGAAAGGCGGCATTGACCCCCAAGAGGCAGCATCCTTAATAAAGGAAGATACCATTTTAATCACCGTAACTTCCGCTTCCAATGAGATAGGGACCTTGGAGCCGATTAAGGAAATTGGCCGTATCGCCAGGGGAAAGGGAGTTATTTTTCATACCGACGCGGTGGCCTGCGCCGGCCAGATACCCTTAGATGTTCAAGAACTGAATGTGGACCTCTTAAGCTTGGCTGGGAATGTCTTTTACGGGCCATTAGGAACTGGGGCCTTATATGTAAGAAAAGGGGTAAGGGTCGCGCCTCTAATAGAAGGTGGAATTCAGGAGCGGGGCCTCCGGGCCGGCACGCATAATCTGGCTAATTTGGTAGGAATGGGTATAGCGGCCAAGGTTGCGCAGGAAAAATTACTTGAGCGTCGGGAGCATTTGCTTGGCTTGAGAGAAAAACTTATAGCGGGTGTTTTTAAAAAGGTGCCGGATTGTTTCTTGACCGGGGAAAGGGATAGGCGCCTTCCTGGGCACGCCAGCTTCTGCGTCAAGTTTATTGAAGGAGAGTCAATCCTCTTGCGTCTGAATATGCTCGGCATTGCCGGAACCAGCGGCTCAACCTGTTCTTCGGAGGCGCTTAAGGTTTCTTCGGTGCTTGAAGCTATTGGAGTTGACCCGATCTGGGCCCAGGGCTCGGTGGTTTTTGGTTTAGGGATTGACAATGTTTTGGAGGATGTAGAGGTGTTTTTGAAAGAGTTTCCCGAAGTGATTCAGAGCTTACGGATGATGTCGCCTTTGTTTGGTGAAGACATAGAACAGTTTCGTAAAATGAAGCATCATGAGCACTAATAGGAAGGTTAATATAATGAAAGAAAAAATAGAAAAAGCTTTAGAAAGTATTCGTCCGGCCTTACAGGCAGACGGGGGCGATATAGAGTTGATAAGTGTTGAAGACGGAGTGGTCAAGGTGCGCCTGATGGGCGCCTGCGGAGGATGCCCCATGTCCAGTATGACCATGAGCCAGGGGGTGGAGCAGGCGGTTAAGAAGGCAGTGCCGGAAATAAAAAAGGTCATCGCGGTTTAACCTGTCAGGAAAAACCCGTCGCGGAGTGCACAGAGGCAGATTATTCCTTAAGATTCTTCGCAGAGCTCAGAATCAAGTAAAATCTAAGCGCCAGAGGCAGATTATTCCTTAAGATTCTTCGCAGAGCTCAGAATCAAGTAAAATCTAAGCGCCAGAGGCAGATTTTACTTGACAAATAATATTAGAGTGTTATTCTATTATTGGTAACAATAACTATTATCAATAAGATGAAAGACCGGATGATAAGAAGAAACACTAAACAAAGGCAGATCATATTAGATGAGTTGCGTAAAGTCCGGACTCATCCCAGCGCGGATACCCTTTTTAAGATGGTCAGGAGAAGGATTCCGGATATCAGCTATGGCACAATATATCGTAACCTGAATCTGCTCAAGGATGAAAGCAGGGTTTTAGAGCTTAGCTTCGGTAAGCATAGCTGCCGTTATGACGGCACGGTCAAAGAACATTTTCATCTTTTCTGCTTAGAATGTGAAAATGTCTTTGATGTGGAAGAAACGGGTTTAGGGCGATTGGATAAAAAGATAGCCGATAAAATGAATTTCAAGGTAGAGTATCATCGTCTGGAGTTTTTTGGATACTGCGATAGTTGTTCTGCCAAGACGGTCACCGCGCGGGTTTAGGGGGGATTGAAAGAGAAAGGAGCGTGTGCAATGATAAAAGTAAAAACTTTTACTAATGAATTAAAGATTTTCCGCGCGATTAATGAGTTGAATGAATTAGACAAAAAGGCCAATGATTTTATTAAAGAAAATAATATCAAGAAGGTGATATCAGTAAGCGATACCTGCACGACTGATGATACCGGAGCGACTATCGGGATTATCCGCGCGGTGGCTTATGAGGAAAACGCTAAAGGAAGAAAATAAAAAGGAGAAAAAAATGGAAGAAACCAAAGTTTTAAGCATAGGACAGAAAGTTCCGGATTCTGAGATAAATGTTTATTTTACCGAGAAAAAAGATTTTGGAAAGATAAGGTTTTCGGATGTTTCTAAGAAAGGGAATTGGCTTGTTCTTTTCTTTTATCCGGCCGACTACACCTTTGTCTGTCCCACGGAGTTGGCCGATGTGGGCAGTATATATCCGGAGCTTAAAAAAGAGGGCATTGAGCTGGTTTCTATCTCTACCGATACCCATTTTGTGCATTATGCCTGGGCAGGTTCCGAAAAACTGCTTTCGGATATAAAATATCCGATGGGCTCTGATCCCACCCATAACCTTTCTAAGGCCTTTGGGGTTTATGATGAGGAATCGGGCCTTTGTTTAAGAGGGACGTTTATAATTGATCCTGACGGAAAGCTTTTGGCCAGTGAAGTCAATTATTTTCCGGTGGGTAGGAACGCCGACGAGTTGTTAAGGAAAATCAAGGCTTTTAAGTATGTGCGGGAGAACCCGGCTAATGTCTGTCCGGCCAAGTGGAGTCCCGGAAAGAAAACCTTAACCCCGGGCAAAGACTTAGTCGGTAGAGTCGGCGAAAGACTGGCCGCGGGAGTTTAAGATAGTTTTTTGGCGTTGATTTAGCCTTAAATTCTGTTATACTTAGACTTATGGTAGAGCAGGCTCCAAGTTCAATAGCCGGCCGGCTTAAATCCTGGCATGGGGAAGCCTGGCATACGCCCAAAGGAAGGATAATCCGGGACATAGTCTATGCCCTGGACGCGGGATTGGTTACCACGGTTTCTTTTGTGGCCGGGGCTTCGGCTTCTTTAGTGGTAAGAGAAAAGATAATTTTAGCGGGTTTAATCCAGATAGCTTCTGGCGTCTTGGCAATATTCTTCGGCGCGTATATTTCCACCAAGGCCCAGAAGCATTTTTTTGAAAGCCAGATTGAGAGGGAAAAGAAGGAAATAGAAGAAATGCCCCAGAAGGAAACCGCCGAAATCAGGGAGATTTTTAGTGAAATGGGTTTTACTACAGAAGAGCAGGAAATCGCGGTTAAAAGGATTACTTCAGATAAAAAGCGCTGGCTTAAGTTTATGATTCAGGAAGAAATAGGCATTAGTCCGGAAAGCATTGATAATCCCCTGGAAATAGGTTTTGTCTCCAGCGTGTCTTTTTTCCTGGGAACGCTTCCGGCAATCGCGCCGTTCTTTCTAGTAAAGAATGTGTCGCTGGCCTTGTCTTTATCCGCGGTTTCGGTGCTTTTGTTTCTTTTTATCCTGGGGGCGGGAAAGACCAGGTTCACTAAGGCGCATTGGTTCTTAAGCGGAATAGAAACTTTATTTCTCGGGGCCATATCCTGCGGCGCCGGGTTTTTGTTGGGAAAGATTGCCGTAATATATTTTCATTGATCGTAGACAAATAATCCTAACGCGCCCGCGCGAGAGGTTTGAAAAATGAATAGAAAAATAACTTTTAAAGGAAATCCCTTAACTTTAGTGGGAAGAAACATTAAGGTGGGAAATGCCGCTCCTTATTTTAGAGTAGTTGCTAAGGATTTGAAAGAGGTGAGCCTGGTAGATTTTTCCCGCCCCGAAATTAATCCGGCAGGCGGGATCCCTCTTCCAGCGGGAAAAGGCAAAGTTAAGCTTATCACCAGCTTTCCTTCAATAGATACGCCGGTGTGCGACCTGCAGGTTAAAGAGTTTAATAAAAGGGCCGTGGAGTTGTCTTTGGATATCGTGATTATGGGGATAAGCAAAGACTTGCCTTTTGCTCAGGCCAGATTTTGCCAGGCCAATGATATTAAGAATATCTTAACTTTCTCGGATTATAAGTTTTCTTCTTTTGGCATCAATTACGGGCTGCTGATAAAAGAGCTCAATCTTTTGGCCAGGGCGATAATTATCCTGGACAAAAATGATATTATTCGCTATATCCAGATAGTTGAAGAATTAACCAGCGCTCCGGATTACAATGATGCCCTGAAAAATTTAGAGCAGGTGTGTAATAATCCTCAGGGTCTAAGTCCACTTGAGCTTCCCGTGAGATGCAAAGCCTGCGAGGGCGGCGCTTCGGCTTTAGCCAAAGAAAGAATTGAAAAACTGCTGGCTCAATATCGCGGGTGGGAGTTGATTGAGGATAAGAAAATAGTCAAAGAGTTTAAGTTCAAGGATTTTGTGGAGGCCAAGTATTTTCTGGATTTAGTCGCGGTCGTTGCCGAGGAACAAGGACATCATCCTAATTTAACCTTGATTTACAATAAGCTCAAAATCACTTTAACTACTCACAGCGCCGGCGGCTTGACCGAGAACGATTTTATAATGGCTAAGATTATTGATGAACTTCAAGGATGAGACGAAATCCTTACGCCCTGTCGTAGGCTGGGCACCAATGAGGATGAGAATAGAGCCTGGATTATTCGTGTCGCGTAGCGGTGCGATTTATCGCACTTAAGAGGATATTTTCAAGTGAAAGCAGCTATATTAGTCGAAGACCAGTATCAGGTGCTGGAGGTGTGGTATCCTTATTTCCGGTTGAAGGAGGAAGGCCTTGAGGCAATATTGGTCGGCACCGGCGCGAAAAAGGAATATAAGAGTAAGGAAGGCTATCCGGCTCCGGAGGAGCTTTCTATTGAAAAAGTAAAGGCGGATGATTTTGCCGTTGTAATTATTCCCGGAGGCTATGCCCCGGATATCCTGCGCCGCTACCCGAAGATAAATAGTTTTGTTCGGGAGATGGATCAGGCCAAAAAAGTAGTTGCCTCCATTTGTCACGGAGGCTGGGTTTTGGTTTCCGCCGGAATACTAAAAGGAAGAAAGGTAACCAGTTTTTCGGCTATCAAGGATGATCTGGTTAACGCCGGAGCCGAGTTTATTGACCAGGAGGTGGTGGTTGATGGGAACCTGATTACTTCGCGCGCCCCTTATGACCTGCCGGCTTTCTGCCGGGAGATTATCAAAAAGCTTAAAGAATAAGAGAAAAAGAGAGGAGACCTAATCTATGGCCTGGATGGAATGGACTGAGGAATATAGCGTTGATATCGTAAAAATTGATGACCAGCATAAAAAACTTATCGGGATTATTAATGAGCTTTATGAAGCTCTATCTATTGAAGGCAGTAAGAAAGAAGCAATCAATAAAGTGATTGGCGAGCTTTACGATTATACCCAATATCATTTTAGCGCCGAAGAAGAACTGATGCGGAAATTTTCTTATCCTCAGTATATCAACCATAAATCAGCTCACGACAATTTTATAATGAAGGTAGTGGAATTCCAGAATGAATACCGCCAGGGGCGCATCATGGTGTTAAGCGTAGAGTTAATCCAGTTCGTCAGGGACTGGCTGTTTAATCATATCTTAACCGTGGATAAACAATACTCGTCGTTTTTTAACCAGCAGGGAATCAAATAATGAGCGTTTCAGATAATACAAAGCAGGAGTTAGCGCTTAAACTTAGCCAATTGGAAGAGTTGAAGAAGAGTTTGCCTTCTTATAAAGACAGGCAATGCGGCGTGTTCAAGCATAATGACAGCGTGGAGTTGTGGGAAAGAATAGAAGAGTTAGAGGCTGAGATTGAAGATTTAAAAAACAAGGAGGATAAATAAAATGGCGGAATTAAAAGAGTTATACCAGAGCGCGGATTGGAAGAAGGAAAAGCATGCCCCGGTAATTGACGCGGCGTCCAAGGTCAAAAAAGGCGAGTGGATTGCGGTTACGGTAAGCGTAGGTAAGGAAATCGCCCATCCTAACACTACGGCCCACCATATCCGCTGGATAGAGGTCTATTTCCAAGCTAAGGGAGAGAAATTCCCTTACCAGCTGGCCAGGGCCGAGTTCGTGGCTCACGGCGAGTCCGCCCAAGGCGCCGATACCAGCACTATCTTTACTCATCCGGAAAGCGCGCTTAAGTTTAAGAGTGATAAACCCGGCACCATTTTTGTCTCTTCCTACTGCAATATCCACGGTTTATGGCAGAGTGCTAAAGATATTGAGATAGAATAAGTTGAGACTGTTGCAAAACCCCCATTTTGTCATTGCGAGGAGCGCCGCGAAGCGGAGCGACGAAGCAATCCTCGCTGGAGATTGCTTCGCTCACTGCCTGTAGGCAGGCGTTCGCCCGCAATGACGATTTTGAAATTTCCCCCGTTCACTGTTTACAGTTTTTTTTTAAAAAATAAAATCCTTGACAATCTGCGGAAATATGTTATACTTTTTATAACAATTTAAAATCATCTATTTCTGGCTGATTATTTTTTGCTGAGTAAAGTTCAGCAGAATGCCACGGAAATATCCCAGCCGGATTTGATATTTCTCTGCCTAAGGCAGGAGAGGTCAAGTCCGGCGTTTTATTTGTGTAAAGTGTAATGTAGATAATTCAGGGGGGCTAAAAAATGATCCGTAAAATAACCAGTTTAATCTTAAGTTTAGGCCTACTATTCCAGCAGGTGGGTTTTAGTTATGCCGTGGGAGAATTAAACCTGGCCAATTACCTTAGCGCAATGCCCAGAGCGATAATCCAGCCGGACCGCTTCCGCCCACCGCAGTTAAGATATATCTCCTATGACCTTAAAAGCGATGATTTTAAGCTGTTATTAGACAAAGGCGACCTTAAACAGCCCAAGGAGCAGAATGGGCTAAACGATAAATTACTTACCCAGGAATTGCTCAACTACTTCTTGATTGGCCTCTCCCTACCTAATGACACCTTCTGGGTAAATTTGAGGCCGGATGCCGCGGATAATATTATTGACCCGCTCTTAGAGAAGACCGATATTGGAAGGATATTCTTAGAGTCCGACCTACAGCTTAAGAAGGACACCGCCAGCTTCACTTCACCCCAGACCCCCGAAGGTAAGGTCTACTGGGATAAGTTGTATAAGAAGGCTGGGGAATTATTCGGCACCGAGAACATCACCATTCCCACCATCACCCGGCCCTGGATAGTGCCCAATGAGGTGATTGTCCGGGAGACTGACGATTCTGCCTATATCTACAAAGCTACCCTGAAGGTAATGCTGGAGGAAGATTATCTAAAAAGCTCTCAGTCATCAGCCTTCAGCAATCAGCAATACAACTTTAATGATCCCCGGCTAAAAGAACTAAATCAATACTCTACTCAATTAATCAAAGAGACCATTATCCCTAAATTAACCCAAGAGGTAAACTCCAGCCAAAGATACGCCAAATTAAGGCAGGTCTACTATTCTCTGGTCCTCTCCCGTTGGTTTAAGATGAAATACCAGGGTAAGCCCGGACAATACCCGGAACTTATAGATAGGCAAAACCTGACTAATCTAACCTCACCACAGGCTTGGGATAAGCAAACCTACTTTAGCCAATACCAGGAATCCTTCGCTAAAGGCGAATATAACCTCAAGGAAACCATCGCCTCACCCTTTGGCCAGAGTATCCGCAGTTATGTCAGCGGGGGGATAAGTGTGGGCAGTCCGATAAATAAGGGAGTAGTTAAGGTCTCTGGTTCGGAGGCAGTAACAAACGCATTGACTGGATCAGTTACCGGTGGTCCTGTTTCTGTCGGCTCGCCGCTTCAGGATAACAGCTATTCAGTCAGGACAATTCCATTGTCTCAGGGAGCACGATTAAAATTAGAGAATTTGAAGAAATATTTTTATGAGAATTTAGATAAGTTATTTAGCAAAGAAGAAACATTCATGAAATCAGTCATTACTACTATAAAAGAATTAGAAAGTTTTCAGGAATTGTTTGTTGCTGTCAAAGTTATAAAAAATAAGGCAGAGGAAGACGTAATTGAACGTCATCGTCAGAATCCTGAAGAAATAATAGGTAGTGATCCTAGTAAAAGTGGACGTGTTCAGAGCATTAAAGAAATAATTAGAAATTCTGGGCAGGAAGTTGCAGAAATAGCTAAGTATTTGAAGAAAGAAGTGGATGATTATAAAACAAAGCATGGTCTTTCGAACACCGATCCGTTTCATTCTCTCCTTTTCGATGGGGAATTCCGCGTACAAATTAATGCTTTGGGCGCTGTAGCTGGATTTATGGAAGTAATTTTGTCTGTTTCTTCTGACGTCGCCTCGCCGCTGAACACCCAACAATTTTATGATAAATTAAAAACAACTTACCATAATGAAGAATTTTTTCGAGATGGAGAAAAGGCATTTATAGACTTAATTAATATATTTTCGCAAGTGGACAAAAAAGCCGAATTAGGTAAAGACGAAGCTAAATTCATAGATTTGATTGTCCAGCGAATTATTGAAAAACATGAAGAAGAGTTAATGGCGCACTTAGATCCTGTTTTCTTTATCTTATATTCTACGATATATCTGAAAACAAGTAATCATGACGCAGAAGAAAATGTTACTATAGAAGAAGTTCTAAATGTAATTGTAGCAAGGTTAAGGGTAAATCTGATAGAGTTAGCGCATGGAGCAGTAGGAAAGCATCCAATAGCTCCTGATAAAAGAGCGAGTTTTTCGGCAATAAATGATAAATTTATTTCTGCCGTAAAAAAGGCACAAGAAAAAATCTCTCAGCAAAAACAACCTCCCGCCGGCTCGCCGCTGACGGTTGAAGAAGTAAAACCTATCATCGAGGAATTAAAGATGTTAGATGACGTTTTTTCTATTGATATCAGTAATAATGAGAAAGACCTATTTGAAAAATTAGAAAGCCTCAGAAAGAATATAAGTGATATGGGAGAATTAATGGAAATTCAGATAAACAGCGAACAATTTAAATTTCTTTCTGAAAAGGCGTTCTTTATGTATTCCATTAAAACTTGGTGTGAACTAATACTTGAGGAACTTCAAATTTTTGTTCCAAACAAAAAAAATAGAGATATGCGAGAAATAGATGAAAATAAACTGCAACAATATCTTAAGAGTCATGATGATGCGGATAAGAAAGTGCAGAGTTTTATAATGGCAATGAATGAATTTAATAAGGCATATATTGCTTTTGAAATTAAAAACAAGATAAATGAGTTTGTTATTAAGCAGGGGTTGTCAGCAGATATTTCTATTAAGTGGGAGAAAGAGGCTTATGTCATTACTCGGATAGTTTTAAAAGGGGAGATTCCTGAAGCGTTTGATTTTCAGCCGCTTGCAGACGATCTTACACGATTGAGAGATGCTAGGATAGGATTCATATCTGGTAAATTTACTGAATCTAACGTTTTTGTTATGTATTTAACGTTTAGTAAAAGGCTCCCCCCAATAGCTCAAGAAAAGGCTCAAGAAAAGACAGGATCCGGCTCGCCGCTGGGTGAGCCTTTATATGATGAGAATGATAAAATAATTCCTGGTTTGCGGTTTGTTTCTTATGCTGATATAAAAGAAAATAAAGAGATGATAAAAGATATTATGGATAGGTTAAATAGAAAAGCATTCGTCTCTATCGATGGGAAAAGTTCAGTATATTTTTCTACAAGATATACCCCAAATATAGCAAATATGCTTTTTGCTGTTGAATTAGATGGCTTTGGAAAAATTGTTGAATTAAAAGGGATGCTGCAGATAGCAGGTGGTAAGATAGAGACGCTGGGCGGAGAGACAAAGGAAATAGCAAAGGCTCTAGAAAAGAAGGCGCGAGAAATCGTTTCTTCGGCTATTGTGGCTGTTCCTCAAACCGAGAAACGCGGCGGTATAGACCTTACTGACCGGGCGATGCATATTAACTTAGAGCGGGTAGGTAGTTTCGCGGATTTGAAGCTGATGTTACCGGGGATAAGCAATATGGAGACAATTGACCTGGATAATGAATTTAAGCAGATCCAGGCTATGGTAAGCTCCAGCATCCGTCCTTCGGATACCCGGATATTGGAATTCGCCGCGGCTTGCTATTATAAGAGAGAGTTTGACCAAAGACTTACGCAGATAACCGACTGCATTAAGAATGCCCATCTTGCCGATGAGGGCCTGGGCAAAGACAGCTCGGACACCCTGCGCTTAGCCACCATGCTTCCGGATGCGCTGTATTCATCCAGTTTGAACTAAAAGAACAATTGACAAGGTTCATCACTTATGATACACTTTCTGTGGAGGTGAAGAATATGGCCACTAAGAATCCGCGCTTAAACGTAGTTTTGGAAGCGCCTTTGTATTCGGCGCTGCGGCACCTTGCCAGGAAAGAGCATGTTTCCCTATCTCTGAAAGCCAGGGATTTGATTCGTGAAGCGCTGGAATGTTACGAGGATGTATATTGGCTCAAGAGCGCTGAATCCCGCGAAAAGACATTTTCTAAGAAAACCGCCCTAACTCATAAACAGGTTTGGGGATAGAAAGCTATGGGATATGAGGTTTTTTATCATCCTGATATCGTAAAGGATTTAGAGCGGATTCCGCGAAACATAAAAGAAACAATAAAACGCGCTATTGAAGAAAGGCTTACTAATAATCCCGGAGCTGTAAGCGAACCTTTGAAGCGGGATTTGAAGGGATATCGTAAATTACGTGTCGGTGATTACCGCGTTATATCCAGAATTCAGGGAAATTCAATCTGTATCCTTAAAATCGGCAACCGAAAAAATGTGTATGCCGGGGTTTTTGGCCGCTTAAGCTGGGGAAGAAGGGAAAAATAATCTTTGCCTGGGAGGCAGAATTCCCAGGGAACGAGAACGAGAATTATTTTCTTGAAGAATGGTTAAATTTATTGTAGCATGCTCTTAGTATGAAGAGAGAAAAAATATATTTGGATACTTCTGTTGTCAGCGCTTATTTTGACAAAAGGCTTAAGCAGCGGCAGGAAGATACCGGCGTATTCTTTAAAACCATGGTTCCTCATTATGAGGTTTATGTTTCAGAAATAACTATTCGGGAATTAAGCGAAACTAAAAATGCTGTTTTGCGTGAGAAATTCTTAAGAACGATTAAAGGGTTTAAAGTCTTGAGAATAAACCCACAGATAGGGGAACTGGCTGAAAAGTATATCAAAGATAATGTATTCCCGCGGAAATATTTTGATGACGCCTTGCATATAGCAGTTGCTTCATATTATAAAATGTCTTGCCTGGTTTCCTGGAATTTTGAACATATCGTTAAAGTTAAGACAAGAAGGCTGGTTAATTTTGAGAATAAGCTTAATAGCCTGGGAACTTTGGAGATAGTTTCGCCGTTAGAGTTGTAGGAGGGTGTAATGCCTAAAATAGAATTCTTTGATTATCAGAAATTAGCAAAAGAAAAAAAAATGCCAGCCAAGATTTTAAGGAAAATAGTTACAGAGCTAAAACACGAATTTCCTAAAGACAGGATGATGTTTGAACTTCATATGCTGCGGGTAATTAACAGCGGTTATAGGCCAAACTAGATCATCTTCCCCTCTTGTTTAATCCCAGATAGCTGCCAATTTTTAATAGCATAGGAAATTATATTTGATAAGATTTAATTCGCCCTCATTCTCTAATCTTACGGGAGTTCTACTAAGCGAATTAATCCTGAGCAATCCTCTATTTCTTCTGGTGGCGAAGGATCTCTTCGCGGAGCTCAGAATCCTGCCGGCAGGCAGGCAAGTAAAATCTTTAGCGTTCAAGAGGCAGATTTCACTTGACATATTTTTTTTGTCCTGTATACTCTACTATGTTTATAGGGATTATAGGTATTTAGGGTAGAAACAAAAGCTCTTGAATTCTATGAAGATAACTTTTAGAGGGGATTATGCCCTGCGGGCGGTCTTGGATTTGGCTATGCATTATAACCAGGGGGTAGTGACTATTCACGAGTTGGCCAAAAGGGCGGACGCACCGGTGAAGTTCCTGGAGCAGGTGCTTTTGGATTTGAAGAAAGGAGGGTTTGTGGAGAGCCGGCGGGGCACTAACGGCGGTTATTTTTTATCCCGGCATCCGCAAGATATAAAATTGGGCGAGGTAATCCGTTTCGCGGAAGGGCCGATTGGGCCGATTGCCTGCGTGGATGAAGATTATTCCGGATGCGCCAGTATCTATAATTGCGTGTTCCGGAAGGTGTATAAGGAAGTAGCCGAGGCAACTTCAGGCATAATTGATAATATTACCTTTCAGGATTTAGTGAATAGGACTAAAGGAGCAAAAAGGGAGTTGGCGTATTCTATTTAAGGAGGAAAAGAAAATGGGTTTGTTGAATAATAAAGATGATTTAAAAGAATTGGTGGAAAAACTGAATTTTAAGGAGAAGGTGGAGAGGTCGCTAGCGCTGATCAAAGAGGCTTATCAAAAATTCGGCGATGGGATGGTAGTGGCCAACAGCTTAGGCAAGGACTCGGTCTGTGTCTGGGACCTAGCAATGAAGGTCAGCCCGAAAATCCGCGGGTTTATTGTTACCACCAGGTTTAAGCCGGCAGAGACCATCAAATTTATGAATGACGAAGTAAAGAAGTATCCCCAGCTTAAAATTTATAAGAATGATGTCAAAATTGCCGACAAGCTTTATGAGACTGACCCGGATAAATGCTGCGACCTTTTGAAGGTGGAGCCGGTCAGCCGGGCGATTGAAGAGATGAAGGTTAACTGCTGGGTTACCGGATTACGTTGCACCGAGGGCCGTACTCGCACCGATTATAAAGAGGTTGAGGAGCGAGATAAGGGTTTGGTCAAGCTTAATCCTATTCTGATCTGGAAGGAAAGAGAGGTCTGGCAGTATCTGGCAATTTATCAGGTAAAGGTTAATCTTTTATACGCCGAAGGATACCGGTCTTTGGGTTGCGCGCCCTGCACCAAGATTACCAGCGACGATAACGAGCGCGCCGGCCGTTGGCTGGGCACCAGTAAATGCGGCGGAGAATGCGGCATACATACCCGCCCCTTAAAGAAGGTGCGTTCAGATGACGCCCTGCAGTTAATATAACGATTGATATGGGTTTAAAAGTTGAAAACCTGAGCAAGTCTTTTTGGCGTAAAGATGTGGGGAATATCCCCGTCCTTGAGGATGTCAGTTTTGAGCTTAAGGACGGGGAATTTGCCTGCGTGCTTGGGCCTTCAGGGTGCGGAAAATCCACCCTGCTCAATATTGCCGGGGGGCTGGTTAAGCCGGATAAGGGCAGTGTCTGTGTTGACGGTTCCTGCGTAAGCGAACCCTCGCCGGAGAGGGTGATTATTTTTCAGGAGCCCACGCTTTTTCCCTGGATGACGGTTTTGGAAAATGTGCTTTTTGCCTTAAAGACTAAGCCGATCAAAAAGTCGGATAAGCAGGATATTGCCATCTCTTTCTTAAGGAAGGTGCATCTGGGGAAGTTTATTAACGCCCATCCCCATGAGCTTTCCGCGGGAATGAAACAGCGGGTGGCTATTGCCCGGGCCCTGGCCATGGAGCCGAAAATACTGCTTATGGATGAGCCGCTCAGTCTGGTTGATGACCAGACCCGTTTTATGCTTCACTATGAAATCCAGCAGATTTTTAAAGAGACCAAAAAGACTGTTTTGTTTGTTACCAGTTCGGTTGAAGAAGCGGTATGCCTGGCGGATAGATTATTTGTTTTTTCCGCCCGGCCGGGAAAGATTTTATTTGAACAAAAAATAGGCTTTTCTCATCCCCGAAGAGAAACCGATCCCCAGTTGGTATTCTTGCAGGATAACATCAGCACTATATTGGAAAAAGAGTTTGAGAAGATAGCCAAAGAGGAGATGGATATTGAATACGTTCTTACGAAGAGCGGCGTTTTGGTTCCTTTTGACCGTAATCTGGGAAGCAATATTTAGGTTTAAAGTATTTCCGGCGCAGAATTTTCCTTCCTTGTGTATGGTATTGGGAAAATTCGCCGAAGGATTTATCTCCGGAGAATACTTATTATCCCTTAAAACCAGTCTGCTGAGAATAGGTATCGGATATAGCCTGGCAATTCTTCTAGGTATTTTCTTAGGGGTAGCCATGGGCCTGGTGAAGTTTATTGACGAGGGTGTCAGCGGGATACTTCTGGGCCTGCAGTCAATGGGACACGCGGCCTGGGTGCCTTTCGCGGTTTTATTTTTCGGGGAAAATGAACTGGCGGTTATTTTTATTGTCCAGATAAGCGCGATGATTGTGATTACCATGAATACCGAAAGCGGGATAAAGTTTGTTTCTCCCCAGCTCATAAATCAGGCGCGCATCAGCGGGATTAAAGGGATTAGTTTATTTAGGGAGGTTATTTTACCGGCGGCAGTGCCTTCAATAATTACCGGTATGCGCTTGGGTTGGGCTTTTTCCTGGCGGGGATTGGTTACGGCGGAGATTCTGGTTTCAGGTTTAGGCGTAGGCCACATCCTGATGCGGGCCAAGGAACAAAAAGATATGGCCTATGTTCTGGCCACCATGCTCTTAATCGCCTCTATTTCTATTATTGTGGACAATCTTATTTTTAAAAACTTAGAGAATGGCGTGCGCCGGCGCTGGGGAATAACAAAACAAAGTTAAAAATCAAAATGCGAAAATCAAAATTATGGATAAAAAGGGAGATTTATGAGGAGCTCCTGCGGCACTGTTTAAGAGACCCGATAAAGGAGGTCTGCGGCATACTGGCCGGCCGGGACAAGAGGATAGAGAAGATTTTTCCTTTAACTAATATCTCCGACAGCCCCAAACTCTGTTATCATATTGACCCTAAAGAGCAGTTAGGGGTTTTTAAAGAACTGCGCAGGCAAGAGTTGGAATTGACCGCGATATACCATTCTCATGTGGACAGCCCGGCTTATCCGTCGGCTAAGGATATTGAGCTGGCCTTTTACCCGGAGAGCTCCTATATTATCGTTTCTTTATCTGACCCTAAAGCTCCCGTGGCGCGCTCCTTTAGGATTGTAGAGGGAAAGATTGAGGAAGAAGAATTAAAAATAGGTGATAGTTGATAGTATATGGTTTAGAGCATACAAAATTTTTGCTATAAACCATCAACCGTAAGCTATAAACCAACGATGTATAGATTACGAAGATTACGCAAGAGCCAGGCTTTAAGAGATTCAGCGGCTCAGACTCATTTAAGTTTGTCTAATCTAGTGATGCCTTATTTTGTTCGTGAGGGCCGCAAGATGAGACAGCCTGTATCGGCGATGCCGGGGGTTTTTCGTTTTTCTCAAGATGAATTGTTAAAAGAGGTTGAGCAGTTAAGGCGCGCGGGGATAAGCTCGCTTATTCTTTTCGGGGTTTCGGGTGAGAAAGACGATAGCGGGGCAAACGCCTATTCTGAAAACGGGTTGATCCAGAAGATGGTCAGGGCCTTAAAGAAGAATTTTGGCGATGAATTGGCAGTAATTACCGATGTCTGTCTGTGCGGCTATACAAAGCATGGGCATTGCGGCGTAATAGAAAAGAGTCACAAAGTCACAAAGTCACAAAGTCGCCAGATAAAGATAGATAATAATAAGACTATAAATATATTGGCTAAGATTGCTCTTTCTCACGCCCGGGCTGGGGCGGATATTGTGGCTCCCAGCAGTATGATGGACGGTCAAGTTCAGGCCATTCGCGAAGGGCTGGATAAAAACGGCTTTAGCCAAACGGCGATTATGGGCTATTCCGCTAAGTTCGCTTCTAATTTTTATGGGCCGTTTAGGGAGGCCGCTGGTTCCGGGATGAAATTCGGGAACCGAAAAAGTTATCAGATGGATTTTAGAAACTCGGATGAGGCCTTAAGAGAGATTGAGTTGGATATTCAGGAAGGCGCGGATATAGTGATGGTTAAGCCGGCGCTGGCCTATCTGGATATAATCGCTAAGGCCAAAGAAAATTTCGCCATTCCTTTGGCCGCGTTTAATGTCAGCGGTGAATACGCGATGGTCAAAGCCTACGCTCAAAGCGTAGAAGCGGAAAAGGAATTGGCTATTGAAATTCTGACCTCTATAAAACGGGCGGGAGCGGATATTATCATCAGCTATTGGGCCAAGGATTTGGGGCAATGGTTAAAAACTTAAGTATGAGTAATGTAAATCATAAACTATTTAGTGAAGCTAAGAGATACATTGTGGGCGGGGTAAATAGCCCGGTGCGCTCTTTTAAGGCGGTGGGGGGGGCGCCGGTGTTTGTCAAAAAGGCCTCCGGCTCAAAATTCCTCGGTGAAGATGGTAAAACCTACATAGATTACTGTATGTCTTGGGGGGCGTTATTGTTAGGCCATAGTCATCCTGAGGTTATATCCGGGGTAAAACAGGCGGTTGAAAAAGGCACCAGTTACGGCGCGGCTACCCGGGCCGAGACCGAATTCGCCAAGATTATTACTAAGGCTATTCCTTCCTGCGAGTTGGCGCGCTTGGTCTCATCAGGCACGGAAGCGGCGATGTCGGCTATTCGGGTTGCCCGGGGTTATACCAGGAAAAATAAAATTATTAAATTTAAGGAATGTTATCACGGCCACAGCGATTATTTTTTATCGGGAAAAAGCGCCGGCATCCCGGAAAATATAAGTCAGGATGTTTTAAATTTGGATTATAATAATTTAGAGCAGGTTGAGGAGGCCTTAGGAAGAGATAAAGATATTGCCTGCGTGATTGTTGAGCCGATCGCGGCCAATACCGGCTTGATCCTGCCTTTAAAAAGTTTCTTAGAGAGCTTGCGTAAGTTGACCTTAAAGCATAAAGCCTTGCTTATTTTTGATGAAGTAATTACCGGCTTTCGTTTTTGCTTTGGAGGAGTCCAGAATATTTTTGGGATTATCCCGGATTTGACCTGCCTGGGTAAGATTATCGGCGGAGGCTTTCCTTTGGCCTGCTTTGGGGGAAAAAAAGAAATTATGCGCCATCTCGCTCCCTTAGGAAGCGTTTATCAGGCCGGCACTTTATCTGGAAATCCGGTCGCGGTCAATGCCGGGCTTAAGACCTTAGAAATTATTAAAAGACCTGATTTTTATAAAAGGCTTAATGAAAGAGCCGGGTCTTTTTATGAAAGAATAGACGGAATAATCGAAAATAAGAAAGCAAATGCTGTCTTAAACCGTTTTGGGACAATGTTTAATTTCAGCTTTAAAGATAAGAAGCGGTTTAGCGGATTTTTCCATAATTTATTAGCCCGGGGGATTTATTTCTCGCCGGCAGGCGATGAGGTGTGTTTTATCTCGGCGACGCATACAGACAAAGATTTTGAAATAACCTTAAAAGCATTGAATCATTTAAAAGAGAGGTTGGCATGATTACTATAGTCCTTAACGGAAAAAAAGAAGAGCTGGAAAAAGAATTGATGGTTTCAGAATTATTAAAGAAGAAGAATATCCGCCCGGAAGTGGTGACGGTGGAATTAAACGAGAAAATCCTCAGCCGTCAGGAATTTGAGCAGACAATTGTCCGGAATAATGATAAAATAGAGTTCGTGTATTTTATGGGAGGCGGCGGTTCGACTCAGCTGCCTTCGGCAGTTTCGCTCACCGTTGTAGAGTCGAAGGAGAGGTGATATGCCATTTTCCGATAAAGTTGCCAATAATGTCTTAGAGCTTGTGTGTAATACCCCGATAATCCGGCTTAACCGCTTGCCGGATAAGGATTCGGCGGTCATCTATGCCAAGTTAGAGCAGTTTAACCCCGGAGGCTCAGTCAAGGACCGGATATGTCTGTCTATGATTCAGGAGGCTGAAAAAGAGGGCCTGCTTAAATCCGGCTCAACCATTATTGAGCCGACCTCCGGCAATACCGGCATCGGTCTGGCCATGGTGGGAGCGGTAAAGGGTTACCGGGTAATTCTAACTATGCCTGAGACTATGTCTATAGAGAGGATATATATCCTAAAATCTTTGGGCGCCGAGGTGGTGCTTACCCCGGGGATAGAAGGAATGAGCGGGGCAATTAAAAAGGCGGAGGAGCTTCTGAAAAATACCCCGCATAGTTTTATGCCGCAGCAATTTAAGAATAAGGCTAATCCCAAAATACACCGTGAAACTACCGCCAGGGAAATTTTGGATGTCTTGGGAAATAAAATAGACGCCTTTGTAGCCGGGGTAGGCACCGGCGGGACCATTACCGGTGTGGGGGAGGTCTTAAAAGAAAAAAATCCTAAGATAAGAGTTATCGCGGTTGAGCCGGAAGCCTCGGCAGTCCTTTCCGGAGAAAAGGCTGGGCCGCATAAAATCCAGGGGATAGGCGCGGGATTTGTTCCGGAGATATTAAACCGCGAAGTTATTGACCAGATTATTAAGGTTTCAGATAACGATGCTTTTAAGACGGCCAGGAGATTAGCCAAAGAAGAAGGATTATTTGTGGGATTGTCCAGCGGGGCCGCGGCCTGGGCCGCCTTAAAAATAGCCCAAGACTTAGGAAAAAATAAAACCGTAGTTACTATATTTCCGGATACCGGGGAAAGATACGGGAGTATGCAGCAATACTTTGAGTGAAAATAAAATGTTTAAACTACCTAACGAAGTAAAAGAGAGTATAAAAAATTACCGTAGTTCTTTAGAAGACCTGCTCAGCGGAAAAATCAGCCCGGCGCGTTTTACCGGCGTGCGTGTGCCCTGGGGGCTTTACAGCCACCGCGGGGGCAAGGTCTTTATGAGCCGCATCCGGATTCCCGCCGGACAGGTTAGCGCCGAACAGCTTAAGGCCATCGCGCATTGCGCCCGCGCCTACGGGAACGGGATCACTCATATCACTACCAGACAAGATATCCAGATTCATGAAGTAAAGATTGAGGATACGATTAAGGTTATTGAGTATCTGAAAGATTTTGAGCTTTCCCCCCGGGGCGGAGGAAGTAATACCGTGAGGAATATTACCGGCTGTGTTTTCTCCGGGATATGCCCGGATGAGGTTTTTGATACCGCCGGATACGCCATTGCTCTCACCGAATACCTCTTGGCCCAGGATAGTTCCTTTAATCTGCCGCGCAAATTCAAGGTTGCCTTCTCCGGATGCGCTAAGGACTGCGCGGCGATATTGGTTAATGATGTCGGACTCTTAGCTAAAATAAAAGACGGGCAAAAAGGTTTTCAGGTTTTTGTCGGCGGAGGAATGGGCGCGGAGTCGCTTACCGGGCATCTCTTAGAGGAGTTTATCTCCGAGGCTGAGTTAGGTTATTGCGTCAGCGCCGTCAAAAATGTGTATTCCAAACAAGGCGACCGCCGGAATAAGCACCATAACCGCTTAAGGTTTTTGATTAAAGATAACGGTATGGATGTTTTTAAAAAGTGGTATCAGGAGGAGTTGAGATTATTAAAAGAGGCGGAATACATTAACTTAAGGAATATTGAACCGGTGTTTCCTCAGCCTTGTTCCGGGGATATCCCCACGGTAGAGGATAAAGAGTTTAAGGAATTTATAAAATATAACCTTATTGAACAGAAACAAAGCGGCTTGGTGATTGTGGAATTAAGGATTCCCCGGGGAGATCTTCCCGCGGATAGACTGGAGAAAATCGCCGCGTTGGAAAATTATTTTCCCGGCCTGGAATACCGGGCTTCCCAGAATCAAAATCTTTGCCTTTGTAATATCCGAAAAGCCGATACCCACAAGCTGTTCTTAAGGTTAAAAGATATTTTAGAGGATTTTATCTATCCGGACAGCCTCCAGGATGTGGTCTGTTGTAAGGGCGCGCTTACCTGTAATCTCGGCCTATGTAATTCACCGGCTTTGACCGAAGAGTTGGAGAAGCTGATCAAAGATAATTTTATCGCTAAGTCCGTGCTGAAAAAAATAAATATCAAGATAAACGGCTGTCCCAATGCCTGCGGTCAGCATCCCCTGGGGCTTATTTCTTTACACGGAATGGTGCGCCGGGTAGGCGGGCATCCGGTTCCCTTTTATAAACTGCTTTTAGGCGGCAGAAAAGGCATTACCCAGACCCGCTTGGCTAAAGACACCAAGCTGATGATACCGGCCAAGAACATATTATTGTTTTTTAAGGATTTCTTAGATAAGATCAATAGCCAGATAGATGAAAATACGGATATCTATAGTTATTTTGATGGCCAGGCGGAAGTTTTAGCCGGAGAGATTGCCCAGCGCTATGCCTATGTCCCGGCTTATTCGGAAAATAAGGACTATTACATTGATTGGGGCAGGAAAGAGGAATTCTCCCTTGAAGGCATGGGGCCGGGTGAGTGCGGCTCAGGGGTTATGGATATGATTGATACGGATTTAAGCGATGCCAAAATTCATCTGGAATCCGCCCGTAAAGATAATTATTCGGTTCAGGAAATAAAGAAGACTTTATTCTTCAGCGCCCGGGCGCTTTTAGTGGTGCGGGGAGCTGACCCCCGGGATGAAATAGGCGCTTTAAATGATTTTGGGGAGAAGTTTGTCCGGGCCGGTTTAGCTGACCCTAAATTTTCCCAACTTAAAGAAGTGTATGTTTCCCTATCCGAGGGCTCAAGCCCTAAAGAGAAGGAAGAGAAATTTTTATATGCCCAGGAATATATGGAACATATAAAAGAAGTATATAAAAATATGGATCCCCAGTTTAATTTTCCTAAATATGCCGCCCCTGTCTCTCAACCGGAGGTAAAAGTTAAAGTTGAGCCATTGGAAATTAAATCCCCGGTTTTGGATTTAAAGGGGGTACGTTGTCCGATGAACTATGTCCAGGCAAAATTATACTTAGAGAATATTAAGGTTGGCGATACGGTTGAGATATGTTTGGATGAGGGCGAGCCGATCCAGAATGTTCCGGTCAGCCTTAAAAATGACGGCCAGGAGATCTTAGGGATTACGAGAACCGAGAATTATTATAAGGTGCTGGTAAAGAAATTAGTGGATAGTTGATAGTTTATGGTTTATAGCAAACCTAAACTAAAGGAGTAGGCTATGAGCTATGTGTTAGGTTTAAAATGCCGGGAGTGCGCGCGGGAATATCCCAAGGATGTTTTGTTTGTCTGCGAGTATTGCTTTGGTTCTTTAGAAGTAAATTATGATTATAAGGCTATCAAGAAAAATCTGACCAAAGAAGTTCTTCTGGGGCGTCCCAAAAATATGTGGCGCTATAAGGAGCTTTTGCCCATTGATAAAGATCCCACAGTCGGGTTAGATTCAGGATATACTCCTTTGATTAAGGCGAATAATTTGGCCCGGGCTTTGGGGGTGAGAGAGCTTTACCTTAAAGATGATTCAGTAAATCATCCTACCTTATCATTTAAGGACAGGGTGGTATCCGTGGCTATCTCCAAGGCCAAGGAATTCGGTTTTGATACTGTGGCCTGCGCCTCAACCGGAAATCTGGCTAATTCTGTCTCGGCCCAGGCCGCATCCTGCGGGCTGAAGGCTTATGTTTTTATTCCGGCTGACCTGGAAACAGGTAAGGTGGTGGCCTCACAGATTTATAATCCCAACCTTATCGGTGTCGAGGGAAACTATGATGAGGTTAACCGTCTTTGTTCGGAGATTGCCTCCAGATACCGCTGGGCCTTTGTGAACATCAATATCCGTCCCTTTTACGCCGAGGGCTCCAAGTCCATGGGGTATGAGATTGCCGAGCAATTGGATTGGAAATTGCCCAAACATATTGTAGTGCCGTCAGCAGGCGGATCGTTGATTACTAAACTTTGGAAGAGCTTTAAGGAATTGAAAGAGTTGGGATTTCTGGAGAAGGTGGATACTAAGGTTTACTGCGCCCAAGGCCAGGGCTGCGCCCCGATAGTTACCGCGATTAAGGAAAAGTCCGAGGTAATTCGGCCGGTTAAGCCCAAGACCATTGCCAAGAGCCTGGCCATCGGAAATCCCGCCGACGGATATTATGCCGTAGACACGGTGAGAAAATCCGGCGGCTGGGCTGAGGAAGCCTCTGACGAAGAAATTGTAGAGGCAATAAAATTATTAGCCAAAACCGAGGGAATTTTCACCGAGACCGCCGGAGGAGTTACCTTGGCGGTAGCCAAGAAGCTAATCGAGCAGGGGATTATTCTAAAAGACGAGTCAATGGTTATCTGCATTACCGGAAACGGCCTTAAGACCCTGGAAGTGGTTACCAAGTCTTTGCCCAGACTGGTGAAAATCAAACCAAACTTAGCCAGTTTTGAAGAGCATATTAAAAACGGCGCGCACCAGAAGATTTCCGAAAATAAGGTTATTGAGTATTATATATAAGTTTATAGTTGATAGTTGATAGTTTATGGCTAAAGGATTACACGATAATCTGTAATCTATAAATTGTAAACTGTTCTCTGTTAACTTTTCCGACCGAAGGGAGGAATGAAATGATGGCAAAAGTTAAGGTGAGGATTCCGGCGCCACTGCAGAAGATTACCCAGAATAAACAGGAGGTAACCGCTGAGGCGGAAAATATCAAAGAGCTGATTCTGGATTTAGAGAAGCAGTTTCCGGGGATGAAAGACCGCCTGCTGGATGAAAGCGGGAAGATTCGGCGTTTTATTAATTTCTATGTTAATGATGAGGATATTCGTTTTTTGAAACAGGATGAAACCCAGTTAGTTGAGGGAAGTGAGGTTTCCATAATTCCCGCTATTGCCGGTGGCGCGAAATAGTTTATAGCTAAGAGGAAAAAATGGCGTTAACTAATGAACAGATTGACCGATATTCCCGGCAGATAATCCTGCCTAATGTCGGTGGTAAGGGCCAGGATAAAATATTAAAGGCTAAGGTCTTGGTTATTGGAACCGGTGGCCTGGGAGCGCCCTGCAGTTTTTATCTGGCCGCCGCCGGGGTGGGAAAAATCGGCTTGGTGGATTCGGATAAGGTTGAGCTGAATAACCTGCAAAGGCAGATTGTGCATACTACTTTGGATGTGGGTATGCCCAAGGTTGAATCCGGGAAAAAGCGGTTGAATGCCTTAAATCCGGATACTGAGATAGTTACTCATAATTTAAGATTAGATTCCAGCAATATCCTGGAGGTAATTAAGGACTATGATATTGTAGTGGACGGCTCGGATAATTTCCCCACCCGTTATTTGGTCAATGATGCCTGCGTGATTGCTAAAAAACCCTTAGTGCATGCCGGGATTTTTCGTTACGACGGCCAGATTATGACTATCCTGCCTGGGAAAGGCCCTTGTTATCGTTGTCTGTTCCCGGAGCCGCCTCCGGCCGGGGCCGTGCCCAGTTGTCAGGAGGGAGGTATACTCGGGGCAGTGGCCGGGGTCTTGGGAGTGCTCCAGGCCAATGAGGCCTTGAAATTTATCCTGCAAAGCGGAGAGCTTTTATCCGGAAGGCTGTTGATCTTTAACGCCTTAGATTCTTCCTTTAGGACAGTTAAAGTGCCTAAGGATAAAGATTGTCCGGTCTGCTCAGAACATCCCACGGTTACCAAATTAATTGATTATCAGGAATTCTGCAGTTTGAAGCAGAATAAAGATTGTAGTATAAAATAGGAGATAATGATGGCAAGAAGAATAATAAAGCTTACCTTTCCCAAGGACCTGATTAAAGAGCCTTTGACTTTTACCATGGCTACCAAATACAACATTATGCCCAATATTCGCCGGGCCAAGGTTACCGAGAGCGTGGGGGAACTGGTTCTGGAGTTAGACGGCCAGGAGCAGGATTTGGATAAGGGTGTTGAGTTTTTGAAGAAGTCAGGGGTAATTGTGGAATCTATTGTTGGCGATGTAATCGAGTAGGTAATTACTTTTTCATTATTTATGAATCTATACGGCAGAAATTCGATTTTTGAGCGTTTAAAGATAAATCCTAAAAGCATAAAAAGGATACTCCTGGAGGAGGGTAAAGATTTAAGCGCTATCAGGCGTCTCTGCAAGTCTAAGGGCATCCCTTTTAATTGTTTTCCTCAGGCCAGATTTGATAAGTTTTCCCGGAATATCCGCTCCCAGGGCGTGATTGCCGAAGTGGAGGAATTTCAATATGCCAACCTGGAGGATATTCTTCAGCCAGAGGGCAATGGTTTGGCTTCCCATAGCCAAAGCCAGGAACCGGCAAAAGAAAAACTCCCAATCATTTTATTCCTGGATAACTTAAATGACCCGCAAAATTTAGGGGCGATACTGCGAACCTGCGGCTGTTTCGGAGGATTCGCGGTAGTGCTTCCTAAACATGATTCGGTGGAGGTAACTGACGCGGCTTTAAGGGTAGCCTCCGGCACGGAAAATTATGTTCCGGTGGCCAAGGTTAACGGTTTACTGCCGGCAATTATTTTGGCCAAGGAACGCGGTTTTTGGATTGGCGGGGCGATGACCACCGGAGGCCAGGACATTGCTTCAGTCAGATTAAACTTTCCCTTAGGCCTGATAATCGGCTCCGAGGCCAAAGGCATCCGGCAATCTTTGACCAAAGAGCTGGATTTTGGGCTCTCCATCCCTATGCATACCGGTGGTTTATCCTTTAATGCCGCTACCGCCGCCGCGATATTCGCTTACGAAGCCATACGCCAGAGAAGAAAACAAAGTTAATCCCTCGGCGCCACCGTCTTCTTACCTCTGGTGAAATCCGCCAGAGGCAGGTTATACGCAAACGTAGCGGTGCGATTTATCGCACCCCCCCACGAGTGGATTCTCAAATGAAAAGTGAAGTCTATTTTATCCCGCTTAATTCCAAGGATATTCAGCAAAGGGTTTTAGCTTTAGAAAAACTCAATGACCGGCTTAGCCCATTTTTAGCCTATAAAAAAGATGAGTTGGTCCCGGTTAAGCTTACTATCGGGGATTCAACTTGCGTTTATAATATCAGCCCCCAGCTGGTTAAGGTAATTAGCGCGGGAATAAAAAAACGCGCCGCCAAGCCTTTTCTTTTTGACACCTCAGTTATATATAGCGGAAGGCGTCAGAATGCCTTTGACCATTTAACCTTGGCTCAAGATAAGGGATTTGGTTATGTTAAGGTTGGCGCGCCCTTTATAATTGCCGACGGACTCCTGGGCCAGGATGGCCGGGAATATGAAACCGGCTCCCCGATTATCCCCAAGATTAAGGTTCCTTCCTTTGTGGGGATGTTAGACAGCCTGGTAGTCTTAACCCACGCTACCGGGCACATTGTTTCCGTCTACGGCGGCGCGATCAAGAATGTGGCCATGGGAATGTCTTGCCGGGCCACCAAGCAGCTCCAACATTCTTCGCTTAAACCCAGTATCATTGAGAAAAAATGCAGCTCCTGCGGTTGTTGTATCGCCGTCTGCCCGGTAAGGGCCATATCTTACAAGCCAGAGGGCAGTGGTTTGGCTTCCCATAGCCAAAGCCATAATAAGAACGATAAAGCCTTTATAAACCAGGAGCTCTGCGTAGGCTGTGCCGAGTGCATCTGCGCCTGTAATTTTGATGCCGTGTCCATCAATTGGAAAGAAGACCCCCGCGTATTCTGCCGCCGGATGATTGATACCGCTAAAACCATCCTCTCTAAATTCAAAAACAAAATCTTTATTACCCTGGCCCTGGATATCACCAAAGAATGCGATTGTATATCCACTAAAGATGAGAAAATGATTTCTGAAGATATCGGAATCCTGGCTTCTACCGATATCTTAAGCTTAGATAAGGCTGTGGTAGACTTGATAAACCAGGACCACCGCCGGCATTTCAAAGACGCCGGCGTATACGAAGATATGTTTAGCTACGGCTCATCCCAAGGGCTGGGGAATTTAGAATATAATCTGATAAAAGTGTGAGTGTGACCGGTCAATGGGGGATTTGTCGTTTTGTCATTCCCGCGAAAGCGGGAATCCAGACGGTATAGATTCCCCGGTCAAGCCGGGGAATGACAGGATTATCCCGTTTAGTGAGCGGTTACGTATGAGTATAGAATTTTGTTGATAAGTTATCCATTTTTTAGCGAAATAAAATTAGGGGGGCTAAGAAGTGAAGGTGAAATCTTTGATATAAAGGCTTGGGGCGTAGATCGAGCCTAAGGTTTCTAAGTGGTCGGCAATGAGTTTTCTTTCTTTAGAGACGCGGGTAATCCGTGAGAATGCCTCAAGGATGGATTCGGTAAAACGCATATCTTTCAGGGCGCATTTTATTCTCCCCTCCTCAATCAAAAACGTCCCGTCGCGGGTCATTCCGGTCATCAGCGCCCGCGGGGTATCCAGAAAGCCGTTAATGTAGTGAAAACGGGTAATCAAAATTGCCTTTTTGGTTGATTGTATTATTTGGCTTTCAGGCACTGTCCCCCCTGCCATTACCAGATTGTGCCCTAAAGGGCCATCAACATCGTCAGGGAAATTGGCATGGCCGCTGGATTTAGTTTTGAGAAGTTTCGCGTAATAGCTGTCACGTAAGGGTTGTCCGGCAATGCCCTTTTTAATCAGGTATGTTTTCTCGCGGCTTACGCCTTCGAAATCAAAAGGCAGGATAAAGGTGAATTTGTCCCTGCCATAATCATAAATACTTACGCGCTTTCCGCTGACGCGTTTTCCCGCCTTATTATAGAGAAAACTGGTTTCTCCGGCTACAGATTTAGCCCCAAAGCCGATATAGTTAAGCCAGGTGATCAGTTCCGCTACCGCCGCGGGCTCTAAAATTACGTCGTAACAGCCCGGCTCAAGGCTCGTCTTTTTAAGCCCTAAGAGGCATTTTTCAATCGCTGCCCCGGCAATTTCCTGAGGCTTTAATTTTTCAATATCATAATCCACGCGGCTGGCGTAAGCGCTTGATTCTCCCCGCGCGGCAATGAGTTTTATCCCGGCGAAGGAATAATCCTGATAATTCATTTTTCCTTCCGGAGAGATAACCGCCAGCTGGGTGAGGCCGTTATAAAAATTCCCCGAGAATGTTACTTTCATATCTTCGGCATCGGCAAATAGTTTTCGCAGTATTTTCGCGCGGCTAAGCGCGGAGGTATGAGTAGTTTTTTCAAAATTGACGCCGGTTGATGTCTTAAGCGGTTTAAACGAAACAATGGTTTTATTTTCCCGGATGTCTAATTTCAGCCTGGCCATACGCAGGGCCTTTTTGAAGGTCTCGGTAAGGTTTTGTTCATCAAGGGAATTGGTTGAGGCCAGCCCCATGCGGTTGTCCAAAAGCACGCGGAAGTAGACGATTTGATTTTCGTCGCTTAGGTGTTGATGGATTGAGGAATTGGCAAAGCGGCTTACCTGCAGGCCGGTGCGAAAGTATACCACTCCAACCTTATCCGCTTCCTTAGTTTTTGTAAAAGGCGCTAATCTTTCCTTAAGATGTCCTGAAGTAATCATCGTTTTATCCCCACGGTAATTTTCTCAAAACGAGCCGGGCTGGTGAGATGCCCGACATGCATTGCCTGGCCAGGCTCGCCCTTGCCGCAGGTGGGGATTCCCCAGAGATACGCGGAGTCCTTATTCGCCACGGCACTGCAGTTATTCCAGAAATAAGGGGTGGTAGAAGCATAGACCGGATTTTTATAGGCGCGGCCTAATTTCCCGTTTTTAATTTGCCAGGCGATTTCGGTGCCGAATTGAAAGTTTAGACGCAAGTCATCAATACTCCAGCTTTTGTTGGTGCATAGGTATAATCCTTCCTTAGTATCGGCGATGAGTTCAGGAAGGCTGGGCTTGCCCGGCTCTAAGTTTATATTGGTCATCCGGATGAGAGGGATATGGTTCCAGGAGTCAGCGCGCATACAGCCGTTGCTTTCTTTTTTAACGGCAAGAGCGGTTTCACGGGAAGTAAGATAATCGGAGAATATACCGTGCTTGACTAACTCTATCCTTTGCGCCTTTATTCCTTCATCATCATAGGCAAAGCTTCCCACCCCGCCGGATAGGGTCGCGTCAGCGCTGATAGTAACGTGTTTAGAGCCATAGCGGAATTTGCCGTATTTTTCTAAGGTCAAAAAACTTCCCCCGGCATAACTAAGTTCAGCGCCAAGCACGCGGTCTAATTCTACCGGGTGTCCGCAGGATTCATGGACTTGGAGTGCCGTTTGGTAACTGTCTAATATAATAGTGGTTTCACCCGTAGGCGCGTCAGGAGCGCCTAAAAGTATAATTGCCTCATCCCGTATACGCGGCGCGTTCTCAGGAAAATTGAGCTCTTTGATGTATTCATAGCCGGCCTGACGAATCTGCGAGTGATGTGAAATGGGAAAGGAACGCTTTTGTATATGAGCCCCTTCAGAGGCAGCTACTTCAAAAAAACCACCGCTTTCAATAAAGGATTGCTCAATTTCCGAGCCTTCGGTATTCACGAAGAATTTATCGGTTTTATAGAAATCAAGGGTAGACTGGGCGAATTTTATTTTTGGCGATTGCAGGAGTATCTCATTGGTGTAAAATAGATAATGCAATTTGGTTTCAGCTGAGACTTCAAAAGGGTTTATTTCATAGCCGCAGGTATAGCTGGCATGTGCCGCCGGATATGAGGGGAATATGGCTTTCTCTTTGTTGACGACGCTTGAAGCCCGGGCAATCTCAAGAGCGAGTTTTATATTTTTTTCAATTTCTTTCTCGCTAAAAATGCTCCCGCAGGCAAAGCCCCAGGCGCCGTTATAGAGCACGCGGATGCCGTAGCCTTCGTCAATATGGTGCGAGAGGTTTTCCAGGCCCCGGTTAAATACCGAGATGTTCTCATGCTGTTTTCTTACCCAGCGGATGTCCGCGTAGAGGGCGCCCTTTGATTTAAGTTTATGTATCATCGCCCGCAGGATGTTTTTTTTCATATACTGTAATATAACACCCCGCGGCGCGCGCCGCAATAGATTTTGCGTTTTCTAAGGTTGTGTATTATAATATTTTCTATGAGAAAGCAGATAGTCCGGAAGTTAACCCGCTATTTTAATTCCCTCAACGCGCAAGAAATAAGGGGCCTTTCGGAAGTCCTCAATCACGAAATACAGCGCCTGAATATCCGCTATCTTAATGATTACGGCCGGCCGCGTGATATCAGATTGGTGCTTCGGCCCTGGTTTATAAAGCCCAGAGAGCTGGCCTTTTTTCACCGGCTTATCTACGCCTTTAAGGCGGCTAACCATAAATTATTCGCGCTGTATCTTACCAATACAAAGATTCAGGAGATAATGCCTTTACGGCGTGAGGAATGGAAGTGGTTTCAGCTGATTAATAAAGAGAGGCTTCAGAAGCATCAGGTGGTTTTTGGCAGGTGGGATACCAATGTCTCTTTTGATGAGCGGGAGAATATTACCGATATAAAATTCCTGGAGACCAATACCGTGGGAATCGGCGGGATACATTACATCCCCGCGGTTTCTGAGGCTATAAAGAAGCTGTTAAAAATAAGCTTTGAAAAAAACATATATCCATATTCCCTAAAATTTCAGGCTGATCCCCGGCATCTTTTGGCTGAAGAAATAAAGCTCCAGGCCAAGCGCGTTGGCCGAAAAAGCCTTAATGTGGCATTCTTAGAAAACCGCGACTACGCGGGAGGGACTGTTGAAATTCCTGAGTTAAGCAAATATTTCCTGAAGTTAGGCATTAACGCCCTTGCCGCTGACCCGCGCCAGTTGCGCCTTAAGGGAAAGGAAATTTATTGCCGTGATACCAGGATAGACATAATGTATCGGGATTCAGAACTGCAGGAGTTAATAGATATCGAAAAGAAAGGCCACAATATGGCAGTGCTCAAGCAGGCCTTTATCAATAATCAGGTAATTTCATCCATAGAGGGAGAGCTTGACCATAAGAGCGGCTTTGAGATATTTAGCTCTCCGGAATTTTCGCGCCTTTTTACTGCTCAAGAAAGGGCCTTGTTTAAAAAATATATCCCTTGGACGCGCCTCTTAAAAGAAAGGAAAACCACAGATGCCAAGTCGCGCTTAGTTGACCTTGTGCCTTATGTGATAAAGCATAAAGACGCGTTGACTATTAAGCCCAACCGCGCCTACGGAGGGAAAGGGGTGGTTATTGGCCACACAGTGAGTAAGAAGAAGTGGCAGGAGTATATCGCGAAGGCTTTATCCGCCAGGGATGAGTATGTAGCGCAGAGCTTTGTCCCCATACGCGAAGAAACATTTCCCTGGTTTACTCCGGATGGCCGCGTAACCTTTGATAAGTTTTATTCGGTTTCAGGTTTTGTGGTCAATCACCGCTCAATCGCGGTTTTAGGCAGATTTTCTAAAGAGATGGTGGTGAACGTGGCGCGTAAGGGCGGGATTGTGCCGACATTGGTGCTGAAAGAAAATAGGGTCAGAGTGGATTGAGGATGGCGGAATCGTGAGGGGATAGAGAGAATGCTTAAAAAATAGACCTTCCCCCTGTCTTTGCTGTCTTGGTACCCCCGTCTTTAGAAAAAACCTTGACTTGGTTTATTATGGATGATACTCTTTATTTAGTTTACTAAAGACATGTTTACTAAACTAAACGATTGAAAGGCGAGGATAATGAAATTTTCCAAACCATTAGACGCTATTTTAAATACCGAAACAAAAACACGGATACTCAGGTTCCTGTGTAAGACTAACGCTGAATGGAACGGCAGCCAGATAGCCAAAGAGATAGCGGTAACTCCCGCTGCCGCGCACGCCGCCTTAAGCGCCTTGCGTAGAGAAGGTGTGCTTGAGCTACGTAATATGGGCAAAACCCATGTGTATAGCCTTAAGGAAGGCTCTTTTTTAGTGTCAGGCCTGCTTAAGCCGTTATTTGCCAAAGAGGATAAGATTTTGGATACCATTATTGATACGATTAAACGTAAAATTTTATCTTCCAAGACAAAGAAAGAAATAATAAGCGTTGCTCTCTTTGGCAGCGTGAGCGTTCGTCAAGAGAAACCGGAAAGTGATATAGACATCGCTGTTATTGTGGAAAGTGCCAACGCAAAAGCCGCGATTGAACGCTTATTTGAGGAGATCGACATTAAGGTATCCAAAGAATTCGGCAACACAATTTCCCCGTATATAAATACGCGGGCCGAATTTAAGCTCAAGTATAAAAATGGCCTCCCGGTTATCAAAAACATCTTAAAAGCGAATAATCTTCTATACGGAGAAAAGCTGGAAAATCTGCGGTGATGGCTAAAAAGAAAAAGATTGTTAATGTGGAAAAGAACGACTATAAGATTTTTCTTAAAAAAGCGAAAGACTTCTACGAGATAATGCTTAAGGCCCGTGATACCGGGAATTGGACAGCAGTGGGGTTAAATGCCGTTCATTGCGCCATATCCTGCTCTGATGCTATGTTGACATTTCATTTGGGCATAAGGTCGGCAGGAGAAGACCATATGCAGGCAGTTGATTTGCTTATGCGCTTACCGTCAGCCCTTGAGGACGGACAGGCCAATGCCTTCAAGCGAATAATCGCCAAAAAGAACCTCATTGCTTATGAGAATAGAGAATTCCGGCAGACAGAGGCCATGGATATCCTGAAACTCACGGAAAGATTCTATAGGTGGACTACTTCAAAACTACCCGCGCTATAGACATAAGGAAAATGGGGAATGGAGAAAATGCTTAAAAATAGACCTAATCCCTATGCTGGAACAGCATTGATTAAACTCTGGTTATCAGAAAGGTTAGAACATATCCGGCATTGAGGGATTTTTAAGATGGCAGAATCGTGAGGGGGCTGGAGAGAATGTTTTAATGGAATAGCTTAGGCAGTATAAGTTAACCTTCGGATAGGCGGGATTTTCTAATCCCGCCAACACTTTGCCAAAGATGTCTCGATTAAAGCATATTCATATTGAAGGTTACCCATATTTTGTTACAGCCACAACAGGTGGCAGGAAGGTCTTTTCTGATGCTCAATCGGCGAATATCCTTTTATCTTGTATATATCACGCAAGAAAGGTTGGCTGGTGTCTCTTGCTTTCGTTTGTGATAATGCCTGAACATCTGCATATGATAGTAGTTCCTCGAGCTAAAAATATATCACAGATAATGAAGTCTATAAAAGGCTATTCTGCGAGACTGATAAACTTAAATATCCGGAATCACGGCCCTATCTGGCAGGTAGGATTTTATGATTATATCCTTGATACGCAAGACAAGCTGTTAACAAAGCTTGAATATATCCAAAATAATCCGGTAAAAGAAGGATTAGCCAAAGAGCCGGAATTATACTTTTATTCGTCTGCCTATAGGCCGGATTTAACCGATTTGAATGTATATTTGAATAACACCGCGGCGGGACAAGAATGTCCCGCCTATCCGGTGGTTTGATGTTTGCCAATGTCTGGCTTTAAAGTTACGCGTCAGCTATAGGCGGATTGTCTCTTAGGAAATAGGGTCAGAGTGGATTTGGGACAGCAGAAACGTGGGGTGAATAGAGAGAATGTTTAAAAAATAGACCTGACCCCTATGTTGTTAGACCATTTAACGGAGGTTGAAGAATTGAAAAGCGGCATGTTGTCACTCCAGCCACTATACGAGTTTTTGAAATTGGAGCATGACCAAGCGGGCCTGCATGGCAGATCGCAGGAAGGGCGGCGCTACGGCGCAGTTGCGAAAAGGATTTGTCGGACCATTGCAGCGACTCAGGGTTTCTATTTCTGGGGACGATATGAACCGAATGGTCTTTGGCGGAACATCTATCTTGGAAAGGCTGGCTTTGGCCGGACGGCGAATCTCCGCGCTCGGATTCGAGAGGAACTCAAAGATGAAAGAGCATGTATTTGGTGTGCGTTTGTCTCGGAGCGCACGATGGATGCTGCTGGCGAGCGAAACTATCCAAGGATGTGGCATCACTACAAAAAACATATGCACCGTGCTCTGAAGAAAGCGGGAACCACGCATATCGTGTGGGTCACGGATCCTCAGCTGAAGAATTCGCAAGTGCAGAATATTGAGTCTGACTTGATCGAGACGCTTAGTCCATCGGCAAATATGTCACGCCCGGTCCCCCCAGTGACTCTTCAAGAACACACGAAGACAATCATCGGCGAGTTTAGGGCGTTGATCCATGCGCATAGACCGGAACGCTTTCTCATTGATAAATAGGATAAATAGGGATAAATAGTGTCGTTTCTGCGTAACGCTCTCATCCTAATTTAGTTACAAATAAATGATGGGGTCAGCCTTGGACAATAGACATTCGGACAGATATTTTAAAGAGCTTTTTGGGTTAGAATCTTCTCAGGTAAAAAGGACCTGCGTGTTGATGCCTTTTCTCTTGAAAGAGGTCTTGAAGGAATTTAAGATAGGCCGCCTTGCAAGAGGAAAATTATACGGCGCGGGAAACAGCCGGGATTTTACCTTGATTCATAGCGGTCTGGGGCCGGCGCTTACCGGGGATGCGGCGTTGTATTTGAAGGATACGGGTTGTAAGAATGTGATCCTTTTTGGCTCCTGCGGCCTATTGGCGGAAAATAACGGCCTGGGTATCGGCAGTCTAATCAGCCCGCTAAAGGCCTATTCTTTAGAAAGCTTCAGCCGGATGCTTTCTGATCAGGATATCGCTTCAGATGCCTATTATCCGGATAAAAAACTTTTAGAGGATTTTATCAGCTCCGCCAATGGTGCAATAAAACAAATCTCCTGCGCCACAGTTTCTTCCCTGAAATTGGAGGAAGAAAGAAAAGACACCTGGTTAAAGCAGGGCATAGAGGCAGTGGATATGGAGTGTTCCGCCTTCTTCGCCGCCGCCAGCCACAGCGGTTTTAGGTCAATAGCTATTTTCTATGTTACTGATATCATTGGGGTTAAACCTTTCTATCAGGAAATAGGACTAAAAGATAAAGCCAAAATCTCCCTGGCTCAAAAAACGGCCGCTGGTCTTTTATGCAAGTTTATCCAAGAGAATCTTCCCGCCTGAAATCAGCCGAGGCAATCGTAAGAGAAAATTTCCCTCAATTCGGAGTCAACAAGAAACAGGAAATAATTCGCCTGCTTTATGAAATTTCTAAGCGGGAAGGGATTGAGCCGGAGGATATCCTTAAGGAAGAGGAATCCCTTCAGGATTACCTTCGGCTGAAGAAAATCCTCTTACAGCGCCGCTATCCTTTAGCCTATCAGGACCAGCCCAGCCTAAAAACCTACCTGCCTAAATTTAAATTCCAGGCCCATCCGTTAAATAGCGATTTAGCGAAGAATAAAAAGTTTTACCCCCGGAAGGTCTTTATTGAGAAGTCGGTTATTTCCTCGGGCCTGGCCACAAGGTTTAAGGGCTTTTTTCCTAAGGCGGACTTTGAAGAGATAGAGTCATTCCAGGCCTATCGGGTAAAAAATAAGGACTTCGGGATAGGGGCTTACAATAAAAGACAAGAAACGGTCTTTATTGTCCGGGAAAATTATGATTTCTTTAAGAAATGCCCCTGCACCAAGTGCGCCTCAGCCTGCGGCTATCATATTTTCAACCTTGGCTTTGGTTGTATCTATGAATGTACTTATTGTTACCTTCAGGAATATACCAATACCCCGGGCATAATCTTGCCGGCAAATATCGGAGATTTTTTTAACGCCTTTAACGCTTATAAAAGAGAAGGTATGCGCATAGGCAGTGGAGAGTTTACCGATTCCCTGGCCCTGGACAGGTGGACCGGATATTCGCTTGAGTTAATAGATTTCTTTAAGCAACACCCCCAGGTTACCTTTGAGTTTAAGACCAAGAGCATAGAAATAGATAACCTGCTTAAAACAAAGCATGCCGGTAACATCGTGGTTTCCTGGTCGCTGAATCCCCAGGCGGTGATTGATGAGAATGAGTTTTTCTCGTCATCGCTGGAAGAAAGGCTGGCGGCGGCAAAAAAGTGTGTTGCCGCCGGATACAGGGTGGGTTTTCATTTTGACCCGATTATTTATTTCTCTGGCTGGCAGTCTGGATACGCGTGGTTGATAGAAGCCTTATTTGCCGGGATAGAGCCAAAAGATATTGCCTGGATAAGCTTAGGCACCTTGCGCTTTCGTCCGGAATTAAAGACGGTGATAGAGAACCGTTTTCCGGAGAATAAAATCCTTGATGAAGAGCTGTTGTTGGGGTATGATAATAAATTAAGGTATTCGGATAAGATACGTTATGGCGTATATAGCTATATGATTAGCGCCATACGCGGCTATTCAAATGATATTGAGTTGTATCTGTGCATGGAAAACAAAAAGATGCGCGGGGAGCTGAGTTTGTAGCGGCGCGATTTATCGCGCGAGGAGATAATCATGAGAGACAAGGTTTTAAAAGCGTTAGAGAAGGTAAAAACAATGCTTTCTGCCGATGGCGGTTCCGCCGAGCTGGTGGATGTAACTGCTGACGGTATAGTCAAAATAAGGCTGACCGGCGCCTGCGGCGGTTGTCCGATGAGTTCAATGACCCTGAAGATGGGCGTGGAGCGGATAATCAAGCAGGAGGTTCCGGAAGTAAAGAGCGTGGTGGCGGTTTAGCCCATTCCTAAAATTGTCAAATAACGGCATAACCCCATATCTTAAGATAATATTTTGTTATCAATGAGGTGTGGGGTTATTTTGTTAAGGAAAAATAGGAAAAATAGTGTTGTTTTCGCGTAATCCTTTTATTAGGCAAAATCAGAGAGGTGTTTCTGTCGTAGGTTGGAGGCAAGGAATATGTTGAATAAAAGTATTTTTGGATTTATGACGGTAGTTTTATCCTTAGGCATGGTTATTACTACTCCGGTAAAAAGCCCGGCCCAAGGACAATTACCGCCTAAGTTATTCGATGCCGTTAAAGAGGATGTTAATAATCAGCCGACCAATAAGGATAATCTACAGGCGCGTCATCATGTTTTGAGAACTTTATCCGGAATTCTTCTCCAGGAAACCGGCAGGGAGGACTTTGATAAGGTTTTTTCCCGAGAGAAAAATGATAAAATTATGACGCTTAGCGAAGCCGGGAATTTTAAAGAGGCGGGAGAAATGATTGATTTCGCGCTATTAGGATTATGCCAGTTGGGGAAAGACACCTGGTTTGCGGATATTCGCAAGGTTAGTTTTGTGAGTTTGGACGGGGTGAAAGTGGTTGGCTATCTTTTCATTCCCCCCGCATCGGCAAAAGCGGCTTTTATCTTTGGCCATGGCGGTTTCGGCTATAAGGAGAATTGGATTGACCTGATGAGGGAGGTCTCAAGCCGGGCAAATATTTACGCCTTGGCCATAGACTTCCAGGGCTGCGGAGAAAGCCAGGGCTACACTAAATGGCAGGGCAGGATTAAGGATTTCAGTTACGCGATAGATTATTTAGAAAAGGAATTCGGATTAACCAAGTTTGCTGTCGGCGGCCACAGCGGCGGCGGGGCGTATCCGGCGGCCTGCGCGGCAATTAATGATGCCAGGATTTCGGCGCTTACGCTTTGGGATTGTCCCTTTGATTTCTACGATACCCATATCATTGCCGGGGCCTCGGATCCCGGCGGAAATCCGGCTCCGCTGGTAGAGAGGACATATCTGGCGAATAAAGATAAAATATTGGTTCCGACGGAGGTTTTTAAGTTCAGGGATATTCCCGGGCATTTAAACGAAATCTATGAGGAGATTGAGGGAACTCTCAAAAGCTACCGCCACCCCGCCAAGATGCTTGGGGATGCCCAAAAGAAAAGAAAATTGGCGGTCTTACATATTATCGCCGAGGATGTGCTTAAGCCGATAGGGGCTAATCGTATGGGCGAAACCTATTTTCTTCCCTTTGAAGATACTCAAGGAACCCGCGGGCGTTTTCTTAACCGTCCTCTGGCGTTTTTTGCTTCCGGACTTTTTAATCGTCCGCAGGGTATATGGAAGGAGTGGGAGGCGGATTTGTTTGAGCCGAAAAAATTTGTGATTATTGAGAATACCACCCATGGTTTTGAACCGCCGGGGAGAAACCAGGCCATAGAAGAAACAATAGCCTGGCTTAAGCTTTATCTGGCTGTTTAGGAAATAAAATGTTATTACGATTAAGCCGGTTATAGCCATCGAGTTACGAGGGGAAGATGATTCGAAGGACTACCTGAGTTATGAGCGATTTTGGAATAAGTTTAGAAAAAGAAAGCGCCCTTCGTCAGAAGATGGCCCGTTTAGACATTCGTGAGCGGGACATTGCTGAGAGTTTTATCCGCTCCAAAGGCCCCGGCGGGCAGAATGTGAATAAGACCTCAACCTGTGTCCGCCTGAAGCATATTCCCACCGGCATAGAGGTAAAGTGCCAGAAAGAAAGGACCCAGGTTTTAAACCGCTATATCGCCCGCAAGATTCTGGTAAATAAGATTGAAAGCCTGGTCTTAGGAAAATTATCCGAAGAACAACAGCGTATTGAGAAATTGCGCCGCCAGAAGCGCCGGCGTTCCCGGAAGGCGAAGCTGAAAGTTCTGGAGGTCAAGCGCCGCCATTCGGAAAAAAAACGCCTGCGGTCCGGGCCGCGGGAAATTGAATAAATTAAGTTGCTGAAGCGCGAATCCTATAAAAAATATTTCCTTACTTTTTTAGTTATTTTATCCGCCGGGTGTTCTAATATGGTTTCAAAAGAGCAAAATTTAAATAGTCCTTATACTAATCGTCTGCTCCAAGAAAAAAGCCCTTATTTACTGCAGCACGCCCATAATCCGGTAGACTGGTATCCCTGGGGCCAGGAGGCGTTTGAGAAGGCCGCGAAGGAAGATAAGCCGATATTTCTTTCTATCGGTTATTCCACCTGCCACTGGTGTCATGTGATGGAAGAGGAGTCTTTTTCTAATCTGGAAATTGCCGGGATCCTGAATAAATATTTTGTTCCTATTAAGGTGGATCGGGAAGAGCGTCCGGATTTAGATAATATTTATATGAACGCGGTAACCGCGCTGACCGGCTCCGGAGGCTGGCCGCTTAATGTATTCCTGGCGCCGGATTTAAAACCTTTTTACGGCGGCACTTACTTTCCGGCCGAGGATAAATGGGGTCGGCCCGGCTTAAGAAGCGTTCTGCGTTCCATCGCCCAAAACTGGCAAAACCAAAAGGAAAAGATATTGGATTCCGCGCGGGAACTGACCGGATTTCTGGAGAAACAATTAGAAGCTAACGTAAGCGGCGCAGGCTCCTTAGATGAGGCGATACTAAAGAAAGCCTATGAGCATTTTTATTCTTCATTTGATTCAGAATACGGCGGGTTTAGCCAGGCCCCCAAATTCCCTTCAGGGTATCAGCTCTTTTTTCTTTTAAGATACTGGAAGCGGACAGGGGATGCTAAGGCGCTGGAGATGGTGGAGAAAACCCTGACTGAAATAACCAAAGGCGGCATTCACGACCACATCGGCGGAGGGTTTCACCGTTATTCTACTGACCAAAAGTGGTTTCTGCCTCATTTTGAGAAGATGCTCTATGACCAGGCCATCCTTTCCCGGGCTTATTTAGAGGCTTACCAGGCCACCGGTAAGAAAGAATACGCTCAAAGCGCGAGAGAAATCTTTGAATATATCCTGCGGGATATGGCGCGCCCTGAAGGCGGATTTTATTCAGCCGAGGACGCGGATTCGCCCTCTCCGGGAAATCCTAAAGAAAAGAGAGAAGGGGCATTTTATGCCTGGAGTGAAAAGGAAATTTCCAATATTTTAGACAAGACCGAAGCAGGAATTTTTAATTATTACTTTGGCGTTCTTACCCCAGGTAATGTTTCAAGCGATCCCTCCGGAGATTTCCAAGGAAAAAATATCCTTTATATCGCGCGCAGTCTGGAGGAAACTGCCCGGAATTTTGGCCAGACTCCGGCTGAGACGGAAAAAATTATCAGTGATTCCAGGGAGAAGCTTTTTACCGCCCGTTCTCAAAGGCCGCGGCCGCATTTGGATGACAAGATTCTGGTTGATTGGAATGGACTGATGATTTCGGCTCTGGCCTTTGGCTCCCGGGTGCTTAATGAGCCGCGCTATTGTCTGGCCGCCGAGAATTCGGCGCGGTTTATCCTGAAAAATCTCTTAGGAAAAGACGCAAGACTTTTACACCGCTTTCGCGATGGCGAGGCGGCGATTGAGGCGATGATTGATGATTACACCTTTTTTATCCACGGCCTGATTGACCTTTACCAGGCTACCTTTAATCCTAGGTATCTTAAGGAAGCGCGAAAACTAACGAAAACGATGCTTCAGTTTTTCTGGGACGATAAAGACGGAGGATTTTTCTTCGCGCGCGCTGATACCCAAAATCTTATTTTTCGCCGGAAGGAACTTTATGACGGAGCCCTTCCTTCGGGAAATTCTATTGCCGCCCTGGATTTGATTCGCTTAGGCCGGCTTTTAATGGACAGGGAATTAGAGGATAAACTCGAAACCATTTTTAAGACCTTCTCCGGGCAAATTAACCAGATACCTAATGCCTATGCCCAAGCACTTATTGCCTTGGATTTTGCTTTTGGTCCGGCTAAAGAGATTGTCCTCGCCGGAGAAATAGATTCTCCGGAAACAAAACAAATGCTTAAAAGTATTTATCGGCGTTTTATCCCGAATAAAGTAGTCGCGTTTCGTCCGGCACAAACTAAAGAGGCGGAAGAGATATTGAGCCTTATTCCTTTTCTTAGCAGTCAATTACCCTTGGAAGGAAAGACCACGGCTTATGTCTGCGCTAATTATGTGTGTCCGTTTCCCGTGACAACAGTAGAGGAGTTAGAAAAACTTTTAGATGCTAAAATTTGATATTATTGCTTTTCAGGAAAAGGCGCGGCACTACCGCGAAGATATTTTAACTATGGTTTGCGAGGCAGGTAGCGGCCATATCGGCGGAGCTTTCTCCGGCGTAGAGATATTGATCAGCCTTTATCATTATAAAATGCGGCATAATCCGCAAAATCCTTCCTGGAGCCAGAGAGACAGGTTTATTATGTCCAAAGGCCACGCCAGCGCGCTTCTGTATGTAACGTTGGCCGACCGCGGATATTTCCCCAAAGAAGAATTAAAGACCTTTCGTAAATTAAACAGCCGCCTGCAGGGCCATGTGTATAGCGGCGTGCCCGGGGTTGAGCTTTCTACCGGCGCCTTGGGCCAGGGGTTATCCGTTTCCTGCGGCATAGCCCTGGGCGCGAAGTTACGGCAGTCTGATTCCAGGGTTTATTGCCTATTGGGCGATGGCGAGATTCAGGAAGGGCAGAATTGGGAAGCCGCGATGACCGCCTCTCAGCATAAATTGGATAATCTCTGCGCCATTCTTGACCATAATAAGATTCAGCAAAATGACTTTGTTTCTAAAATCAAAAATGAAGAGCCCCTGGCAGATAAGTGGCGGAGTTTCGGCTGGAAGGTTATTGAGGTTGACGGCCATAATTTTCAAGAGCTGGCCGCGGCCCTGGATGCCCTTGAGAGCATTAAGGGAAAACCGGTTTTTATTATTGCCCATACGGTAAAAGGTAAAGGAGTTTCCTTTATGGAGAACCAGGCCAAGTGGCACAGCCGGCTTCCGACTCCGCAAGAACGGCAGGCGGCCTTAGAGGAATTAGGAAGATGATTCCGGTTGAAACGGAAATGAAGTCCACCCGCGAGGCCTTTGGCCAGGCCCTGGTAGAATTAGGAAGAGAGAATAATAAGGTAGTGGTTTTATCCGGGGACTTGGAAGATTCCACCCGCTGTGAGTATTTTAAGAAAGAATTTCCCGAGCGCTTTTTTAATTTAGGCATCGCGGAGCAGGACTTAGTGGGCACGGCGGTGGGCTTAACTTTTGAGGGATGGATACCGTTTGTCTGCTCATTTGCCTCTTTTTTGCTTCCCAGCGCCTATTCGGTCTTAAGGCTCTCGGTGTGCTATAATAATAAAAATGTGAAACTCATCGGCTCTCACGGAGGCCTGACCGTAGGCCCTGACGGAGCCACTGCCCAGAGCCTGGAGGATTTTGCCATTACTCGGGTCTTACCGAATATCCGGGTGATTTGTCCGGTAGACGCGATTGAAACTAAGAAGGCCCTCCGCCAAATTGCTTCTTTGCAGGGCCCGGTCTATATGCGGCTGGCCCGCATACCGTTTCCGGTAATTACCCAAGACGCGCAACCTTTTGAAATCGGCAAGGCTAATATCTTGCGCCGGGGGAAAGATGTGAGCATAATTGCCTGCGGCCTGATGGTTTCCGAGGCGCTGAAGGCCGCGGACATACTTTCCCGGGAAAAGATTGAGGCGGAAGTTATCAATATGCATACCATAAAACCGCTGGATGAAGAGACCATTGTTCAGTCCGCGCGCTCTGCCGGCGCAGTCGTTACCGCGGAGGAGCATCAGATGTATGGCGGCTTAGGCAGTGCCGTGGCCGAGGTTTTGGGCAAGAGTCACCCTGTTCCTTTGGAAATGGTAGCGGTGAGGGACGCCTTCGGGGAATCGGGGGAGCCGGAGGAATTATTAAGAAAGTATCAGCTTAAAGATACGGATATTGTGAACGCGGCCAAAAAAGCGCTCAAGAGAAAAATGGGGCCAGAGTGAATTTAGGGTGACCCTTATGGCAGAGCTGACGCCAGATTCTGAATGACATGGTTGAACAATGTGCATACTAATGCATAAAAGTCTTGACTAATGTGCAATTTAACGTAAACGGGGTCACGGTAAACGGGGTCAGCCCCGGACAGTAGACATTAATGGATAAAAGATTAATCGAATGGCTATAATCGCGTTGTGTCCACACAACACTTAATTCATTTTAAGGAAGATATGAAGACGAATGGTTTATCAAAATTAATCGGCTCTGGGGAATCGATGGTGATTGAGTGGAAGTCGTCGCTTTCCGCCACCATTGACACTGGATAAATTAAAAGGTAAACATGATTCAATTCCGCGCAATCCTCTTATCGCTAAGGCGTTTTTCTGGATTAAATTTGCTGAGGATGTGGGTTCAGGAACAAGCAAAATCGTTCAGTGGTGTAAGGAATGGGGGCTGCCTGAGCCAACTTACGAAGAGGCCGGTGGGAGTTTTGTAACAGTTTTTCATAATCCTAAACAGGACGAAAGTATCCAGATAAGTTCGGAGAAGCATTCGGAGATAAGTTCGGAGAAGCATTCGGAGAAGATTATCGCGGCGATTAAAGAAAATCCAACAATTTCAGCGCAACAGATTGCCCAAGCCATAGGCATAACCAGCAGGGCCATTGAAAAGCACCTTTCCAATTTAAAAAACAAGGGTGTTTTAAAACGTGTTGGTCCCGATAGAGGCGGACATTGGGAGATTCAAAAATAAATGTAAGTGTAGTTATTCCGGGGGACAATACTTAATTCACTGCCAAGCAGTCTAAAGTCAAACCTGCCTGCCGGTAGGCAGGAAATACGAACACCAAATTGACCAGATGGTATATGAGTAGGGGCAGGGCTGTGTGTCTGCCTGAACGATGATCAGGGCGAACACATAGGTTCGCCCCTACATAAAATGGCGCAATGGTTGGGCGGATTTGAAAAAAATTGGGTCAGAGTGAATTTAGGATTGCAGAATCGTGAGGGAAATAGAGAAAATGCTTAAAAAATAGACCTGACCCCTACTTGGACCCCTACTTGCTACTTGTGGGTTTAATCGCTGTAATCTTTAATTAATCTCAGTAATCAGGTATAATCTTTAAGATTTATACCTGATGATTATACCAGGAGGTAGAATATGAAAAAAATATTGCATATCGTTGCTACTCCCAGGGGAGAGGATTCCCGGACGCTTAAGGTAAGCCAGGCTTTTTTGCGGGCCTTTACCGGGAAGAATCCGGATTGTAAAATTGATGAATTGAATGTGGCGACGGAAAATCTTCCCGGGCTTAGCCTGAAAATGATTTCCGGTAAATACGTTTTGTTAGGAGGTAAAGAGCTGGATGATAAACTGAAAGAGGCCTGGAAGCCTATTGAACGCCACATCGAGCGTTTCTTGTCCGCTGAAGGATACCTAATCAGCGCCCCAATGTGGAACTTCGGGATTCCTTATTCTTTAAAGCACTATATTGACCTGATTATCCAGCCAAAATATCTCTTTCGTTATACGGACAAAGGCGTTGAGGGTTTAGCCAAAAATAAAAAGATGATAGTTATCACTAGCCGGGGAGGCGATTACAGCCCGGGGAGTCCTTTTAATAACTATGATTTTCAGGAGCCTTATCTACGGGCGGTTTTTGGATTTGTGGGGATAAGCGACATTGTCTTTATTAATGCCCAGCCAATGGATGCCCTGGGCCAGGAGGTGCAGGATAAAAAGATTGAGGAAGCCAAGGTATTAGCCAAAAAAGCAGCTGAAAGTTTTTAGCGAAAGGAGATAAAGATGCAGGATGAAATGGATATTTTAAGAGAGGTGGGAACTATTGCCGCGGCCCACGGAGGGATTGCCTTGTCCGAGATTCTGGATAGAAGGATAAATCTGATTATTCCCTCAGTGGATATGGTTTCCTGCTCCGGGATGTCTAATAAATTAGGCAAGGGAAAGTTAGGTATCGCGGTCATCTTTAAGCTGCTTACCGGCCTTAAAGGGGAAGCGGTGTTTATTTTGGATGAGAAAAACGCCTTTAAACTGATAAGCCTGTCTCATAAGACTAAAAATGAGGAGAGAAGGCCAGATGTTCTTACCGAGGTGGGCTTGTCCACACTCAAGGAAATAGGCAACATCGTTACCGGCGCCTATTTAAGCGCCATAGGCATAATGCTTAAGAAGGTGATTTTGACCTATCCTCCGACTTTGATTTCGGGAACCGTGGATGAGGTTTTCAATTTAGTCCTTTCTTCTTCAAAGGCCGGCGACTATGCCTTGCTTATTGAGGCAATATTTGAAGCGGCGGATGAAAAAATGGAGGGCGGATTCTACCTGATCATATCCCAGGAGTCTGTAGAGGAGATCAAGAAGATCTGTAAGCAGATGCTGGAGGATATAAACAAGAAATAAAATCTTGAGCGCTAAAGAGGCAGATTATCTTTTAAGATTCTTCGCATAGCTCAGAATCCTGCCTGCCGGCAGGCAGGCAAGTAAAATCTAAGCCCCGTTAGAGATAAGACACCGAAGGTGTCCGACGGTTGCCTTTGGCAACCTATCTCTAACGGGGTAAGCGCCAGAGGCAGATTTTACTTGACATAGGGTAGGGGGGTATGGTATACTTACTATGCTATGGAAATAAGAGATTATAAGTTAAAAAGTGAGAAAGTGAGAAATTGAAAAAAGGGAAGAATATGGCTGGCAAAACTACCCATATAGAACAAATCGCTTTTCTAAAAAAGATAGAGGGGCAGGTGCGCGGCGTCCAGAAGATGATTGAAGAGGGGCGCTACTGCGTGGATATCATTACTCAGGTGCATTCGGTAATCGGGGCGCTTTACCGGGTGGAAGATCAGATACTTAAGAAGCATCTTGACCACTGCGTGGCTAATGCCCTCAAAGGAAGTTCTGAAAAAGAAAAGCAGGAAAAAATTAATGAGATCATGGAACTGATTGCCCGGTTCAGGAAAACGGGTTAAAACAGGAATGAGAAAAATAATAGCCGTATTTATAATCCTCGCGTTATTGGTGAGCACGAATATTTTGCCGGCGCAGGAGGTTTTGTCTTTGGAGGCTTTAATCAAAGAGGCGCAAGAGAAGAATCCGGAGATCTTGAGCGCTAAGAAGCGCTGGGAGGCCTCCAGGCATAGGATTCCTCAGATGAAATCTTTGGATAATCCTACCGTGGGACTTAACTTTGAGAAAATTCCCCGCGGCACCTTTCAATTGAATAATACCATGCCGGAAGACCGGATGCTTTCTATAACCCAGATGTTTCCTTTCTTCGGCAAGCTCCCCCTGCGGGGCAAGATTGCCCTGGCCGAATCGCAGATGTTCTCGGCGGAGTATAAACAAAAAGAGCTGGAGGTTATTGCCTCAGTCAAAAACGCCTATTACGATTTGTTTATGAATTATAAGGAGAAAGAACTGAATGAACAGAGCCTGGAGCTATTAAAGAGCATTACCAGGGCCGCCGAGGCCAAATACGCGGTGGGAGAGGTTTCCCAGGATGAACTTTTTAAGTTAAATCTGGAGATTGCCCGGATGAATAATACCATCCTGAATTTAGGAGAAGAGAGGCGTTTTAAGGAAACCCGATTAAACGCCCTGCTCAACCGGGAACCGGAGGCGCAATTAGGTATTCCGGACCTTAGCGAGAAGGTTTCTTTTCAGCCGGATTTGAAATCCCTTTACCAGGCCGTGTTGGTGAGCCAGCCGGAGTTGATTATTTTTTCTTACGCTATTGAGAAGAATAGATATGCCAAATCCCTGGCCCAGAAAAGTTTCTTCCCGGATACTATGGCCGGAGTTGTCCAGCGGGGTATAACTTCTGGGATGTTCGGGCCCTGGGACCTGATGCTTTCTTTTAGTGTCCCCTTCTGGTTCTGGACCAAACAGCGCTATGAGGTCAAAGAGGCGATTGCCAATCTGGAGGAAGCTGAGGCCGCCTATCAGGCAATGAAGAATAAGGCTTTTTCCGAGGCCAAGGACTTGGCGGTAAAAGTGGAAATTGCCCAAAATAAGATTGAGTTGTCCCGGACTAACCTTATCCCGATATTAGAAAGCTCTATCTCCAGCTCGTTGACCGCCTTTAGCTCGGGTAAGGGCGATTTTATGCTGCTCTTAGACAATCAGCGGATGTTGATTGAGCTGAAAATGGAATATTATAAGGCTCTGGTTGAGTATAATATGAATGTGGCCGAATTGGAACGAACTGTAGGTATGGACCTGAAAGTGGAGACAAAAGTAGTTGTGCGATAAATCGCACCGCTACAGCGGCGTCTATCGTTAGCGCCATAGTAGCGGCGCCATTTATGGCGCTAATAGGCGGAGAAATTATGACCCATTCGACAAGCTCAGGGTCATCCTGAATGATTGAAAGGAATTGAAGGATGAAAAAGATAAACGTAGTCATAACGGTTTTATTGATTGTTTTGATATTGCCAGCCATAGCCTATCTGCTAAATTCGCGTTATCATATTTTTAAAGGGCATACCTTGACCGGTTTTGGCTCTGAGGCAAAACCAACTAAGGATATCTATTACTGCCCGATGCATCCGGGTTTTACCTCGGATAAGCCGGGAAGTTGTTCTATCTGCGGAATGAATCTGGTTAAAAAAGAGCTCCTGCGAGAAATTGAGAAAAAGGCCCGGACCCCCGAGGATATCTGTGTGCTGCATAACTGCCCGATGACTAAATGCCCGATGAAGATAAGCGGCGATGTTAAAAGCTGTCCTTTTTGCGGCGCCCATCTGACCAAAGAAAAGAAAATTTTGTATTACCGCAGCCCGATGAATCCCCAGGCCACATCCCCGGTGCCGCTGAAGGATTCCATGGGGATGGATTATGTCCCGGTTTATGCCGTGCCTGCCAGTAGGCAGGAAGGAGAAAAAGAAGCGGAATCAACCGGCATCCATATTAGCTATGAACGCCAGCAGTTTATCGGCGTCAAAAAAGAAGCGGTTCAGAAAAGAAAATTGGTTAAGGAAATAAACACCGTAGGTAGAATTGCTTACGATCCGGAGTTATTTATCGCCCAGCAAGAATATATTGAAGCGCTGAGGGCCCGGGAAAATACCAAAGACAGCAACCTGACATTAATAAAAGAACAGATGAAATCCCTGGCCGAAGCGGCAAAAAGAAAACTTTTGCTTATGGGGATGAGCAAGACGCAGATTGAAGAATTCTCTCCCGACAGTAAGGCTGATTCCAGTCTTTATCTGCCGGAAGAAGATCTAGCCTGGGTTTATATAGCTATCTATGAATATGAAGCGGGATTGGTTAAGGAAGGCCAAATCGTTGAGATAGACTCTGTGGCCTATCCGGGAGAGGGCTTTCAGGGAGAAGTGGTTTCTATCGCGCCGGTATTAGATCCTAATACGCGTTCAATCAATGTCCGGGCAAAAATAAAGAATAGAGAAAATAAACTTAAGCCCGAGATGTTTGTGAATGTGAAAATCAAAGTGGACTTAGGAGAAAAATTAGCTGTCCCCGAAGAAGCGGTAATAGACACCGGAGAGCGCAAAATTGTGTTTATCGCTTTAGCCGAAGGTCATTTTGCCTCCCGCCAGGTAACCTTAGGCCACAAGGCAGACAGATATTACGAGGTATTAGATGGTTTAGGCGAAGGAGAGCTGGTGGTTACTTCCGGCAACTTCTTCATTGATTCGGAAAGTAGATTAAAAGCCGCGATTAGCGGTGAATCGCACCAGCATGGGCAATAAACCTATGGGGATAGATGTTATATGAGAACCTTTATTGAAAAGATTATTGAATATTGCGCCAAGAATAAGTTTATTGTCTTTGTCCTGGTCGGGGTAGCTATTTTAGGCGGGTATTTAGCTCTGAGGAGTCTGCCTTTGGATGCCATACCGGATCTCTCGGATACCCAGGTGATTATTTATTCCCGCTGGGACCGCTCTCCGGATGTGATTGAGGACCAGGTAACTTATCCCATAGTCACCTCGATGCTGGGCGCGCCCAAGGTCAAGGCCATCCGGGGCTTTTCCGATTTTGGCTTTTCTTATGTCTACGTTATCTTCCAGGACGGCACCGATATCTATTGGGCCAGGAGCCGGGTATTAGAGTATCTCTCTAAAATCACTTCCCGTTTACCTGAGGGGGTGCGCACAGAATTAGGCCCGGATGCCACCGGGATAGGCTGGGTCTTTCAATATGCCCTGGTGGATGAAACCGGCCAGCACTCTTTGGCGGATTTAAGGAGTTTTCAGGACTGGTATCTGCGCTATTATCTACAGAGCATTCCAGGAGTGGCTGAGGTCGCGCCTATTGGCGGTTTTGTCCGGCAATACCAGGTAAATGTTGAGCCGAACAAACTTCTGGCTTTTAAAATACCCATTACCGGAGTAGTTGAGGCCATCCGTAAAGGCAATAATGACGTTGGGGGCCGCTTGCTGGAGTTCTCCGGCACAGAATACATGGTGCGCGGCCGCGGCTATGCTAGGAAAGTTGAGGATCTAGAAAATATCGTGGTAGGAGCTGATTATAAAACCGGCACCCCAATCTTAATAAAACATCTGGGCAATGTTTCTTTGGGCCCGGATATTCGCCGGGGAGTAGCGGACCTTGATGGCCGGGGAGACGTGGTGGGTGGAATTGTAGTGATGCGCCAGGGCGAAAGCGCTCTTGGTGTAATAGACCGGGTGAAAGAGAAGCTTAAAGAAATAGGGCCTAACCTGCCTAAAGGGGTAAAAGTAGTCACCACTTATGACCGCAGTGAACTAATTCTAAAATCCTTAGAGACTATCAGGGAAGTCTTGATTGAGGATTTTGTTATTGTGGCCATAATGATAATTTTCTTTCTCTTGCATATTCCATCGAGTCTAATGCCGATTATAATCCTGCCCACCGCGGCCTTGATTGCTTTTATACCTATGTTGGGGATGAAGTTAACCGTTAATATTATGTCTATCATGGGAATAATCCTGGCTGTCGGGGATATGGTGGATGTAGGCGTAGTGTTGGTAGAAAATGTGCACACTAAATTAAATGAATTAAAAGAAGGAAAAATTAAAGGCGATCGGCCCCAGATAATGATTGCGGCGATGCAGGAGGTTGGTCCTCCTATTTTCTCTTCGCTGATGGTTACCGTTGTTGGCTTTCTTCCGATATTTAGCCTGGTAGGACAAGAAGGCCGGCTCTTCAGGCCTATGGCAGCTACCCAAATGTTTACCATCTTTTTGGCCGCCATACTCTCAATTACTTTGATTCCCGCGTTAGTAATGATATTTTTACGCAATACCAAGCCGCGCTCCTTAGAGGACCATTTTGCCACCAGATTCCTAAACAAAGGTCATAAAAGAATTCTGGCCTGGACCTTCGGACACCGCAAACTCACCGTTGGCTTGTTGCTTTTAGCCATGATTTTGACTATACCCGTGTTTTTAAAATTAGGTTCGGAGTTTATGCCGCCGCTATATGAAGGCAGTATTCTCTATATGCCTACCACCCTGCCCGGTATTTCGGTAACCGAAGCCCAAAAAATATTGCAGGTGCAGGATAAGATTTTAAAAAGCTTTCCGGAGGTAGAAAGGGTTTTTGGTAAGGCCGGCCGGGCCGAGACTTCCACTGACCCGGCGCCATTTTCCATGATGGAGACCACGGTTACCCTTAAACCTACCCGCGAATGGAGAAAGGTCCCGGTTTTTGGTAAATTCCTGCCGGCTATTAAAAGGCCGATTACTTTTGATGAGCTGACCGCCGAGATGGATAAGTCAATGCAATTCCCCGGCCTAAGCAATGCCTGGACCATGCCTATTAAAGCCAGAATTGATATGTTATCCACGGGGGTGCGCACACCTGTAGGGATTAAAATCTTTGGTGCGGATCTAAAAGAGATAGAAAAGCTCGGCGAGCATGTAGAGATGGTTTTAAAACAAGTTCCCGGCACGCGCAGTATCTTCGCGGAAAGGACGGCCGGAGGATATTTTGTGGATTTTGATTTAAAGCGCGAGCAACTCGCCCGTTATGGGCTGACCGTAGAAGAAGCCCAAATGGTGATTATGTCAGCGATCGGCGGCGAGAATATCACTACCACCATTGAAGGAAGAGAAAGATATCCGGTGAATTTACGTTATGCCAGAGAATTGAGGGATGATATTGAGAAGCTAAAGCGGGTATTGGTGCCCACGATGTCCGGGGCGCAAATTCCCCTGGAGCAGATTGCGGATATAAAAATTGCTTTAGGCCCGGCAATGATTAGGAATGAAAATGGCATGCTCTCCGGCTATGTCTATGTGGATGTGGCCGGAAGGGACATCGGCGGTTATGTCCGTGATGCCAAAAAGGCAGTGGGTCAGAATGTGAAATTGCCTGCCGGCTACTCAATTACCTGGAGTGGCCAATATGAGTATATGGAGCGGGTGAAAAAACGCTTAAGTATATTTATTCCCATGTCGCTCATCATTATCTTTCTTCTTTACTACTTTAATTTTAAATCCATTGGCACAACCCTGCTTATTTTATTAGCTATGCCTTTCACCGCTATGGGCGCGATCTGGAGCGTTTTTCTCTTGCGATTTAATATGTCCATTGCTATCTGGGCTGGGATGATGGAGGTGGTGGGAATAGGCGCGGCATTGTGCGCCTTAATCGCTACCTTTATAAATCAGGCCTATGAGAAAAAACAAGCCGCAGGCAAAATAATTTCCCTGGAAGAGCTTCACGCGGTTGTGTCTGAAGGCGCGAGTCGCGCCCTGCGTCCGGTAATGATGACCTGTTCCGCGGATATTCTGGGCCTGATGCCGGTAATGTGGGCGACCGGAATTGGCGCGGAGTTTTTAAAGCGTTACGCCGCCCCGATTATCTTTGGCCTATTTAGCGCGGTGATCCTTAGCTTAATAGTTTTACCAACTCTGTATGTAATTTGGAAAGGGGATTTCGGAATATTACGCCAGAAGGGAGATAAACAGTGAAACAATGGTGGCATTTAGATATTCAGGAGACAGCGCAGGCGCTTTCCGCGGACTTGGATAGAGGGCTAAGTCAGGAAGAGGCAGGCTCAAGGTTAGATAAATACGGCCTGAATCAACTCCAGGAAGTAAAAGGGCATTCTCCTTTAAGCATTTTCTTTGAGCAGTTTCAGGATTTCATCGTCTGGATTTTGATTGGGGCGGCTTTAGTTTCCGGGTTCCTCAAGGAATGGATAGATGCCTTAGCCATAATCGCTATTGTGATTATCAATGCTATCTTAGGCTTTATCCAGGAATATCGGGCGGAGAAATCTTTAGCCGCGCTTAAAAAATTATCCAGTCCGACATCTAAGGTGATCAGGGCCGGCCAGCATAGCGTTCTTTCTTCTTCCGAACTGGTGCCCGGGGATTTGATTGAGATTGAATCCGGGGATAATATCCCGGCCGATAGCCGTTTGGCCTGGGTTACCTCTAACTTTAGCGTCCAGGAGGCCAGCCTTACCGGTGAGTCTACGCCGGTTGCCAAAATTATATTATCCTTAGAGGAAAAAGTCTTTCCTTTGGCTGAGCGAGCGAATATGGTTTATATGGGGACCTCGACTGCCGCGGGTAAGGCCAGGGCTTTGGTGGTTGAAACCGGGATGCGGACGGAATTAGGCAGGATAGCCGGGATGATTCAGGAGATCAAGCCGGAGGCCACGCCTTTACAAAGAAAATTAGAGGAATTCGGCAAATGGATTGTTTATTTATGTTTTGTCCTGGTGGGATTGGTTTTTCTGCTAGAGTGGCTAAGAGGAGGAAAACTTATTGAGGTATTTTTGACCGCGGTAAGCTTAGCAGTCGCGGCTATTCCTGAGGGCCTGCCGGCAGTGGTAACGATTGCCTTGGCCCTGGGGGTGCAGAAGATGGTCAAGCGCCACGCCCTGATCAGGAAACTGCCTTCGGTGGAGACCTTAGGATGCGCCACGGTAATCTGCTCGGATAAGACCGGCACCTTAACTAAAAACGAGATGACCGTTCAGGCGGTCTTTGCCGATAATCTAACCTTTAAGGTAAGCGGGATAGGCTATGAGCCCAAGGGAGATTTCTCGCTTGATGAGAAAAAGATTAACCTTTTAGATTATCCAGGCTTAAGCAAGGCCTTAACCTGCGGAGTGCTTTGTAACGGAGCGGAGCTGATCAGCAATGGCAGCAGCTATAAGATATTCGGCGACCCTACGGAAGGGGCAATTTTGACCGTGGCCGCTAAGGCCGGACTTTGGAAGGAAGCTCAAGAAAAAGAATTTGTTTTTGTGGATGAAATTCCTTTTGACTCTGAGCGTAAAAAGATGACTATCATCCGCCGCCAGGGCCAGACCGGCTATATTGCCTTTGTCAAAGGAGCGCCGGACATTCTGCTTGAGGATTGCCTTGAAATTGAAGAAAAGGGCGCGGTCCGGAGAATTACCGAAGAAGACAAAACCGGGATTCTTAAGACTAACAGTACCTTGGCGGATTCGGCTCTTAGGGTTTTAGGGATGGCCTGGCGTAAATTTGACCAGCTTCCGGAAAAATATGAGGCTAAGGCAATTGAGAAGGATTTAACTTTTATGGGGTTAGTGGGGATGATTGATCCGCCCCGGGAAGAGGTAAAAAAGGCCATTGAAGAATGTGCCTCAGCCGGTATCAAAACCGTAATGATTACCGGAGACCATAAGAATACCGCGGTGGCCATTGCCAGGGAACTTGGCTTCTTTGGGAAGGATTCTCTGGCTTTAACCGGGGAAGAGTTAGATAAGCTCAATGACGATGAATTTTACCAGCGGATAGAAAGAATTCCGGTGTATGCCCGGGTTTCTCCGGAACATAAGCTGAGGATAGTAAGAGCCTGGCGTAAGAGGGGCGAGATTGTGGCGATGACCGGCGACGGGGTCAATGACGCCCCGGCGGTAAAAGAGGCGGATATCGGGGTGGCCATGGGGATTACCGGAACTGACGTTACCAAAGAGGTCGCGGATATGGTGGTAACTGACGACAATTTTGCCTCGATTGTGGCCGCGGTTGAGGAGGGAAGGGGGATATACGATAATATCAAGAAGTTCGTGCATTATCTGCTTTCTTGTAATGCCGGGGAGATTTTAGTGATGTTTGTTTCCTCTTTGGCGGGATTGCCGATTCCTTTGCTTCCTATTCATATTCTCTGGGTTAATTTGGTAACTGATGGCTTTCCCGCCCTGGCCTTGGGGGTTGACCCGGTTAGCCCAGGCATTATGCGGCGCCCTCCCCGGCCCAAAAACGAAGGGGTGATTACTAAGAAAAGGGCGGTTTTATTGTTGATTCAGGGCTCCTTTATTGCTTTCTGCAGTCTGTTAGCTTTTGTTTTGGTTTTGTTTGTGGAGAAAGAAGGTCTGGTTCGGGCCCGGACCGCGGCCTTTATTGTGCTTTCTTGCAGTCAATTATTCCATTCCTTTAACTGCCGGAATATGTCTGAATCGTTATTTAAGATCGGGTTATTCACCAATAAGAAGCTTATTCTGGCCACGGGCGTATCGTTTTTCCTGCAGATGGCGGTTGTCTATATACCGTTTTTGCAAAAGATATTTAAAACTGAGGCTTTGGGAATATTTGACTGGGTTTTAGTGGTGAGTATTTCATCGTTCCCGCTTTGGGCGATGGAGGTAGTGAAGCTTATTAATCGAAAGAAGGATTTTTTAAAAGGACTTTAGTAAATGATGAGTTTTATGGAAACAAGGACAACGGCGCTTTTAGTCTTTATCACTGCGTATATCCTTTTTGTTTTCTTGCCCAAGAAAAGGACGCTTATCGCGGTTATAGGCGCGCTGCTTTTGGTTTTGTTAGGGGTGATGAGCCCTCAACAGGCATTCTTCGCCATTAACTGGAATGTGATGGGGATATTCGTAGGAACATTGGTGGTTGCTGATGTCTTTATGGAGAGCCGGGTTCCCGCGTATATCGCTGAGATAATCGTGGATAAGGCCAAGAATACCGCCTGGTCAATACTTTTGATCTGCGCGCTGGCCGGCTTTATCTCGGCATTCGTGGAAAATGTGGCCACGGTTTTGATTGTCGCGCCCATTGCCTTATCCTTAGCCAAAAAACTAAAAGTTAATCCGACTAACATGATGATTGCCATTGCCATATCCAGTAACCTGCAGGGGACCGCGACCTTAATTGGAGATCCCCCCAGTATGCTCTTGGGCGGTTTTGCCAAGATGACCTTTTGGGACTTCTTTTTTTATCAGGGCCGCCCCAGTATCTTTTTCGCGGTTGAGTTAGGGGCTATCACTTCTTTTTTTGTGCTATATTTTATATTTAGAAACCTTAAAGAAAAAACCACACTTATTCCGGTTGAAAAGGTACGCTCATGGGTTCCTACGATACTCTTAGTAAGTTTAATCGTTTTGCTCGCGCTGTCTTCTTTTTTTGATACGGGGTTTTCCTATGCCGCGGGGATCATTTGTATGGTGTTTGGCATAATTGCGCTCCTGTGGGAAAAATTTGCCAATAAAGGCTCTATTGTTGAGGGGATAAAGTCTTTGGACTGGGAGACTACCTTGTTTTTGGCGGGAATTTTCATTTTGGTAGGCAGTATTACCCTCACCGGATGTATTGAAACTATTTCCGGTTTTCTCTCCGGGCTGATCGGGGAAAATATATTCTTAGGTTATACCATGATAGTCTTTATTTCAGTTTTACTTTCGGCTTTTATTGATAATGTGCCGTTTTTGGCGGCAATGCTTCCGGTGGCGGTATCCATGTCCAATACGCTGGGCATTAATCCCTCGCTATTTCTTTTTGGTTTGCTTATCGGGGCAAGCTTAGGAGGCAATATTACTCCTATTGGGGCATCGGCAAACATTGTTGCCTGCGGCCTGCTGAAAAAAGAAGGCTATGAGGTAAAATTTACCCATTTTGTAAAGATAGGATTGCCGTTTACGCTAGTGGCAGTTAGCGCATCGTATCTTTTGGTGTGGTTTATCTGGAGTAAATAGGAGGAAAGAAAAATGGATATTTTCCATACCTTTATTAATGGTATCAGTTTTACTTTAAATATCATCGGCGCGTTGATTACACTTCGGGGCATAGTGATTGCGTTAGGAGAATTTCTAAAAAAAGAATTTTCCGGAAAAAAAGATACTATCCAGCTTAATGAATCTATCCGTATCGCGTTAGGTAGTTATCTGGTGTTAGGGTTAGAGTTTTTTATTGCCGGGGATATTATTAAGACTATTATTACTCCTACCTGGGAAAGCTTAGGCATCTTAGGTGCAATCGTGATGATTAGGACGATATTGAGTTATTTTTTAACTAAGGAGATAAAGAAGGTTTAAGGAGGTGAGTAAAATATGGCGCGTAACGGTGTTCGTTGGATGATTAGACCTGTGGCCCATTGTAAGGAGGGCTGTTAGCTTTGCCCCGCCCTTTCTAAGTAAGGGAGCGTTTAAGAATCAGAAAGGGCGGGGCTGTTTTTAAAATAAGGAGGAGAGAGATGAAAAGAATTGTTGCTTTTCAGGTAATAGGCATTTTTGTTTTGGTTTCGTCCGGCGTTTCCCAAGCGATGCCGCATTGTGATATGAAGATGCAATTAGCCCAGGCCGAAGGCGCTAAAGAAACCGCCGGCATAACTCAAAAAGCGGTTGATGTTGGGAATAAGGTTTGCCCGGTGGGAGGGGAGAAGATTGACCAGAAAATGAAGGCGACTTACGAATATGAAGGGAAAATCTATAACTTCTGCTGCGCGATGTGCATTGATGATTTTAAAAAAGACCCCCAGAAATACATCAAGAAAATAGAGGAAGAAAAAGCGCAAGAAACAGCGGTAGAAAATACCCAACACCGGCAGGAAGAAGGTCCTGGTCATACGCACGATTGATTCTTGATATGGTAGGAAGGTTTTCGCGATGAAACAATTATGTCACACCAAGGGCTGGGCACCAATGAGGATGAAAATAGAGTTTGGATCATCCTGTCGCGTAGCGGTGCCTGCCTACCGCAGGCAGGCGATTTATCGCACCTGTAGGGAGATTTTCAGGTGAGAAAGATATTGTTTTTATTAACCCTATTTAGCCGGTAGTGACCTTAAAAAGGAGGTAGTTTGATGAAGAGGATTATGTTGTTCTTTTTAGCCGCTGGTTTTATCTGTAGCGCGGTATTTGCCCAGGATGTTGGTGCTTTAAGGACGGAAATTCATTCCAAACTCCGGGACAAGCGTTGCAATATGCCTTTAAGCGAGTGCAATTGCCCGGAAGCCAAAGAGATGAAGGGTTATATTGACGCCCTGCTGGAAACCGGGATAGCCAAGGATGAGATTTATTATAAAGTAGCCAAGAAGTTTTCCTTAAAGACGATTTTGGATGAGAATTTAAAGAAAGAATTGGAAAAAAGATTGGCTGGCGAGGCAGGAGAAAGCCGGCCTCAGCTGGTATTGGAATCAACAGTCTTTAATTTTGGCGAGGTCAAGAAATCTCAGGGTAAGGTGAGTACGGTATTTAAACTACGGAATAAGGGAAACGCGGATTTAGTGATTACCAATCTCCGGGCTTCCTGTGTCTGCACTACTATTTCTTTAGCCGTAGATAAGCAAAAGAGCCTTTATTTTGATAACAAAGGCGCGCCCAAAGATTGGAAGATGGAGCTAAAGCCTAATCAAGTTGGGGAGTTGGAGGTGGTTTTGGATTTGGCGCACAAGGCCATCAATGTGGGAGATTTAACCCGGGAAGTAGATATTATTAGTAATGACCCGCTTTATCCTGAAACCTCGGTCAGGGTGGAGGCTAAGGTTTTGGAAGCTCCAGGCTCTCAGCCTGGGAATAAGGCTGACTCCCAGTTCTCCGGAAAATTGATTGAAGGAGTAAGGGTTGTTGAGTTAAAGGCCGCTCAATATAAGTTCGCGCCTGACCCCATTGTAGTAAAAAAAGGCGAGCGGGTTCGCCTGGTGGCTAAGAGTTTAGATGTGGGTCATGGTATTTCTATCCCGGAATTTAATCTGAATCTGGCAATTCCAACGGGCCCTGATTCTGTGGGTGAATTTACCGCGGCTAAAGAAGGAGAGTTTACCGCTTATTGCAGTGTCTACTGCGGCTCCGGCCACGGCAAGATGCAGGGAAAGCTGATGGTGAAGTAAGAAAACTTATAGTTTTCTCGCTCAGGTCGATTTTACCCCGCCTGCGGCGGGGCCGCCAAAGGTCTTTCGTATTTTCGGCGGCTGCGGAACTCGCCCCGACGGTCTCGTCGGGGCTCAAACATCCTTGCCGTCCCGATATTGTCCGCCTGTGGCGGACATCGGGATTCCCGAAAATCCGAAAGCTGCTTATGAGCTAAAATCAACATTCGCTGCGAAAACCATAAATTTTCTTATTTTGATTTAAAAGTTATTTTTCTTTCAATAAGTTGCAATGAGTGCCTATCTTTTTAGTAATAATTTTTGGAGATTGTTGTGAGGAAATTAATGGGCAAAGAATATCTGACATTACTCAATGAAATCAAATCGCGTATCGCCGCGGCTCGGATACAAGCATCTCGGTCGGTTAATAATGGGCTTATCCAATTATATTGGGATATTGGCAGAAGCATTATTGAGCGGCAGGAAAAATATAAGTGGGGCGACGCGGTAGTTGAGAAGCTCGCTAATGATTTGAAAGAAGATTTTAAAAGCACTTTTGGTTTTTCGGTTCAAAACCTCTGGTATATGCGCCAGTTTTACCTTGAATATAAAGACGACGCAATTCTCCAACAGCTTGTTGGAGAATTGCCCTGGGGGCACAATATTCTTATTTTTTCCCAAATAAAGGACAAAAAAGAAAGAATGTATTATTTGAAAGCGTCGGCCCAAATGGGATGGAGCCGTAATGTGCTGTTGAATCAGATTAAAGCTGGCGCGTATCAGTATCAAAAGAAAATACCGAAACAGCATAATTTTCCTAAAGCCCTTCCCGGGCATCTTGCCGAGCAGGCTGATGAATCATTGAAAAGTGTTTATAACCTTGATTTTCTTGATATTACAAAACCTGTGCTTGAGCGCGAATTGGAACGACGGCTGGTTGAGAAAGTTAAGCGGTTTATGCTTGAGCTTGGTAAAGGGTTTTCTTTTATCGGAAATCAGTACCGCCTCACGCTTAAGGATAACGAGTATTTTGTGGACTTGCTTTTCTATAACCGTATTTTGAAAAGCCTTGTCGCGGTAGAGCTTAAGACTGGGAAATTTGAAATTGAATATGCCGCGAAGATGGATTTTTATCTCGATCTGCTTAATGAACAGGTGAAACTTAAAGACGAAAATTCTTCCATTGGTATTATTCTGTGCGTCAAGAAAGATATTGTGGTTGTTGAATACGCCATGCGTCACGTGGTAAACCCTATGGGAGTAGCGGAGTATCGGCTGACGGCTCATCCGCCGAAAGAATTAAAGGCGCTTCTGCCTTCTGAACAGGAGATGAAAACTCAACTGCAAAATGAAATAAAATCGAAAAAATAAACAAAAACGATGGCATGATTATGGCACGATTCAGATAAGAAGCTATAGGGTCAGCCCTTGAAATGTGAAAAGATTCGCGGAAGAACGAGGCCTCTATATTAAAAGAGGCCGCGTGGTATATTGAGGATTTAATTGTCTGTCCACACCTTACAGAGACATTCTATATCAAAAAAAGAGATCAGCGCTTTGCCTCTCAAGCATTACACCGGCTCTATCCATCTGATAGATTCGGACGCGAAGATGAGAGAGGCCGCGCGGTCTCTCAGTAGAGAGAAGGTCTTGGGTTTTGATACGGAGACCAGGCCCGCTTTTAAGAAGGGCGAATCCTATTCGCCGTCTCTCATCCAGCTTGCCGCCGCGGACGATGTATACATATTTCAGATAGGGCGGATCAATTCTCATAAATCGCTGGCCGGTATTTTGGCGGATCGGTTTGTGCTGAAAACGGGCATTGGAGTGTCGGAGGATATAAAGAAACTGCAACAAATAGTGCCCTTTGAGCCCTCAGGCTTCATCGGACTGGCAGGTATGGCGGCCAAGGCCGGAATAAAGAACGCGGGCCTACGCGGCCTGGCGGCCCTGCTATTCGGTTTCAGGATATCCAAACAGACGCAGTGCTCCCGCTGGGACGCGCCGACGCTTACGCGCGCGCAGATAGTTTACGCGGCTACCGACGCCTGGATATGCAGAGAGATATATTTCGCGCTGCTCGAAAGAAAGGGATCAGAAAGAAAGTGAGAAAGAAAGAAAAGGGTCAGCCCTTGTCCCGACGAAAAGCCGGGATCCCTATCTTGTCGGGAAAATGTGAAAAGATCACTTTAAATATTACCGGGATGCATTGTGTCTCTTGCGCTAAGACTATTGAGACTGCCCTTAAAAAAGCTCAAGGGATAACCGGAGCCCAGGTTAATTTTGCCTTAGAAAAGGCCTATGTTGAATTTGACCAGGATAAGATAACCTCGGGCGCTTTGATTGGTCTGGTTGAGAAGGCCGGCTATAAGGCTTATTTGGCGGAGGGGGCATCTGACCGGGAAAAGGAATTAAGAGATAAAGAGGTGAGAAGCCTAAAAATCAGATTTATTATGGCCTTGATTTTATCCTCTATACTTATGTATGTTTGTATGGGCCATTGTTTAGGTTTAAGCATACCCAAAATTATTGTAGAAAATATGGCCTTGGCGCAGTTTCTTCTGGCCAGCGCGGTATTGATCTGCGGCTTTCAATTTTTTAAGGGTGGATTTCTGGCTGTGGTCAGAAGCCGCTCGGCCAATATGGATACCCTGGTGGCCCTGGGAGTAGGCAGTGCTTACCTCTATAGTTTGGCGGTAAGTATCCGAGACTGGATCGGGGGGAGCCTATCTTGCGGCGGGCAGTTATATTATGAAGTGGCCGCCTTTGTGCTGACCTTTATTATGCTGGGAAAGTATTTGGAGGCCCTGACTAAAAGAAAGACCTCCCAGGCTATCCGGCGCTTGTGGAGCTTTAGGCCGGATAAGGTTGTGGTCTTGCGCGAGCAAGGTGAAATAGAAATTTCCCTGGAAGAATTATCCGTCGGGGAAATTGTAGTGATTAAGCCGGGAGGCCGGATTCCGGTTGACGGGAAGGTGATCGAGGGCTCATCCAGCGTGGATGAGTCAATAATCACCGGCGAAAGCCTTCCGGTTGAAAAAAATATCGGAGATACGGTTATTGCCGGCTCCATAAATAAGCGCGGGACATTTAAATTTAAGGCACTCCGGGTGGGCAAAGAAACCACCTTAGCCAAAATCATCAAGTTGGTGGAGGAGGCCCAAAGTTCTAAGGCCCCGGTCCAGGAACTGGCGGACAAAATAGCCGCCTATTTTGTTCCGGCGGTTCTCTTGATTGCCCTGGCCTCATTTTCTATCTGGTTTCTCTTAGGTAAGGGTTTTCTTTTTGCCCTGACGGTGTTTATTACCGTTTTGATAATCGCCTGTCCCTGCACTTTGGGCCTGGCTGTGCCTACGGCAGTCATCGCCGCTACCGCCAAAGCCGCCCAAAACGGCATCATCATCAAAGACGCCGCTTCTTTACAACTGGCCCGGGAGATTAAGGTGGTGGCCTTTGATAAAACTGGAACCCTGACCATCGGAAAACCGGCAGTTACTGACATCATCAGCTATATCTCTGATGATCAGGAAGTGTTGAGATTAGCCGGCTCGTTGGAAAAGGCTTCCGAGCATATCCTGGCCGAGGCCTTGCTGAATTCCGCCAGGTCCCAAGGCGTTTTTTTAACCGAGGTTAAGAATTTTGAATCTATCCCGGGAAAAGGTGTCCGAGGGGCAATTGACAGCCATCAGGCTCTTTTGGGTAATCGCCGGCTGATGGAGGATAATAAAATTGATTTGCAGAAGGCCCAGGAGGATTTAGCCAGGTTAGAGAGTGAAGGCAAGACCGTGATGTTCATAGCTAAGGACAATCAGCTTAGCGGTTTGATCGCGGTCCGAGACACCTTGAAAGAGTTTTCCCGGGCTGTGGTGGATAAACTTAAAAGTATGGGCAAGGAAGTGATTATGATTACCGGAGATAACCGGCGCACTGCCGAGGCTATAGCCAAAGAATTGGGAATTGCTAAGGTTCTGGCTGAGGTCCTGCCTAAAGATAAACAAGAGGAGATTAAGAAACTGCAAGCCCAAGGCCTCAAGACCGCCTTTGTCGGCGACGGGATAAATGACGCCCCAGCCATCACCCAGGCGGATTTAGGCATTGCCATCGGAAGCGGGATTGACGTGGCCCTTGAGGCCGGAGATATAATCCTAATTAAAGACGACTTAAGAGATGTGGTGATGGCCATAGACCTCTCCCATTACGCGATGAAAAAGATAAAACAAAACCTCTTCTTCGCCTTTTTCTATAACAGTTTAGGCATTCCCATTGCCGCGGGTATCCTTTATCCGTTTTTTGGCTTTCTGCTTAATCCAATGATCGCCGGAGCCGCGATGACCTGCAGTTCCCTCTCCGTAGTTACCAATTCCCTCCTGATGCGCCGGTATAAAAGAAATATTTGAACGGTTTTCCGTAAATAATCTCCGCCTTATTAACTTCTCCTCATAAAGAGTGGGGGGGGTAACGATCTAGGGTATCATTTCCCACCGTAACTAAACTAATCCATTGAAAAAATGTTATAATATGTTATAATATAACAAGTTAGGATTTATTCCAAAACCAGGATTTATAAGCTAATAAGGAATGCTATGGCTCAAAACAAGAAAATTAATAGAAGAAATTTACCGGTTATCCTGGCGGTTGATGATGAACCGGCGGTCCTGGCATCCTTGGAAGCTATCCTGGAGAATGATTTTGAGGTCTTAACCGCGTCAAGCGCGAAGGAGGCCCTGGAGAAAATAAATAACCAGGAGGTGAACCTGGTATTCTTAGATATTGCTATGCCGGATATGGACGGAATGCAGGTCCTGCGCCGGATAAAGGAATATGATCAAAATCTGCCGGTAATTATAGCTACCGCCTCTGACAGTTGCCGTAAGGCAGTGGAGGCAATGCGCGCCGGAGCCAGCGATTATATCGTTAAACCCTTTGACGCGGATGAGGTGGTTACGGTGGCTAAGAAGGCCCTGGAGCAGAAAGAACTGGTGAAAGAGGTTGCCTGCCTGCGCTCCCAGCGGGAGGATATCCGCTTTGAGAATATCGTGGGAAAGAGCCGGAAGATAAAGGAGGTATTCGCGATAATTGAAAAGGTGATCAAGACCGGCGCCACGGTCCTGGTCTCGGGAGAAAGCGGCACCGGAAAGGAGCTGATTGCCCGGGCAATCCATTTTAACAGCGCCAGGAAGGAGAAGCCGTTTATCCCCATTAACTGCGCCGGCATTCCGGAGAGCCTGCTGGAAAGCGAATTGTTCGGCCATGAAAAGGGCGCCTTTACCGACGCGGTATGCCAGAAGTTGGGGATGTTTGAATTGGCCGGGGAAGGGACTTTATTTCTGGATGAGGTCTCCGGATTGAAGTTTGAGGTGCAGGCCAATCTCCTAAGGGCGCTGGAGGAAAGGGAGATCCGGCGCCTGGGAGGGACAAAGTTAATCCGGATAGACGCGCGGATAATCGCCGCTACCAATGTTGACTTAAGCCAGGCTGTCCGGGAGGGCAAATTCAGGCCGGATTTATATTACCGCCTGAATGTGGTGCCCATACATCTTGCCCCCTTAAGGGAGCGCCGGGAAGATATCCCTTTATTAGTTGAGCATTTCCTGGAGCGCTACAACAAGATTTTCAGGAAGGAAATAAAAGGGCTGACGGCTGAGGCTATGGATTACCTGTGTAATTATGAATGGCCGGGCAATGTCCGGGAGCTGAGGAATATTATTGAACGGATGGCGGCCTTAAACGACAGCGGGATAATTGCCCCCAAAGACCTGCCTTTTGACATATTTGTCAAAGGCAGTTTCATCAAAGGCTTTAAGGCTGACGGCGCGCTGAGGCAGGCCAGCCGGGACTTTGAGAGGCAGTATATAGAAGCGGTTTTAGAAAGGGTAGAGGGCAATCAGGTTATGGCGGCTAAGGTCTTAGGCATACACCGCAACGCCCTTTTCAATAAGATGAAAATTCTCGGACTTAAAAAGTAGTCTGGTGAGTAAAACACATTTTAACCGCGTTTTCATATCCGGGTTGGCGATCTTGAGTGTTTCCTTATGCGTTGTGCCGGGCACAGCCGCGGAGAATGAAGAGTTCAACCTTAAGAATATACTAATAACCAACCGCAGGGCTGCCGCCGGGTTAACCGGCTCAGCCGAGAATATCGCGGTAATCAGCCGGGATGAAATCCGGAGGCTCCCGGTAAAGAATTTGAGCGAAGTCCTGCGCTATGCTTCCGGAACCGCGGTCCCCCCAGGCCGGGGTTTTGGCCGCTCTACCTCTTTGAGTATTCAGGGAGCGGATTCCCGCCAGGTGAGGGTGATGATTGACGGCATACCCCTTAACTTTCAGTCTTCGGGACAGGTAAATCCTTCCGCCTTTCCAATTGAGAATATCCAAAGGATAGAAATAATCAAAGGCCCTTCTTCCAGCCTTTGGGGTTCGGCTCTGGGAGGGGTGATTAATGTAATTACCAAAGATGCTCCAGCTGAGCGGTCCTCCCACGGCAGTCTTACCAGCTCATTCGCGGAATCCCGCACCAATAAAGAATCTGCCGAACTCTCGGGGAGGTCGGGTGAGGCGGCTTATTATTTATTTTCCAGCCATATGAATTCCGGCGGCAAGGGTTCCAAAGATGATGTAACCGAGAAAAAGGGGTTTGGAAAATTAAGCTATGATTTGAAAGATATGGGTAAGCTTAGCGGCTCCTTCGGGTATTCCGGTGCCGGGGTCCACAGCGGGGTGTTCCCTGACGGCTCCTGGCAGTCCCAGCCTTACCGCCTTCGTTACGGCAAGGCAAGCTGGGAGATTGACTCCGAAGAAGCGGATATAAAACTGGAATTAAAGCACTCCCGGCAGGAGCTGACCACTGAGACCTTTGCCTCGGTTGATGACCAAGCTCCGGTATCCACAGTAAAAACCCGGGACCGGCTTTATCAGCTTAGCCTTAATTCGGTCTTTTACCCGCGGGCAGAAGATATGCTGGTCCTGGGAGCGGATTTTGATGACGATACGGTAAAGTCTAACCTCTATCTTCCCAAAGCCAAGAGCGTCCAACTGCAGGCCCCTTACGCCAATTATACCTGTAAGCTTAAGGATTGGGAGATTAACCTGGGCCTGCGTTACGACCGTAACAGCGAGTTCGGCAGTCAGACCAGTCCTTCATTGGGAGCGGTCTATCATTTTGAGGATGCCTGTGCTTCTTCCCTGAAGGCCGCGGTATCCCGGGCCTTTAATGCCCCGCCCCTGCTCTGGAAATTTAATGATAATACCGCCTTGGGGACCGCTGCCAATCCCGATATTAAGCCGGAACGGGGATGGGTTTACGAACTGGGGCTGGAGACCAGGCCGCTTGAGCGGTTGGAATTAAGGTTTTCTTTATACCGCTCTGACATCCAGGATGCCATTGCCCGGGCCAGGAAGGAGCCGGGGTTGTTTTTTATGAAAAACTTCAATAAATTCAGGAGGCAGGGAGGCGAGCTGGGGTCTAAGATACATATCTTAGATACCCTGGATTTATCTTTGTCCGGAGAATTTAACCATATAGAAAACCGGCGGACCGGAAAGGTGGTCAAGGGAGGCGGCAAACCCAGGCAGAGATTTAACGCCGGGATTGAATATAAGACTAAAAACGGACTGGAGATAAATCTTATCAGTTATTATTATTTCTGGAATGAGCCGGCCTCTTCGCAGGCCCGGGATCGGAAGACCATTTACGATTTAAAGGCGAGTAAGAGTTTCAAGCATTACCGCCTTTTCCTGAATATTTATAACCTCACCAACAGCAGTTACTGGCAGGATTATTTCTTTCCTCATCCCCGCCGCTATTTTGAGGGCGGATTTAGCATAGAGTGGTAGCACACACTAAGGGCGGATTGCACATATTTTTGGGCAGATAATTCCCCTATTTCTTACCGTAAAATAAAAGCAGATATTTTTTTATTCCAGATTGTCCGGCGGCAGTCCGCAGCAAAAGCTGATTTTTATGATAAATGGCACGGAAGTTGCTTATATAAAAGATAGAGGTGTGTTGAGGAGACTATTTCTTACAGGGAGTATTATGTTATTAGCCCAGATTCCGCTTGCGGCGCAGGATACCCCCGGGCCAAAGAGGCCGGACGGAGGGACTTTGGTCTGGGGGGTATGCCAGAAACCTGCCCCAATCAATCCAGTGCTAACCACCAGCACGGTCTCTGCTACAATAGTCCAGCTTGTCTTTAACAGCTTAGTCAGGAGAAATTCCCAGGGAGAGATAGCTCCGGATTTGGCTTACTCCTGGGATATCTCCTCTGACGGCCTGGTATATACCTTTTATTTGCGTAAAGGGGTGAGGTTTCACGACGGCCGGGAGTTGACTGCCGAGGATGTTAAGTTTACCTTTGACAGGATTATAGATCCCGAAATCCGCTCGCCTTTCCGGTCCGCTTATGAACCGGTAGAGGACTTTAAGGCCGCAGGCAAATATGCCTTTCAAGTCAGGCTTAAGAAGCCTTATGCAGCCTTTTTGTCTCGGATGGTCAGATACATAATCCCTAAGCATATTTTAGAAAATAATTCCCATCCTGTCGGCAGCGGCCCGTTTAGATTTAAGCAATGGACTAAAGATGACCGGATTATTTTAGAAGCTAACAATGATTATTACGAAGGCCGGCCGCATCTGGATCGGATTGAGGTCAAGGTTTATGCTAATTCCCGGGATATCTGGGTGGCCTTTATGCGCCAGGAGGTGGACTTTGTCTTGTTTATTGAGCGGGAGGATTATGAGGTTGTCCGAAATGACCCGGCATTTAAGGCCTATGCCTTTGCTATTGACCACTATTATGCCCTGGTTTATAACCTGGAAGATCTCTTTCTTTCTGATATGAAGGTAAGAGAAGCCCTTGCTTATGGAGTAGACCGGAAAGGCCTGATTGAGAGGGCGGGTTTTGGTTATGGTTTGGAATGTGCCGGACCTTTTCACCCCCAGTCCCTGGGATTTAATCCGGAAGTTAAGCCTTTTGAATATAATCCCCAAAAGGCCAAAGAATTATTAGCCCAAGCCGGATTCCGGGATTTGAATAATGACGGGATCCTGGAAAAAGAGGGAGAGGAATTAGCGGTAAAGGTTTTGATAGATTCCAGAAATGCTATCTATGAAAGAATGGCAATGGTCCTGCGCCAGCAGCTGCAGGAGATTGGGATAAAGATAAAAATAGTTTTTTATGATAATAATAGTTTATTAAACCGGGAGTATCTAACTAAAGAAAAAACCCAGGCCCATCTTACCTTGCTATTTGGAGGATTAGATCCGGCGCAGAAATCTAGTATCTGGAGCTACACCAGAAAAAAAGAGGATAACCGATTATGGCCGTATAAGAATGAAGAGGTGGAGAAATTATTTGTTTTGGGGGAGAGTGTTTTAGATAATAAAGACAGAAAAGAGATTTATCAGTGGATTCATAAAATAATTTATCAGGAACAGCCGGTTTGTTTCTTGTATTATCCTTTTATGTTCCATGCCTTGTCTGATAAATTCGCGAACGCGGAAGACTTCTTTACCTTAAATATGCCGCATTATACGATGAAAGATTGGTATATCAAAACGGATACTAAAAAGAAAGGAGGTGAGAGATAAATGGAGATTATTAAGCAAGGTTCGGATAATGTCTTTGAGGCCGGTCCCTTGAATTGCTGTTTTCCTGCCGGGACATTGAGTTTGCGGGCAGAATAATCCTGTAAAATAAGTCCTGGGGCGGCCGACCAGGGCTTATTGATATACGGAGAGAGAAAAATGAAAGCATCCAGATTTAATATCTGGCTTAAAGACTATCCCGGGAAGGACGACTATGTAGTCTTTAACAGCCGGACCCAGGCCCTGGTTAAGATAAATCCAAGGCTAAAGGATACCCTGGATAAACTTGAAGGGCTCAATCCGGAGGAGCTAAGCCTTTTTAGCCAGGGATGTATCAGCGCCTTAAAGCAAAACGGGATTGTGGTGGAGGATGATCGGGAAGAAGAAGCCAGGCTTCAGGATTTCTTCCGGCAGTTAAAATACGATTCTTCGGGCCTGCCCTTTGAGGCCACCATCCTTACCACCTACAGTTGTAATTTTCGCTGTGTCTACTGTTTTGAAGAGTCGGTAAAAGACGATGTCTTCTTGAGCAAAGACACCGGGGATTTGATAGTTAAATGGTTGATCCGTAAGGCGGAAGAAAGAGGCTTTAAACGGGTTTATCTGGTATACTATGGCGGAGAGCCGCTGTTAAATGTCCGGCCGATTTATGATATCTCCTGGCAAATAAAACAATGGGCCGCAAAAAATGGTATCGGCTTTGGTTTCGGGATTATCACTAACGGCAGTCTGCTTAACCTGGATTTGGTGGAAAAGCTCCTTAGTGTGGGGCTGGAAGAGGTGCGGGTTACCATTGACGGCCGGCGGGAAGATCACGACCGGAAAAGGCCGTTTGTTGATGGCCGGCCTACCTTTGACCTGCTGATAGAGAATATCAGGAAAATAATTGATAAGGTGCCGGTGGCGGTATCCGGCAATTTTGATAAGGATAATTTTGCAGGCATCCCGGAATTTCTGGATTACCTGGAGGAATTGGGCCTCTTGGCTAAACTCAGCCGGGTGGATTTTGCCCCTTTGACCCCCCGGCTGGGGCCAAAGGCTAACCCCGCGGCTATTGAATTGGGCAGCTGCCTGTCCTTTGTGGGCAAAGACGGACTCTTCAAGGAGGTCCTTGAGCTGAAAAAGGAATTACTGCGCCGCGGCCTTAAGACCAGGACCGGCCTGGCGGTCAATGCCTGCGCCCTGCTGATGCAGGAGGCGGCCATAACTATTGACCCCCGTGGAGCGATATATAAGTGTAATGCCTTGGTGGGATACCCTGAATTCTCGGTCGGCAATGTGGCTCAAGAGGACTTTAACCCTAAATTCCGGGAATTTGTGGATATTGAGGCCTGGAAGAGCTGTCCCCAAGACTGCGTTTATCTGCCGATGTGCCAGGGCGGGTGCCGTTTCTTTTCTTATCTGGAGAACAATAATTTCACGGAGGTATCCTGCAAGAAGGAATACTTTGACCGGATTACTCCCCAGTTGATTAAGCTGGAATACCAAAGGCTTAAAGATTCGGCTTAAAGCTTAATGATTAAAAAGACAAACGCTTTCCTGCCTCTTTTAATCCCCTACAAAAAAGAAATTCTGCTGGCCTTCTTCTCCATCCTGGTGACTAACCTCCTGGGATTGGCCTTCCCCTGGGTAATCAAGATTGTAGTTGACGATATCCTGGTAAGGAAAGACGCCTTACTGCTGAATATAACAGTAGTATCCCTGGCAGTTATTTTTGGCTTGAGGTCTTACTTTGGTTATCTGCGGGAGTATCTGGTCTGCCGGGTGGGAGAGAAGGTGGTCCGGGATTTGCGCCTGCGCCTCTATCTGCACCTGCACAGGTTATCGGTGAGATATGTTGAGAATACCCCGGCCGGCAGTGTTATTTCGGGGATTATAGGAGACACGGAAAGCATCAGGAAGTTCTTATTCGGGGGGATGATTGATTTTCTCTATTCTTTTTTCAATATCTTTTTTGTCCTGATTATCCTATTTATTTTAGACTGGCGGCTTACCCTGGCCGCTTTATTGTTTTTTCCTTTTTTTGCCGGGCTTTTTATAAAGTTTACTCCCCGCCTGAAGGCAGGGCATAGCTTCCTGCGGGGGAAATATGATGAGCTCACCGCGCGTTTAAACGAGGTCTTAAGCGGCATCCGGGTGGTTAGCGGACTGGCCAAAGAGGGATACGAAAGCCGCAGGTTTGCCTTGCGCCAGGAAGAGATACTTGAGGCCTCCTTAGGCAGCCACAGGATGGGTATCCTGTTGTGGATGGCCTCGGAATTTATCAGTTCCTTAGGGCTGGCGGTGATTATCTGGGCCGGGGCAAAAGCGGTGTTTTCCGGCCGCATCAGCGCCGGGACATTGATGGCCTTTTATTCTTACCTGGGGATGCTTTTTTCTCCGGTAATCAAGATGGTGATTATTAATAATTATTATCAGGAGGCCGGCGCCTCTTTAGAACGGATTAACCGGATGTTGTTGACTGAACCGGCAATCCAGGAGTTGAAACATCCGGTTGTTCTTTCCGGGTTGAAGGGGGATGTCTGTTTCTCCGATGTCAGCTTTGCCTATGATAACGGCAAATGGGCGCTTTCGGATATTAATCTACGAGTCCGTCCGGCTGAGACGGTGGCTTTAGTGGGTAAAAGCGGCTCTGGAAAGACCACCTTAACCAAGCTCATCCTGAGGTTCTATGACCCTATTCGGGGGAGCGTATTTATTGACGGTCATAATCTGAAGACCCTCCAGCTTGCCTCTTACCGCGGGCGCGTAGCTATGGTACTGCAGGATGATTATTTATTCAATGCCAGCATCCGGGAAAATATACTCTACGCCAGTCCGGATGCCGTTGAGAAACAAATGATCAGGGCGGCAGAGCTGGCTAATGCCCACCAGTTTATCAGCGCTCTTCCTCAGGGATATGATACCCGTATCGGCGAGAGAGGGATTAAGTTATCTTGCGGCCAGAGGCAGAGGATTTCCATTGCCCGGGCAATAGTAAGTGAGCCGGACCTGCTTATTTTAGATGAGGCGACTTCTTCCGTGGATTCAGAGACCGAGCGGCTGATTATTGAGGATGCCTTTAAGAACCTGGCGCGGGGCCGGACCACCCTTATCATCGCCCACTGGCTCTCCAGCGTCAGTTATGCCGATAAGATTGTTTTTATTGATCAGGGCAGGATAGTTGAAGAGGGCGGGCATTTTGAGCTCCTGGATAAGAAGGGGCATTACTGGAGGATGTGGCAGGAACAAAACCGTGACCCGGTTCTAAGATATGATGACGCGCTTCAAAAGGCAGATTAAGCGGCTCCTGTTAAACGCGTTTTACCGCAGGCTGGGCGCGCGCATCGGGATAGTTTTGTTTTTGATAGTTACTATTCCGGTGGTGTCCCTGGGTTTTTTGCTGATTACTACCTCCCGTCAGGCTATGAGAGAGGAGGTATTAAATAATCATAAGGAAATCGCCCGGCGCTGCGCCGGGGAGATAGAATTATTCTTAAGCAGGCCGAGGGATATCCTTATTGCCTGCGCCGGGATGCTGGGGGTATCCTATCCTGCCGCCTGGAAGCAGGAAACCATGCTTGTGGAATTGGTCCTGAACCAGCCGGTTTTCATCCGGGCGGTTTCTTTTGACCTTTCCGGAGTGGAAATAGCCGGTTCGGAGTTAGGCGGTAGTCCCCAATGGGACAATTTTAATGAAATGTTAAGTGAGGTTACCCTCGGCAGGACCTATATATCCGCCGTTAAGATTTTGGATAATCACCTGCCTTTTCTTACCATAGCGGTCCCGATTAAGAAGCTGGGCAAGGTTGTGGGGATGCTGGCCGGGGACGTGGATATCAAAGGGGTCTGGGAAATTACCGACAGCATTAAAATAGGGGAGAGCGGGAAGGTTTTTCTGGTCTCTGACAACGGGACATTGATAGCCCATCAGGATAAGAAGCGGGTTTTAAGAAACGAGAATCTTAGCGGCTTGAGGGAAGTGCGGGAAGTGCTGGCGGCAAAGACTGACGCCCTTGAGCTGGATGACCCCCGGGAAGGCCGTCTGATCAGTTCTTATGCCCCGGTTAAAGGCCTGCGCTGGGGGGTGGTTTTAAGACAAAGACAGGATGAGGCCTATTTGTTTTTAAGGCGGATGTGTTTTCAGTCCTGGATGATCCTGGTCTTGAGCGAATTGGCGGCGGTCCTGGCCAGTATGTGTATGGCTAAGGCCTTATCCGGGGCAATCAGGGATTTAAGCGCTAAGATGCGGGGGGCGGCTTCCGGGGATTTTGAACAGAGGATCAAAACCGGCGTCCGCGATGATATCGGCGAACTGATCCGTTCCTTTAACGGAATGACTAAAAAGCTCAAAAAGGCCAGAGGGCGGGAGCGTTTATCGGCAATCGGAGAGGCATCCAGCCGGATAACCCATGAACTTAAGAATTCTTTTGTCTCCATAAAGTCCTTTATCCAGCTTTTTCCTCAGCGCCACCGCGATGAAAAGTTTGTCCATAAATTCAGTTCTCTTCTGCCCGGGGAAATCCAGCGCCTGGATCGGATGTTTAGGGAATTGTCTGATTTCTCCTCTAATTATGAGTTGCGTATAGACAGGGTTGACCTAAGTCAGCTCTTACAGGATATCCTGGAGATGATGAAGGAAGAATTCGCGCAAAAGAAAATCCTGATTGATTACGGCGTTTATTGCGCGGCTGTGCCGAATGTGTCCGCGGATACGCAAAGGCTGAAACAGCTTTTTGTGAATTTAATCCTTAATGCCATACACGCGATGCCTGACGGAGGAGAGCTTACCATATCCGTCCTGGATGCTCCGGAGCAGGACTCAAGCGGCGGCAAAGGATGTGTGGAAGTGAGAATCAAGGATAGCGGCACGGGTATGTCGGAAGAGACGCGGGAAAGGATATTTGAGCCTTTTCGCACCACCAAAACCGGCGGGATGGGGCTGGGTCTTGCCATAAGCCGCAAGATTGCCCAGGAACACGGAGGCAGGATTGAGGTGGAGAGCTCACTTGGCGCCGGCGCCACATTTACGGTGGCCCTGCCCAAGACTTCAAGATGGACATAAAGGTTATGCTGGTAGATGACCATAACCTGATCCGGGAGGCGTTGTGCCTGCTTTTAGAAAACCGGCCAGGAATAAAAGTGGCCGCTGATGCCGCCGACGGCCGCGGCGCTTTAGCCTTGCTCCAGAAAATAAAACCGGATGTGGTGGTGATGGATGTGGCTATGGCCGGGCTAAACGGAATTGAGGCCACCAGGAAAATAACCAAAGAGTTCCCCGCGGTCAAGGTTATTTGCCTGTCGGCGCATTCCGAGAGCAGGTTTATCCTGCATATGTTTAAGGCCGGCTCGCGCGGCTATGTGTTAAAAGACTGTCTTGCGGAGGAATTAGTCGGGGCCATACATTGCGTGGCCAAAGGCCAAATCTATATCTCTCCCCGGATAGCGGATACCCTGGTTAACGACTGCATCAATAAATACATCAAGGACGATTTTACGGATTTTTCCCTTCTTACTGACCGGCAGAGGCAGGTGCTGCAGCTTTTGGCCGAAGGCAAGACCGCCAAACAGATTGCTTTTATCTGCGGGGTAAGCGTAAAGACGATTGAAACCTACCGCCAGCAGCTTATGGACAAGCTCAATATCCACAGTATCGCCGGGCTCACCAAATACGCCATCCGGGAAGGGATGACCTCACTGTGAGTAGTATTTAGCGAAGCCCAAAATCAGAGAATCCCCGATTGCGCCGATGCGGGTTATCTATTAGAATAAACAGAGATTATGGAAGAAAACAGGGCAGGGGAAATCGCGGGATTGGAAAAGCGGCTCAAGGCCGCGGAGGAGTCGTTGGCCAAGCTTTCTGTTGCCGTTGAACAGACCAGGGATATGGTGGTGATTACCGCCAGGAATGGCAATATTGAATACGCCAATCCCTCTTTTGAAAGGGTGAGCGGCTATTCCAAAGACGAGGTCTTTGGTAAGACCCCCAGGATCCTGAAATCCGGAAAGCATGGCCAGGTATTTTATGAAAGGTTCTGGAATGCCATTCTTTCGGGGGATGTCTTTAAGGCGGAGTTTATTGATAAAAAGAAAAGCGACGAATTCTACTGCGTTGAGAAGATCGTTACCCCCATACGGGATAAGGACGGGAGCGTTACCCATTTTGTCTCGGTTGACCGGGATATTACCGGGCATAAGGAGATGGAAAAAACTAAAAGGCTGGCTGGGTTGGGCAAACTGGTCGCGGATATGGCCCATGAGGTAAATAATCCGCTGATGAGTATCTCCGGGAACGCCCAGCTTTGTCTTATGTCTGTTTCCCAAATTCCCGACCAGGGAATAAGAAACTATCTGGAAACTATCGTCCGGGAGTGTCAGCGGGCAAAGACTATTGTCCAGAGACTGCTCAAGTTTTCCCATCCGCCTCGCGGCCGGTTAAAAGAAACGGATATCAACAAGACGCTGGATATAGTGGCGGGTATGCTGGAGCACCAGTTTAAGCTGGACAATATTGAATTGGTCAGGAATTACTGCCAGGAAGAGCCCCTGGCGCTGGTTGATGAACAGCAGATGCAGGAGGTATTTATAAATCTCCTGAATAACGCCCGCGACGCTCTGCCCGCGGGCGGATCCGTAGAAATAGCCACTTACCGTCAAGACGGGATGGTAAGGATAGAGATTAAAGATAACGGCTGCGGTATGCCTGAGGAGGTAAGCGCGAGGCTTTTTGAGCCGTTTTTTACCACTAAGGAAAAAGGGACAGGGCTGGGATTATCGGTCTGTTATGATATTGTCAGGGCCCATAAAGGCAAACTGCAATTTAAGAGCCGGCAGAGAGAAGGGACCACCTTTATTATTCTCCTCCCCGAAGCCGGCAGCTCTGCCGATGTATAAAATTCTTATTGTTGAGGATGAGCCGGAGATAGCTGAGGTTTTACGGGAATTCCTGGCAAAGACCGGTTTTGAGGCCTTTATCGCCCTTGGCGGAGAGAAAGCGATTGAGATCCTGAATTCGGACGCGAAAATAGATTTTATAATCTTAGATATGAAAATGCCTAAAGTAAGCGGCATAGAGGTTCTCTCCGAGATGAGAAATAAGAACCTGAACCATCCGGTTGTTATCCTTACCGGTTCAATTAACGAAGATAAATATGTCAGGGATATAAAGAATATGGGGTATCCTTCGATGAAAATCGTTTCCAAACCCGTAGACCTGTTTGAGCTGGTGGTGATAATTAAAAATAAACTGGACCTTGAAAGAAGCTTATAATATGCCGCCCGAGATGGTCTTAGCGGATAACGATACTAACCTGAGAAGCCGGCTCCGGGATATGCTGCTGGATGCCGGGCATAATGTGGAATGCCTTTCGGATCATAATGAGATAATTTCGCGGGTGCGGGCTAAAAGGCCGCAACTTCTCATAGTGGACAAAGACCTGGCTCCGGCAGGAGGAATTCAGGTTACCCGCGAGGCAAGAGAGCTTGACCGCGACCTGAAGATTGCGCTGTTAGCGAAAGATAATCTCGGCGCTGAAGATAAGTCTAAGGCCCTTCTCTTAAACGTGCGCGGCATTAAAAAGGATTTAGACAGCCATTTTACTCTTAAGGCGCTTTTGGAGATAAGCCTAGAAATTAATGATAAGGTTGAAGAGAGCCGCTACTTTCACTTAGGGAAGGTGCTTTTGGTGGATGATGCCGTTAAAATCCGGACGCCCTTGAAGATCTTTCTGAAGACGCGGGGTCTGGATGTCCGCGAGGCCGCGGACGGCAGGCAGGCATTAAGCCGGGTATACGCCGAAAGGCCAAGGCTCGCGGTTATTGACGAAAGAATGCCGGGGATGAGCGGAACAGAACTTTTAAAGAAGATAAAAGAATTTGACCCTTCAATACAGGTTATCTTGATCAGTGGCACCTATGATTCGGACAGCTTCCGGAAGGCGGCGGGATTAGGGGCTTGTGATTGTATTGCCAAACCCTTCAGCCTCCAGACCCTGGAGGCCTTGGTTTTGTCTGTTTTGATCGTGTCAAGAAAGGTAACAGATGGAAAAACCGACACTGCTTGTGGTCAATGACCAAAAGGACCAGTGTGACTGTATCTGCGGATATTTTTCAGAGAGAAATTTCTCTGTGGTGAAGGCTATGACCGGGATTGATGCCCTTGTCCTGGTCAGGAACCGCCGGCCGGATATAGTGCTCCTGGATTTCTCCCTTGGCGGGATTATGGATGGCAGGAATGTCTTAAGCGAGATACGCGTCTACGACCAAAGCTTGAAGGTGATTATCATTACCGGAGGCATCCTGGACGAAGAAGAGATACAGGAAATCGTCAGTTTAGGGGTAGTCAGCCTGATTCCCAAACCAATTGATTTGCCGGGTTTGGAGACGGCGGTCCGGGATTCTTTGGGAACCAGCCGCAAAGGTCCGCTTGAGCTTGAGGAGGCAAAGGCCGCCTTGCGCAATGTTCAGTCCGGCGGCATATCCTTGATACGGCTAAGGCATAAACTGGCAAATATTTGTAACGATATCAGCGCCCAATGCGAGTTGTATCTTCTCAATGCCAAGGAAGGTTTTTACAAGGATAAAAACTGCCAGGAGCGCCTGGATATGGCAGTAGCGGTGATTAATTCTGTTTTAGACTCCACATTAAAACTTGCCGAATTAAGCCGTAAGATTACGGTTTAAGCGATAACCAACCCCCCGTTGAAAGCCTTTTCCATTTCCCCTGCGAAGTTATACTTTTGCCATTGCCCGGCTTAACTGGGCAATCTAGTGAAAGCGTTTTCTCAAAACCCCGGTTTTGCCCTTATTTTTGCCTTTTTATGTGATATACTTTAGGTATGCTCCTCAAGCTTAAAAAGCTAATATCCCTTTTTATCTCTTTTTGCCTCATTCTTGAGCAGACTACTTTTGCTCAAAGTATAAACCTGTCGCATTACTTTGCCAATCCCGGAAAACCTATTATTCAAAGCGATAAGTTTAGGCCCTTACACCTAAGGTATCTGGGCTATGATAACCTGAGCCAGGACTTTAAGCTACTCTTAGACAGGGGAGATACCAAGAAGAAAGACCTGGAGAACAAGGCCTACATAGAGGAAAACACCCAAACCCTGCTCAAATACTTCTTCATCGGATTAGCCTTACCCAATGAGAAGTTCTGGGTCAACCTAAGGCCGGATGCCCCGGATAACATCATAGATGATGACTTGGCCCAGACAGATGTAGGCAAGATACTTCTTGAAGCAGACCTCCAACTTAAGAAAGACACCGCCGGCTGGACCTCGCCCCAGACCCCGGAAGGCAAAGAATATTGGGATAAACTCTACCAGAAGGCTGGAGAGCTATTCGGAACCGAGAACATCACTATTCCCACCCTCACCCGTCCCTGGATAGTCCCGGATGAAATAATAATCAGGGAAGCCCCGGATAATGCCTATATCTATAAGGCCACCTTGAAAGTGATGTTAGAGCAGGATTATCTCCAGGGGAATCCGCGCCTCGGGAGCGCGCAAGCAGTTTATAACTTTTCAGACCCCCGCTTGAAAGAGCTCAACGAATATTCCACCCAGCTAATCAAAGAAAAAATAATTCCTAAGTTGACCTGTGAGGTGAATACTTCCAAGAGATACGCTCCCCTTAGACAAGTCTATTACTCTTTAATCTTAGCCCAGAATTTTAAAAAGAAGTTTAGCCAATCAACCGGAGAAAACCCCTATGTCAAGCTGATTGACTCTCGTAACCTCTCTAACCTCACCTCAAAAGGACCCTGGGATAAGCGGACCTACTTTAGGGAATACCAGAAATCATTCCAGCAAGGCGAATACAACCTCAAAGCCACCGCATCCACAGTCTACGGTCAGACTATCAGAAGCTATATGAGCGGGGGTGTAATAGTGGATATTACCTCTTCCAGTGTTAATATAACTAAGGTAGAGGCGAATAGAGAGTTGAAGCTAATAAGTAGTAGCGCGCTACTGGGGCCGATTAAGGTTCCTGCGCCCCCTGGATTTGAGCATAATGAAGCAGGCATTCTGGTCCCAGTCCCTAAGAAAAATAATAACGATAACATATCCAATCAAGAACCTAAAGGGCATGAGCCTACAGAAGATAAAACAAAGCCGGAAATCATACTTCCTAACAGGGTAGATATTGATGCTGTCAGTGGTAAAGACCCGACACAAGAGCAATTCCATGATAAGTTTCTCCTGGAAAGTATGTCTGTTAAGGATATTCCTTTATTCTTCAAGGACTATTTAAAATCCTTGCGCCGCTACCATCTAAGACAAAAAGACAGGGATTCAGCTTATTCTTTGGAGTTGTCCGGGAAAGGAATCAGCCTGCCTGTTGGGTATGAACTCCTTTATAAAATATTCGTTTCTGGCCAAGAAGAGGACATCCGGGAAGAAATGAAGCATCTTAGCCTTGAGGAAAGAAAGCAATTTGATCAGGCAGTGAAAGATTTAGAGAATCTGTTTATCTTGAAAGGAGTATTCGAGAAGTTTAATACAAATAATAAAGAAAAGATACAGCTTCAGCTTCTAAAAATGGCATATGCCTTTTTTAAGAAGTTAAAACAGGCAGGATTTAATTATTCTGAAGAGTTTGCTGAAAGTATATTGGAGGGATTAGAAGGAAATATTAAATTATGGGGGGCAATATACGATGAACTGCAGATTCATTTACGCGTTGAGACTGAAAAGGCCGGACTCTCCCACCCGGAGGAATTATCGCGTTATTATTATCGGGAAAAATTCAAGCCTTATCTTGATGTTTCTAACCAGCTCCTCTCTTTGAACGTTTATTGGGATGCCTCCCGTAAAGCAAGGCTGTTAGATAACCTTGAGGAGTTGGTGGTTGTGGAGGCAATAGAGGAATTTTCCTGGGTTAAGGATATATTCAGTCAGGAGCAAAACCCCGAATTAAAGCTAAGATTTAAATTGATTGAGCCTTTCTTTGGTAAGGTATCTTATGAGCCTCTTGAGCATTTAGGCCCGCAAGAAGCTTTTGGTCTGGAACTGGAAAAGGATGTCACGGATGAAGTCCGCTCAGGTAAACTTTTCAACACTTCTAAGGGTTGGGAGGCTTTAAGAAAATACTTAAAAGAATACCAGCTGGACTACAATAATACTATGCATATCCATATAGATAGAGGCCGGGGGGATATTAATCAGAGAAACCAAGAGGTCTTATATCTTGTAACTAGTTTTCTGGAAGGATACCTATTGTCGCTTAGTACTTCTCGCGCTATAGATTACCTGATGTTAGAAGCAGATGCCCAATATGCTTTAAGGTATGATTACCTCTCATATTTATATCAAACTATGAAACACGACAGAATGATCCAGTTTAATAATATGGGCAACACCACCATAGAATTTCGTTTTGCCATGCCGCCGTTGAGGCATTTAGCCTTAAGTGAAAAAGCCAGGATAATTTATATCAAGGACCTGATTACTCTCTTTGCCGCGTTAAAAGAGATAATAATGCATCCTGAAGATAGGCTATCCTTAAAATATCTTGGTCTTCCGGTGCAAGCGGCTCAATATAAACAAAAGATTAATTTTAACCATTTAAATAGGATATTAGAAGTAGTATTCAGGGGGCATCCCCAAGCTAAGGAATCGTTCCGGAGATTGATGCTATTCAGCCAGCGCAAGAGTATTTGTTCTTATCGCAATAGCAGCAATAAGCAAATAGAGGAAAATGAGGCAAAGGCTTCTTTGCGGAAAGAGATAAGTAATTTTTACTATCTGCAAGGGTTAGGTCTGCTCTATGTTATTCATAGTGAATCAAAAGAAGGCATATCCTTGAATGTAGATGAAGACATAAAGGAAAAGATAGGGCAAGCAAAAACTCGTAAAAGAGAATATCCTCTTTACCATGAGGTCGCCATGTATTTACTTCGGACAGTAGCCGATGATTATGAAAATGAAGAAACAGTAAGAGTTATCTTGGGGGAAAAAATGCAAGCTGATGAATATATAGTGGCCTTAGACAATGCTAGTACTTTTGTTGTTCCCGCTTTAGATAAAATTGGGAATAAGAGAGACTATTTTCTAACATATGGTCTTCCGGCTTTAGTTCAAAGAGTCCATTATAACTATGAGATGTTTGGGCTCGCCTTAAAAGCCGCTACCGCCTTTAAAGATAGGGAAGAACGAAGCTATTTTCTGAACTACAGCATCCTGTTCCTGTGGCGGATGAGCGAAGGAGATGTAGCTAAGTTTAAGAAATTACTTGAGCTTGTTCAGCAGGGAGCCGTTGCCTTTGAGCCTGGGGTAGAACGAAACAATTTCCTGGAACAGGGAGTCAATAGGCTGGCCTACGGAATCAATTATAACTATGAGATATTTGCGGAGAGGTTGCTGAACATAAAGAATAAAGAATCTTCTTCAGCGCTCACTACAGAATTAAACAGAGGCGGCATTGATCTTACCGCACTGCCTATCACTACCCAACCACCCCTAAATCAGCCTTTGACGGCTAATATCTCTATAGCCAGCTTGGCTTTAAATCTCAATATTAACTTGGATAATGAGTTCAGGCAGATTCAGGATATGCTCAAGGCCGGGATTATGCCTTCAAGCGAAAGGATAAGGGAGTATGCTTTAACATCTTCATCTTTGCAAAAAGAGGAAGGCTATGCTCAGGAGATAGGTAGAATACTTGGCTGTATTGCGGAGATATTGAGGTTAGAAGAGGACAGGGGAGTGTCTACTGCTTTAGCCTTAAAGGAGATGCTCATTTTGTTTGAGTCGGATAAGCCCGCGCGGGATGTGCAGTTTGCCTTAAGCAAAATTACCGTTATGCCCAGGGAGCCGGCGAAGTATAGTTCGCAATAGAATTTAAAATCACGAATAGATATTGTCCTTAACTAACTATGCCCCCTAAGTCTAAAAAGCTAATCTCTCTTATCCTCTGCTTCTTACTTATCTTCCAGCAGACAGGCTTTGCCCAGACCGTCAGCCTTAACCTGGCTCACTATCTTAGTCAGGCCTCTTCGCCGGTAATCTCTGATACCTTCCGTCCAATCCACCTGCGCTATATCTCTTACGACAATCTAAGTAATAATTTTAAACTCCTCTTAGATAAGGGGGACTACTTAAAAGCATCGTCAGGCCGCCAGGATACAAAGTCGTCCGAGCAGGAAGATGATCTTAGTCGTCAGACGCAAGTTTTGCTGCGATATTTCTTTATCGGCTTAGCCCTGCCCAACAGTGCATTTTGGGTAAACCTTAGACCGGATGCTCCGGATAATATCATTGATGATGACTTGGCCAAGACCGACATCGGTAAGATACTCTTAGAAGCTGACCTCAACCTTAAGAAAGGCATCTCCAGCTTTACCTCACCCCAAACTCCGGAAGGCAAGGCCTATTGGGATAAACTTTACCAGAAGGCCGAAGAATTATACGGCACCAGCCAGATAACTATCCCCACCCTAACCCGTCCCTGGATAGTCCCGGATGAAATAATCTTAAGGGAATCTCCAGACACCAGCGCCTACGTCTACAAAGCCACCCTGAAGGTTATGCTGGAAGAAGACTATCTAGGAAAATCCGAAACCCTAAACCCTGAATCCGAAACAAATTCCAATTTAAAAATCCAAAACCAAAAACCCTATGAATTCAAAGACCTAAGATTAAGAGAGCTCAATGAATACTCTACACAGCTGATCAAAGAGTTGATTATCCCCAAACTTACCCAGGAGATCAACTCTTCCAAGAGATACGCCCCCCCTGAGACAAGTCTATTACTCCTTAATCTTAGCCCAGCATTTTAAAAATAAGTTTAGAAACGAATCCGGCCCCTATTCAAATCTTATAGATTCAAGAGATCTTACTAATCTCACCTCTCAAGAGCCCTGGGATAAGCTTACTTATTTCAGGGAATATCAAAAATCTTTTCAAGAGGGCGAATATAATCTTAAAGCCAACCAGCCTACAGCCTATGGCCAGACTATCCGCAGGTATATAAGCGGGGGAGTGGAATTGGGAAATAGCGGTTCTTCAGCTCTGATTATTCCAACGAAAAATAACAGAATTATAGATCATCCTGAGATATTAAAGGTTAGTAGTGTTATACTGCCAGGCGACCTTAAGGCGTTCGGTAGGTCAACCAGTAGTTCGGCAGTAAAATATGTGCCAGAGCCTGAAGATTTGCGGATTAGTGATAATCCTGAAATTAGCGGTATCTGGAGTAAAATGGTTGAGGAGAATCTGAAGTTAGGTGAATTTGCCCGGAAATTAGCCGAGTTTTCCCGTCGTTACGGCGTTATCAATAAATTCCCTCCGGATATATTAAATGAATTGCGCAAGTTTAGCGAGCTTTATAACATTCCGGATAGTAAAAACAAAGCCGATAAGGACACCATAGCTTATAATTTAGGTTTTATTACTCTTAATAGCGGTATAAAAGAAGAAGATGATTCGCTGTTAGTCGCGCAATTTAAATTCAACCTCTTGTTTTTAGTGAGCATGGTTAATGCCGGAATAAAACCAGTTGAACTTTTTAATCAATTTAAAGAGATTGATAAGGATAATTTAAATAAAATAGCTACTGGAGGAAAACTCAAAGATGGTAACGCGTTTTATGATTATACCTGGAAACCGTTTAAGGATATAAGAAGTATCGCTTGGAGTAGTCTTGGCAAAAAGAAAGTTAACGATTTCTTTAAAAAATTTGAGTTTTTATTGAACCTTTTTCAGAAAGAACGTATATCATATCATGAGATTGCGCGCCGCCGCCATGCCGGGGAGAAACCGTATATGGTGATTTTAAAGCAATACCGCGGACAATTTCCCTCGGACATTATTAATTTTCCGCGGGAATATATTGAGCAGCAAGAACCTATTACCAAATATGCCCCTGAAGGAGGGAAAATAGGAGATACAGTAAAAAACCCCGGCGGCTTGCTTTTACCGGGTGAATCTGCGGGAAAGGTAAGAAAATTCACGCTTAACGGCCTGGAGTTTTACGCGAAACGGGTTAATTCTTTATGGACGCGATATCCTGAGGAAGAAATCATGATTTCACTGAAAGCCGCCCAAAGTTTAAAGAAAGTCAGCCCTTATTTTGGCGTGCAAGAGTTTATCGGTATCGTTTATGACCAGGGAGCCTTTTACTTATTGTCTCGGGCTATTGTCAGTGAGCAGCCTAGACCACCGGAAACAATAAGAGATTTGAATCGATTTAAATTAGACGTAGTAGATAGTATGGTTCGCTTAGGGATGCCGAAGCATGATATCCAAAAGGAGGTTGTTAATAAATTTGGAGAGATAACTTGGGTATTTTTAGATTTTGAAACGTTTCCTTATCGTCTTGTCAAAGACGCAGCCAAAGCCCTGGAAGCCCTTAAGAGCAGAAATAACAAAGAAAAGGCAAATGAGAATACCGTATTACTAATGATAGTGATTCAGACGAGTTAATCTTTAAAGTTAAACCTAAAGCGGAAATATTAAAAAAGGCAATTGGGTCGCTTCAGCAAAAAGCAAAAAAAATAGAAGAAGAAGGAAAAGCAATAGAAATAGAAAATGAAAAAGTAAATATTTTTGAAAAATATACAGCATTCAAGGATGTAATAGATAAAAATATTTTAAACGATCCTGAATTAATAAAGAAAGAGATAAAAAAATTTGGAGAATTGTTAGATAAGTTTGGCGCGAAGGTGAAAAACATAGTGAAAAATAACAATGAAGAAAAAGTGTCTTTTTCAGGAATAAGTATTTCTATATTTTACGATTTAGTAGATAAATTGAATAAGGCCAGGCACTACCCGTATTATATTGATTATGGAGCTAAAGTGAATAGTTTTATAAGGGTGATGGATGCGTATATAAAATTATTGTCAGATATTCAAAACCCGGGAAAAATTGAGGAAGGATGCGCAGAAAGGATGGATGAGTCAAGGAGTGAGCCGGAATTAACCTATTGGTTATTGAAAGAATATAATAAATTGCCTCAAGAAAAAGAATCTATGAATTCTTCCCCCGTCTTAGCAAGTGAAATCGGTAGAAATATTTTTGCGCCAATTAAGAAAAAAGGCGGTATTGACCTTACCGCCTTACCCATAACCACCCAATCCCACTTAAATCAGCCTTTGACGGATAATATACCTATAGCAGGCTCGGCCTTAAATCTCAATCGCGCCCTGAGCGATAGTCAAAGGGTTAATTTAGATAAGGAGCTTCGGGATATTCAGAATATGCTTAAGGCTGGGATTATGCCTTCAGGTGAAAGAATAAAGGAATATGCCTTAGCCTCTTCGTCTTTGGGGCCGGAAGACCACAACTGGGAAATTGACCGTCTGCTGGGCTGTATTGCTGATGTTTTTAGATTAGAAGAAGAAAAGGCCAAACCCACCCCGCAAATCTTAAAAGATGTGCTTATTCTGCTGGAATCGGATAACCCCGCCCCGTTACAAATTCTCTGAAACCGTATTTTATGCTATAAGTCTATTGTAATTTATTACCGTATGTGAGGTCTCTGCGGCAAGAAACGGGAATTTGTAACGGGGCCCGCCCAGGAATTACAACTTGCCTTAGCCGGGAAACGGTAAATAATATTTCTAATTAACCAACTAATTGCGGGTGTGAATTATTTCACAGAATCGTTTGACAGTAATAGGCTTTTGTGTTAAATTAAACTTTCTTCGCTGGCGGGTGGTTTTGAAAGGATTAAAACTCAATACAGAGTAATATGTTAGTTAATACTTATAGTTGTGTACTTTTGTTTTTAGCGGCTTCAACTGTGTTTGTCCTGGCCTCTTTTGTTACCTCCTGGGTTTTAAGGCCGCATAAGCCCAGCCCCCAGAAGCTCTCTACCTATGAATGCGGTGAACCGACTAAAGGGACCAGCTTTATCCAGTATAATGTTCGCTATTACTTGTTTGCCTTAGCCTTTGTTATTTTTGACGTGGAGGCGGTGTTTTTACTGCCTTGGGCCGTGGTCTGCAAAGACTTCGGCCTTTTCGGCTTTATTGAGGCAGTGGTTTTCATCTTTATCCTTTTGGCCGGCTTAGTTTATGCCTGGAAAAAGAAGGTGCTGGAATGGCTCTAATCAATAAGCTTCCCATAATTACCGAGAAATTGCCCGGCGGCCAGATTATCCTGGCTTCGGTAGATTTTATCCTGAATTGGTCTAAGGAATCCAGCCTCTGGCCGATGAGCTTTGGCCTGGCCTGTTGCGCCATTGAGATGATGGCTGCCGGCGCCGCCCGATATGATATGGACCGTTTTGGGGCCGGGGTTTTTCGGGCTTCTCCCCGGCAGTGCGACCTGATGATTGTTGCCGGCACCGTTAATGAGAAGATGTCCAAGCGGCTCAGGTTGTTATACGACCAGATGCCTGAACCCAAATATGTGATGGCTATGGGCAGCTGCGCTATTTCCGGCGGGCCGTATTATTATGATAGTTATAATGTGGTTAAGGGCGTGGATTTAATTGTTCCGGTGGATGTGCATATTCCGGGTTGCCCTCCCCGGCCAGAGGCTTTGCTTTTCGGCCTGATGCAGTTACAGAAAAAAATCAAGAAGGAAAGTATTAAAAATGGCTGATCCGGATTGGGTTTTGGCCCTGAAAAATAAATTTTCTGATACAGTTGAGGAAGTCTCTATCGGCTGTTTGGTCCTGCCCAAGGAAGATATTTTTAGGGCTATTAATTTCTTAAAGAGAGAATATGGCTTTGATTATCTGATGAATCTGGCGGCTTTGGATTATAAGGATAGATTGGCCGTGGTTTATAATCTGTATTCGTTTAGGCTTAAGGGTAAGCTTTGCCTGAAGGTATTCTTGCCTCGGGATAATCCCGCCCTAGAAAGCATAACCGGGATTTACGCGGCGGCTAATTGGCAGGAAAGGGAGGCCTTTGATTTGATGGGAATAAATTTTACCGGCCATCCGGATTTAAGAAGAATCCTCCTGCCGGATGATTATGCCGGATACCCTTTAAGAAAAGATTACACTAAAGAAGGCTTTCTTCCCATGCCCGCGGTTTAATATGCCTACCTTAGAGACTCAGCAATTTAGCGTAAGTTTTGGCCCTCAGCACCCTTCCACCCACGGAGTTTTGCATCTGCAGATGGATTTGGACGGCGAGGTGATTGTCAATTGCACGCCCCATATTGGCTATCTCCACCGCGATTTTGAGAAAATCTGCGAAAATAGAACTTATACCCAGATTATCCCTTTTACCGACCGCCTGGATTATCTGGGGGCGATGAATAATAACTTTGGATACTGTTTGACGGTAGAGAAACTACTGGGAGTGGTTATTCCGGAGCGCGCCGAATATATCCGGGTGATTATTGCCGAGTTAAACCGGATTGCCAGCCACTTATTGGCCGTGGGCACCTTTGTCCAGGACCTGGGGGCCTTTGGCACGCCTCTTTTATATTGCTTCCGGGAAAGGGAGATGATCCTGGATATCTTTGAGCTGACCTGCGGAGCCCGGCTTACCTATAATTACTATCGTCTGGGTGGAGTTTCCGCGGATATCCCGGAGGGGTTTGTCCAAAAGGTCAAGGATTTTATCCGCTATTTCCGGCCAAAGTTAACTGACTATCACCGTCTAATTACCAATAATGCCATTTTTCTTATCCGCACCAAAGACATTGGGGTTTTGAGTAAGGAAAAGGCGCTTAACTATGCTATTAGCGGCCCCAGCCTAAGGGCCAGCGGGATAAAGTTTGATTTAAGAAAGGAAGAGCCTTATTCTATTTATCCGCGTTTTGAATTTGACATTCCCACCAGAAATAGCGGCGACTGCTGGGATAGATATATTGTCAGGATGGAAGAGATGGAGCAGTCCCTGCGCATAGTGGAACAGGCCATAGATAAGATTCCCGAAGGGGATTTTAGCGCCAAACTGCCCAAGATTATCAAGGTGCCTGCCGGTGAGTTGTATTTCCGGACTGAATCTCCCCGCGGGGAGCTGGGTTTCTATCTAATCAGCGATGGCTCGGCTAAGCCTTATCGCTTGAAATGTCGGGCGCCTTCATTTTCCAATTTAAGTGTTATCGCGGAATTAGTCAAAGGGGTAAAGATAGCCGATGTAATCGCTATCCTGGGAAGCCTGGATATTGTGTTGGGTGAGATAGACCGATGATGTTTAAAATATCCCCGGAAAATTGGGCTTTTTTAATTGAGTTTGCTTGGCTTTGCGCCAAGGCCGCCGGGCTTTTGGGCTTTGTCAGCCTTTCGGTTATGTTTTTAATCTGGTGGGAGAGAAAAGTCAGCGCCCATATCCAGTCGCGCCTGGGGCCGATGCGGGTGGGTTGGCATGGCTGTCTGCAGACCATTGCCGACACCATCAAGCTTTTGCTTAAAGAAAATATCGTGGCCAAGGATACGGATAAGGTTTCTTTTTGGCTGGCTCCGCTGGTGTCTTTTGTGGCGGCTTTTCTGCCTTTCGCGGCTATACCTTTTGCTAAGAATTTGGTGGTTCAGGATTTTGGGTTAGGCTTGCTCTATATCTTCGCGGTGAGCAGTCTGGGAGTAATCGGGGTGTTTATGGCCGGTTGGGGCTCCGGGAATAAATATTCTTTGCTGGGGGCAATGCGGGCCTCGGCCCAGATTATCAGCTATGAGATTCCTCTGGTGCTTTCGGTCTTAAGTATTGTGATGCTCACCGGAAGCCTGAATATGACTAAGATTGTGGAGGCTCAAGGGCAGGTGTGGTTTGCCTTTAGCCAGCCGATAGCCTTTTTGATTTATTTCATTTCCGCCTTAGCTGAGACCAACCGGGCCCCTTTTGACATCTCTGAGGCTGAGTCTGAACTGGTGGCCGGATTTCACACCGAATACAGCGGGATGAAATTTTCCATGTTTTTCCTGGCTGAATATACCAATATGTTTGTTGTTTCCGCCATAGCCGCCACGCTTTTTTTGGGCGGCTGGCAGGGGCCGTTTTTACCGGGAATATTCTGGTTTCTGGCTAAGGTCTATTTTCTTATATTTTTAATGATGTGGATACGTTGGACCTTTCCCCGTTTTAGGGTTGATCAGCTGATGAACTTTGCCTGGAAATTTTTAGTGCCGTTGGCTTTCCTGAATATCTTAGCCACCGCGTTATTCTTAGTACTAAAAAAATAAAAATGATCAAGAGAATAAAAAGAATATTTTCTGATAGTTTCAGCCTGCTCCAGGGTTTAGCGGTTACCGCCAAGTATTTATTTAGCCCGGCAGTTACCCTGCAATATCCCACACAACGCTGGACGCCTCCGGAGCGTTACCGGGGGAGGGTGGCTTTGCGGCCGAAGAAATGTATCTCTTGCCAGATGTGCGTCCGGGCCTGTCCGAATTATTCCTTAGAGGTGAAGTTTAGCCTGGGGGAAGATAAGAAGAGAAAATTGAGTGGCTTTATATATCATTTAGATACCTGCTTGTTCTGCGGCTTATGCGTTGAACCCTGCCCTACCGCGGCGATATTTATGAACCAGGAGTATGAGCTCGCGGTGTATGAGCGCAAGGAACTAGTGATGGACTTGACTGAGGCGGATAAAAATGTGGAGTAATTTTCTTAGCGCGTCAATTTTTTATCTGATAGCTATAGTCGGCATTATTTTCGCCATACTCTCGGTTACCTTGAAGAATATGTTTCATAGCGCCCTGGCCTTAATCGTGATGCTTCTGGGTGTAGCGGTGGTCTATATCTATTTAGACGCGGAGTTTCTGGCCCTGGTCCAGATTTTGATTTATGTGGGGGCGATTATGACCCTGGTTATCTTTGCCATAATGCTTACCGCGGAAATCTATAATAAAAACATTAAGCGCCACAACCAGCAGAAGCTGATTTCCCTTATCATTGCCTCCAGTATGGCCGGTTTCCTAATCTTTGTCTTGAGCCGCTTTAAGGCCCAGGCAGGAGTAAGTTTTTTTGAACCGCTGACTTTAGCCATGATTGGAAAAGAACTATTAACTAAGTATGTGTTGCCTTTTGAGCTGATTTCAATAATCCTGCTGGCGGCCCTGGTGGGCTCGGCGGCTATAAGCAAGAAAGAATGATACCTTTAAGCCATTATCTGATTTTATCGGCCATATTATTTTCTATCGGCCTTTACGGGGTCTTTACCCGTCGTAGCGCGATAGGGATTTTATTGTCTTTGGAGATTATGCTCAATGCCGTAAATATCAATTTTGTGGCCTTTGCTAAATTTATGGCTCCGCAAGCCCTCGCCGGGCAGATTTTTGTCATCTTTACTATTGGCGTAGCCGCGGCTTCCACCGTGGTGGGCCTGGCTATAATCGTGGCTATCTACCATAATTATAAGACTATTTTTGTGGATGAGATAGATGTGATGAAATGGTAAACTACGCGTATCTAATTCCTCTGTTTCCTTTGCTGGCTTTCGCGGTTAATATCTTCTGGGGCCGCAGGCTAAAGGCTAAAAGCGCGCCGGTGGCTATTCTGGCTATGCTGGGCTCTTTGGTTATTTCCTGCCTAATCCTTAAAGAAGTTATTACCGGGAAAACCCTGGAGCAGAGCGTAGAGTGGTTTAAAGTTGGCCGGTATTCTTTTGAGGCCGGCTTTTTGGTTGACCCCTTGAGCGCGATGATGTTGTGTGTGGTTACCCTGGTGGGGCTTTTGGTTGAGGTATATTCCATCGGCTATATGCGCGGGGATAAGCGCTATCATCTTTTCTTTGCCTATGTATCCTTATTTATCTTTTCAATGTTGGGCCTGGTTTTATCCAACAATCTTATCCAGACGTATGTATTTTGGGAGTTGGTGGGGGTGTGTTCGTATCTGTTGATTAGCTTCTGGTTTGAGAAGAAATCCGCCGCCGACGCCGGGAAAAAGGCCTTTATCACTAACCGGATAGGAGATGCCGGATTTTTCTTAGGCTTGTCTACCCTGTTTTATTATTTAGGCACGGCTAACTTTACTCAAATCAGCCAAAGATTAATGCATCATCCTGAGGGCTTAAGCCAGGGTATTTTGGCCCTGGCGGCAGTGCTGATTTTCTGCGGGGCAGTGGGTAAATCGGCCCAGTTTCCCCTGCATGTCTGGCTGCCGGACGCGATGGAGGGCCCTACCCCGGTAAGCGCTTTGATTCACGCCGCCACCATGGTTGCCGCCGGAGTGTATCTGGTTGCCCGAAGCTACGCGGTCTTTGCCGCGGGGCATCTTTCCTTAGAAGTAGTTTCTTATATCGGAATCATCACTTCGTTTATGGCCGGCTCAATCGCCCTGGTGCAGACCGATATCAAGCGCATCCTGGCTTATTCCACGGTCAGCCAATTAGGCTATATGATGATAGCTTTGGGGGTGGGTGGTTATAGCGCCGGGGTGTTTCATTTGATGACCCACGCCTTTTTTAAGGCCCTGCTTTTCCTGTGCGCCGGAAGCGTAATTCATGCTTGCGGGGTTCAGGATATCCGCCAGATGGGCGGTTTATTCGGGAAGATGAAGGTAACCGCGACTACCTGCCTGATTGGCTGTCTGGCTATTTCCGGGGTTCCGCCCTTAAGCGGCTTCTGGAGCAAGGATGAGATTTTATTATCGGTGTATAACAGCGGAAACCGGGTGCTTTACGGCCTGACTTTAATTGTGGCTTTTATGACCGCCTTTTATATGTTCCGGCTTTTGTTTTTGACATTTTTCGGAAAACCCAGGGAGAAACTGCATATCCATAAACCGGCCCCAACCATGGATTGGCCGTTGATTATTTTAGCGGTATTCAGTATATTTTCCGGATTTGTCGGCTCACCTTTGATGGGCCATGCCTTTTCCCGTTTTATCTATTTTCATCCTGAGCATACTGAACCGAATTATATGGTGATGATTTCTTCTGTTATCGTAGGTTTGGCCGGCATATCTTTGGCTTGGGTATTTTATATTTTATCTCCGGCACTACCCGCGGCCCTGGCTAAAAATTTCCAGCCGGTTTATAATCTTTTGCTGAATAAATACTGGATTGATGAGATTTACGACAGGTTTATCATTCAGCCGTTTTTACGCCTGACCAAGTTTGCTTTCTCCTTTGACCGCTATCTGATTGACGGGGCAGTGAATCTTACCGGAACATCCTGCGTGGCGGTCAGCCGGGTTAAGGGCTGGATTGATAAATATATCGTTGACGGTCTGGTTAACCTGATTGCCCTGGTGGTGGGGGCATTGGGTGAGGTTTTCCGCCGCTTACAGACCGGACTTATTCAAAACTATATCCTGTTGATTTTTACCGGGGTGGTGGTAATTGTTTTCTTGTTGAGATTTATTTAAATGAAAGTTTTCCCTTGCGTAAACGCTCGTAAATTTCTGCGAAATTTACTTCGCACGCTACGGGATTAATTCGCGCATAAACTTATGCCTTCCTGCCTACCGGCAGGCAGGCATAAGTTTAGCGCTCATTAAGGAGGCTTAGCAATGTTAGGTTTTCCACTTTTAAGTTCAGCTGTATTCTTGCCGATTTTGGGGATTTTGATTTTGTTTTTTATCCCTAAAAATAAAACCGCTCTAATCCGGGTAACCAGCGGCATAATTACTTTTCTTACCCTGATTGTTTCGCTGGTAATCTTTACTCACTTTAATAGCAATGACCCCGGCCTGCAATTGCAGGAACGCTTGAGCTGGATACCCCAGGTGAATATCAATTATCATTTGGGAGTTGACGGATTAAGCTATTCTATGGTTTTCCTGACCGCGCTTTTGTGTTTTCTGGCCTGCATTGCCTCTAATTCCATCAAGGAGAGAATTAAGGAGTATTATATCTTCTTTCTGCTCTTAGAAACCGGGATGATGGGGACATTCCTGGCTTTGGATCTGTTTTTGTTTTATGTCTTCTGGGAGATAACCCTGGTTCCGATGTATTTCTTAATCGGTATCTGGGGCGGGCCGAGAAAGGAATACGCGGCCATAAAGTTTTTCCTGTATACCTTAGCCGGCAGTGTCTTTATGCTCCTGGGTATTTTAGCTTTGTATTTTACCAGCACTCCCCATACCTTTAATATTTTAGAGTTGACCCAGCAGTCTAAGTTTTTCGCCCAGGCTTTTCAGAACATTGTCTTTTTGGCCTTGTTTTTCGGCTTCGCGGTTAAGGTGCCGGTGTTTCCTTTTCATACCTGGCTGCCGGATGCCCATGTGGAGGCCCCGACTCCGATAAGCGTGCTTTTGGCCGGGGTTTTGCTGAAGATGGGCGCGTATGGTTTTTTCAGGATAAGCTATCCTATATTACCCCAGGCCGCCAATTATTTCGGTTTCGCCATCGCGGTGCTGGCGGTAATCAATATCGTGTATGGGGCTTTTGTAGCCATGGCCCAGACGGATTTCAAGAAGATGGTGGCCTATTCCAGCGTCAGCCATATGGGCTTTGTAATGCTGGGCCTGGCGGCCTTAAGCCCGGTGGGCTTTAGCGGCGCGGCAATGCAGATGTTTAACCACGGGATCATCACCGGGGCTATGTTTTTATTGGTGGGAGTTCTTTATGACCGCTCGCATACCCGGGAGATGGGCGCTTTTGGAGGCCTACGGGTAAACTTGCCGGTTTTCTCGGCAGTGTTGATTTTCTTTTCCATGGCTTCTTTGGGGCTTCCCGGTTTAAGCGGTTTTATCGGTGAGTTTTTATCTTTGCTGGGCGGCTTTAAGGCTTTTAAGCTGCTCACCGCCATCTCGGTCCTGGGCATTGTGATTACTGCCGGGTATATCCTGGTGATGATTCAAAAGGTTCTCTTGGGGCCGATGAATGACAAATGGAAGGGCCTGAGCGAAATTAGCTTTCGGGAATTGGTAACCGTGGTGCCTTTGTTAGTTATTGTCTTGGTTTTAGGGGTTTATCCCAAGCTGGCCCTGGATATTATCAATCCCGCTTTAAATCTTATTCTGAATAATATGGGAGTGGTTTTACCTTGATGAATTTATTGCTTGATTTAAAATTTATCCAGCCGGAGATTATCTTAATTATTGCCTCTATCCTGGTATTGATGCTGGATTTTATATTCAAATCCAAGCGCCTGTTGGCCTATTTTTCCCTGTTTTCTTTATTTTCGGCTTTGCTGGTTTTGGGCCGGGGAACTCTATCGGCTCACAGCCTGTTTTCCGGGATGTTGGTCAGCGACCCCCTGGCTTTGTTTTTACGGATACTCTCGGTTTTTATTACGGCAATGGTAATTTTGCTCTCCATTGATTATCAGGAGATAGGCCCGGGAATGAGGTCAGAGCTTTATTCCCTCTTATTGATGGCGGCTTCGGCAATGATGTTTCTTTCCGCTGCCAACAATCTCTTGATGATTTATTTGGGGATTGAATTCATCAGCCTGATTTCTTATGTCCTGGCCGCCTACTGGAAAGGGAATCTTAAATCCAGCGAGGCCGGACTTAAATATTTTCTTTTTGGTACCGCCTGCTCCATCACTATGCTTTATGGTATGTCAATTATCTACGGCATAACCGGCACCCTGGACTTACCGCAGATGAACCAGGCCTTGTTCAATAATCAATTTAGCCCTATAGTCATTTACATTGCTATCTTGATGGTCTCGGTGGGCCTGGCCTTTAAAGTGGCGATGGTGCCCTTTCATTTCTGGTGCCCGGATGTCTACGAGGGGGCTCCTACGCCGGTAACCGCCTTTTTCTCCGTGGGCCCTAAGCTGTTGGGATTCGCGGTGTTATTAAGATTTTTGCTCGGAGGCAGTGCTTTATTCTATCAGCATTGGATGCATCTTTTGGGGATTCTGGCCATCGCCACTATGGTGGTAGGAAATCTGACCGCCCTGGCCCAGACTAATATTAAGAGATTGCTGGCCTATTCTTCAATTGCCCACGCCGGCTATGCCTTAATTGGCTTAGTGGTCAATACCACTGCCGGATACATTAGCCTGTTTATTTATTTATCAACCTACATCGTGATGAATTTGGGGGCCTTTGCCGTGGTAATCGCGGTCTCGAACCAGACCAAAAGCGATGAGATCAAGGATTACGCCGGTTTATCGGTCCATTCCCCTTATTTAGCCGCCCTGTTTAGTCTGTTTCTGATTTCTTTAGCCGGCATCCCGCCCCTGGCCGGCTTTATCGGCAAGTTTTATATCTTTAGCTCGGCCATTAAAGAAGGTTTTCTCTACTTAGCGATTGCCGCGGTCCTCAACAGCGTCATTGCCGCCTACTACTATTTTAATATCATCCGCGTAATGTATTTAGTTCCCCCTTGCGCCTCAGCCGTAAAAATCAAGCCCTCCCCAGCCTTAAATCTGGCCCTAGTCTTAAGCTTACTCCTGGTTTTAGCTATGGGCTTGTATCCCAAACCGGTTATAGACTGGGTCAGTGCCGCCCTAGTCTTTCCCTCGCCCTAAAATTCATCTCAATCCGTTTATCACGTTTAACTATTTTCTCTCTATTTCCTCTCCCCTTGCGGGAGAGGTAAGAAATCCTCCCCTTACCAAGGGGAGGCGAGGAGGGGTTAGGTGAGGGGAAAAATTGCGAGTTTCCCCTGATAATTGACTGGCTACCCTAATTGTGATATTTTTATCGACAATGGCAATGGCTGTGATAAACTGGGTGTATAAATTGGCCAAAGTAGCTTTGTTACGAGAGTGGAACTATTAGCGGGGTATTGGGATAGATTGGTAAGGCAATGGAAGCGAATGATAAAGTTTTGGATTCGTCAGTCATTTGATAGCATCGAACAAGTTGAAAATAGATACGCGAATTTAACCGTGCCTGTTGAAGTGGCTTTGCAGTAGTTTCCACGAATCAACTTGTTGATAAGGGTACCAATGAAACTATGGAGAGAAACGAGGGATTAAAATCACTCACATTCAGGCGGTGTCATCAATAGGGCATTGTGGCCACTGGGGAGCAAGGATATAACACCTTGGCCTATCGGAAGGCCAAGGTGTTCGCTTGTGCAAGGAGATCTCGAGTGACAATCAATTTTAAAGAAAGCGCAAATTTTATCTGGGGTATTGCCGATCTTTTGCGCGGTGACTATAAACAGTCCGAATATGGTCGTATAATACTGCCTCTCACGGTTTTACGGCGTTTGGACTGTGTGCTTGAGCCGACCAAGGAAGCGGTTTTGTCATATCTTCCGCAGACCAAAGGCTTATCTCCGGAAGCCGCTGAGACGGTGCTTAAGAAAAAAGCGAAGTTGTCATTTTGTAATAAGAGCAAATTTGATTTCCAAAAACTGGTTGCCGACCCGAACGATATCGCCGTTAATCTTCGCAATTACATCAATGGTTTCTCCAAAAATGCCCGCAATATTCTGGAGCATTTCAACTTTGATGACCACATCGAGCGGCTCGATAAATCAAACCTCTTATATATGATCGTCAAGCGTTTTGCCGAAGTTGATTTGCATCCGAACAAGATCCAAAACATCGAGATGGGCTATATATTTGAAGAGCTTATCCGCAAATTCGCTGACTTATCAAACGAGACTGCCGGAGAACACTTTACGCCTCGTGAAGTTATTCGGCTTATGGTTAATATTCTCTTTCTAAACGACAAGGATGTCCTTACAAAGAAAGGAATCGTTAAAACCTTATATGACCCGGCCTGTGGAACCGGCGGCATGCTTTCTGTGGCAGAAGAATATCTTCGCGAGCTTAACCCCGATGCGGATTTACGCGTATTCGGTCAAGAGTTAAATCCCGAGTCTTACGCTATTTGCAATTCCGATATGCTCATCAAGGGGCAGAATACCGATCACATCAAGTTTGGCAACTCTTTTACGCAAGACGGCCTTAAGGATGAAAAGTTTGATTATATGCTTAGCAATCCGCCTTTTGGCGTGGAGTGGAAAAAGATAGAAGAAGAGATTACTAAAGAATACGAGCAGTTAGGTTTCTCCGGCCGTTTTGGCGCGGGGTTTCCGCGGATTAGCGACGGGTCTTTTCTGTTTCTACAGCATATGATTTCAAAGATGAAGCCGGAGAATGGCGGCGCGCGGCTGGGGATAGTCTTTAATGGTTCGCCTCTTTTTTCAGGCGGAGCCGGAAGCGGTGAAAGCGAAATCCGCAAATGGATCATTGAAAATGATATGCTTGAGGCCATTATCGCGATGCCGGATCAGCTTTTCTATAACACCGGTATTTCAACTTATATCTGGATTGTTACCAACCGTAAGCTCAAGGATCGTAAAGGAAGAATTCAACTTATCAACGCGGTCGGATTCTTCAAGAAGATGTCCCGGAGCCTCGGCAACAAACGTAATGAGATCAGCGATGAACATATCGCGGAGGTCACAAAGATTTATGGCGCGTTTAAAAATGGGGAATTCAGCAAGATCTTTCCTAATGAGTATTTTGGGTATACCCGTGTAACGGTCGAGCGGCCATTGCGGTTGAATTTTCAAACTTCCAATGAGAGGATCTCCCGGCTGGATCAGCAAACAGGATTCGTTAATCTTGCCAAGTCTAAGAAAAAAGGCAGGGAAGGTATCAAAGAGGTTGAGGAAGGCGAAAAATCACAGAAAGCAATCAAAGCTATGCTTGCGGGAATAGACGGAACTCATTTCTATAAGAACCGGGAGAAGTTTGTAAGGGTTATGGAAGCGGCTATAGATAAGGCTGAATTAAAGATTAAAGCGCCGGTAATAAAAGCTATTCTTGGGGCCCTTTCGGAGAGGGATGAGACAGCGGATGTGTGCAAGGACAGGGATGGTAAGCCGGAACCCGACAGCGAATTACGCGACTGTGAGAATGTGCCGCTCGCAGACAACATTGAAACCTATTTTAAGCGTGAAGTTCTACCTCACGTGCCGGACGCGTGGATGGACAGAGGCAGGGACAAGGTTGGATATGAGATCAACTTTACGAAGGAATTCTACAAATACAAACCATTGAGAAGCATCAAGGAGATACAAAAAGACATTTTAGAATTAGAGCAACAAACAGAAGGTTTATTAAAGGAGATTTTGCAATGAAAAAACCATATGCTCCGCAATCATTGCCGCTTGATTCATTAGATTGGGTTAGATTTGTTTCGCTTATAGGACCGGCCAATGCCGAATTGGCGCGCTATGACGGAATTCTGCAAGGGATTCTTAACCCTAGAGTACTGCTTTCCCCGCTAACAACCAATGAGGCAGTTCTTTCTTCAAAAATTGAAGGAACGCAGGCTTCGTTACAGGAAGTTTTGGAGTTTGAGGCATCCCCTGATTTAAGAACAGAGAAGCGAGAAGATATTCTGGAGATTCTCAATTATCGTAAGGCGATGCAGTTGTCCGTAGATTGGCTTAAGTCCAAGCCCATTACGCTTAATATGATCAAGGATGTTCATAACACGCTTTTAGACAGCGTGAGAGGTAAGGATAAAGCCCGCGGGCAATTTCGCAGGTTACAAAATTGGATTGGGAAACCCGGGACGCCCATGGAAGAAGCTATGTATATTCCTCCAGACCCTATGTTTCTCATGGATCATTTATCCAATTTTGAGAAATATATCCATTTTGATGAAAAAGACCGGCTTGTTCAGTTAGCCATCGTTCACGCGCAGTTTGAAATTATTCATCCTTTTTTAGATGGGAATGGACGTTTGGGGCGTATTCTGATACCACTCTTTCTTTATGAGAAGAAAGCATTAGGGTCGCCGATGTTTTATATCAGTGAATATCTGGAATCCCATCGCGATGAATATTACGCCAGGTTGAACGCGATAACCTCCGATGGGCAATGGAACGACTGGATTGAGTTTTTCTTAAAAGCCGTGCTTGAACAGGCAAAGAATAATAGCGCAAAGGCAAAGGCTATCTTAGATCTTTACAATGCCAAAAAAGATAAGATTATGGCCGTAACTCATTCGCAATATACAGTTAAAATTTTGGATACTTTATTCAAGACGCCGATTTTTAATATGACTGATTTTATAAAAATTTCAGGTATTCCCAAAGCAAGCGCAACCCGAATTCTGAATATTCTTAAAAAAGAAGAAATGCTGGCGGTTTTACATCAAGGGAGAGGGAGATCTCCCGGGGTTATGGCTTTTACCAAATTATTAAAGATTTGTGGCTAATAAAATTGCCTTTATCGTACATAACAATTCTTGTGTATATTCTATTGCGCGCAAATTACTTTGTGTCTCGTAATATCATATAAATGAGACACAAATTGGTTTATGAATAATGCGTGAAACACGAGCCATTTATAGCATAACTCATTATTTAACAGACGGTTATGAAATACATAAAAATAGAATATCAGTCTTTACGTAGCCTTGAGGAAATTAGCAAAGATATCCTGGCCCTGGAAAAAGGAACTGAGGGGTTGATGGATGAGATTTTGGGAGGATAGATAGTATGAGTAACAATGATAATTATAGGATTGGAGAACATATCCGTGAAGACGGAAAGAAATATGCGGAGTTTGATACATTGGGTTTTGACTCTACGCGGGAAATTTTCATAAAAGTCATTAAGCCTGCGGGGCCTCCTCTGACGATTGGACTATATGGCTCGTGGGGAAGCGGAAAAACTGAGATGATAAAGGCGCTGGAAGAGGATTTAAAAACCAGCGACTGTTTAACGTTGATTTTTGATGCGTGGAAATATAGATATGAATGCAACTTGATTTTGCCTCTTATCTGTGCCCTTCAGCGGGAGCATCTATCTAAAATTGAGGATGCCAAAGATAGCGCTAAGAAGATAGTAACAAGCGCCGCGCTGGTTATGGCTAATCAGTTTCTTAAAAATAAGATAGGAGTTAATATCGGAGAAGTAAAGATGGCTCTCCAGACTTATGAGGAGGAATACAAACACTACAAGAAATACGATGATAATGTTGCGTTGATAGAGAAAGAATATAAGGATTTTATTGGGGTCCTTTTGAATAAAACAGAGAAGAAAAAATTAACAGTATTCATCGATAATCTTGATCGTTGCCTTCCGGATATTACTGTAAACCTTTTAGAGGATATTTCTAGTTTTCTTTCGATTCAAGGGGTGCCATGTATTTACGTGTTAGCAATGGATAAAGAGAATGTTATTAAGGCAATAAATCATCGTTACCCGGATTTTGACGGAATGCATTATTTAGAGAAAATCGTACATATCGGATTGAAGATGCCTTTGCCACGTAAAAGAGAAAATCACAACTCCAGTTATGGGACATATCATTTTCTCAAAAGATATGAGTGGGGTAAAAAATATGAAGCAGTTTCAAAATCTGGGGATTCAAGGGATAAATTGTTTGAAAGATTAGTTGCTATCGATAATGTGTTTGGAGGTGACCTTTTAGGAAATCCTCGGCGTGCAGAGCGTATCGTGAATAAGCTGATGATGTTAGAGATAATGGGGTTATTCCAGGCAGAAAGAAGCCATGACGACGTCTCTATGTTGATTTTTTTATTGCTTCTTTGCGAGTATTTCCCGAAAATTTACGAGTCTTTAAAAGATAATGCGGATTTTAAATATCTGTTGGAAAATTTACAGATGTGCAAACAAAAAGAAACCACGCCATTTAATCAAAGAAAAGAAAGAGAAAGGCTTGAACCAAACTCGCGCATTCCAAACGAGATTATCTTTAATGCATATTGCGACGATGAAAAATTTTTCCATTTTATTAGAGACTTTGCAGATTTGGCAAATATTAATGATCTGCCAAAAAGGTTGATGGAAATAAAAAGTAATTTGGGTTATATCGGATGATGGCGAAGAAGAACTTATGAAAAGGTATCCTGTATATAAAAATTCGGGGATTGAGTGGATTGGGAAAGTGCCGCAAGATTGGCAAGTTAATCGCCTGAAAACAGTCTGTACTTTTACCTATGGAGATTCTTTGGCGGATGAAGATCGGATTGAGGGCGGCATCCCTGTTTATGGCTCAAACGGAATTGTCGGTTATCATAACAAAGCAATTACCCATAAGCCGTGCATTATTATCGGGCGCAAAGGTTCATACGGCAAAGTGAATTTTTCGCAAACAGAATGCTTCCCAATTGATACTACCTATTTTGTTGATGATCGTTCAGCAAAATGTGATTTGAAATGGCTTAGCTATGTTTTGCCGCTTTTAGAACTGGATAAATTTTCCAAGGACACCGGCGTTCCAGGGCTTAATCGCGAAGATGCGCATGATAAAAGAGTGCCAATTCCTGAAAGTGAGGTTAAAAAAGTCATTACTGATTATCTTAACCGCAAGACGGCGCAGATTGATGACCTGATTGCTAAAAAAGAGCGCATGATTGAGCTTCTCAAGGAGGAGCGGACGGTGATTATCAATCAGGCTGTGACAAAGGGGCTTAATCCCAAAGCTGAAATGAAAGAATCTGGCATTGAATGGTTAGGTAGGGTACCGAAACATTGGAGACTAAAACGGCTGAAATATGTCGTCAATATCAATCCAGTAAGACCAAATACAATTTCAGAAGAATCAAAGGTTATTTTTATAGCCATGGAATCTATGAGTACTGACGGAACTTATGACAATTCTGTTATGCGTTCATATTTAGAAGTAAAGACCGGATTTACTTATTTTGCTGAAGACGATGTAATTTTTGCTAAAATAACACCATGTTTTGAAAATGGCAAGGGGGCATTACTCCGTAATTTAGGATCTGCCATTGGCTTTGGCTCAACAGAATTTCATGTTTTGCGTTCAGTGAGAAATGAAACAATTCCAGAATATTTGTATTTTCTTACAATCTCTGGGTTATTCCGGAGATTAGGCGAAGCATTTATGCAGGGCGTGGCTGGACAGAAAAGAGTAACAAACGATTTTGTGCAAAATTTTCTTATTGGAGTGCCTCCGATTGATGAGCAAGAGGCCATTTCCTCTTTTCTTGCAGATAAAATAAGAAAAATCGATGCGCAAGTGGCGCGAGAACAAAAATCAATCGAGCTGCTCAAAGAATACCGCACTTCTTTGATCTCTGAAGTAGTAACGGGGAAAATCTGTTTATGCGAGTAATGTTACGAGGTGTTGATTATGCCACATAGTATTCCGGCACTTGTTACGCCATCGGTTATGAGGTGGGCGCGAGAACAGGCAGGGTTTGACATCCCGACTGCTGCGCATCGTATTGGACGTTCAGAAGCAGATATTCGAGCATGGGAAAATGAAGCGACAACGACAAGGCCAACTTTGGCGCAAGCTCGTAAAGCAGCTGAAGTATATCGTAGGGCACTGGCAGTTTTTTATCTATCGGAACCACCCAAAGGATACCAAGTTATTAGGGACTTTAGACATTTAACAGATGCCAGTCTGCAAGCATTTAGTCCTGAATTGATGCAGGTAATTAATTTATTAGAATATAGACAAGAGTGGTTAAGAGAGTGGCGGATTGAAGAAGGGGAAAAAAAGATTGATTTTATTGGGTCTATAGCGATTACTATGGCGCCAGATAAAGTCGCTGGTGAAATAAAAGATAAGCTAGGCGTTGATTTCAAAGAGCATTTTAAGCGTCGGACTCGCGAGGATACATTATTGTTATGGGTTCGTTATGCAGAAGCTTTAGGCATTAATATCTGTCGTCAAGGCGAAATTGCATGTGAAGAAGCTAGGGGCTTCGTACTAACGGATGAATACGCCCCCTTTGTGTATATTAATAGTTCTGATGCAAAGGTGGCCCAACTTTTTACCTTAGTTCATGAGTTGGTACATTTGTGGCTTAACTTGTCAGGTATTTCTAATCTTGAAGGTATTGGGCGCACTGGGAAGACAGAAAACGACCGGATTGAAATATTTTGCAATAAAGTCGCATCGTTAGTATTGCTGGATGATAAACTATTCTTAGAGAAATGGGCAAAAACAGATACAAACGACCCTCTTGAAAAAAAGATAGCAGATGTCGCTAACATTGCAAAGGTTAGCGATGAAGTAGTTGCTAGGCGTCTTTTAGACAAGAGTATAATTACCATTGATAAATACGTTGATTTACGCAGGCAGTTTCAAGAGCGCTGGATACAGCATAAAAAAGACGCAAAGATTAGAAGACAGGATTCCAAGGGTTATCCTTCTCCGCACTTAATGGCTGTCTTGGGAAATGGAAGGCTTTTTACCACAGCTGTCTTAGATTCATATTCTGGGGGATTTTTGTCGAGTACAATCGCGGCTAGTTTGTTAAATGCGAAAGTTAACAATTTCCAGAAGCTATCCGTATATGCCGGTATGGGTGAGGGGAAATAATGGACTTGAATAAGAAATACTGTCTTGATGCCAATGCATTTATTGAGCCATGGAATAAATATTTCACTATTAACCGGTGTCCTGGATATTGGGATATTTTAGAGGATTTGGGCAAGAAGCTAATTATTTTTTGCCCTGATCAAGTTAAGCGAGAAATTGATAGGGTCGACGATGGTCTAAAATCGTGGCTCGATGCGAGGCATTTCTTCTTTAGGCAAGAAACAGAGGTTGTACAGCAACATGTGCGTACGATTTTAAAAGCATTTCCTCAGTTAATCAATGTTGGGGCAAATCGGTCTATGGCCGATCCATGGGTTATTGCTCACGCAATGGCTGAACAGGCGGTTGTAGTAAGTAAAGAATATCTGGTGCGTCCGGGACAGAAGAGTGCACAAATAAAGGTCCCAGATGTGTGTAAGCATTTCAAGATCGCCTGTATTAATGATTTTAGTTTTATTGATGAGCTTGGCATAAAATTTAAGGCTAGTATTTAAATTTGCGGATGAGGCAGTTTAAGTGCTATTTATAGTTTTTTTGAAGGGTTAATGAGGAGCTGGGGGGATTGATAAAATGAAAAGGGGCTGTTAGGTTCGGGCCAACAACCCCTCAGAAATGCCGACGGCTTTACTTGGTAAAGCCTTTATATAGTATATCATAGCATAGCATATATGCAAAAAAATAAAATTTTAGTGGATGGTGCAAAGTTGTTATTGAAATACGTGCATCAACAATGCAAGAAATATTACTCCAACCGCTGGTTGGAGTAATCGGCTGAGATGTTAGCTATATTTTGTTTTGGGCCTGATTTTTTATGTAACGCGATGTAACTGAAAGTGTTTAAAAATATAAACATTATTACAATACATTGATAATAAATGAGTTATGAGCATAAAGCATGTATCTTATATGTAATTTTTGAAATAATTTATGAGGCTTAGAATGGTTTCAATTATTAACGAAAAAGCTTTTGAAGAATCCATCGAACAAAGCCTGATTGATCATGGCGGCTATGTGAAGGGCGATCCGAATAATTTCAGTCGGGATCTGGCGATTGATCAAGCGGTCCTGTTTCAGTTCATCAAGGATACCCAGAAGAATGTTTGGGATAGCTTGACGGCTATCCATGGCGCGGATGTTGAAAAGAAGTTTTTATATCGTCTCAATCAAGAACTGGACGCGCGTGGAATGCTTGATTGTTTGCGCCGCGGCGTCACTGATTATGGCAAGAAAATCATGCTCGCCTATTTTAAGCCGGTCAGCAAATTAAACCCGGAAACCCAGAAACTGTTCGATAAAAACATCCTCACCGTTACCCGGCAGGTTCATTACAGCACCAAAGATGAAAGCTCGATAGACATGCTTTTGTCTATCAACGGCCTTCCTGTGGCTACCATTGAGTTAAAGAACCCGTTTACCGGTCAGGATGTGGATGATGCCAAGCGGCAGTATAAATATGACCGCGACGAGCGTGAGCTTTTGTTTCAGTTTAAGAAGCGCGCCCTTGTCCACTTTGCCGTGGATACGGATGTTATTTACATGACTACGCGCCTTCAGGGGAGCAAGACAAGGTATTTGCCTTTTAATAAAGGCTATAACAAAGGTTCCGGGAATCCCCCGAATCCAAGCGGCCATAAGACAGCGTATTTATGGGAAGTCGTCTTGGTAAAAGATAGCTGGATGGATATCTTGGGAAGATTTTTGCATTTAGAAGTTGAAGAAAAGGCTTTTGATGGTAGAAAGTTCAAGATTGAGACACTGATATTCCCGCGCTATCACCAGCTTGATAGCGTCCGGAAGCTTTCCTCCGATGCTCTTGCAAATGGAGCAGGAAAGAATTATTTGATTCAACACAGCGCCGGGAGCGGAAAAAGCAATTCTATCGCATGGCTTGCCTATCATTTGGCGGGCCTGTATGACAAAGGCGATAAGCGGATATTTGACGCAGTGATTGTGATCACCGATCGCATTGTTCTGGATAAGCAGTTACAGGATACGATTTATCAATTTGAGCACAAGTTAGGGGTGGTTGAGAAGATTGACAAAGATTCTACCCAATTGGCTCAAGCTCTCACCAGCGGAACGAATATTATTATCACCACGCTTCAAAAATTTCCCTTTGTTTTGGATAAGGTTGGGGCATTGCCTAGGCGAAATTACGCGGTTATTGTTGATGAGGCGCATAGCTCGCAGGGTGGCGAATCCGCTAAAAAAATGAAAGACGTTCTTTCGGCCCTTGATAAAACCGAGATCGTATCGGAGAAGGCCGATGAGGACGATGATATTGAAGATGAAATCCGTGAATCCATGCTTAAACGGGGCCCTCGGCCAAATTTGAGCTTCTTTGGATTTACCGCAACACCCAAAGCAAAAACGCTGGAGTTTTTTGGACAAAAGGGCATAGACGGCAAACCACAACCATTTCATCTTTATTCTATGCGGCAGGCGATCGAAGAAAGATTTATTTTTGATGTCCTTGAAAACTACACTAGCTATCAAACATTTTTCCAGTTGTCCAAGAAGATCGAAGACGACCCGAATATGAATAAGAAAAAGGCCGCCTGCGCGATTGCGCGCTTCTTGACGCTCCATCCGTATAACTTGGCGCAGAAGACCGAGGTCATGATTGAGCATTTCCGGCAGGTCACTATGAAAAAGATCGGTGGTAAAGCTAAAGCGATGGTAGTTACGGCTTCGCGCGAGCATGTGGTGCGGTATAAACATGAGTTTGACCGTTATCTAAAAGAAAAAGGGTATAAAGATATAAAGGCTCTCGTTGCTTTTTCCGGAAAAGTTTTATTGGATGGAATTCCTCCGGAATATACCGAAGAGGGTATTAATACCTATATTGATAAACAAGGGCAAACCAGATATGTTAGGGAAAAGGAGTTACCTGGGAAGTTTGCTACTTCTGAATATCAGATTTTACTTGTAGCAGAAAAATATCAGACCGGCTACGATGAGCCGCTTTTGCATACCATGTATGTGGATAAGCGGCTTGACGGCGTTAAAGCGGTGCAGACGATGAGCCGTTTAAACAGGACGTGTCCGGGTAAAGAAGATACATTTATCTTGGACTTCGTTAATAAGCGCGAAGACATATTAGCGGCTTTCCAGCCATATTATGAGCAGACCCAGTTAAGCGATGTTACGGATCCGAACAAGCTTTACGACCTCAAAACCAAGCTGGATTCGTTTAGGGTGGTATATCAATCAGACATTGATGCATTCTGTGTCGTATTCTTCAGGAATAAAGAATTACAGACGAAGCGCGAGCATGCTCAATTGAATTCAATAGTAGATGTGGCGGTTGAGCGGTTTAAGGTAATTGAAAAAGATGAGCACAAAGAAGATTTTGTCAATACCTTGGGCGTATTTGTTCGGCTGTATGCGTTCTTGGCGCAGATTATGCCCTTTCAGGATATTGAGCTCGAGAAATTCTACGCCTATTCCCGACTATTGTTGAAAAAACTTCCGGGGCCTGACCGCGGCGAAAGGTATCATCTTGGCGATGAGGTCGCTCTTGAGTATTACCGCCTGCAAAAAATAGCTGATGGCAAAATTCAATTGCAAAAGGATTCGGGTGCGGCTATCGAGCCGATTTCAGAGGCCGGAACAAAGAAAGACAAAGACGAATACGCCTTGTTGTCCGAAATAATCAATCTTCTTAATGACAGATTCGGGACTGATTTTACCGAAGCCGACAAGCTTTTCTTCGATCAGATTGAAGAAGAAATGGTTATGGATGAGAAATTAGGCGTTCAAGCCAAGACCAACACAATGGATAATTTCAAATACGGGTTTGAAGATGTGTTTATCGCGAAGCTTGTTGACCGGATGGATCAGAATCAGGATATCTTCAACAAAATTATGGATGACAAAGCTTTCGCGGCTGTCGTAAAAGACTATTTATTGAAAAAGGTTTACGATCGCTTAAATAAGGACAGTGGCGATCAGCCAGAACGTCCGTTGTTTTTTAAAGATGTGAGTCCGGATGAAGAGGTTGCGGAGGACCAGAAGTATGTTGATTTTCTGCCGGTATATTCGCTCCAGGCTGTAGCGACAAGCTTTGGTAAGGAAGAGCACGTGGAAATGCTTGGATGGAAGAAAATAAAAAATAAACGGCTGAATAAAGACATGTTTATTGCTCAGGTTGTTGGTAAGTCAATGGAGCCGACAATTTTGGATGGTAGTTTTTGTCTTTTCCGCTTTGAGCGGGGCGGCTCGCGCAATGGTTTGGTGGTGCTTGTCGAATCTCGGTTGGTTACCGATCCTGAAACCAGCCAGAAATTTACAATCAAGCGCTATAAAAGTGAAAAAGAAACTTTGCCCGATGGCGGGTGGAGGCACAAGCGCATAATACTCTCACCTGATAACAAAGACTTTAAAGATATCACTCTGGAGAATGTGAGCGGTGATGATTTTAGAATCGTAGCAGAATTTGTAGAGGCATTATCTTAAGGTAAAAATAAATAAATAAGGGATAGCTCAATTGATTTAAAAGGTTTATTTGTTATAATGGCGCTAAACTTCCTAACACTGGTTTGTTTATGCCGAATTCGTGGCGCGATGTCTACCGCGGCAATCGTTTTTTATGAAAGGTTAAAGGGATAAAATATGATTTCAGTTAATAATGTGTCATTACAATTCGGTCAGCGTAAGCTGTTCTCAGAGGTCAGCATTGTTTTTTCGCCGGGCAACTGCTATGGCTTGATTGGCGCCAATGGTTCGGGTAAATCCACATTTTTAAAGATTCTTTCCGGAGAGGTTGATTCGTCCGCGGGAGAAGTTGCTATTGCTCCGGGTAAGCGGCTCTCTACCTTAAGACAGGATCAATTTGCCTTTGATGAATATACGGTATTAACCACGGTGATTATGGGGCATAAAAAGCTTTATGAAATTATGCTGGCCAAAGACGCGATATATTCTAAAACGCCTTTTACCGACGCTGACGGAATGCACGCCGCGGAGCTGGAGGGAGAGTTCGCTGAACTAGAGGGATGGAACGCTGAATCCGACGCGGCTAAGTTGTTAAGCGAACTGGGTATTGAGGAATTCCTGCATACGGCGCAAATGAAAACGCTTGAGGCCGGGCAGAAGGTGCGAATATTGTTGGCCCAGGCCTTATTTGCTAATCCCGATATCCTGCTCTTGGATGAGCCTACCAATTATCTGGATGTTGAGTCGAGTATGTGGCTGGAGGAATTTCTCTACGCTTTTGAGAATACCGCTATCATTGTCTCGCACGACCGGCATTTCTTAGATAAAGTCTGCACCCATATCGCGGATATTGATTTCGGTAAGATCCATCTCTATCCCGGCAATTATACTTTTTGGTCGGAGGCCAGCCAGCTGGCGGCGCGCCAGCGCAGTGAATCTAACAAAAAGATAGAAGAGCGGCGCAAGGAATTGAAAGATTTTATTATGCGTTTTTCCGGCAACGCCTCTAAGGCCCGCCAGGCCACCAGCCGCAAAAAAACCCTGGAAAAGCTTACTATAGAGGACATTGAACCTTCTTCGCGCAAATACCCCTATATCAATTTTGAACCGGAGCGCGAGGCCGGCAATGACCTCCTGAATATAGATCATCTGTTTAAAACAGTTGACGAGCAGAGTATGTTTGAGCGGTTGAATATTACCATTCGCAGGGGTGATAAGGTTGCTTTTGTCGGCCCAAATGACCTGGCCAAGACCATACTTTTTCAGATTTTGATGAATGAGGCTCAATCGGATAGCGGCACTTTTAAGTGGGGCTCTTCTACCAAGCGGGCGTATTATCCCAGAGATAATTCCGCGTTTTTTAGCCGGGACCTGACCATTATTGATTGGCTCAGGCAGTATTCCGCCAACACGGAACAGGAGTTTATCCGCGCCTTCTTAGGCCGGATGCTTTTTTCCGGGGAAGAATCGCTTAAGCCGGTAACTGTTTTATCCGGAGGAGAGAAGGCGAGGTGTATGTTAGCCCGGATGATGGTTTCTCAGCCTAATGTGCTTATTCTGGATGAACCGACCAATCATCTGGACTTGGAAGCGATCACCTCCTTAAACCGAGGCCTGGAGAAATTCCGCGGGACCATCTTGTTTTCTTCCCACGATCATCAGTTAGTCCAGACGGTAGCCAACCGCATTATCGAGATTACCCCTAAGGGATATATTGACCGGGTGGACACCACCTATGATGAATACCTGGCCAATGAGCAGATAAAACAACAGCGCCATGAACTATACGCGGGGCGCCCGCTAAGTAAATAAAGGACCCCACGATTCTGAAAATATGAAAAAAATTATAATAGTGGGTTTTGTTATGTCAGTAAGCGTTAGCATCGGTATTTTTTTTATTCTTCAAAAGCGTTCAGTGCCGCCACCGGTTAGTAAATGCGGCGATAACATCTGCGATGAATTTGAAAAAAGAAGCCCTTATTTATGTCCCAAAGATTGCGTATCTCTGCCCAGCGTTTTTAATAGGTCATCGCTTGATTCTCCCTTTGGAATGTTGCCATTTTTTTCGTTTGATAAGTCTCTTCGCGAAGGCCCGCCGCCGAAGCCCGAGCACTTTGATTTTAAGCCAACCGAAGATTTGGGTCTTAAATGGGGCAGGGCTCATTATTTAATATGGTCAATGGTTCAGCCCACAAAGAACGATGTTGATAAAGAAAGGTATGATTGGTCGGATAGTGATTCGGTTTTAGGCTCTTATCCGGAGGGTTTCAATGCCGTTGAAAACATAATAGCGTTTTCCGCCAAGGTGGATGATGAAGGAGAACATCTGGATAATTTTTCCTTTCCCAATAAAGAAGCAGAGGAGGAATATATTCGTTTTGTCAAAAAAGGAGTAGAAAGATATGACGGAGACGGCAAAGATGATATGCCTGGTTTGAAAAACCCGATAAAATATTGGCAAGTTGAAAACGAGCCGGACTTAAAAGCGAAAAAAGATTGGAGCGGTTACGCGAATTTGCTGAAAATAACTTATGAGGGGATAAAATCGGTGTGCGCCGATTGCCAGGTTATAATCGGAGGAATGGGCGGGGAAATGAGAGGGTTAAATGAATTTTTTAAACCTGCTTTAGAAAAGCTTGGCGGGAAATATTTTGATATTTTTGACTACCATTGTTATGGGAGTAAGGAAGATTGGTATAAATGCGGGCGCTTGGCGGAAGAAATAAAGATGGCTTTCCCGGATAATAATTTTGAAATCTGGCTTACTGAAACGGGCACATGGAGTGGAAATCATAACGACCCGTCCGGCCAACCTTCCAAAATACAAACAGAAGAGGATCAGGCAAAAGCCCTTGTCAAATTCTATGTGTATCCTCTTTCTAGGGGGGTTAAGAAAGTTTTCTGGGCATGGGGAATTTTGGAGGGTTTTGGAGGTCCGGAAAATAACATTTTTGATAAAACAGGTTTGATGTATGACGGTTATTATTCTGATGATCTTGGTTTCGGAGTCAAAAAACTCTCCTATTACACCTACAAAAAAATGGTGGAAATGCTTGAAGGCAGTGAGTGGGATACTATTGAAACAATTACCGAGAAAAATGATATGTACGCGTATAAGTTTTTAAGAGGCGGCAAAACTGTCTGGATCGCGTGGAACGATAGCGATAGCGAGAAAGAGGTGGTAATAGAAGATATTGGTTCGCAAGAAGTTAAAATAACCGAAGCAGTCGCGAATTGCGACTCAGGAAAAGAGGTTAAGGATCGCTCAACCGCCTTCTCAACAAAAACTGAAGGCATTAAAAACGGGAAGATAATGCTAAAGATAAAAGATATACCGGTTTTTGTGGAGGAAATTTAGTAAACTTGGTTTCTGTGATAAAGTAGTAGCACGAAAATAGCTATTGTTAGGTAATGCTCCCCATTACGCAAGGACAGAATGAATAATAGTATTGAAAGGGATTTGGGCGAACAGCCTATAGCGCGGATAATGATAGCGGATGGATTAAGCCCGCATGATATTGTAGCCGCCTCAACCAAACAGATGACGCACAAGATGATATCGCGCGCGGCCAAGGGCAGAAGATTGACGCCCCCGGTGCAATTAAAGATTCTTAACGCCTTAAACAAAGCCACAGGAAAAAACTATTCATTAAGGGATCTCTTTAATTATTAAATCAAAGACCTTTAGAGGAAGGGAGTGAGCTATGAATAAGATGGGTATAAAGTGGCTTTATCAGGAGTTGCCTGAGTTAATAATCAGGGGTGTTTTGACCCAAGAAGCGGCTGATAAGATACGGCAGTATTATGGCGAAGTAAAAAGTATAAGTAAAACGACTGTAATGCTGATTATTTTAGGAACCATAGGAGCTCTTTTAATCGGCCTGGGGATAATCCTTTTGCTTGCCCACAACTGGGAGCAGCTTTCACGATTTACCAGAGCTGTCCTTTCTTTGGTCCCCTTAGTCATAGGACAAGCCTTGGCCTTATGGGTTTTGTGGAAAAGGCCGCAATCCGGCGCGTTCAAAGAAGGCTCGGCAACTTTTTTGAGCCTCATGGCGGGAGCCTCAATAGCCTTAATCAGTCAGACCTATAATATCCCAGGAGATACAGGGACTTTTATTTTAACCTGGATGCTTCTTATTATCCCTTTGGTGTATCTTATGCAAGCGTCAATACCCGCGGTAATTTATTTAATAGGCATTACCGCCTGGTCCGGAACCCATGGGGATAACCCGGTTACGTCGGTTCTGTTCTGGCCTTTAGCGGCCATAGCTATGCCGCATTTTATCTGGGCTTTACGTCAAGAGATGTATGCCTTGCGCGCTGCCTTATTTTCTTTAACTATGATTATCTGCGTTTCTTATGCCGCCAGTTTCAGCTTGGGAAAAACCTGGCCCGGCTCCTGGGTTATTATTTTCCCCAGCATATATTCTGTGTTTTATTTTCTTGGGCGATTAGAAGTTAACAAGATTACTACTAATTGGCAAAGGCCGTTACGTCTGATAGGGGCCATAGGGTTATTTATACTCGCGTTTCTATTTACCTTTCGTTATATCTGGCAGTATTTAGATGATTATTCTTACGGAATGAGCGGAAATATCGCCGGCATCAGCGCTCTGCCGGATTATATTATAACCTTAGCGATCATAGCCGCGGCAATATTGTTATTCTACGACCAGGTTAAACGTAAGAACATTACGATTTCATTGCCGGGGGCAGTTCCTTTATTAGCAATAATAGCTTATTTTTTTCGCGGACAGTCAATAGTCTTACCTTTAATGATTTTTAATCTTTACCTGTTTATTTTGAGTCTGAGCCGGATGACAGCCGGTATTCGCGGCAATAATCTGGCGGTTATTAATACCGGGATGTTGATGCTGGCGATACTCATTATCGCCAGGTTTTTTGACAGCGATATTAGTTTTATCATAAAAGGGCTGGTATTCATAATCGTAGGTATCGGATTTTTAGTTACCAACGCGATACTCGTCCGCCGAATGAGAGGTGTAAAATGAATCGCAGGCTGATTATCGGATTATTTATATGCCTATCCTTTATTCAAATCACTGCTCCTCTGTCCATGATTATAAGGCGGGAATCTGTTCTTAAGAATGGCGAGCAGTTTAAATTCAAGACCGCGCCGGTTGATCCTTACGATGCCTTTAGGGGAAGATATGTTGCCTTGCGCCTTGAAGAGAATTATGTTCCTGCCGTGAAAGAAATAAAATTAAGCCGGGGCCGGACGGTATACGCGCTTATCACTACAGATAGCCAGGATTTCGCGAGATTTACTGCCGTAGTTACCGCCAGGCCGTCCGATAAACCGTATATTCAGACAAAGGTGCTATATGTCACCAGTGATAAAGTATATTTAGATTTACCAATTGACCGGTATTATATGGAAGAAACTGCCGCTCCTGCGGCAGAAAGAATTTATCAGGAACACGCTCAGCGCGGCGCGCAAGACGCCTATATTATGGTGAGGATAAAAGACGGCTTCGCTGTTATAGAAAGTCTTTATGTCGGCGCTCAGACCATTGAAGACGCGCTTAGGCAGGAAAGAAAAAGATAATAGGTTTGAGCCGGCTAGGTCTTGAAACTTGACGGTTACTTTCTAAACATGGTAAAACATATCAGGGATATCTTTGAGGAAAATAAATCCGGGAGCGAATATTAAAATTAATAATTAAGTATCGTATCCCGCTAATCTTTATGCGAGATACCGTTTGACTAAGAAGGGTGCTAAGGAAAAGATGAGATAATGTTTAATGTCCGGGTCTGACCCCTAAAGTTTCTGGTAACGCTAAAGCTATTTATTTTTTGGGTAATTAAGATGGTGAAGGAGAAATAAAATGAAAAAACTAACGGTTTTGTTATTGTGCTTATTTTGTTTTGGTTGCGAGCAGAAATCAATCAAACCACCTTCAAAATTAGAAGACAGAGAAGCAGAACTTTTAATGAAAAATTCACTTAATGAAAATATAGAATTATTGGCTGTCAAATATGGCGTTGATACAAAGACTCTGGAAGGGGTTATTGGCGATTATGAAGAATTAACTCAAGGGATTAGTATAACAAGAGCAATGCATAATATTGCAGATAAAACCAATGAAGAAAAAGCTACGACTTTAAAGCCGCAAATCGTGAGTATTCAGGTTGCTATAGAAGCGGTAAGCAACAAGTATCAAATTCCTAAGGAGAAAGTCGGCAATATATTGATTGATAACAAAATGATGATGCAGTATTCAGGGGAGCGAGATGAATAAAAAACAATTAATAGTTGCTTGGGTGTCAATTTTATCTTATTGCTTAATGCTTTTATATTTTATGCTAAAGCGTTGGGCTTTATTCTATGAAACTGGGGGGTATGGTAAAAGCTTATCTGAACTTTTAACCGGAGTATACCAAGTTATAACACTATACTTTATTCCAATCTTTATTATTGGCGGTCTCATAATCTATACTCTAAGGGACAAGAAGAAATGAAAAATAAAGCGTTGGTTCAAAAACAATTTGATAAAATTTTTGAATATTTTAAAGAAGATGTTTTTACTGGACAGACTGATAGAAAAAAAATGGAGAAAATAGCCAAATTGGTTGCTGATAATATTAATAATAACTATAAACAATTAATCTTCTTTTTATTATTAAAACTTGCAAAAATAGATAAAAAAATTGATGAGTATTTTGAGTTCATTGGGGTTAGTTCTGCAGCTAATGCGTATTGCATTGTAAAGAAGTTAGGTTTAAATAATAAGGAAACCAAAGAAATTTTTGCTGATATGCAGACAGAAACTAAGTGGGGTATAGAAAAAATAAGAAAAGAAAAGAAAGAAATAAGAGAATTGGTAAAGATGTTTTCATTAAGATTGAGAAGAAAAAAATGACTTTCAGGCTAATACAGACGTCTTAAATAGAGCATTAAAGGGGTCAAGTCTTGAAAATTGACAGTTACTTTCCAGATATGAGAGAATGGCGGGGTTAACCCTTGTCCCGACGAAAAGTCGGGATCCCGACCTTGTCGGGAAAATGTGAAAAGATTTGATAAATAAAGAAAAGGATTGCCCATAATTTTAGAGTTAGGTTGATTGAGGCATATAGTTGTTATAAAAACTTGTAATTTACGGCAAAGAGTGATGTAATTGTATCAGATATTGAAGCGATTAATAAGCTTAATCGCCTCTCGGATTATTAATTTTATCTTTTCTACATGGCAACAAGTAATTGCAGAGATTTTGGCATTGAAAACATCAATGCTTTCCGCGTTAATGAAAATATTCACGATTTTTCAAATTTGATTAAAGATTATAAGCATAGATTAAAAACAACAGCAGAAAAATGTTCACGTTCATATCCTTCAGGAATAGTAGAATATGATGAATATTATCCTGCAAAATCAAGGGATATCATCGACCAGATTGACTGTCTTCTTGCCCAGCACTACGGTTTCACCCACGAGGAGTTGGATTTCATCATTAACTACGACAACAAATACCGCATGGGCAAGGAACTGGACAATGGGGAGGAGAATGAAAAATGAGCAAAACGATGCGTAAAACTTTTATCTCTGAAATCAAAGAAATCATAAACCAATCACGCAGAGCGGCCATTCGTAATGTGGACTTTCAACGTGTGTTAATGTATTGGCATATTGGGAAAGGTATATTTGAAGAAGAACAGCATGGCAAAGAGCGAGCTTACTATGGTGATTATCTTATTAAGAACCTGGCTAAAGAATTGGAACCAGAATATGGAAGTGGTTTCTCAGTAAGAATTTTGGAAATCAGCCGCCAATTTTATCGTACTTATCCAATTGCGAACGCGCTGCGTTCGCAATTGAACTGGAGTCAGTACCGGCTTTTGTTACGCATTGGGAATCAGGATAAAAGAGAATACTATCTGCTCGAAGCAATTAATAATAGCTGGACTGGCAGGGAATTGGAGAGACAGATAAACTCAGGTCTGTATGAACGATTGTTATTAAGCAACAATAAAGAAGCGGTTTTATCTGTAGCCCGCAAAGAGAAGATGCCTGAAGAACCGCAGGAAATCATCAAAGACCCAATGGTGTTAGAATTCCTTGGTTTGGAGCGTAAAGCAAAATACTATGAAAGAGATCTCGAAACCGCGATAATCAATCATCTTCAAATCTTCTTGCTGGAATTGGGAAATGGTTTTTCTTTTGTAGCAAGACAAAAGCGGATACTCTTAGAAGATGATGAGTTTTTTGTGGACTTGGTGTTTTACAACCGCTTGCTGCGGTGTTTTGTCATTATTGAGATCAAAGCGCAAAAACTCACGCATCAGGATTTAGGACAGCTGCAAATGTATGTGAATTACTACGACCGCACTGAAAAGTTACCAAAAGAAAATCCGACTATCGGAATTTTACTTTGCGCTGATAAAAATAATACAGCGGTTAAATTTGCCCTCCCGGAAGATAATAAGACGATTTTGACGAGTCAATATCAGTTGTATCTGCCCACAGAAAAGCAGTTAATCAGTGAAGTAAAAAAAGACTTGGAAAGATACCGCATGGGCAGCCAACAGGATAACGGGGACGAGAAATGATTGCGGCAGTTGATGCCGGAAGATTGTTGATTGTTACACCGTTTGTAAATAGCGTGAAGCGCGTATCAGCAGAAACCGCGGAAAAAAGAAATCGATTCATGTTTGAACTGGCGGATGAGATTGCCATTGGCTATGCCGGCAAGGGCGGTATGTTAGAGAGGCTGGTTGCAGAAGTTAAAGGTAAGAAAGTAATCAGGATTCAAGAATGAATGTCCCGCTAATCTTTCTCCAGGAGGTGAAAAATGGACTCAAGGGCGAAAAAAATGGAAACAGTTTCATCGGAAAATAGGCAATTCCCTCCGTCAGAGGCTTTCCGCCGGCAGGCCTATATTTCTTCAATGGCAGAGTACACCAAACTCTATAAAAAAAGTATTCGCGATCCCGAAGGTTATTGGGAATCCGTGGCCAAGGAACTTACCTGGTTTCAGAAATGGGATAAAGTCCTGGATGAGAGCGGCGCCCCTTTTTACAAATGGTTTGTCAACGGAAAAACAAATATTACCTATAACTGCCTTGACCGCCATTTAGGAAGCGCGACGGGTAATAAGGCGGCGCTGATCTGGGAAGGGGAGACCGGGGAACAGCGCACGCTTACCTATATCCAGCTCCACCGGCAGGTATGCCGGTTTGCCAATGCTTTAAAAAATATGGGTATTGGCCGCGGTGACCGGGTGGCTATTTACCTGCCTATGATTCCGGAGCTGGTTATCAGTATGCTGGCCTGCGCCAGGATAGGGGCGGTGCATTCGGTGATTTTCGCGGGATTTTCCGCGGACTCTATCCGTGACCGCGCGCTTGATTGCGAGGCTAAGCTTATTATCACCGCTGATGGCGGATGGCGCCGGGGTAACATTTTACAGCTAAAAAATATTGTGGATGAAGCGATGCATGAGTGCGCCTGCGTTAAAAACATTATTGTAGTCAGGCGCTCTCCGGATAATTCTTTTCCCTGCCATATGAAAGAAGGGCGCGACCATTGGTATCATAGCATTATTGACGGTGTTTCTTCGGAGTGCGCGCCTCTGCCAATGGATAGCGAAGATATGCTTTTCCTTCTTTATACCAGCGGAACCACCGGCAAGCCCAAGGGAATTATCCATACCACCGGTGGATATATGGTGTATACCTACATTACTACCAAATATGTATTTGATTTAAAACCTCACGATGTTTATTGGTGCACTGCTGATATTGGGTGGGTTACCGGCCATAGCTATACGGTGTATGGGCCGCTGGCTAACGCCGCAACAGTGCTTATTTACGAAGGCGCGCCGAACTGGCCGGATAAAGGGCGCCTATGGAAAATGGTTGAGGAACATTCGGTAACCATATTCTATACCGCGCCGACCGCTATTCGCTCATTTATGAAATGGGGAGATGAATGGCCCAATAAATACAATCTTTCCTCACTGCGCTTACTGGGGACAGTGGGAGAGTCAATTAACCCTGAGGCCTGGATGTGGTATCAACGCGCTATCGGTAAAGACCGATGTCCTATTGTGGATACCTGGTGGCAGACTGAAACCGGCGGGATTATGATTACTCCTTTACCCGGCTGCACATCTACCAAGCCGGGCAGCGCCACTCTGCCTTTTTTTGGGATAGAGGCGGCAGTTTTATCGGAAGAAGGTAAAGATGTTGAAGCCGGGATACTTGCTATCTGTAAGCCGTGGCCGGGAATGTTGCGGGGGATTTACGGTGATAATGAACGTTATAAGCAGGCCTATTGGTCAAAATGGCCGGGAAAATATTTTCCCGGGGACGGTGCCAAGAAAGACAAAGACGGTTATTATTGGATTTTGGGCCGGATAGACGATGTGGTTAATGTTGCCGGGCACAGGATAGGCACCGCGGAGCTGGAGAGCGTGTTTGTTGAGCATGAGACTGTCGCGGAAGCGGCAGTTATTAGTATTGACCATGAAATTAAGGGTCAGTGTTTGGTGGGTTTTATCAGTTTAAAAGAAAGCCGTCAAGCTGATGATAAACTGGCTGAGGAATTAAAAGAGTGGATTGGCAAAAAGATTGGACGATTCGCCATGCCGGAGAAAATTATTTTTGCCTCCGACCTTCCTAAAACCCGATCGGGAAAGATTATGCGACGCCTCCTGCGTGATATCGCTAGCGGACGCGCGTTGGGTAATGTTGCTACTTTGGCCGACGCCAGTGTGGTTGAGCAATTAAAAAAGAAATACGAAGAGGATTAGAAAAAACATGGGAGCGGATATGATTAAGAAAACATTCAAGTTTATTATTGTGGGGATATTGTTGCTGTCTACTTCAGGCTGTGCCTTATTGGGTATCGCGGCGAGCGCGGCGGCCAGCTATGGAATTTACCAGGCTACCAGGAAATAAACTCAGGCCCTGGACTTAAAACTTGGCAGACACCTTGGCGTTTTGGCTATATTGAAAGCCAATGCCAAAGATATTAAATAAAAGGATTGGATTCCGCGAAGGGTTTATGCTAATATAGCGGAAGTTTAATTATAGGCTCTTGCCGGAGTTTTTAGAGAAGTTGGCAGGAGAGAGTATTACAAAAAGGAGGTAAGATGGGATATCAAGATGGTGGTGGTGGTGGATTTAATAGGGGGCCGCGGGAAATGCACAAAGCGGTTTGCGATGATTGCAAAAAAGAGTGCGAAGTTCCTTTCAAGCCCAGCGGAGGCCGTCCGATTTACTGTAAGGATTGTTTCTCTAAGCGCAAAGACAGCGGTCGTTAAGAAGGCCATAAAGGAAACAAAAGGGACGGTTCTATTTTTTAAAGAATAGAATCGTCCCTTTTGTTCAAATATCGTTGCCTGGCATTATTTCTTGTGATAAGATAAGGCTTATGAACGTGGATATTACCATAAAAATAGCCGGGGAGGCCGGCCAGGGCTTGCAGACTATTGGCCGGCTTCTGGCTAAGGCGTTTTCCCGGGGAGGCTGGCATGTATTTGCCAATCAGGTTTTGCAATCAAGAATCCGGGGCGGGCACAATTGGTTTCAAGTCCGAGTCTCGGATATTAAAATTTTGGCCCCCGCGGAGGTTACTGATATTCTGATTGCCCTGGATAATGAAAGTGTTTATCATACCCGAGAGCTTAGTGAAAATTCGATTACCATCTTTGATTCTTCCCTGATTAAATATAATTCCGAAAAGGGATTAATTTTGGATATTCCCTTTGAAAAGACCGCCAAAGAAAGCGGGGGAAATAAGCTGATAAGTAATACCGTGGCCCTGGGAGCGGTGTTAGGCCTTCTGGAATACGATATAAATATTTTATTTGGCCTGCTTAAGGAAAGCTTTCAAGAAAAGGATCAAGGGATTGTTCAGGCTAATATTCAGGCGGCCCAGGCCGGATACAATCTCGCCTACCAAAAGATTAAAGCAAATAAGCTTCCCCGTTTAAACAGGACAAACGGCCATCCGAGGATGCTGATTAATGGAAGCGAGACCATAGCTTTAGGGGCCTTGGCCGCCGGATGTAAATTTATCTCAGCTTATCCGATGAGCCCTTCCACCGGCATAATGACCTATCTTGCTTCCCAGGCGGAGGAGTTTAAGGTATTAGTGGAGCAGTCCGAGGATGAGATTGCTTCCATAAATCTGGCCTTAGGGGCTTCTTATGCCGGGGTCCGGGCCATGACCGCTACCAGCGGCGGAGGTTTCGCCCTGATGGTTGAGGGCCTCAGCTTAGCCGGGATGACTGAAACCCCAATAGTTATTGTGGATGCCCAAAGGCCGGGCCCGGCCACCGGTCTGCCTACCCGGACCGCCCAGGAGGATTTGGAGTATGTAATTTATGCCGGTCACGGTGAATCTCCCCGGGCGGTATTGGCTCCTCTAAGCATAGAAGATGCCTTTTATCTGACGGTAAAGGCCTTTAACCTGGCGGATAAATACCAGATACCGGTAATAATTTTGAGCGACCAATTATTAGCTGATTCCTATTTAACCGTGGATAGTTTTGATGTTGAAAGCCTAAAGATTGAAAGGCATATCTTAAGCGATGAGGAGTTAAAGAATATAAAAAACTACAAAAGATACCAAATTACCGATTCGGGAATTTCTCCCCGGGCCTTGCCGGGAAATCCTTACGGCCTGGTGGTGGCGGATAGTGATGAACACGATGAAGAGGGCCATATTACCGAGGATGTGGATTATATACGCCCGGAGATGGTCAAGAAAAGAAATCGTAAGACAGCCGGTTTATTGAAAGAGATGTCCGCGCCGATACAATACGGCCCCCCGGAGGCCAAAAACATAATCATCGGTTGGGGTTCAAGTTACGGCGCGCTTAAAGAAGCGGTGGATATCCTGAATTCGGAAAAAGAAAAGGTGAGCTTAGCGCATTTTAACCAGGTCTGGCCTTTAAATAAAGAATATTTTGACTTTCTGAATACGGCGGAATTCGTCTGCGTTGCGGAAAATAATTTCCGCGGGCAATTCGCCCATTTGATTGCCGGGGAAACCGGAAAGGTAATCAAAAACAGGATAAATAAATTTAACGGCTTGCCTTTTTCGGCGGCAGAGATAGTCCGGGAATATAAGAGGCTAAAAAATAGTTTATAGTTTATAGTTGATAGTTTATAGTTAATAGCAAATATAGCTAAAACCCTAAACCCTAAACCCTAAACCCTAAACTAAATATGATGGTTGATTTGAACAGTTTTGGAAAATTTGAAACGGCCTGGTGTCCGGGATGCGGAGACTTCGGGATTCTGGGGGCGCTCAAAGACGCCTTGGTTAAGCTTGACCTTGAGCCGCATAAAATGGTCCTGGTTTCCGGCATAGGCCAGGCGGCGAAATTGCCCCATTATCTTTATAGTAATGTTTTTAACGGCCTGCACGGCCGGGCCATTCCGGCGGCCACCGGCATCAAGATGGCCAACAATAAATTGACGGTGTTAGTTACCTCCGGTGACGGGGATATCTATGGCGAAGGCGGTAATCATCTTATCCACGCTATCCGCCGGAATATAGATATAACCGTGATAGTGCATAATAATCAGGTGTATGCCCTCACCCTGGGCCAGGCTTCTCCCACCAGTGACTTAGGCTATGTAACCAGGGTCCAGCCGCGCGGGGTGATTGATGAGCCGATTCATCCTCTGGCTATGGCCATAGCTTTGGGCGCAGGTTTCGCGGCCAGGAGTTTTGCCGGGGACAAGGAGCATCTTTCTTTGATGATTCAGGAGGGGGTAAAATACCGGGGTTTGGCCATTATTGATGTCTTGCAGTGGTGCGTTACCTTTAATAAAAAAAATAATTTTGCCTGGTATAAAAAACGGGTTTATAAATTAGGGCCGGAGTATGATTCTTCTGATAAAACTAAGGCCTTAGAAAAATCCCTGGAATGGGGAGATAAAATTCCCCTGGGAATAATCTATAAGAACGGCCGACCCAGTTTTGAAGAGGCCTACGGCCTGCCGAAAGACAAGGCCCTGGTAGATGAGGAAATTGAGCCGGCCAAAGTAAATTCAATCTTAAAGGAATTTATTTAGAGATAAAGATGATTGATTATCGGAATTTTTTATCCAGCCTTTCTAAAAAGCAGTGGGAAAGGATTGGTTTACAGCGGCGCTCCGGGGTAGTCGCGCCTTTGTTTTCCCTTTATTCGCAATACAGCTCCGGAATAGGGGAATTGACGGATTTAATCTTTTTGATTGATTGGTGTAAGGCTTGCGGGATGAGTATTATCCAATTACTTCCGATGAATGATGTGGGTTTTGACTTCCGGCCTTACGATGCCCAGAGCACTTTTGCCCTGGAGCCGATGTATCTGTCTTTGCGGGGGCTAAAGGCAGTCAAGATGTCTGCTTTTAAGGCTAAGCTGGATAAGCTCAGTGAGAAGTTTCCGGCCGGGGGAGAGCGGGTGGATTATGGAATAAAACAGGCTAAGCTAGAGCTTCTCTGGGGAGTCTTCGAGAATCACCGGGATTTGACTGACTCCGGCGGCGTTAAAGATTTCAACCGTTATTTAGAGGAGAATAAATTTTGGCTCGCGGATTATGCCTTATTCAAGGTAATTAAGGAAAAGAATAATCAGTCCGGATGGGAAGCCTGGGAAGATAAGCTGAAATATCGGGATCAAAAGGCCCTTGAATTATTTGAGCAAGATAATTTAGAAAGGATAAGTTTTCACAAATGGCTGCAGTGGCAGTTATATGAGCAGTTTAGGGTGATCAAGAAATATGCCCAAGGCCGGCAGGTTTTCATAATGGGAGATTTGCCGTTTTTGGTTTCCCGGGACAGCGCTGATGTCTGGGCCAAGCAGGATTATTTTAAGTTGCATCTTTGCTCCGGAGCGCCCCCGGATATGTATTTTGCTCACGGCCAGCGCTGGGGGATGCCGGTGTATAATTGGCCGGCGATTGAGAAGAATGATTACGATTACCTGAAAGAAAAATTAAAATATGCCCAGAATTTCTACGATTTTTTTCGGATAGACCATGTGGTGGGAATATTCCGGGTCTGGACTATACCTTTAGATGAGCCTCAGGAAACCGGCGGCCTAAATGGCACCTTTGACCCGGCTGATGAAAGCGTATGGGAGGAACACGGCCGCAAGATCCTTACGGTGATGGTGGAAAATACCACTATGCTGCCTTGCGCCGAGGACTTAGGGGTAATACCACCTTGTTCTAATAAAGTTTTGTATGAACTGGGCATCCCCGGCATAGAGGTCCAGCGCTGGTCTAAGGATTGGGGCCGGACCTATAATTTTAAGGCCCCGGGTGATTACCGGATAAATTCGGTGGCTACGGTTTCAACTCACGACAGCAGTTCGCTGTGCGCCTGGTGGCAGTTTGAGGCCGGGACTATTGATGAACAGCTTTTTAAGAGAAAGTGCAAAAAATGGGGAGTGAACTTTGAGGAGTTAAGGAATGAACTTTTTGATTTAAAGCAATCAACGCATAACCGTCTGCGCTGGAAAGAGAGCGTCCAAAACCCGGATGTCCTGCTTGAGAAATTGAAATTACCCCGGGATAGGGCCGGAGAATTTATCAATTTGTACTTAGAATCCCACGGAGAAAAAGGCAAGTTCTTAAATTATTTGGAGCCACAGGCGAAGCAGAAGGCAGGTCCTTCCGAGCCCGCTCGCATAGCTATGGAGAAGGCCTGTCTTTCTGACCTTATCCGTATGGCTATGGAGAAGGCCAGTAACACCGCTTCTATTTTCAGTATTCAGCTTCTCCATGATTGGATTTCCATAGACTGCCTGAATGAATGCGACCTTTGGGAATTCCGGATTAATTTTCCCGGAACCGTCAGCCCTAAGAATTGGTCATTAGTTATGCCTTTGTCTTTAGAGGATATGCTGGCTTTACCGATGAATACTATTATCAAAAATATTAATTCCAAAGCCGAAAGGATATAAGTATGTTTATTTTTTCTAACTTTTTAATGGCTATTGCCCATATCTTAGAAATTGCTTTGACTATTTTCTATTGGCTAATACTCATCCGGGCTCTGATCAGCTGGGTGAGCCCTGACCCTTATAATCCGGTAGTACAGTTTCTGGAGAAAGCTACCGAATGGGTGCTCTCGCCGATAAGGAGGATGCTCCCCCATAACCTTAGAATGGGAATTGACCTCTCGCCCCTGATTGCTTTCTTCGCGATCATGTTCTTAAAGTCGTTTTTGGTCAAGACCTTAGCGGATATAGCGTTAAGAATGAGATAGGGATGTTTAATAAAATATTCAAAGCGGACACCCGTTGGTATGCCGCGGCCTTTATTGTTATCCTTCTGGTATCGGCAAAGTTTTATCAGCCTAAGGATATAGGCTATGTATTTTCAATCTGTGTTTCAAGCTGTATTTTAGATTTTATCATACTGTGTTTAATCAACCGCAGGCCTTCTTTTCCCTTGAGCGCCCTGGTAAGCGGCTTAATAATCTCCGGGGTATTGGCCCCCGGCAGTTTTTCTTATGTGGCGGCGCTGGCGGCTATTTTTTCTAAACATATAATCAGGATTTCCGGAAGGCATATCTTTAATCCGGCTGGGTTCGGACTTTTTATTGCCAACGTTTTTTTAGGCCTGCCGCTTATCTGGACAGTATACGTGAATCCCTGGTTAGCGGTTCTATTCGGCCTGTTCCTGGCTTATAGGGTTAGAAAGCTAAGTTTAGTTCTTAGTTTCACCTTAAGCCTTTTTTTGTTATCCTTAGCGTATAGCCTGATTACGCGTCAGGGAGCATGGGCTAATGCCGGGCTTCTGAATTATTTCTTTATTTTCTTTATGCTCATTGAACCTAAGACCTCCCCGGTTTATTTAAGAAGCAAGATTATCTATGGTATAATAGTTAGCGTTTTGGTTATTCTGTGTTTTGCCTTTTTGCCCAAATATGACTTTTTGGTCTTGGGTTTGTTGTCGGGAAATATGCTACATGCCCTGTTGCGGCGAAAGACAGCTTTAAACTGGAGGTGAAATATGGTTACAGTTATAGTGGTATTAGTCGTGGTTTTGATTATCGCGGCCTTCTTGCTCAAGAATAAAGGCGGTGGATGCGGCTGTGGAAGCACTCCTGAGAAAAAAGCTTGAGAAATTAAAAGAGGCCCTCTTATCCTATAAGAAGGTGGTTATTGCTTATTCCGGCGGGGTTGATTCCAGCTTCTTGCTTAAATGCTGTGTTGATTTTTTAGGTCCAGACCAGACTATCGCGGTAACCGCGGTTTCGCCTACCTATACCCGAAAAGAACTGCAAACCGCCCAGGAAATTGCCCAAGGGTTAGGGGTTATTCACAAAATTATTCACACCTCGGAAGTAGATGACCCAAATTTCAAGGCCAATCCCCAGAACCGCTGTTACTATTGTAAGAGCGAACTATTTTCCCTGTTGCAGTCATTAGCCAAAAAAGAGAAGGTGAGCTTTGTCCTGGACGGCACCAATGCCGATGACCTGAAAGACTATCGTCCGGGAAGCCTGGCTAAGAATGAGTTGGGAGTAAAATCGCCATTGGCTGAGGCGAATTTTACCAAAGAAGAAATCCGTGCTGCCTCTAAGGAATTGGGATTAGCAACCTGGGACGCGCCCCAGATGTCCTGTCTGGCCTCGCGTTTTGCCTACGGCCAGGAAATAAGATTAGAGGATTTAAGCCGGATTGAAAAAGCGGAAAATTACATCCGCGCCTTAGGCTTTAAGATGGTGCGCCTGCGGCATTATAAGCTCGCGGATGAAACCCTTTTGGCCCGCCTGGAGGTGGAGGGGGAAGATGTAGAGAAGGTTGCAAGTTACAAGTTGCAAGTTACAAATAAATTGAAAGAATTGGGATATAATTATATCACGCTGGATTTGGAAGGATATCGAACAGGAAGCATGAATGAGGGAATAACCGGAGGTAAGATATAAAATGGAACGGATATATTTAGATTACGCGGCTACTACGCCTTGCGACGCGCGGGTAGTGGAGGCAATGCAGCCGTATTTTAGCGAGAAGTTCGGCAATCCCTCAAGCATACATTCTTTTGGTCAGGAGGCCAAGAAGGGTTTGGAGGATAGCCGTCAGGTTTTAGCGGATTTTTTGGGGGCAAAGCCTGAAGAGATTGTTTTTACCTCTGGTGGCACTGAGTCTAATAATTTTGCAATTTTTGGCATTGCCGCGGCGCAAGAGAAAAAAGGTAATCATATTATTACCAGCGTGATTGAACATCACGCGGTGAGCGAGCCGTGCAAAGTTTTAGAGAAGAAAGGCTATGCTACAACTTATGTGAAAGTGGATAAAGAGGGCATAATTGATCCGGCCGAGGTTAAAAAAGCGATTACCGATAAAACGGTCTTGATCTCCATAATGCAGGCTAATAATGAAATTGGGACCATTCAGCCCATAGCGGAAATCGGTAAAATTGCCAAAGAAAAAGGGATTACCTTTCATACCGACGCGGTGCAAAGCGTAGGCCATATCCCGGTCAATGTCAATGAGTTGAGTGTGGATTTATTAAGCCTTTCGGCGCATAAGTTTTACGGGCCCAAAGGGGTCGGGGCGTTGTATATCCGTAAGGGCATCCGGATAAACCGTCTTTTGCATGGTGGAGACCAGGAAAAAGGCCGCCGGGCCTCAACCTCTAATGTCAGCGGTATTGTGGGCATGGCCAAGGCCATTGAATTATGTAAAGAAAAGTTAAATGAGGAAGTCAAATTTCAGTCTGATTTACGCGATACCCTGATTAAAGGTTTAACGGCTAAGATTGAGAGAATTTATCTTAATGGCCATTCTAAATTGAGACTGCCTAACAATGTAAATATATCTTTTGAGTATATTGAAGGCGAGTCAATGCTTTTGAATCTGGATATGTTAGGGATTGCCGCTTCCACCGGCTCAGCCTGCACCTCCAGTTTTTTAGAGCCTTCCCATGTCCTGCTGGCTATTGGCCGTCCGCATGATCTAGCCCATGGCTCATTAAGGTTTTCTTTAGGCCGCTGGACTAAAAAAAGCGATATTGATTACCTTATTGAGGTTCTTCCGGGAATAGTGGATAAATTGCGCCAGATGTCGCCTCTATATGAAAAAAAATAAGAAAGCGTTAAGAACTAAAAAATACAGGCTGATGCCAGGAGATGGTAGTTTTATAGCGCGTATCACGGATAGCGTGCTTAAAGGGAGAGAGGTGAATCTCAGGCAGGCTAAGAGGCTGAACGCGATAAAAGGCGACGATATTTACAGTCTTTTTAATTCGGCCTACAAAATCCGCAAGAAATTTCGGGGGAAAAAGGTGGAGCTTTGCGCCATCACCAATGCCCGAAGCGGGGCCTGCGCGGAGAACTGCGCTTTTTGCGCCCAGTCCAGTTGGAATAAAACCGCGGTTAAGGTTTATCCCTTACTTAGCGAGAATGAGCTCTTTAAAAGGGCTAAGCAGGCCCAAAAAACCGGGGCGGGTTATTTTTGTATTGTTACCAGCGGCCGGCGCATCCAGAAGAAAAGCGATTTTTTGAAAATCTGTAAGGCTATTTCCAAAATCCGCTCTAAGCTAAAACTTAATGTTGATGCCTCATTAGGAGAACTAAGCCTTGATGAAGCCCGGGCGCTTAAAGACGCTGGCTTATTTCGCTATAACCATAACTTGGAGACTGCCGCAAGCCTGTATCCGGAAGTCTGCACTACCCACACCTATTCTGACCGGATAAGGACAATTGAAAATGTCAAACAGGCGGGTTTAGAACTTTGCTGCGGCGGGATATTCGGGATGGGGGAGAGCTGGGCCCAGAGACTGGATCTGGCTTTTGCCTTGAAAAAGTTTAACCCGGAGTGCATCCCGGTAAACTTCCTGAATCCTGTTGCCGGAACTAGACTTGGCCGGAAAAAACCCTTATCTCCCCTGGAATTCCTCAAGATTACCGCTATCCTGCGTTTTATCTTTCCCCGCCAGGAAATAAAAATCTGCGGTGGCAGAGAGACCAACCTAAGGAGCCTTCAGCCGTTAATGTTTTTGGCCGGAGCAGACTCAATGATTATCGGCGACTACCTCACCACCAAAGGCAATCCTCCCCAGGACGACCTTAAAATGATTCAGGATTTAGGTTTATCCACGAATTGACCCGGACGTGCTACAGTAGCGGCGCGATTTATCGCGCTTGGAAGGAGATTTTCGGGTGATAAATTTTAAAGAAGAATTGGCCGCGCTGGAAGCCAGAGGCTTAAGGCGCAAAATGCGCTTTGTTTCTTCGTCTTGCGATAGATACATCACGATTGAGGGTAAAAAGGTTTTAAACTTTTGCTCCAATAATTATCTGGGCCTGGCTAATGATAAACGGCTGAAAGCGGCGGCAATCTCGGCAATCAATAAATTTGGAGTGGGAACTGGGGCCTCAAGATTAGTTTCCGGCAGTAATATCCTGCATAAGCAATTAGAAGAAAAATTGGCTGATTTTAAAAGGCAGGAAGCCTGTTTAGTTTATCCCAGCGGCTATAGCGCCAATTTAGGGATAATTTCCGCCTTGGCAGATAGAAACAGTATTGTTTTTTGCGACCGCTTGAATCACGCTTCAATTATTGACGGGATTATCTTAAGCCGGGCCGAGCTGGTGAGGTATCCGCATCGGGATGTAGAAGCGTTAGAAAAATTGTTAGGTTACCATGTCACAAAGTCACAAAGTCACCAGAAACGATTGATAGTAACCGATAGCGTATTTAGTATGGATGGGGATATTGCTCCTTTGCCGGAGCTTTTGCGCTTAGCCAAAAAATACGATTGCCTGCTGATGATTGATGAAGCCCACGCCACCGGCGTTTTGGGTAAGAGCGGCAGAGGGACCTTGGAACATTTTGGCCTCAAGGCCAATAAGCGGATAATCCAGATGGGGACTTTGAGCAAGGCTTTGGGTGGCCTGGGCGGATTTCTCTGCGCAAGCCGGGAGCTGATTGACTATTTGGTTAACCGTTCGCGTTCCTTTATCTTTAGCACTGCCTTGCCCGCGGCTCTATGCGCCAGCGCTTTAGAGGCAATCAGGATAATTGAGAGAGGCGGCAATCAGCACGCAAGGCTTTTAAGTAATGCCAATTTTTTAAGAGACGGCCTAAACTCCTTAGGTTTTAATACCTTAGAGTCTCAAACCCCGATTATTCCCATCCTCACCAAAGAACCGCGCCTAACCATGGAGTTCAGCCAAAAGCTATTTGAAAAAGGCATCTTGGTTCAAGGCATCCGCCCCCCGGCTGTCCCCGATAACCTCTGCCGTCTCCGGGTCACGGTGACGGCCAGCCACACCAAAGGCGATTTAGAGTTTGCCTTAAGTATGTTTAAAAAGATAAGATAATAGTAGCTCCTGCCCAAGAAAGCGCTTGCCCAAAACCCCTGTTTTGCCCTTGTTTTTACCCCTTTTATGTGGTTTACTTTAGGTAGCCGAATTAGTTTATAGCTGATAGTTGATAGTTTAGAGCAAAAGATTAGCGAACTAAATAGAATTTATGTTTGTTTTTTTGCTATCAACTATCCGCTATCAACTATCAACCAAATATATGCCTTTACGCCTAACCAAATTCCTATCTCTGTTTCTCTCTTTCTGCCTTATCCTTGAGCAGAGCGTCTTTGCTCAAAGCATAGACCTTTCCCATTACTTTGCCAACTCTGGCAAACCTATTATCCAGAGCGATAAATTTCGGCCCTTACACCTAAGGTATCTAGGCTATGATAACTTGAGTCAGGACTTTAAGCTACTTTTAGATAAGGGAGATACTAAGAAGGAGGACTTAGAGAACAAAGCCTACATAGAAGAAAACACCCAAACCCTGCTCAAATACTTCTTCATCGGATTAAGCCTGCCTAATGATAAGTTTTGGGTTAACCTAAGGCCGGATGCCTCGGAGAATATCATAGATGACGACTTAGCCAAGACAGATATCGGCAGGATTATGCTGGAAGCTGATGTCCAGCTAAAGAAGGATACTGCAAGCTATACCTCACCCCAGGCCAAAGAAGGCCGGGAATACTGGGATAAGCTGTATAAGAAAGCAGAAGAGCTATTCGGAACCGAAAACATCACCATCCCCACCCTAACTAGGCCATGGATTGTCCCGGACGAGATTATTTTAAGAGAATCTCCGGATAACAGCGCCTACATTTACAAAGCTACCCTCAAGGTGATGTTGGAAGAGGACTACCTAAAAACCAGCAACCAGCCCGTCCTGGCAAAGCGAAGCGGGCCAGGGAAACCAGTAACCAGTAACCAGGTATATTCTTTTAGTGACCCCAGGCTAAAAGAGCTTAATCAATATTCTACCCAGCTAATCAAGGAAACCATAATCCCCAAGCTCACCCAGGAGATCAACTCATCCAGGAGATACGCTCCCCTAAGACAAGTCTATTACTCTCTCATCTTAGCCCAGCACTTTAAACGGAAGTTTGCCAAGCAGCCCTCGGGGCAGGCAGGAGAAAATCCCTATGTTAAGCTGATTGACTCCTGTAACCTTACCAACCTAACCTCCAAAGAACCCTGGGATAAACTTACCTGCTTCCAAGGCTATCAGAAATCCTTTCAGCAGGGAGAATACAATATTCAAGAGCCGGTGTATACGCCTACGGGGCAGGCAATAAGAAGCTATTTTAGTGGGGGGCAGCTTCTAACAAATATTCTCAGAGTAACAACGGTAACCCCGGGGTTTGGACCACCTTCTATTTCAGGCAGCATCCATTTGAAAAAAATTGACTATTCTGTTTCGCCGGTTGCCAAAGGGGACGTAAGCCTTTTGACTGGGTTAAGGTCAAGCTCAGCGATTGAGGAAAGAAATAATGCGTCTTTATTATCTATGGGAAACTCGACCTTGAAAGGAAGGCCAACGAGAATAATGCTTTCTTTCTTTTCTAACGTTCGTGATAAATCTAAGCTTGACAATCCATTGGGAGTCGCAGTCTTAGGTGGTACTTTGAAACAGCAACTTAAGGATACTGTCCATATTGTTATGGCACATCATCTGATTGATGGCGGAGTAGAAGGAATCATCGAAAAAATAAAGATTGAGCATCCGGAAATATTAGGATTATCTCTCGGCTTTGGTTCTTTGCAACAACTGATTACTGTTATGCAATATATTCGTTCATTGCCAGCCGCGGAAAGACCCATTGTTGCTTTAGGTAATGTTGTAGCGACTTATAACACAGAATTTTTTCTGAAGCAATACCCGGAGGTTTTTATTTGTGCAGGGCAAGGTGAAATGGCAATAGTCGATCTCGTCAAATATCGCAGAGGCGAAATAAAGAAAAATGAAATACATGATGTTGTGTATATGAATGATGGTCAGATTATTGCAAATCCAAGGAGTCAGTCATTTCTCGTAGATATGGGAACGCCTATGACAGACTTTTTGCCCGATGTAGTAAAATCCGGGGGTGTTGTTTATATGGAGACCTCGCGCGGCTGTCCTTTTAATTGTACGATATGCGCGCGCAGACCTTTTTTGGGCATAGGTTGGAAAGGCAGGAATTTAGATAATATTATTGGCGATATGGAGAAGGCGGCTAACTTGGGCGTCAAATTTATTAACTTTGTTGATGAAGATCTATTTGCTGGCGGTATGAAAAGGGTGATTCGTTTTGCTCAAATGATTCATGAGGCAAGAAAAGCAGGACGGATTCCTGATGATCTTATTTTTGGTACATCGGTAAGCGTAAGGAATATTTACAGAATAAATGATTCATTAGAAAATAATCTAAAAAGAAAGCAAGCCTTGGAATTATTGAAAGAGGCCGGCCTTACAGTTCTTTTCATAGGGATTGAATCTGGTTCGCCAAAGCAACTCGAGCGCTATGGTAAGGCTGCAACCATCAAAGAGAACGAGGAAGCCATTAGGATTATTGAGGATTGTGGAATATGGACTATCCCGGGTTTTATTATGCTGGATCCGCTTGTGACAATAGAGGAGATCAGGGAGAATATTGATTTTTTAAGACGAACAGGGATGGATGCCCGGATTACGTATCCTTTAAAGACATATATCCCAATGATAGGAAGCTCTTACACTCAAAAATTAATTGAAGAAGGTTTAGTTTATTCAGTCTCCTATATTCCTGATCGGTTAGCATACGAATATTCATTTAGAGAAAAAAGAGTCGCAGATATCTTAAAAAGAATAAAAGATTGGGAAGAAAGCCAAGCAATGTTTTTCTGGGATCTAAAAATTATTTTTCGTTCCTCGCGTTTTGGTGAATTAAGCCGGGATAAACAAGAATTGGTTAGGACATTAGTTGATAAACAAACCAAGATTTTATTAGATTATTTGGATGAAATGGTTAATCTAAGCTTGAGCGAAATAGAACAAAAAGAAGTTTTTCAGAGAATATCTTTTAAGTTTGGCGTCCGCTTGATTAACGATATGTTGGAGGCCTTGCAGTACGTGGAAAATGGTTATTTGCCGCTTGGAGACAAAGAATTCAGAAGTATTATACAGAAAAGTATTATTCGGGAGATTTTGCGGTTATACTTTACACAAAAACAATTTTCGATGGAGGAAGTAAGGCGTATTATCTCTGAGGAATTCCACTATAAATTTAAAGAAGATATTTTAAAGGAAATTTTTGCTTTGTTTATTAAGGAAGAACGCATCAAACAAATAGACGATAAGACGTTCTGCTTACACGAAAAGTTTTTTGTCTACAGGAATATTCCGTGGCCAGATTTGCCTAGGCCAGCTAAAGTTATAGTTGGCATTGATGATTTGGCAAGCTCGCCGTTGATTCCTCAGAAAGTTAAATTCCCGGGTGGCATCGACTTACGTTTTCTCCCTATAGTTACCCAGGCCATAAGCAACCTAAGTTTGAACGCTTCCCGTATTCCTTTAAGCAAGTTGGATAGCATTAACCTTAATCAGGAATGGCGCCAGATACAAAAGATGGTTGAAGCCGGCATTACGCCATCAGCGGAGAGGATTAAGGAGTATATCCAGCTATCTTATCTTAATAAAGGTGAACCTAATGATATGCAGAAAGTCATTTCTTGCATTGCGGATATATTAAGATCTGAAGAAGAGCGCTGCGTTTCTACTGAGCCAACGCTAAAAGATATTCTGGTTGTGCTTGAGTCAGGACGGTCGGCTCAGGAACTAAAAGCTGTTTTTACCGGTAGTCAGTCCTAACCAAAAAGTGGCATTTCCCGCCTAGTTTATTTTTTTTCCGCCTTCTCTTCCATTATTCAATTTATCATTAGTAACTGTTAAGCCAAACCTACCCCGCTAACCTTAAAAGATGTGCTTATCCGGCTGGAAAATGACCCATCCTTATTTGACTAAAGAGGGCTGGAAGAAGCTGGGGGGAGATAAAAGAGGGGGAGGAGATTGCCTGCCTATCCTGCCATCGGCTTCCCGTCTCGCCTTTGGCTCGCCGAGGCGGACGCCGCGAGGCGAGCAGTCAAGCGGTATTAGGAGATTTATCTTCTACGGTAGGCGTCTTCGCGGGTGTCAACGCCGTCAATAATTATATTAAGGCCTTCAATATAGAAACAAATACGATACTTTCCGACTCTGAATCTATGTGTAGCTGGCGGAAGATTAACCAGGGGTTTGGCAAAATGCAGGGGATTGCGGGAGGAAATATATAGGCCGATTTTCTCGATAATTCTGTTTTGCAGTTGGTGGGAGAGCCTCTTGAAGTCTCGTTCTCCGGCAGGGGTAAATTCAAGACTTTCAATCATCTTGCTGGTCAGGATAATCCTAGCTCATGCTTGATCTTCTCAAAAGGAACCAGCCCTAACTTTTGGGCTTCAACAATGCCCTTTTTTAGTTTTAGCGCTAATTTAGGGTTGACCGGCAGGTGGGTTTCGATGGCGTCAATAAGCCAGCCGACAGGATTGTGGTGGACATATTCTTTGGCTGGAACGTTTTCTTCAAATTTCGTATCAAAGGCACAAAGCATATCCCAAAGCGAATATGTGTCAAATATAAAATACTTAGGAGAGCCGCCCTTATCTGTTATTACTCCGGCTTTGAAATTTTTAGGAGAAGATAATCCGGCATTTTTAAGCTCTTTGGCAGAAACAGCTGAAAATTTTGTCAGCTTCTCTAGCTTCACTAATTTTTTCCCCAAAGATATACTGGACAATGATTTTGCTTTCATTTCTTTGCTCCTCAATAAAGAGGATAACATATCCAGCAATTCAAGTCAAGGCAATTTCCAGGATTTGTCTTGATACTGAGTGATTACTTTAAGATTATATAGTATCTTGACAAGTCATATATAATATGTTATATAATAATTATGCTGAATAGCAATAATTATATTGGCAAAATCAGGGAAATGCTGGAAAAAACCGGCTGGGGGCAAGCTCAATTTGCCCAGGAGCTGGGCGTAACTTTTGCCACAGTTAACCGCTGGCTCAACGGCCACCACAGGCCGCATTTGAGCCAGATACGCCAGATTGAGAGGTTACATAAAAACATTATCGGAATCATCCCGGTAACCAAGCAAGAAATGGAGCAGATTATTTTACAGTTGAAGGCCAAGATAAAGCAGTATCCGGATATTAAGAAAATCTTGCGGGATGATACAACATCCGAGGAGTTTCTGTTGGAGTTGACCTATAATTCCGACGCCATTGAGGGGAATACATTAACTAAGAAAGAGACGGAAACAGTTATCTTCAATAACGCCTCTATCAAGGATAAAAGCTTAATTGAACATCTGGAGGCGGTAAATCATGCGGTGATCCTGAAGGATATTTTTTCGGGGAAGATTGGCTGCCCGGTTGATGAAGAGCTGATAAAAAAGACGCATAAGATATTGATGCAGGGCATCCGGGATGACGCCGGCGAATACGCCAGCCATCAGAGGGCAATCCGGGGGGTGGATTTGATCCTGCCGTCCCCCGATGATATTGCCGGGGAAATGAAGTTATTTTTAAGCAAAGTTAATGACTTCCCGCCTCGACCGATTGAGCATATTGCCAGGATGCACGCGGATTTTGAGGCGATTCATCCTTTCGGCGACGGCAATGGCCGCGTAGGACGGCTGATTATGATTGTTCAGTTAATTCATTGTGGTTTTGCTCCCTGTATCATTAGCGTTAATGAAAAAGCCCGGTATTATGAATCCCTAGAATATGTCCAAAAAAAGTCTGAAACGCATCTTGTGTGTTTCCTGGCTGAAGCGGTATTGAAGGGCTATGAGTTAATTAGTTCTCACTGAAAAACTCTCGTTTTTCAGTGAGAACTAATTCCAAAGGGGCTCACGCCCCTATGGCGTTCGTTCCGACTCCGTCGGAACTCACTGTTACCCCTTAAGGGGGTTGCCTGCAACCCCCTTAAAATCCCCCAGTAGTTACCACTTTTTCAGTGGTAACTAATTGGCAAGAGATATAAATGATATGGTTAAGACCCTGGTCTTTATCCACGGCTGGGCCAGCGCGCCGGAGATCTGGCAGAGGCAGAGGGAATATTTTGCCAAAGATTATGAGGTTGTCCTGCCGGATATAAGTCCGGCCCGGGATATTCAAGAAGCGGCAGGCCTGCTCAAGGATGCAATTAAAGACAGGAAGGATTTTGTCCTGATTGGCTGGTCTCTGGGCTGGATGGTGATTTTAGAAGCGCTCAAGAGTTTATCCTTAAAGCCTAAGGCCGTGGTGGCGGTAAATTCTACGCCTAATTTTTGCTCTGACGAATATCTGGAGACAGGTTTTACCCAAACCCATCTGAATAAGATGATAAGGGATTGTAAGCGCGATCCCCAAAAGACCAGGGAGAATTTTTATAAAGGACTCCTTACAGAGAGCGGAAAGAGCATGGCCAGCAGTTTTCAGTTTAAAAACATAGATTATAGCAAGCTGATTTATGGCTTGTCCATGCTTAAGGATGCTAATTACCGGGATTTTATCCGGGCTATAGATATCCCGGCGCTGATTATTACCGGGGCCAGGGATACTATTTGTGTTCCTCAGGTATCCGAATATATGCGTCAGAGGATTAAGCAGTCGGAATTAAAGGTTTTTGACTGTGGGCACTTGCCGTTTCTGGATAAGGCTGAGGAATTTAATTTCGCGATAGCTGATTTTATTAGAAAGTTAAAATGATTTCCACTCAAAAAATAAGAGATAATTTTTCCCGCAGCGCGATACATTATGAGAAATACGCGGATATTCAGGCCAAGCTGGCCCAAGAACTACTGGAAGAGGTAATCGGAGCAGGATATACAGCGAATGAGGTCTTGGACATTGGATGCGGAACCGGATGGCTATTGGGTGAGCTAAAGAGATTTCTGCCCCAAAGCCGGCTCTGGGGTTTGGATATCAGCCTGGCAATGGCGCGTAAGACAAAAGCAAAGATTGAAGAGGTGTTGACCGCGGATGCCGCCTTTTTGCCGTTTAAGGATAAGGCCTTGGACCTGGTTTTATCCAATGCCGTTTATCAATGGGTGCCGGATTTGGAGGCGGCCTTTAAAGAGGCGCGTAGGATTCTTAAATCCGGCGGCTGTTTTATGTTTAATTGCTTTGGGGCCAAGACCTTGCGGGAACTGCGCCAGTGTTTTGGGATAGAGGAAACCTTTCTTCCTCGGGCGGATTTTATAAGAGAGGCGTTGGAGAGGGCAGGGTTTTCCTGCCCGGAGTTTAAGGTCAGGGAGTGCAACCGGCATTTTGATAATTTAGCCGATATCTTAAGCTGGCTGAAATATATCGGGGTAAACCGGATTAATCAGCATCAGGGGTTTTTAACCCCGTCCCGGCTGGCTAAGGCCGACCATTTCTATCGCAGTAACTTTCGCGGTAACGGCCAGGTCTATGCCACCTTTGAGGTCATCAGCGTAAAAGCAATAAAAGCAGTTGATAGTTGATAGTGTATGCCTGCCTGCCGGCAGGGTTTATAGCAAATAAATTAAAACTGTTTATCAATGAGCTATAAACTATCAACCATAAACCATAAACTAAAATGTCTAATTCTATATTTATCACCGCAACCGATACCGGAGCCGGGAAAACCATTATTTCCTGCGCCATTGGCCTGGCCTTGCAAAAAAAAGGTATTGATGTTGGATATATGAAACCATTTCAATGCTCCGGCGATGACACGGATTTTGTGATTAAGACCTTAGGTATTCAAGACGATAAAAATTTGGTTAATCCTTATTACGCGAAAGAGCCGCTTGCTCCCTATGTCGCCTTTAAAAGGGAAAAAATAAGGATCAATTTAGATAAAGTCTTTTCCGCGTATCATAAGTTAAAAAAAAGACACGAATTCCTTATCATTGAAGGCGCCGGCGGGCTGTTAGTTCCCTTGCGAGAAAATTATCTGGTTGCGGATTTGATCCGGGACCTGGATGTCCCGGCGCTCATTGTGGCCAGGGCAGGCTTAGGGACATTGAATCATACTTTGCTTACCCAAAGATACGCCCTGGATTACGGGGTTAAGGTTAAAGGCGTAATCATTAATAATTATCAAGGAAAGACTGCCGCGGAAAAGACCAATCCCAATGTCTTAAAGGAATTCCTGGATGTGCCTATTTTAGGAATAGTTCCTTGGTTGAAAAATGTTAAGTCTAAAGATGGCTTGAGGAGGCTGGGGAAAATAGCCGGGGAAAATATAGATTTAAAGACTTTACTAAAAACAGAAAAGCCCCTCACCCGGCAGTTGATTAAGCGGGATAAGGATTTCCTCTGGCATCCTTTTACCCAGATGCGGGATTGGCTTAAGGATGAGCCTTTAATTATTGATGAGGCCAAGGGGAATTATTTGAAAGATACTAACGGCAAATGGTATTTAGACGGAGTCTCCAGCCTTTGGGTGAATGTTCACGGCCACCGCAGAAGAGAGATAGACATAGCCATAAATAGACAACTGAATAAGGTGGCCCATAGCACATTGTTGGGATTAAGCAATGTGCCTTCTATTGAATTGGCCCAGCGGCTGGTAGAGATTGCCCCCAAAGGCCTGATCAAGGTTTTTTATTCCGACAGCGGCTCAACCGCGGTGGAGATTGCCTTGAAGATGGCTTATCAATATTGGCAGTATCTGGATAAGGCTAAAACAAGATTTATTCATTTGGAGAACGCCTATCATGGAGATACCATAGGCTCGGTGAGTGTGGGCGGGATGGATTTGTTTCATAAGACCTACAAGGGTCTGCTTTTTGAGAGCTATAAGGCGGATTCGCCTTATTGCTACCGCTGTCCCAAGGGTAAAAATTATCCTGGGTGTAATTTTGAGTGTCTGGATAGGCTAAGAGATATTTTAAGACAACATCATTCTTCAACTGCCGCGCTTATAGTTGAGCCTTTAGTCCAGGCCGCCGGCGGTATCATTGTTTGGCCTGAAGGCGTATATAGGAAGATGCGCGAGCTTTGCCATAAGCATAATGTGCTTTTGATTGCCGATGAGGTGGCCGTAGGTTTTGGGAGGACTGGCTATATATTTGCCTCTGAGACTGAAGGTGTAACGCCGGATATCTTGTGCTTAGCCAAGGGGATTACCGGGGGGTATCTGCCTTTAGCCGCCACCCTGACTACCCAAAAGATATTTGATGCCTTTTCGGGAGAGTATAAGGAACAAAAGACTTTTTTTCACGGACACACCTATACCGGAAATCCCCTGGCCTGCGCCGCTGCCTTGGCCAATTTAGGGCTTTTTAAAAAAGAAAAAACCCTCCAAAAACTTCAGCCCAAGATTAAATTTTTAGGAAAAGAATTAGAGAAGTTTAAGAAATTGGAGCATATCGGAGACATCCGCCAGAAGGGTTTTATGGTGGGAATTGAACTGGTAAAAAATAAAGGAACCAAAGAGCCGTATTCCTGGGAAGAAAGGATTGGGATAAAGATTTGCCAAAAGGCCAGGGAATATGGGGTCATCCTGCGCCCCTTAGGCAATGTCATTGTCCTTATGCCGCCTTTGGCGATAAGCAAAGAGGAATTGAAACAGCTTGTTGATGCCGCCTATAAGGCGATAAGTTTTGTGCAATGAGGATGAAGAGAATGTGGCTGACGGTTTTCTCGCTCAAGTCGATTTTGCCCCGCCTTTGGCGGGGCCGCCAAAGGTCTTTCGTATTTTCGGCGGCGGCGGGCCTCGCCCCGGCGGCCTCGTCGGGGCTCCGACAGCCGCGCCGTCCCGATATTGTCCCGACTATCGTCGGGACATCGGGATTCCCGAAAATCCGAAAGCTGCTTTGGCTAAAATCGACATTCGCTGCGAAAACCGTCAGCCCCATTATTTACATTCTATCTTTTAGAAGTTTTATGTAGCGGTGCGATTTATCGCACCTGTAAGGAGATTTTCAGGTGAAAAATATAATTTCTGTCAGCCAGGCCAGAGAAATTGATAACAGGATGCGGGAGAATTTTGGCGTGCCTTGTCTTGTGCTTATGGAAAATGCCGGAAGGTCGGTTGCTGAGGAGGCATTAAAGGCGTTAAGGGATAAGAAAAGAACAGGTGTTGTTATCGTATGCGGAAAAGGTAATAACGGCGCTGACGGATTGGCCGCCTGCCGCCATCTGATGTGCCGGGGAATCAAGCCCAAGATATTCTTAGCCGCAAAGATTAGCCAGGTGCGGGGTGAAGCCAGGGTAAATTTGGATATTCTCTTAAAAATGAAACAGAAGGTGGTTGAGGTAAATAATAAGAACTTAGCATTGGTAAGAAGATCTATTCTTGAATCCGGTTTGATTATTGATGCCCTTTTGGGAATAGGGATAAAAAGAGAGGTAAGAGGGATATTCCGGGATTTGATAAATATTATTAATGTCAGTAAGGCTTATATAATCGCGGTGGATGTCCCTTCAGGCCTGGATGCGGATAGCGGTAAGGCGCTGGGTTGTTGCGTAAAGGCGGATAAGACCGTAACCTTTGTGGCTAAGAAACAAGGAATGATTTCAGGGGCCGGCCCTGAATACTGCGGCAGGGTGATTGTGAGAGATTTAGGCGTAAAAATATAACTTACTTATGTCTGGGATTTTTAAGACGGAGAATACTCCGACTATTCTTTATCGGCAATGGATGATTCCAGAGTCCGGGGTGGTGTTGTTGCTGGTCCACGGTCTTGGCGCGCATACCGAGCGTTGGGAAGCCTTGGCGGATTTTTTTCAAAAGAATAATATCTCATCTTACGCCCTGGAACTTAAGGGTTTTGGCCGAACACAAGGAGAAAGAGGGGATGTGGATAGTCTGGATACCTACTTTCAGGATATTCGCTCACTCTATGATATAATCAGACAGGAGAATCCGAATAAAAAAATCTTTCTCCTGGGCGAGAGTATGGGGGCATTGATTTGTTTTTTATTTGCCGTTTCAGCCCCGCGGCTTTTTCCCGGCTTAATCTGTATCAGCCCGGCCTTTGCCGGTAAACTGCATTTTAACCTTTGGACATATCTAAATATAGGGCTGGCCTTGGTTTTTAATCTTAAAAGGCATTTTCCAGTGCCGATTACTCCTCAAATGTGCACCCAGGATACTGAATATCAAAAGATAATTGATGCTGACCCTCTGGATAAGCATACTGCCACAGCCCGGCTTTACTGGAATATCTTTAAGGCTCAAAAGAAGGTTAAATCTTGGGGAGATAAAATCAATATTCCCTTGTTGGTTTTAACCGCGGGAGAAGATACGGTAGTGGATTCTTTAGCCACGCGCAAAATTTTCAACAGCTTAAGAATTAAAGACAAAGAGATTATCAATTATGCCGGCATGCGCCATGCCCTTTCCGTTGATTTAGGAAAGGAAAAGGTTTTTGGAGATATTTTACGCTGGTTAGAGAAAATAATGAGAGGATCGCTATGAAAAAATGTCCTTATTGCGCTGAAGAGATACAGGATGAGGCCCTTAAATGCAAGCACTGCGGGGAGTTCCTGGAGAAGAAAGAAAAGGAGAAATGGTATCTTAAGACTAATATACTGATAATTTCTTTTCTCTGCACGGGGCCTTTGGCTTTGCCGCTTCTCTGGCTGAACCCCCGTTTCAGCCGCAATAAAAAAATAGTGGTAACCGTTATCGTCTTTATCCTGAGTTATTATCTGGGAATGGCAACCATAAATTCACTGCGCTCCATATCCGTGTATTACAAGACAATGTTTAATAGCATATAGGTGATATGATGAAAGGATACATTTTATCTATAGACCAGGGGACTACCGGAAGCCGGGCAGTTGTCTATAATAAAAAGGCCGGTATCATCTCCAGCGCTTATGAGGAATTTCCCCAGTATTTTCCTAAACCCGGATGGGTAGAGCATAATCCGGATGAGATATGGCGCAGTGTTTATAGTTCCATTCAGAAGGCACTTAAGAAAATTCCCATTTCTTCAATCGTGGCCATAGGCATTACTAATCAGCGCGAAACCACGGTTATCTGGGATAAGGAAACGGGTAAGCCTATTCACAACGCTATTGTCTGGCAGTGCCGCCGGACGGCAGAGCGCTGTAACCAGCTTAAGAAAATAAAAGGCGAGGGGGAATTTTTTAGAAAAAGAACCGGCCTGCCCATTGACGCCTATTTTTCGGCTACCAAGATAGAGTGGTTGTTACAAAATATCCCCGGGGCGCAAGCCAAGCTCAGCGCGGGAAAACTCTTATTTGGCACTACTGATACTTGGGTGTTGTGGAAATTGACCGGGGGAAAAGTTCATGCCACCGATTACACTAATGCCTCGCGGACAATGCTTTTTAACATTGAAAAGTTAAGCTGGGATGAGGATATCCTGAAGAAATTCAAAATCCCGCGGGCAATATTGCCGCGGGTAAAGAGTTCATCGGGTATTTTCGCGGAAACGGTAAAGATTGGGATCCTGCCTTCAGGGATTCCTATATCCGGGATTGCCGGGGATCAGCAGGCGGCTTTGTTCGGCCAGGCCGGGTTCTCGCCAGGGAGCATTAAAAATACCTATGGTACCGGCTGTTTCATTCTGCTTAATTCCGGTAAAAAACGCCCGGTTTCCAAATATGGTTTAATCACTACCTTAGGCTGCGGCAGACAGGGTGAGCCGGTGTATGTATTGGAAGGGGCGGTGTTTATTGCCGGGGCGGCAATCCAGTGGCTAAGGGATGGCTTGAGTTTGTTAAAATCCGCGTTTGAATCAGAAAAGATGGCCAGGGCGGTTAAAGATAACGCCGGGGTTTATTTTGTCCCGGCATTTGTAGGTTTAGGAGCGCCTTACTGGAACCCTGATGTCCGGGGCGCGGTCTTTGGAATTACCCGGGGCACAACCGCTAATCACTTAGTTCGGGCAGCCTTAGAGGCAATGTGTTATCAGACTAAGGATGTGCTGGCGGCGATGGAAAAGGACACCGGCTTAAAGATCAAGGATTTAAAGGTTGACGGAGGGGCCTCGGCCAATAATTTTTTATGCCAGTTTCAGGCGGATATTCTGGGGGTAAAAGTAACCCGGCCCAAGGTCATCGAAACCACCTCTTTAGGCGCCGCCTATCTGGCCGGTTTGGCAGTCGGTTATTGGAAGGACACGGATGAAATCCGCGAATGTTGGAGAATAGGCCGCGAGTTCCTTCCCCGGATGCCTAAAGGCAAGAGTTCGACCCTTTACGCGGGCTGGACAGAGGCGGTAAAGAGGACATTAAAATAAAAAGGGGCTCAATGTGACCCTGAAATTCCACTGGAAGACGCGAAAGATTTTATGTTTAGGATTGAAGAGGTTTCGGCATCTTTAGCTAATGGATTAAATACGCAAAAATAGAAACATTGATGACACCTTGGCCTATCGGAAGGCCAAGTGTTCGCTTATGCGAAGGAGTGAAAATGGCGCTGCCTATTAATATCGAAGAATTACTCTCCGGCCGAGTAGTTGAAACCGAACGGCTGGAATTTAAAGAAGGATGGAATCCTCTGGTCGTTTTGCATACCATGTGCGCCTTTGCCAACGACGTTAATAACTGGGGTGGCGGGTATATTGTGATTGGACTTGAGGAAAATACGGCTGATCCGGCCTTCTCACCTAAAGGGCTGTCGCCTTCTGAGATCAAAAAAATTCA
>JAUSCZ010000024.1 GCA_030674475.1 Candidatus Omnitrophota bacterium
AAATTATCTCATCTGAATCAGTTGGATAAAGACAAAAGCTCTCTGGAAGCCCTCACCCAGGACCTGCGCTCCAAAAAGACCCTCTTAGAATCAAAAAACAGCGAACTGGCCAAGACTATCCAGGATAAGGAAAAGGCCACATCCGACTTAGCTCAAGCCAAAGAAGAACTAACTTCAAGGCTTAAGGAATATGAGGCCCGCCTGGGCCAATTAGAAAAAGAAAAATCTTCTTTTCAGGAGGAATTAGATAAACTCAAAACCCAGCAGTCGGCCCGGCAGGATGAATTTCAAGGGTTTTCTTCTACCATACAAAAATTAAACGACAGCCTCAAGGAGAAGCAAAAGGCCGTGGCCCAGTTTGCCAAGTCCGAACTGGAATTAAATTCCCAGATTAAAACTTACCAGGATAAGTTTGTCCAGCTCCAGAATGAGAGAATTGCCCTGCAGAGCGAGTTAGACAGCTTTAAGGTTCAAAGCGCGGACTGGCGTCAACAGAACAAGGACTTTCTGGTCTCCATCCAGCAGCTCACCGGCTCGCTCCAGGAAAAAGAAAAAGCCATCTCCGAACTTAAAGTAGCCCAGGAAAAGCTTTTGAATAAACAGGAAGAATCCGCGGTTAAGATTAAAGAGTATGAGCTTAAGCTTGGCGAGCTCCAGCAGTTAAAGAAAGACAAAGAATCTTTGGATGCCCGCTTAAGCGGTCTCCAGGCTAAGCTTTCCGCGCTTCAATCCCAGTCCGGGGGGATGTTACTTTCCCTGGAAGATAAGTCCAGGGCTATTTTTGAACTGGAAAAGCTCAAAGAAGCCCTGCTTAAAGAAAAAGATTTGTTAAGCGCCAGGCTGAATGAGTTTGAGGCCCAAAAGAATACCTGGCAGGATAAAGATAAAGAGCTGAATAATTCCCTCCAGCAGTTAAACAGCCTGCTTCAGGAAAAGGAAAAGACAATCCTAAAATTACAGGAAGAAAAAGATAAGTTCGCCCTCCAGGTTAAAAACAGCGAATCAAAATTATCTCATCTGAATCAGTTGGATAAAGACAAAAGCTCTCTGGAAGCCCTCACCCAGGACCTGCGCTCCAAAAAGACCCTCTTAGAATCAAAAAACAGCGAACTGGCCAAGACTATTTCTGATAAGGAAAAGGCTGTTTCCGACTTAAGCCGGACCAGAGAAGAGCTTAACCTTAAGCTTAAAGGATATGAGGCCCGTTTACTTCAGCTGGAAAACGAAAAAGCGCTTTTAGCGGATAGGTTAGAGAGATTCAGCTCCCAGGAGCAGTTATCTCTCAATCAGGCTTCGGCTTTAAATAATTCCATCCAACAGTTAAATAACTCTATCCGCGATAAAGAAATAAATATCAATGAGCTTAAGGTGATGAGGGAGAAACTGCTGAAACAGCATACCCGGGATATTTGGCGCGCGCGAGATTACGAATCAAAACTTACTCAAGCCGAGAAAGAAAAGGCATCCCTCAAAAGTCAATTAGAACGGATGGAGAGTGAGAAAAATAGCTTAGCGGCCGAAAATCAGGAAGCGGTATCTAAGGCGCAAACCTTAAGCGGCAGTTTAAAAGAGAAGGAAGGTAATGTTGCCAGGCTGACCCAGGTTCAAGATGAATTAAGCATAAGGCTTAAAGATTATCAGGATAAGGTTTCTCAACTGCAAAGTAATCTGGATGAGAACCTAAGTCAAATAGACAGCCTTAAGGCTCAGGAATCAGAGTGGAAAATCAAAAATCAAGAATTTATTGATTCTATTCAGCGATTAAATAACTCTATTCAGGAGAAGGATAAGCTTATCCTTGATTTTAAGCAGGCTCAGGAAAAGGTGCTTAAAAAGCACACCTCTAATATCTTGGAGGCCAAAGACTATAATGAAAGACTTATCGGCCTGCAGGCAGAGAGGGATTCTTTGGCCGCGCAATTAGGCCGCTTAAAAACCGAGGAATCCTCCTGGCTTAATAAGAATAAGGAATTGTCCGCCGCGCTGGAGGAGTTTAAGGGTTTTCTCCGGGATAAAGAAAAGGCCGTGGATACCCTGCGCCGGACCCAGGAAGATTCAGTTAAAAAACTTAACGACTCGAATCTTAAGGTCAAGGCTTACGGTTCTGCCTTGGAGCAGTTTAAGCAGTTGGAAAAGCAAAAGTTATCTTTAGATGACCAATTCAGGGATTTGGAGGCCAAGGGTTCGAGCTTAGAATCCAGGAATAATGAACTTACCAATGCTTTAACGGAGAAAGAAAAAAACATTTCGGATCTTAATCAGGCTCATCAACAGCTCTTGGCCCACGCCGAGGAGTATGAGGCTGAGTTGACTCAGCTGCAGAATGAAAAAATCTCCCTGCAAAATCAGATAGAAAAATTAAAATCTGAAAGCGGCGATCTGCAGAATAGAAATAAAGAATCTCTGGATTCTCTGCGGCAATTAAGTGCTTCGGTTCAGGAAAAGGACGCGCTGATTTTGGAGTTGAAAACCGCCCGGGAGGAGCTTTCCGGGAAACAAAATGAGGACACCGCCGTAATTAAAGATTACGAGGCCAGGATAGATAACCTAAAAGGAGAAAGGGACTCTCTGGAGAATCAGCTTAAAGAGCTTAAAGAAAAATTAGAGACATCCCAGCCTTTGGCGCGGGAACTTAATGCCTCTATTCAGGAGAAGGAAAGGCTTTTAGCGGAGTCAAAACAGCGGGAGAAAGAGCTTTCGCTTAAAGCAAATGAATCCGCCTCTTTAATCAAAGAATACGAAGACAAATTTGCCTTTTTCCAGGGTGAGAAGGCCAATCTCCAGACCCAGCTTAAGGATTTTAAATTTAAAGAAGGGGAGTATCAGGCTAAAATCGCCGAGTTTAACGCTAATGGACAGGAAAATCAAAAGACCATCCTGGAATTGAAACAACGGATGAAAGAACTCATCCACAAGCAGGGCGAATCTTCTTCTCAAGCCGAAGACTACGAGATAAAACTCAACCGCCTGCAGATAGATAATACCAACTGGCAAAATAGGTTTAAACAGCTTGAAGCTAAAGAACAGGCCTCCCAAAAGAAAAACGACGAACTGAGCGCTATGCTTACGGATAAAAGCAAGAATATCTCTGACCTGCAGTTACAGGAGGCTAAGTTTTTGTCCCAGATCCAGGGCTATCAGAACCGGATCAGCGAATTAGAAAAACAAAAAGATGAATTTTACGAAAAGAACAGATTTTTGTATAACGATAATAAGTTTCTAAAAGAGAAGGTGGAAAGCTATCCTAAGAAACTCTCCCAGGTTTCCATTCTAAAAGACCGGCTTTTGAAAGAGAACGCGGTCCTGCATTATAACCTGGGAGTATTTCATATCCAGAGGCAGGAATATAGCGAGGCAATCATTGAGTTTGAGAAAGTCCTGGAGCTGACGCCTAATGATCCGGCTACACATTATAATTTAGGGTTGATTTACGCCGAGTATCTTAATGATAAGCCTAAAGCTATGGTGCATTTTAAACGTTATCTGATGACCACGACCAAAGATGATAAAGACGCCGACCGGGCCAAGAAATACATCCTGACCTGGGAAAAATGGCAGGAGCAAAGATAAGAGAATAGTTTATAGCGGATAGTTGATAGCTAAAATTATTTTCGCCATAAACCATAAACCATAAACTAATAGAATATGAGATTATTCTTTATAATAATAACTGTTATATTTTTTCCGTCTACTTATTTGGCGGCCCAGGAAGCGCCGCCAGAGCAAGTGAATAAGCCGGAGGAGGTAAACACTCAAAGCAGGCCGGCACTGCCGCCGGATGAAATCTTCAAGCAGAATATTTCTTTGGACCTGCGCAATATTGACGTCTTGGATGCTATGAAATTTCTGGCCGGTAAAACCGGACTGAATATTATCGCCTCAAAAAATGTTACCGGCAGGGTAACCTTAACCGTGGAAAATGTCGCGATTAAGGATGTGTTTGATATAATGCTGCGCTCTAACAGCCTGGCGTATGTTACCCAGGGAAACATCTGCAATGTGATGAGCGAGGCCGAGTATAAATCCTTTTACGGCAGTAGTTTCTCGGATACCCGTTCGGTGAAGGTTTTTCGCCTTAAATACGCCATACCTGAGCAGGCCTTTACTTTATTAGACGCCCTAAAGAGCGAGATTGGCCGGGTTTTGGTTGATCCGGAATCCGGCAATGTCCTGATTATGGACGCGCCGGATAAAACCGCTCAGATGCAAAAGGCTTTGGATGAATTTGAAAAGCAGAATACGGTAAAGGTTTTTAGCCTGCAATATGCCAAGGCTAAAGAAGTGGAGGAGATACTTAAAACCCAGCTGGATTCTAAGAAAGTGGGTTCGGTCAAGGCTGATGAACGCAATAATCAAATTATTGTGCAAACCCTTCCCCAAAGGATGGAGGAAATTACCACCCTGATAAAAAGCCTGGACCGGCAGACCAAAGAGGTTTTAATTGAGGCCAAGGTGGTCAAGATTTCCCTTTCCAATCAATTGGATTCCGGAGCGGAGTGGGAGGGGATATTTAAAGTCGCCAAGGCCGACGGAATGAATTATGTGGGAGCTAATCCTTTTAGCGTCAACCAGAAGTCCTCGGACGCCTGGAAATCCCGAAAGCAGTTTTTGGATACCACGATGACCGGCTCAATCGGGGCGTATCCTTTTAGCGGCAACACCGCGGAGGTCTCCTCCAGCAAAAAGAAAACAATAGGGGAGGAGGCGCATTATGGGATTATAGATGATAAGCGGGATTTTGACGCCCTGTTTAAATATGTGCAGACCTTGGGCACTACCCGGGTGCTCTCTAACCCTAAGATAGTGGTGATTAACAATCAGGAGGCCAAGATTCATATCGGAGAGCGCCAGGCCTATGTTACCTCTACCACTACCGCCGGTTCAACCGGAACCAATACGATATCCGAGGATGTTACCTTTGTGGATATAGGGATTCAGCTTTCGGTTACCCCGGTTATTAACGATGACGGCTACATCACTATGAAAGTAAAGCCGGAAATCTCCAGCGTTTCCTCAACCCTGGTTACTTCCCAGGGCAACAAGATACCTATTATCAATACCTCCTTAACCGAAACCACAGTCTTGATGAAGGACGGGACCACCCTGCTTATCGGAGGCTTGCGTAAAGAAGAAAAGACCTCATCAGGCGAACAGATGCCCTTCTTAGGCAAGATTCCTCTTCTGGGATTTGTTTTTAGAAACGACACTAATAAGACCGAGAGGACCGAGCATTTAGTGATGCTTACCCCTCATATTATCAGCGGAAACGATATGGATGTGGGCAATGAGCGGGCCTTCGGGGATAAGCCGGGCAAGGAATACCAGGAATACCAGCCGTTCGCCCTGGAGTATAAAGATATGTATTCAGTTGAGCCGATGGTTTCCGGTGAGCTTCCCGCGGGAGCAATCTTTAAACCTTACCGGGAGAATGCTGATGTTGATGACAGCTCGGGGCTATCAATGAAGCCCAAACTTATGCCGGCCTCGCCGGCAGGCAGGGAGCGAATAAAATGAGTGTCCACAAGAAGGCCTTAATTGTATTTTTTCTCAGTATCCTGGTAAGTTTAAATATTATTTTTCTCTTTAAGTTTTCCCGGGTTCCTTCTTCTAAAATAAAAGACGTTAAGCCTGACCGCGAAAACTTAATTAAGGAAAATCTGGAATTTAAAAATAAATATGCTACACTACAGAAAGAGTATGATGCCATTATCGCGGACCGGGATAATGTTCTTGTTCAGACCAGGTTTCTGCTTTCTCAGAAGGAGAAAGTAAAGGAGGCGGAGGCTTGGCTTGAGGAGATGAAAAAGAAAGGCGAAGCTCTTGAAAAAGAAAAGATTGAGTCTGAAAGCAAAAATCTCAAACTCCAGGAGAAAATAGCAGACTCAGAAAATAAAATTGAGGAATTAATCAGCGAAAAGGGCCGGGCAGTAAACGAAAAGAAACAACTTGAGGAGCTTATTGCCAGGGAAAGAGACAAAAATCCTATTCTAAAATTAGAAGATGAGAAAGCAAAGCTACGGGAAGAACTTGTCTTGGTCAACGCGGGTAGCAAGCAGGTCAAGTTAGACCTAAAGCAGTCTCAGGCCCAGGTAAGTAAGCTTAACGGCGAAATTCTTAAGTCAAAACAGGAGTTAAGCGCGTCTAAGGAACAGGCCGAGGAATCGCGCCATAAAGTAGAATCCTTAAACAGAGATTATGCCCAGGCCCTTAACAAAAATAGAATTTTAGAAGAAAAAGTAGTTCAGACCCCCAAGAAGTTCGCTGAGATTGCCCGGCAGAATAAGGCCTTGATTAAGCAGGCCTCAAATATGCATTATAACTTGGGGGTTTTTTATACCAAGAACAAGGAATACAGCCGGGCGATTGCCGAATTTGAGGAGGCGGTAAAACTGAGGCCGGATGACGCCTATTGCCATTTTAATTTAGGCTATATCTACGCCGAGTATTTGGTGAATCGGCCCAAGGCTATCGAGCATTTTCGGCATTATTTAAGGGTGGCCAGGAAAGAGGATAAGGACATGGACTGGGTAAAGAAATATATTATTACCTGGCAGGCCTGGGGCGGCAAAGAGCCGATGGAATAACCTAAAAAATAAAAAATTTAAAGGAGGAGCTCGATATGAAAAGTAAAGTGTTATCAGCAGCTTGGTTGGTAGTTTTTATAGGCTTAATAACTATAGTGGTTTCTCAGGGTTACGCGGCGGATAAAAAGGGTGATACCGTGAAGGCAAAGGTTGGTTCCACGGAAAAAGAAGCTAATCAAGCAGAGCAGGCCAGGATTAAAGCTCAGGAAGAAAAAATGTCCGCGCGCCGGGAATCGGAGAAAAAAGCCAACGAAGCTTTAGCCCAAAAGGAATGGCAGATAGAAGTGACGGAGATGAGCGCTAAGAAAATGAAGCCGGAAATAGATGTATTGACCTTCGCGGAAGGCAAGGTTATCTCGAAGAATTATTCCGCTAAGGGTTATTCCCCCACAAATATTACCTTGACAGTTCAGGATAACGGAACAATAGTGTGGGAGACCATGCAGACCAATCCGGAGCATGGCACGGTTTTCTGGAGGGGTGAGCTTAGCAATGGTTTGATAAGCGGAGCAGTAAGCCTTCAGCCGAAAAAAGGGGGTAATGAGGATTATTATTTTACTACAGTAAGCCCTAAAGAAGAGGCAGTGGTGGTAAAGGACGAGGGACGAAAAACAGAAGCCAAGGAAGCCGGGGTAGCAGAGCCAAAAGCCGCCAAGGCCAAGAAAGAGTCAAAGAAAAATAAAAAGTAACAGGTAATGGGTCGCTAAACGGAGGAAAATCTCCCCTCACCCCTCTTTATGAAAGAGGGGAACAATAATTCACCCCTTTGAAAAAGGAGGTTAGGGGGATTTTTAAAAAACGCCTCCATTTAGTGACCGGTTACAGTAACAGCAGCTCTAAAAGAAAATGATAAAAAAAATAATAAGAAATCCTCCCCTTACCAAGGGGAGGTGGGGAGGGGTATTGATACTCTTGATTTTATTTCTCGAGTTGTTAAATAATCCGGGTTTTGCCGCCCAGAAAAAGAGAAGAATAATTAATGAGTCAGGAAGGCCTGAGGCGGTAGTCAAAGAATCAGGCTCTGCGGCTAAACAGCTTCTGAAATCCCAGGAATGGATAATCTATCTGGTTCCCATAAATGACGAAAGTGCCAAGCCTCAGATGGATATCTTGAGTTTTTCCAATAATAAATTTAACTCCAGAAATCTTTCTTCCAAAGGTTTTAAAGAATTTGACTACTCACTTAGTGAAGCTGACGGCGCGATTTCCTGGGAGGCTTCCCAGGCGATAGAGTCCGGCGAAATAGCTTCCTGGCACGCGGAATTAAAGGATAAGCTGATGCGCGGAGTCTTAAGCATTCTTAAAAAAGACGGCACTATTGAAGACCTTTATTTTACTACCCAGGCCGCCAAAGAAGACGCGCTCACCCCTAAACAGCCTGACCAAAAACCCAAGAAGGCCCGCTAGACCGGCTAAAGCCAAACGCTAAAAATGGTTAAATTCAGAGATTCTGTTAATTTGAAGATAGATCCGGTAATTAAGCAATTTCTTGATGGCTTGGAGAGGCTTGGCCTAAAGCAGAAGATAGAGAAAGTTTATCTATTTGGCTCGCGGGCAAAGGGGATAGAGCGTCCGGATTCAGATTATGATCTGCTGATTGTTTCTTCTTTACCGGATAAAGAATTTAAGAGCAAAATTTATGATATCGCGGTAGATATACTCCTTGAGACTGGAAGAGATGTGTCCTTAAAGATTTTTAAAACCGAGGAATTTAACCGTTTGTGCCGGATGCGCACGCCTTTTACCCAAAATGTGCTAAAAGAAGGAATAAGAATTGGATAGAAAAACTATAGATTTAATCCAGGGATATTTAATCCGGGCCAAAGAAAAGCTTAAGAGCGCCAAGGATCTATTTAAGGCAGAGGACTGGAGTGATTGCGTTTCCCGGGCCTATTACTGCGCCTTCCATTGCGTCCAGGCACTGCTTCTATCTGAAGGCCTGCAGGCCTCTTCTCATCAGGGGGCATTGAATCTTTTCGGTATGTATTTTGTGAAAAGTGGTAAATTTGATAAAAGATTTGCCAGGATTTTAAAGAATTTAAAAGACGATAGGGAAAATGGAGATTATGAAGTATTTTCTGTTATTGATCAGGAAACTGCCGAAGAAACATTAAAAGAAGCGGAGGAATTTTCTAAGGCAGTCCAGCAATACCTGGAAAAGTCTATCCCCTGGGGGGCTTAAACTATGAAACTTAATTATTATGCCGATACCGACTCTTTGTATATCGATTTTTCCTCTAAGCCGAGTGTCCAAACTACGGAAATATCAATAGGGATAAATCTTGACTATGACACTAGCGGCGAATTGGTAGGGATTGACATTGATAACGCCAGCAAAAAACTCGATCTCAAAGATTTAATTCTAAATCACATACCTTCAGCGGTGCATGTTTTGGCCTAGTAAAGAGTAACAGTTCAGCTCTTGGAAGTAATCGTGTCACTGCGAGGAGCGTTAGCGACGAAGCAGTCTTTAAAAGATTGCTTCGCAAAAAACGCTCGCAATGACACGTCCGTTGGGACACTTCCGAACGCTGAACTATTACAATAAAGGGAGGCCGCTATGAAAGCAAAATGAAAAGAGCGCCTAAATTTTTAAAACAATATTTCTGGGATATAGATTTTGAAAAGTTAGATATAGAAAATCACCCTTTTTATGTAATTTCCAGAATTTTAAATTATGGAAATAAAAAGGCAATACAGTGGATGAATAGGTGTTTTAGCAGAAGTGAGCAAATCCAGACGCTTTGCACCAGGCGGGATATGTCACCGCGGAGTGCCAATTTTTGGGCGGTTATTTTAGGGGTTCCCCGGGGAAGGGTAAAATGTTTACAAGGGCCTTATCTAAAGACGCGCAGACAGCTTTGGCCTTATTAGGCAAAGCCGGGATTTTAAACGATGCTTATTTAGCCGGCGGGACGGCCTGCGCTTTGCAGTTAGGCCATCGCTTGTCTTTTGACCTAGATTTTTTCACGCCCAAAGAATTTGCAGTTTCCCAGATGATCAAAACTTTAAAGAAAACGGTAGACCTTCAGATAGAGAGGTCCGCCCAGGGTACAATTTTAGGTAAAATCAAAGGCACCAGATTTAGTTTGTTTTTTTATCAGCCTAAACCAATTTTTCCCTTGAAAAGATTTTTGGGTGTGAATATCTTGGATTTAAGGGATATCGCGGCAATGAAGGCAGTGGCTGTATCTGACCGTGGAGCTAAGAGGGATTTCATTGATCTGTATTTTATCTGTAAAAGAAAAATCGCGCTGGAGGATATATTTAAGTTTTACGATAAAAAATACGGTAAATTAACCGCTAATCTAATCCACATTCAGAAATCATTGGTCTACTTTATAGATGCTGAAGGCGACGAAATGCCCAAAATGCTTAAATCTTGTAAGTGGGAAGAGGTAAAAAGTTTTTTTGAGCAAGAGATTAAAAAACTCGCCCTGAAGACCATTAAAAGGACTAAAAAATAAGGGCTTGCAATATTCTGAAAGTATGGTATACTCTAATCAGAAGAAAAGAATTGACAGGTTTTCCGATAAGAGCAAACTGCGGGTAACCGCGGGGCGCAAAGCTGTGCACCCGCCAGAGAGTTGTGGCGGGCAGGCAAGCTGCCGAAGAAATCTGGAAAGAGTTTAAATGCCCAGGGCAGTCTGCCTGGGTTTTTTATGGTTTTTTGACAAAGTGCCAGGCACGCGCGAAGGTCAAGGTTAAGGCCAAGGTTCAGGTTAAGGTTAAAGGTTCGAAAGTGCCAGGCACGCGCGAAGGTCAGGGCCAAGGTTAAGGTTCAAATAAGAGATAATGCCCAGATTACCACGGATTTACTTAGAAAATTGCCTATATTATATAACCAGCCGGGCTAATCAGGGGCAGGAAATCTTTAAGGACGGGGAGGATTACAAAATGTATTTAGAGCTCCTCAAAAAATACAAGGAACAGTTTGGCTTTAAGCTTTTTTCCTTTATGCTAGGAAAAGAGCAGATTAGCCTGCTTATGGAAGTAGGCGAAGGAGCCACTATTTCGGTGATTATGCATGGGGTCAGCTCTAACTACACCAAATATTTTAACAGCCGCTACCAGAAAAAAGGCCATCTCTTTCAGGAAAGATTTCGCTCCGTTGTAGTAGAAAAGAAACCCTATTTATTAGATTTGATTTCCTATATTCATTTGAGTCCTGCCAGCCAGTCTCTCTACAGCAGCCATCTGCTCTACCTATATAATAACCAGAATCAGGATGAGGCCGCGGATAAGATAAGAAAGATACTAAATTTAGAAACTGAGGTGGCCCAGGTAACCGAGGCGATTTTAAGGGCCTGCCCGGATAAAAAAGGCTACGCGGATTTTATTGCCGCCTTTGTTCCGGATGAGTTAGAGGCTATCCGAAAAAAACTGCACCGGACAAATATCCTTGGTTCGGAGGAGTTTGTAAAAAAGGCTAAGGCAGAATTAGAGAAGAAAGCGGAACCGGAAGTGGAAAGAGAAAAGGTTTTTCCCTTTATGCCGGTTTCCGTCTCAATAGTGGTGATGTTAGCCGGAATCGGCCTGGGGGTGCTGTATATCCAGCAGAATGCTGCGTTTAAGAAAAAAAGCGGGATTAGCGAGGAGGCAATAAAGGAGCGCCTTAACTATAATAATCTTTCCCCGGGAAAAGGCAGAAACGAGCAGGAAGAAAAGACTGAATCTCCCGCGTTGCTTTTAGATTTAAACGGCATTGAGTGGACAATCGAGCTCAAAGGTCCCAAAGACACAACGGTTGCTTATCCGCCCTATGATAAGATATTCTTTGATCAGGGGAAAATTTCTTCGTCCTATTTTGCCGGAAAAGGTTTTGCCGGCTCAAATTATACCTTGACTATTTCTGACCGGGGGAAAATGACCTGGGAGACCATGCAGGCCAATAACTCTGGCGGGGTTTTGTTCTGGAGGGCGGAAGTAGGCAAGGGTGAGATGCAGGGAACTTTGAACCTGCAGGAATCGGGTAAACCGGCGCAGGAATTTTATTTTACCAGCTTAGGCTACCGGAGGAAAAAATAATGGATAGACCGAAGAAAAGAAAAATAATCCTGATTATGGCGGTCGGTATTTTTATTATCTGTGGAATATCCCGGGCGGATGAAGATAAAAAGAGTAAGAGGGTAGTCGCGCGCATAGCCAAAGAAATCCAGGGAGAGGTGGCCGGAATTAGCAAGGACTCGATTGCCATTGTTTATAATCGCAATGAGACAACCGGAGAAGAATATGAGATGTCCTTTCCAGTGGCTAAAGAGGTCGGCATAGAGCATAAAAAGAGCATTAAAGAAATAGCGGTTGGGGATACGGTGAATGTGCAATATGAGGAAGTAACCGAAAAGTATACTGAGGATGAAGAAAAGGACCCGGAAATAAATCGTAAGGTCAAGGTAATAACTTTTCTTAGGTCAGCGGTAAAGGTTGCGGAAAGCGCGGAAGCCGATTCTGAGGAAGAAGAATCACCTTTTAAACCGCTTAAGACACCATAATTTATTATGCAGGAGAATAGCTAAAATGTGGTCTAATCAGGGAAAGAAAGTAAGAGGTCAGTTATCAGGGGAAACTCGCGATTTTTCCCCTCACCTTTCCTCTCCCACAAGGGGAGAGGAAATAGGGGGAAGATACTTGCCCCCAGCAACTGACCGGTTACGAAAGAAAAGAATACTCTTAAATCTAATCCTGGCTATTAGTTTTAGCCTTAGCCTGTCTTTTTTTGCCCGGGATTCCTATGCCGTGCAGGTAAAAAAAGTACAGTCCGGGGTGGTTAACTTTCTGGTTGATGATCTGGCTCAAAGCGTGAATCTGGTGGTAGACTGGGGGGGGACTGCGGTGGCGGATACGGCCAAGTCTTTGATTCTTTTAACCCCGGCGGCGGATACCAGCAGTAGAGATGGTAATTTCTCCTTCACTCCCTATTTTGAAGATAATCAAAATATCGCTATTTTGCGTGACCTTCCCCGGACCGCTTCCGCGGCCGGAGCTACTCTACAGGTAATCGAATTTAATGACGGGGTTACGGTTTATCGCGGCTTTACCTCAATGAGTAAAACTGGTAAAATAAAAACAGTTAATTTTACCGGCCAGATTGCGGGTATTCAGAATAAGGCCTTTAGTGTGGTTTATGCCCGGGGCCCGATCAATACCACCGCGGATACTGAGGTATTATTTTGCAAGTCCAGCCTCTCAAGCGATGTCAATGGAACTTATCTAACGATAGAGCGTTTACGCAGTTCTAATGATGCCGGGATAGTCCAAGGTATAAATATTGCCTGGCAGGTAGTGGTCATGGATACCGATGCTTCAGTGCGTTCCGGGACAACCCAGTTCCCCTGGAATGACGCGGATAGCCTCTGGCAGGTTACTTTAAATCCGGCCATAGCCAATATTAATAAAGCCCTATTGATTTTTGATTTTTCCGGCGGTCCGGGAACAACTACCGATGGTTTGGGAATCAATGGTATTGAAGGGCAATTGATGGTTAAAGGAACCATAACTAATGCTACTACCTTGAGTTTTACCCGCCAATCGGCTGGAGGCGATGTTAATGATTATGTAGATATTAACTGGAAGCTGGTCGAGTTTAGCGACCCCAGCACTATTGTAACCAAAGGTACTCAGAATATGGTGCTCACTGCTACGCTTCCCCAGGTAGTTCCGGTTACCTTGCCGGGCGGGCTTTCTTTTGACCTGCAGCGCTCTCTGCCGATGATCAGCGTTCAGGGCGGCTCAGGGACAACCACTACGTATCTTGACGATAATTCAGTGATGGTCAAAATGGGTTCGGCAACAACCTTAAATTTGACCCGGCGCCAGGCGGCCATCGCCGCGGATGTGGATTGGTTGGTGGTGGAATTTTCCCCTTTAACCTTAGCTATCCCTAATGGTAGTGAAATCTGGAAAGTGGGGGAAGTCAAAAATATTACCTGGAAGAACGCGGATTCAGTAGCCGCGGATTTAGTGGACATAAAGCTTTGCGCTACCGGAAGCACGAATATAGCTGATTATACCTTAACTATTGCCAGCGGTCTATCTGCCTCTAGCGGTTCTTATGCCTGGACAATTCCCAATTCTATTGGGATAACTAATCTTATTGGCGCTACTTTAAGGGTGGCGGTGGTGGATACCACTTTGGGGGGAACCCGGAATTATGATTATTCTAACGCCAATTTTGAGATCAAGGGAAGCATCGCGGTTACCGCGCCTAATAACGGCACTGAAGTTTGGTATATCGGAGATACCAACCGGAATATCACCTGGACTAAGACTGGAGATTTAAGCTATTCTACTTTCTCTATCCGTTTGTCCGAAGATGGCGGCACTCTCTATAATACGGTAGTGGCGGATCTTTTGACTCAAGTCGCCCAGTGTGTGGGAAATAGTTGCAGTTGGACCTGGCCCAGTGTTCCAGACAGCGTGGGGATAAATAGAAAGATACGGGTGTTTCTGGCCGCGGATGCCGCTAATGTTAAGGATGAGTCGGACAATAATTTTGAAATCCGGCCGAATATAACCCTGAATGTTCCGGCTTCCACTGCCTCCTGGACTACCGGCAAAACCTACAGGATGGAGTGGACTACTACCGGCTTAGTCGGCCCGGTTAATTTTACCTATAGCGTGGGAGGTTCGGCTTTTGCCGCGCCACCCGGGATAACTAACCCGGTTACCGGTTATAGTGGAGGGGCCTGTCCAGTAGGGAGAACCTGCTATGATTGGGCGATTGCCCCGGCTGCCTTAAGAGGCGCGGCCAAAATCCAGCTGATCAAATCGGATAACGCCAATGTCAAGGCCTTTAATACCGGAAGCGAAGGCACTGGAAGCGGCCCCAATACTACCTTTACTATCTTAGGTTCGGTAAGTGTAGATTCTCCGCTTACTTCTCTGCTCTTAAGGGCCCTGCAAAATCAGGATATTGCTTTTAGCCTGCCCGGCGGCGCGGGAAGCGCGGGGACCAGCGCGGGTTTTACCATGAAGTATTGCACTGATTATAGCGGAGCTGATCCTAATCAAAATTGTTCCGATGGTTTAGGGCCGCAATGGACCACCATGAGCTTACCTACCAGCGGTGACGGGGTGAATGTGGGAGGAAGCACTCCTTTTACCTATACCTGGAAGGTGGCGGATATTATCGGAGACAATGTAGGAATTAGGGCTGAAGAAAAAGGCCTGAATTCCAATCTTATCTATGATGCTAAGGGGCCTTATAAGGTCCGGGGTTATATCGCGGTAAACATTCCTAATGCTACCACTGATAACATATTACGGGTAGGAGGAACTAAACTGATTCAATGGGATGCTACCGGAAGCATTGGCCAGGTTTATATTGATATGGATAAAAATAGTTTAGGGACTTATGGGGTGCCGATCTTAGGGCCCTCGGCTCCGGCAAAGTATGAATTAGTCGGGGCTGCTTGTAATCCTTTGAATGTGGATGCCTCAGCCGTCTCCTTTATGTGGGGAAAAAGCACTTATTATACCGATTCCCTGTGCACTATTCCCGCGGGAGCGATTCCGGATGAAAGATGTAACCCTTGCAATATCAAGGTTTATAAAACCACTGAGCCGACTCCGGCCACCGGAGCGGCCGCGGTATCGGCTAACTTTGCCCTTAAGGGTAGTATTGCTAATCTTCGGGTTACTCAAGCCTCGCCTTATATGATTGGTCAGACTATTGAAATTAAATGGGATCCGGTGCCTTATAATCTTAACTGGGGCACGGTGCAACTGCAGTATTCTAAAGACGGCGCAGCCTGGGTAAATTTTTCTAATGAAAATGGGATTGTTAATGCCGGTCAAAATGATGTGGCTGAGCCGGGCAATATCCCGGCCACCTCTTCTATTTATCTCTGGAAAATTCCCGATGAAAATATAATTGCCACTACCGTGCGTCTGCGGGCAGCCTTAGTGGGAGATACTGCCAATACCTTTGCCGACAGCGCCCAATTTAGCGTTAAAGGAAGTGTAAATTTAACTGGAGCGGCCTTAAATGGAAGCGCCACTGCCTGGAATATCGGAACGACTAATGCGATTACCTGGACAGTGAGCGGAGCGGCCTTAGGTAATGTCAATATTAAGTATTCTAAAAACTCCGGGGCGGATAGTTATCCCTATCTTATCGCCACTAAGCCTTCCACGGATCTTTCTTATTCCTGGTGTGTAGGGTATAACGATCTCTGCGCCGGGGCCTCAGGATTGGATAATGGGCATGACCCTAACTTAGTTATTGCCGCGGATAGAAACGACCAGATAAAAATTAAGCTTGAAGCCGTCAGCGACCCCAGTATTAGCGATAATACTCAAGGCGCGAGTCCGGGAACCTTGATTGTCCAGAAACAGTTTATTGATGTTAATGTTCCGGCTCCGACTCTGGAGGTCAGTGATCCGTTAGATTCGGCCACCTTTAAGAATGTTACCTGGACCACTAAAGGTACCTTGCGCAATATTTTCCTGCGTTACGATACCGGAGCCTTAACCTATCCGGATTCTCAGCCGCTTAATTCCGGAGGCTTGACCTTTAGTGATGCTGGGGGTTATCTCTGGCAGGTTCCGGACGCGATCGGCTATAATACTCTACGTTTTCGGGTGAAATCCGAGATTTACGGCAGCAATGTCTATGGGGATTCAGCGGCCTTTACTATTAAGGGTAAAATTTTATTTATTGCTCCGGTGGCCTCGGAGACCCTGGTGGTGGGTAAGTCCTATAATATTCAGTATAAAAAGTTAGGCAGTGTGGGTAATTTACGCATAGACTATATTCATACCGGGAATGCCCTGAATACGGTAATTTCTCCCGGCTCGGTTCCTGGTCCGGAAGGCGCTTCCGGCGCCACTAGCTTTACCTGGAATGAGGTTGCCGCTACCGGCGGAAGTGGTATCAGCGTAATCGATGTGGGGACGGTCAACAGCCAATTTAAACTTACCGGCCTTACTCATCTGGGCAATGCCAACTTAGAAGCCAGTGTTTTGTCTTCTAACTTTAAAATCCGGGGGGATATTAATGACGGCACCGTGGATTCTAAGGCCTTGATTGAGCCCTCGGGAAATGTCTATCAAATCGGCGGGGCTAATCAGTTTATTAAGTGGAAGGCTAAAGGGATTATTGGAAATGTCCGGGTCAGATTAGACCTTAATTCCGGCCGGGGTGATGACAATTTGGTCAATACCCTAGATGACTATGTAGTGCAAGTGCGCCGGCCTGATTCTAAGTGTGGTTTGCCTCCCTGTTATGCTGACTCCGTGGCTTATAATCTGGATGAGGCTTTATTGGGTGGCGGCGCTTCCAGCTTAGAATGGATTATTCCTAATACTCCCTCAACCTTGGCCAAAATCAGGATAGAAAGTGTGGATAATTCCTATGATTATACTAATCCCACTAAGCCAATGGCAACCTATGCTCTTTCAGCTTCGCCTTTTAGAATCAAGGGTAGTTTGGCGGTAACTACTCCGAACACGGCAGTAAGCTATAAGGTCAATGACCCGATAAGCATTGATTGGAATACCTTAGGGACCAATATAGGTAATGTCAGTATCGTGCTTTATTATGATAATGATGGAACTCCTTATGCCAATAGCCTGGTGCTTACTTCTAATAATGGGGGAGTCAAACCTTATCCCTGGACCTTTACAGCCGGTGTAGTAGCGGAAACCGCCATAATCCGGATTACCGCGGTAGGGGATTCCCAGCTTACTGACGATTCAGACGCGGAGTTTAGAATAAAGCCGGTGCTTACCTTAAGCACGCCTAATAATAATAGCCAGCAGTGGGTGGTGGGAAGTCAAAATAACGTTACCTGGGCTCCGCCGGTGGGTTCAGCCGATAGCTTAAAGATTAATTTCTCTACTAATGGCGGTAAAGGTCTGGATGGAATAGCCGGAGGAGTTAACGGCGCGGATGATTTTCCGGATACTAATTGTAGTGTTGATCTGGCCGGATGTATCTCGGCTAAAGGCGGGTTGATCAGCTCTTCTGTAGCCACGGCCTCCGGGCTATTCGCCTGGACTATTCCCGACATTATGACTAATGAGGGGGTAGCGCGGATCCAAAAGGTAGAGACCTCAACTGACCCGGCTAAAGACCTATCGGACAGCTATTTTTATATCAAAGGCTCTCTTACCAATGTTCAGGTTAAAAATATTGCCGCCGACCCTGACCCCATAAATCCGATTGATTTGCCGATTGATTCTACCAAATACATCACCTGGGATTATACCGGAAGCCTAGGAACCGTAGATATCTATTATTCCACTGATGCCAATGCCGGCACGCCTACCTGGACTTTGATTCCAGACCCTGATGGCGCGGGTCCGCTGATCAGCGGTTCGGCAGTACCGGTAGACGACGGCACCCCAGGCAATAAAGGTTCATTTGCCTGGAAAATACCCAATGTCCCTTCAGCGTATGCCAAGGTCAAGGTGGTCAATACCCCTAATGCCAACTGGCAGAATGTCAGCGGAATTTCCCCGAATGGCGCCTCTGGAGCCGGAACTTATAATAGTATTATCGGAAGCATTACTGAGGTTACGGTAGTTAGTGATGGTTTAGGGACAAATATGGAGGTTGGTGGGACTAAGACCATTCAGTGGAAGCCTTTTGGCAGCATCAGCTTGTTTAAGCTAGAATACCGGTATAATGCCGGAGCCTGGAATGAAATTTCACCCCTTGACCCTGATGGCGCCGGACCGCTTAAAGGCGGCACTGCCGGCACAGTTTCCGGGGCCTACCGGACCTGGAATTGGAGCGGTATTCCTAACACTATTTCTAACGATGTTGATTTTAAAATCTCAGATTACGATAATCCGACTAAGGTATTCGCGGAATCATTAGTTAATTATACCATCAAAGGCCAGCTCAGCTTAGTTACCCCCGACGC
>JAUSCZ010000031.1 GCA_030674475.1 Candidatus Omnitrophota bacterium
GGGGTCAGGGTCAGCCACTATTATTTGCTTTCGGCCTCCCTACTTTCCTTAATGTCTGCTCAAGGCTAAATCTTTTTATTACACTTTTTACCCAGTTATCATCGCCATAAGGACTACCTTTAGTAATTGATTTCTTGATCGCTTCCTCATCGCCTTCTGTTTGTGCTTGATTAAGCCAGTTTAAGTAATCCTTCGGCGCAGAGACTGGCCAAGTTGAGAGAAGTTTATTTTGTTTGATTGCCCCATTCTCTCTTCTCCAAACGCTGGACCACTTCCAGTTTTCTGCCTTTTTAACGAGATTTGCCCTTCTCGCATTACGCTCTACATAGCGCGCAAGCGTAAGAAAATGATTGCTATCTTGACATAAGAATGACTTGTATCTACCCTGGTAAAGATGACCTTGCCCGATAGTGCCTTTTTCGGTATGCCACCTTCTCGTGTGAGTATTAGTGAGCCAACCCATAAATCGAGCAAGTTCCCCATCATTTTTTGGGTATAAAACTAAGTGCCAATGATTAGGCATTATGCAATAAGACAAAAGCCTCATATCAAATTTTTCCACTGCTTCTTCAAGAATAATCTCAAAAAGTTGATAGTCTTTATCGCTATCAAATATCTGTACCCGAGCGTTTGCTCTGTTGATTATATGGTACACATATTCACCAATATCTGTTCTCCTTACTCTTGGCATAAGTATGGTATATTATAAATAGTGGCTGACCCCATTATCTTTTAAAAGTATAAACGGGGACCTGAATCGTTTTGGTAGGTTTCCTATGTTGAGATATAATACGATCAATGGATTTGGCTACGTGGGGTTTAAGCGCTTTTTCCCCGCATTGAGTACAAGCACCCATAGGAACATTCTCAAAAAGAAACAATTGCCCCTGCCATCTCAATTCATACGGCATAAGCCGTTCGTCTACTATCCCACCACAATAGAAACAATCACTATAATTCTTTGCCATTATTGAAAACCTCCCATTTATCGATTCCTCATATATGGATCCCTCCACTTAGGCATGGCCGGAATATAAACCGTAACAAGTATCAGATGCCCTGAACGGTTCTTTCCGCAGACAGCATGAACAGGTACCCTCGGAGAAACAAACCCTATAACCGAACAACTGACGCCCCGCGGGTCATCCGGATATTGCTCGAGAATCTCACAATGCAACAAGGCTGATTCCAAATGATCAACCGTCAACTCTTCGGCAAGACGCTCTCTGTCGGCATGAATCGATATCTCATAGCTTTGTTTTATAATCTCCCGGCGAATAAAGTTAGCTGTTATACTCACAGAATAAGCTTACCATATCTTTTAATTTATTCAACAATATTTGTAAATCATCATCAACGCAGATGGACGGTAAATTCGGTATGCGTCCAGAATGAGGAAAGTAATGTAAATGGTGGCTGACCCCATTATCCATTATCACTGACCCCATTATCACGAATGACCAAAATCAAAGGCTGGTTGCTTATAAAGCAACCAGCCTTTTCTTGGTGCGAGGAGAGGGAGTTGAACCCTCATAGTTTATGCAACCAACAGCCCCTCAAACTGTCGCGTCTGCCAGTTCCGCCATCCTCGCGTAATCTAAAACCTCTTTAATTATTAACTGTTTTAACTAATCTTAGTTGCCCCGCGTGGACTCGAACCACAACACTCAGATCCAGAATCTGATGTCCTACCATTAGACGACAGGGCAGAAATTCTACCAGGCCTTTTGCTGGAGCCAGGCGTCAGTCTTGCTGGCATAATTCCAGGCGGCGCGGACATCCTGGCTGAGGCCATTAAGGGTGTTACAGCCGGCCAGAGAAACAGCGGTAAGCAACAGTAAAAATAAAACTATAATTTTGCGCATATTTTTATGAGCTATGTTTCTTTAATAAATTTATTCAGGCGCTGTTTTATCTTTTCCCGGCCCAGGACTTCCATTAACTCAAATAACCCTGGGCCAATAGTCTTACCGCTTAAGGCTGAGCGCACCGGATGAATCAGGTCTCCGGCTTTGATATTTAACTCTTTGACCAAAGAACGAAAGGCATTTTCAATATTCAGGCAGTCAAAATTTTCCAGAGGATCCATTCTTTCAATAAGGAGTTTTAATTCCCGGGAATAATCCCTGGCCTCCAGGCGCTTGGCGGCCTCTGGGCTGAATTCTAACTCATCCTTAAAGAAGAAATCACTGTAGTCCGGAAAATCCGCTAAGGTGGTTATACGTTCACGGAATAATTTTACTACAGATAATAAATATTTTCTATCAAAATTTTCTTTAATCTGCCCTTTTTCCAAAGAATAAGGCATAACCAGCTCCAATAATTCTTCGTCGCTTAATTTTTTGATATACTGGGAATTAATCCAATTCAGTTTTTCCAGGTTAAAGGCGGCGGCGGTCTTATTGGCGTCTTTAATGTCAAATTTCTTAATCGCTTCTTTCAGCTCAATTATCTCCTGGTCACCTCCCGGAGACCAGCCTAAAAGCAGGAGATAATTGGTAAGCGCCTGGGACAGGTAACCCATTTTACGATAATCGCTGACGGCCGTGGCCCCGGTCCGCTTAGAAAGCCGGCCCCCCTCGGTTCCCATAATCAGCGGCAGATGAGCGAACTCCGGAATAGGGAATCCCAAGGCCTGATAAATAATAATCTGTTTGGGGGTATTAGAAATGTGATCGTCTCCGCGGATAATATGGCTGATTTTCATCAGGGCGTCATCAATCACGCAGGCAAAATTATAGGTCGGGCTAAGGTCAGACTTGATCAAAACCTGGTCTTTAATTACCGAGGCGTCAAACTCAATCGGCTCCTTGCGGATCAAGTCCTGAATTATTATCTTTTGCGGGGTAACCTTAAAGATTATGGCCTCGCCATCTTTATAAGCCAAGCCCTTATCTAATAATTGATTGGCATAATCCCGATAGAGTTGAAAACGCTCACTCTGATAATAAATCTCATCCCAATCTAACCCCAGCCAGCTTAAGGAGTTAAGAATCTCATCTAAAAATTCCTTCTTGGAGCGCGCCAAATCCGTATCTTCGATACGCAGGATGAATTTTCCACCTTTGGCTTTGGCGTAAAGCCAGTTAAACAGGGCGGTGCGCGCCCCGCCGATATGCAGGTTTCCAGTAGGACTGGGGGCGAAGCGAACTCTAACCATTCTTTAATCCTTCTTCCATCGCTTGTGTATTTAACTGTATAAGCTTGGGGTTGTTTTTAAAGGCCTCGGGTAGAAGTTTTAATATTCCCTCTTTCGATAAAACCTTTTTTCTTCCGATATACGCTCCTAAAGCTGCCATATTGGCTGATTTTATATTCCCTAATTTAGAAGCAATATCACTGAAAGGAATAGAATTAATCTTGACTGAAATATTATCCGGTAAAGACTTAGCCATTGAGCTGTTAATGAAAACCTCCGAACCTTTAGCGGCCAGACCGATAAACTTATCTACCGAAGGCTGGTTCATCGCGATCAGGGTATCAGTCTGCTCTACGCAGGGTGAGGCGATTTCCCGGTCGGAAATGATTATTGAGCAGTGGGAGGTGCCGCCGCGAACCTCGGCCCCATAGGCCGGCAAAAAAGTAACAAACTTATTCTCCCGCATTGCCGCCCAGGAAATCAACTTTCCTAAAAACATTACCCCTTGTCCGCCAAAACCACTGATAATAATTCTTTCAATCACAATCGCAACCTATTCTACTGTAAAACATTCTTAAAATAAAGCCTTATTTTATCTTCCCTAAGGGAAACTCCTTGCTCATTGTATTCCTAATCCAATCCATGGATTCAAGCGGTGAAAGCCCTAAATATGTAGGACAGGCGGAAAGTATCTCTACTAAAGAAAAACCTTTGTTTTCCATTTGGTTTTTAAAGGCGCTCTTTATGGCTTGTTTGGTTTTAAAGATTTCTTTTGGGGAATCAGTAGACACCCGTTCAATCGAATAAACCCCGGCCAGCCCGGCCAACATCTCTGAAATCTTAAGAGGTAGACCGTCGTTTTTGGCATTTCTGCCCTCGGGGCTGGTCGCGGTTTTCTGGCCGATAAGGGTAGTAGGGGCCATCTGCCCTCCGGTCATACCGTAAACCGCGTTGTTAATAAAAATAACGGTCAGGTTTTCTCCCCGGTTAGCGGCATGGACGGTCTCGGCGGTGCCGATTGCCGCCAGGTCTCCGTCGCCCTGATAGGTAAAAACTATCTGTTGCGGCTGAAGTCTTTTTATAGCCGTGGCTATGGCCAGGCATCTTCCGTGGGGGCTTTCCACGCAGTCAAAATTCCAATAATTATAGGCTACTACCGCGCAGCCAACCGGGGTAATCCCGATAGTAGCTTCGCGAATACCTAGTTCGTCAATGGCCTCGGCAACTAAGCGGTGCACCAGCCCATGCCCGCACCCCGAACAATAATGGGTGTCTGCCTCACATAAAGATTCAGTCCGGCTAAATATCTTTTTCATAAAATAAAATGCCAAATTTCTAATGACGAATACCGAATGAATCCCCAATGCCTTAATACCTAATAATTCTTTCTATGCAAAGGCAATTAGACATTTGATCATTATGACATTGGAAATTAATTCGTCATTCAGATTTCGTCATTAGTCATTAACATATTCCATTAGTTACACGGGCATCAACAATTATCCCTCAAGACTATTAACCAGCAATCCGACGTACTCTATTTATAATCTCCTCCTCCGAAGGCACTCCTCCTCCGGAACGCCCCAAAAAATCAACCTTAACTCTGCCATTTACCGTTAATTGAACATCCTCCAGCATCTGTCCATAAGACATTTCAACGACTAAAAACCTGACCGATGGCTGGCGGCTGATGATTTCTTTAAGTATATCCGCGGGATACGGCCAGAGGCTGATTGGCCGCAATAATCCTACTTTATGGCCCTTCTCCCTCAAAGATTCAACAGCCTTCTTAGCCAGACGGGCCATCATCCCATAAGCAACTAAGATGATTTCCGCGTCATCTGTGTTGAAAGTCTCATATCTTTGTTCCCTGTGCCGGATATCCTGGTATTTTTCCTGAAGTTTTAGGTTAAATTGCTCCAACTCTCCCATATTGAGATAAAACGACTTCACCACATTCGGCTTCCTGCCTTTACATCCCGTCGCCGCCCATATTTTTTTCTGCGGCCTCTGCGGTTTTTCCGCGGCCTCTGCGGTTACCGGCTCCATCATCTGCCCCAGCATGCCGTCTCCCAGGATAATCACCGGTATGCGGTATTTATCAGCCAGCTCAAAGGATAAAACCGTCAAATCGTAGGCCTCCTGGACGCTGGCAGGAGCAAACACCAAACAGTGGTAATCTCCGTGCCCGCCGCTTTTTACCGCCTGAAAATAATCCGATTGCGCCGGCCAGATATTGCCCAGGCCAGGGCCGGCGCGCATAATATTAATGATAACTGCCGGCAGTTCTGCCGCGGCAATGTAAGAAATACCTTCCTGCATTAAACTTATCCCGGGGCTGGAAGAACTGGTCATTGCCCGCGCCCCTGAGGCCAGGGCCCCGAAAACCATATTAATTGCCGCCAGTTCTGACTCAGACTGAATAAAAACGCCTCCTGCCTCAGGCATATGCTGGGCCATATAGGCAATGATCTCATTCTGGGGAGTGATGGGATAGCCGGCATAAAACCTGCACCCGGCGTCAATTGCCCCCTTAGCTATCGCCTCATTTCCCGACAACAGTATTTTCTGGTTTCTGGTTTCTGGTTTCTGGTTTCTCATTTATACACTTCTATTGCCATATCCGGGCAGACTACGGCGCACAAGGTGCAGCCATTACAGCCGCTGTCTAAAAATATAACCGGATTTATCCCTCTTTTATTCAAGGCCTCATCCCGCTTAATCTGTTTCTTGGGGCAGACGCTGATACAAAGCATACAGCCCTTACATTTTTCCCGATTGATTTTTATAGAAGCCATGGGCTAATTGGGACTGTTGTGAAATCCCACTTTTGTCATTGCCCGGCTTGACCGGACAATCTAAACATATTTATTTTATTATGGATTCCCGCTTTCGCGGGAATGACAAAGCGAATAATTGGCACGCTGGACAGCTATGAACTATTAGCTGTTTACATGCGCCTTGATGCTTCGGTAGATTCCGGAGGCATCCAGGCCGTATTTTTCTAAAAGCTGATTTCTCCGGCCATGCTCAATAAACTCACAAGGAAGCCCTAATCTTAATACCGGGCGATTCACTACCTCCAAAACCGCGCTGCCAAAACCGGCGTCTAATATCCCGTCTTCTATAGTAACTAAATATTTAAATTTATCCGCCAGCCCTAAAAGTAATTCCTTATCCAGCGGTTTTACAAAGCGGGCATTGACTACGCAAGCCTCAATACCATCCTTCTTCAGCATATTCGCGCAAAGAAGCGCCGGATCAACCATCGCCCCTAAGGCGATAATCGCGATATCTTTGCCTTCCCGCAAAACCTCTGCCTTAGCTAACTCAATTTGGCTGAGGGCTGAGGGCTGAGGGCTGAGGGCTGACTTGGGATACCTGATAGCGCAAGGCCGATCTAACTTTAAAGCAAATTCAAGCATTGCCTCTAATTCCCGGGCCGATGAGGCGGCCATCACCACCATATTGGGGATAGCTCTTAAATAAACTATATCAAATAAACCCTGATGAGTAACTCCATCTTCTCCGCTTATACCGGCGCGGTCAAGGCACAAAACTATAGGTAAATTTTGCAGTCCCACACTTTCAATAAGCTGGTCATACGCGCGCTGTAAAAAAGTGGAATAAACGGCAATTACCGGCCTTTTACCCTTCTTGGCCAAACCCGCCGAGAAACAAACCGCGTGGGCCTCGGCTATGCCTACATCAAAAAATCTATCCGGGTATTTATCCCTGAATTTATCTAAGCCGGTCCCTTCCGGCATTGCCGCGGTAATTGCCGCGATATTCTTATTCTCTTTAGCCAGTTCCAAAATCTTTTGAGAGAATATATCGGTATAGGTTTGCGTAGTGGAGCCGGCCAAAGGCTTCCCGCTCTTAACATCAAAAGGCCCGGTGCCGTGGAATCTTATTGGCTCAGATTCAGCCGGCGGATAACCCTTGCCTTTTTTGGTCATCACATGTAGAAGTATCGGCCCTTTAAAGGTAAGCAGATTCCTTAAGGTGGGAATCACTACTTCTAAATTATGCCCGTCTAACGGGCCAAAATAGCGGAATCCTAATTCCTCAAAGAGCATCCCCGGGACAAAAAAACCTTTTAATTCCTTCTCAAATTTATCGGCTAATTTTATAATTATCTTACCCTTGGGAAGGCGTTCGGAGATAAAACGCTCTAAAGACTCCCGAAAGCGGTTATAAATAGGCTGGGAGATAATTTTATTCAGATATACACTCACCGCCCCTACCGCCGGAGAGATACTCATCTCATTGGTATTCAAAACCACCAGCAGATCTTTCTTAAGGTGTCCGGCATTATTCAAGCCTTCAAAGCAAAGACCGCCGGAGATAGAACCATCTCCGATAAGGGCAACCGCCTTACCGGCGCCGGCGGCACTTAAACCTAAAGCCAAAGAAACCGCGTCGGAAGAATGGCCCGCGGTAAAGGGGTCATAGACTGATTCCGTATGCGAGGGGAAACCGCTGAGGCCGCCTAATGTCCTTAAGCTATCCATCCGGGCATTTCTTCCGGTAAGTATCTTATGGGCGTAGGATTGATGGCCAACGTCAAACACAATCGCGTCCTGAGGCAGATTAAGGCAGTAATGCAGAGCGACAATGATCTCAACCGCGCCTAAACTTGAGGCCAGGTGCCCGCCGTTTTTAGAAACCACCTCAACGATGCGCCGGCGTATCTCTACGCATAAGGTATTCAGCTGGTGAATATTCAGCTTTTTTAAATCCTGGGGGCTATTTATGGATTCAAGCAGCATTTTACTTTTCTTCTAATTCTTCCTCATCAAAAGCCTTCAGCTCAAACGCGCCTTCCTTCTTAGCCAAGACCTCAACCTTTTTCTGGGCGGTTTCTAAGATTTTGGAGCAGGAAGAAACCAAACGCACTCCTTCTTCGTATTTTTTTAAAGACTCCTCCAAAGGAAACTTTCCGGATTCCAAGTCACTGACTATCTTTTCTAACTTCTTTAACGCTTCCTCAAATTTTATCTCTGGCATCTTTCCCTCACTTCCTGCCTGCCGGCAGGCAGGCGTTCGGGCGCGGAAACACGCGGCCATCTACTATGATTTTATATCTATAACCTCACTCATCAAACTTCCATCCTTAAGCCGGGTCTGAATCCTGTCTCCCGCGTTTATCTGGCTGATATCCGTAACCACCTTCATTTCAGGTAGTTTAAAGCTTATGCTGTAGCCGCGGGATAAAACATTTAAGGGGCTTAAGGCCTCTAACTTTCCGGTAAGATGAGTCCACCGGTGTTGAGCAGTCTCTAAAATATGCCCTGCTTTTTGATTCAATCTATGGCTTAATTCGTCAATTCGCTGAAGGGAAAGCTGGATAAAATTAAGCGGATATTTCAACACATAGGCATCCTGGAAACGAAATAATTCCTTGCGTAAGGTCTTTATTTTATTATTTATGCTGCTGGACATCCGGGAGAATACATGCCCGAGTTCACTCACTAAATCATCTTTTTGGCGCGCCACCAGCTCTGCCGCGGCTGAAGGGGTAGGGGCGCGCAGGTCGGCGGTGAAATCGGCAATAGTCCAATCTATCTCGTGGCCTACGGCGCTGATTACCGGGATCCTAGAATTATAAATTGCCCGGGCCACTATCTCCTCATTAAATGCCCAGAGGTCCTCTAAGCTTCCCCCTCCTCTTCCTACTATCAAAACATCCACCTCTTTATACTGATTAAATTCTTTGATTGCCTGGGCAATTTCTTCAGCCGCGCCGATTCCCTGAACCTTAACCGGATTCAAGATAATTTTGACAAAAGGAGCCCTTCTTTTAAGAATATTTAAAATATCCCGGATAGCCGCGCCGGTAGGTGAAGTAACCACCCCTACCCGTAAAGGCAAAAGAGGAAGCGGTTTCTTATGGGCCGGCTCAAACAGCCCTTCCTGAGCCAGTTTTTCCTTTAACTGCTCAAAGGCCAGTTGTAAGGCCCCCGCGCCTTTGGGCTCTAATCTTTGAATATTCAGCTGATATTGGCCGCTGGGAGCATAAACATTAATCCGCCCCCCAGCCAAACACTGCAATCCGTCCTTCAGGCTGAATTTTAAACCCTGATTTACTCCCCGAAAAAATACACAGCGCAAAGTACTCTTGGGATCCTTAAGGCTAAAATAGATATGGCCTGACTGCGATTGGGAAAAATTGGAAATCTCACCCTCAACCCAAACATCGGGAAAGGTATTTTCCAGAAGGACTTTAATATCGTCGGTAAGCTCGCTGACCGAATAAATACGCTTCTCTTCCTTTAAGCCTTTATTCTCAATTCGCATATACTTCAGGTTAAGGTTAAGGTTAAGGTTAAGAATTACTCAGCCTAAGCCTTGACCTTAACCTTTCTTTATTTTCTATAACAATTTCTCCTGCACTCTCTCAATACTTCTGGCTTTCGCGGTTTTCTCGTCAATATCAATAATCACTCCATGCACCTGGGCGTCACCGGTGGCAACCTCAAAACGCACCGGCATGCCGGTCAGAAATCTCTCAATAATCCGGGACTTCTCCTGGCCGATTACCGAATCATACGGCCCGCACATCCCCAGTTCGCTGATATAGGCTGTGCCTTTAGGAAGAATCTTTTCATCCGCGGTCTGGATATGGGTATGAGTGCCCACAACGGCTGAAACCAAGCCGTCCAGAAAATGTCCCATGGCCACCTTCTCGCTGGTGGCCTCAGCATGGATATCCACTAAGATTATATTTGTCTCTTTTTGGATTATCGGGATAAGCTCGCGCACCGCCCGAAAAGGACATTCAATAGGGCTCATAAAAACCCGGCCTTGTAAGTTTATCAGGCCAACCTTAAAATTATTTTTCTTGATTACACAATATCCCTTGCCGGGGATATTCGGGGCCAGGTTAAGCGGACGCAGGATATAAGGATGGTCTATTATCTTAAAAACTTCTTTGAGTTTCCAGATATGGTCTCCGGTAGTCAGGCAGTCACAGCCCGAGGCAAAAAGCTCCTCGGCGGTTTTGGGAGTAAGCCCGGTCCCACCGGAGGAATTTTCGGCATTGGCGATAACCAGGTCTATCGCCCTTTCTTGTTTCAATTTAGGGACTAATTCCTTAACCGCGTTCCTGCCCGGCGAGCCGACTATGTCACCGATAAATAGTATTCTCATATTATTAATGACAAATGACAAAAATCAAATGACAAAAATTTAGTTTTGTGTTTGTTATTTTGGTATATGAATTTATTTTGAATTTTGTGCTTTGACCTTTGAATTTACTTCGCGTATTCAATCGCCCGCATTTCCCGGATAGCCGTAACCTTAACCTGCCCGGGATAATCCATTGATCCTTCTATTTTTTTACGAATTTCCCTGGCCAGATTAACCGTATCGTTATCCGAAAGCCTGTCCGGCTGAACAATCACCCGGATTTCTCTTCCGGCCTGGATGGCATAAGATTTCTCTACGCCTTTAAAAGAATTGGCAATTGCCTCCAGCTCACCCAATTTCTTAACATAGGCCTCCAAGGACTCTCTTCTGGCTCCGGGCCTGGCCGCGCTAATAGCGTCAGCGGCGATAGCCATCACTCCCAAAAGGCTCTTGGGGTCGTGGTCTTCGTGATGACATTCAATCGCGGCAATCACCTCGTTATTCTCTCCGTATTTCTTGGCCAGCTCCGCCCCGATTCGGGCGTGGGTGCCTTCCACCTGATGGTCAACCGCCTTTCCGATATCATGCAAAAGTCCGATTCTGCGGCTGAGGCGAAAATCCATATTCAATTCCGAGGCCATCACCCCCATCAAATAAGCCACTTCCTTGGAATGTTGTAAGGCATTTTGTCCGTAGCTGGTGCGGAATTTCAGGCGGCCGATAAGCTTAACTAATTCCGGATGCAGGCCATGCAGGCCGATTTCAAAGGCGGCCCGTTCACCTTCTTCCCGAATTTTGTCATCCATCTCCCGCTTAGTCTTCTCGGCAATTTCCTCAATTCTCCCGGGATGGATCCGGCCGTCAGACATCAACTTCTCCAGGGTAAGCTTGGCAATTTCCCGCCTCACCGGATCAAAGCCGGAAATAGTTACCGCTTCCGGAGTATCATCAATAATCACATCCACGCCGGTAGCCATTTCCAGGGCCCGGATATTCCTTCCTTCCCGGCCGATAATCCTTCCTTTCATCTCGTCGCTGGGCAGGCTGACTACGCTC
>JAUSCZ010000032.1 GCA_030674475.1 Candidatus Omnitrophota bacterium
CCCCACCCTTAAAAATGAGAAAAACAACTTAAACAAAATCATCTTTAGTGATCCTTGCCATAAATCATATCTACCGCATGAACCAAGGTATCCAAAATTATCCCCAGGGATTCTCTTACCGCCTTGGCACTACCGGGGAGATTAATAATCAAAGTCCGGCCTCTTAGCCCGCAAATTGCCCGGGAAAGCATTGCCCGGCGGCTGAATTTTAAAGACTCAAGACGAATTACTTCAGGAATCCCCGGAACTTCCTTATCCAAAACAGCCTTGGTTGCCTCCGGAGTAACATCCCGGGGGCTAAAACCGGTTCCTCCGGTGGTCAAGATTAAATCCGCTTTTAGATTGTCGGAATACTCAACCAGCTTCTTCTTGATCAGCTCGGCCTCATCAGGGATAATCTCATACTGGACTACCTCAAAAGAAATCCCCCGGATAAGCTCTTGAATAACCTTACCACTTATATCTTCCCTCTCCCCCTGGGAGCACCGATCGCTAATGGTCAATACAGCCGCCTTATACATTTATTATGCTATCCCCAGCCTTAATTTCCCCGCCCTTAATTACTTTGGCAAATATACCTTCCTTGGGCATTACGCAATCACCGGCCTGATAATAAATATTGCACCGGGTATGGCAGACTTTACCAATCTGAGAAAGCTCAAGGATTACCTCATCATTTATCTTCAGCCTATCGCCAATTTTTAAACCTAATAAATCCAACCCCTCGGTGGTGATATTCTCGGCAAAATCCCCGGCTTTAACTTTCAGGCCTTTGGCTTTCATCTTCTCAATTGACTCCTGCGCCAAGAGGCTCACCTGCCGGTTTTTGGTGCCGGCATGGGCGTCCCCCACAATTCCAAAATCCTCTTCTAATACCGCGGAATTTACATTTGTTTTTCTAACCCCTTTTTTGTCCGAGACAGAGATTGCCAATATTCTGCCTCTCTGGTTACTGGTTACTGGTTTCTGGTTACTTTCTGACATACGTTCCGCTCTTGCCGCCGGTTTTCTTGATCAGCCTAATCCGCGATATCTCCATATCCTTATCCAGAGGCTTGCACATATCGTATATAGTCAATGCCGCGGCGGTAACCGCGCTGAGCGCCTCCATCTCAAAGCCGGTCTTAGCGCTTCCTTTGATGGCCGAAACTATTCTTATCTTATCTTTTTCTAAATAAAACTCGAGCTCCGCGGACTCTATCGGAATGGGATGGCACAGGGGAATGATTTCCGGGGTCTTCTTGGCCGCGAATATCCCGGCAATCTTAGCCGCCTCCAGGACATCACCTTTGGGTATTTTTTTTTCCTGGATTAACCCGATTACTTCAGATTTTAGATAAATTTCCCCTTCGGCAATTGCTTCTCTTTCCGTTATTTTCTTGGCTGAAACATCTATCATTTTCATAGCTTACTGTCCTTCTCTCATTTTATCGCGATATGCACTGCCGCGACGCCAAAGCTAAAGAGCATAAAATCAATTTTTTTAAATCCCGCGCGATACATAACTCCGGCTAAGTCTTCCGCGCTGAAAAAGCGCGGGATTGTCCACGCGAGATAGCCGTAAGCCGTTTTTGAGCCGGAAATCAGATATCCAATAGGCTTGACCATCAGCCATATGTAAAAATGAACCAGCTTTCTCAACAAGGCTAGTTTTGGCTGGCTAGTTTCCAGATTAATAAACCGGCCTCCCGGTTTCAGGACCCGGCGGAATTCGCGAAAACGTTGAAGCAATATATCCTGACTGCTATTAAGGTTACGGGTAGCAAAGGCGATAGTAATAACATCAAAGGTATTATCCGCGAAAGGCAGGCTTCCGGCGTCAGAAACACAAAAAGAAATCCTGGAATATTCAGGCTTTTTAACTGCCTGAGCAAGCATAGGAAAGCAAAAGTCTACGCCAATAATCTTTACGCGCGGTTTAGCCGCCCTGGCCAAAGCACCCGCCATATCTCCGGTGCCGCTACAAATATCCAGCCACTTTTCGCCGCCGCCTTGAGATGCTATTTTTGCCGCGTTTTCGCGCCAGGAAACATCCAGGCCTAAGGTCAGGATACGATTTATCAAATCATACGTTTTAGGAATACGCGAAAATATATCCTGAATTATATTATCCGTATTTTGACTCATTTACCCGCGCTTTGACGCCTTAAGGCCTTTTAACACATCATTAATCCAGGATAACGCGGCTATTGCCGAAGGCCAGCCGATAGTCGTGATACCCAGAAGAGCGCAGTGATATATTTCATCATCACTGATACCGGCCTTCTTACACTTACGGGTATGCGAATGCACTGCCCCTTCCATCTTTGAGCCAATGGCAATGCCCAGTTTCACCAGACGCTGATTGCGTTCATCCAATCCTTTAACTGAACTCACAGCCTTACCTAAGCCTTCATAACTTTCCCAAAGGCCCGGATATTTATTAATTACTTCTTGTAAAAATTCAGGCAGCTCTTTATTCATCTTATCCTCCAATCTGGCACATGCTGAAATTGTCCTTTTCAAAACCAAATTCATCAAGATTATCTTTCTCCCTAAGATTATGCGAATGCGGCTTCAAAAACACCGCCTCTCTTATCAGAGAAGCTGTCTTTTCCTCGCTCACTTCTACTGCCTCCCTTAAATTAACTGTTTTCGCGGAATGTAAGCACACCCTCAATCTACCATCAGAGGTGAGCCTTAGCTTATTACACGAGGCGCAAAACGGCTGACTGATAGGCGAAATAAAGCCTACAGTTCCCCAAAATCCTTTAATCCTGAAAATTCTAGCGGCTTCTATCTTTCTACTGTCTACGGGGGCAAGCTCTCCCAGACTGCTACAGATGGTTTTCGCGGTTTGGGCACTGAAGAAACTCTTATCATAAGAAAAATAATTTGTTGCCGTAGGCATATATTCAATAAACCTCACCTGAAGCGGTTTTGTTTTTGTCAAAGAAGCGAAATCAAGGACTTCATCGCTGTTAAAATCCTTCAGCAGGACGACATTGATTTTAAGCGCTGACAATCCCTCCGCCAGCGCGGTATCAATGCCTTTAAGCACCGCGTCTAAACTTCCGCCGCGGGTTATCTCCTGGAATCGGCTTGAGTTCAAACTATCTAAACTAACATTAATCCTATCCAATCCCGCGCTCTTGAGGTCGGCGGCGTATTCACTAAGGTATATGCCGTTGGTAGTGAGGCAAATTTCCTTCAAACCGTCTATTACCCTTAGCTTGCGGATAAGCAGCGGCAAATCTTTTCTTACTAACGGCTCGCCCCCGGTAATCCTGACTTTTTCAATACCTAAGCCTATTGCCGCTTTAACAATTTTATAAATCTGCTCAAAAGATAAAATATCCGCGGGCTGTTTATGAACAATGCCTTGCTCCGGCATACAATAGACACAACGCAAGTTACATCTATCAGTAACAGAAACGCGTAAATAATTTATTTTACGGTTAAATTTATCTATCATTATCTTTTACCCAATTCCAATGCGGGTTTGGAACGGGTTTTCTAAACAAAAAACCAACTTCCCGTATATTTGGAAAAGTTGGCTTAAGTCTTAAGCTTACTCCTTTCCAAAAACAAGGGAGGCAGAGTCATTTCTTTCTCTACCCTTCTATTCTCTTTAAAGAATAGTTTCCCGCCCAGGGGAATCGGCCTTTAAGCCATATCAACTTTTGACTCTAGGCTTAAAGGCTCGGAGTATTTTTACTATATCACAGAGTAACCACTAAATCAATTTTATTTATTATCTCTCTTGCTGATGGCTTAAAGACCGAATTCTTGTTTTTAACGAATAACGCCAAATCGGGCTTTAGGTGCTTAAGGACACTGTTGCTTTCAATAATCAAGCCTTTTGCCTTTTTGAACAAGGGAATAGCTTCTTTCAAGCCCTCCCCCAGAGCTTGCGGCCTTGATTTAAGCCAAAGCACCTTTTGAGCGCCGGCTCCTTTAAACCGCGCGGTGTCTTTACCTTTAGTTTCAATAATTTTCTTATTGCTTATAATTGAAAAATCATCCTTTAATTCATCGCAAGCACGGCAATCGTTTTCCTTATGTACTGGGCATTTTCCCGCGCGATGGGTAACCGTAACCTTAAGCGCGGACCAGCCTTTACACAAGCGCAGCAATATCTCAACCACCTTGGTTTTTCCCACCCCGCTCTGCGCGCCGGAAACCGTAATAATCCGCATTAACTTTCAATCCCCAGCTTCTTCATTTCGGCATAAGAAAAGTTCGGGCCGTCGGTGCAGACATATTTCCCTTTTACATAACAATGGCCACATTTACCGATACCGCATTTCATATAGCGTTCAAGCGAGGCATAGATATTTTGCTCTTTAAATCCTAACTTCACTATATCCCTAATAGCAAATTTAACCATTACTGACGGCCCGCATAAAAATACCATTGTCGTCTTAGGATTAACCTTGATTTTCGGCAGTAATACGCAGACAACCCCACAAGCCCCGGCCCAGGCCGCGTCAGGCTCATCCACGGTAAGATGCACAGCGCTGTTTTTACTCTGTCCCCATGCCTTTACTTCATCCTTATAAAATATGTCTTTTGGCGCGCGGCAACCGTAGATAACCTCAACCATGCCATAGTTTTTTTTGTTTTTTAGTACATACTGAATCAGCGAACGCAAAGGGGCGATTCCGCAACCGCCGGCAATAAACAGAATGTCCTTCTTTTTCAACTTCTCCAGCGCAAACCAATTGCCATAAGGTCCGCGCACCCCAACAACATCTTTTTCTTTCAGCTTGTGCAAAGCCTCCGTAAGCGAGCCCACCCTCCTCACCGAGATTTCAAATCGCCCATCCTTTCTTGGGGCTGAGGCAAAGGTAAACGGCGCCTCGCCATACCCCGGCAAGGACAACATCAAAAACTGCCCCGGCTTATAGCTTAATTTACCTTTATCAACAAGCCTCAAGGTAAAGGTTTTGGTATCCGCGGACTCCTCAATAATACGCTCAATTACTGCCTTTTCAGGCAGATATTCATTTCTTGTCTTTGCCATAAACTCTTCCGTTATGAACCATCAACTGCCTGTTCAATAAACTTCCTTATGCTGATATTGCCCGGACAGGTTTGGATACAGCGGCCGCAGCCGACACAGCTGGAAACACCGTAGCGCTGGGTATCAATATTCAGTTTATGCTCAAAGAACCGGCGGATGTGGTCTTTATGTTCCGGAAAAGGCGTGCTGCCGCCGGCCATCCGGGTGAACCCGGCATAGACACAACCGTCGCAATACCTAAAACGCGAACCTTGAGCACCGCTTAATCTGTCTTGAATGCTAAAGCAGCTACAGGTTGGGCATAAGGTTACGCACCCGGAACAGACTACACAGCGCTGGCCAATATCGTCCCAGATAGATTCTTGGACTTTATTTTCCCGCATTATCCTGGCCAGCCTTTTATAATTTATTCTCTTCTTTCCCTTGGTAAAATTTAGCGACAAGGTTCTAACCTCTTTTTCATCTTCAGGCTTGGCCTTAGAAAATAACTTTTTATGCTTACGAATTACCTGACTCCCCTTTTTTGAACCAATCTCAACCAGAAATCCCCGGTTTAAAGGAGTTAGCTGCAAATCAAACCCTTCTTTGGCAAAAGGCCCGGAGCCCATCTCAAAACAAAATGACTCCGGCGAACATTTCTTAATACAACTCAGGGTAATAAATACCGAATTCCTGAATTTTTCTTTATAGGGTTTATCCTCAAACTCCCCGCCGATAAAAAACTCCTCCATCAGTTTTAAGGCCTTAATATCGCAAGGCCGCACCCCGTAAAATATCCGTTTCTTCTTATCCTCCACTGCTATGAATTCACTGTTTTTCGCTGATTTTATCTCAAAAAGCTCCTCGGTCTGGGGCAGTAAAAATGCCCGCGGAGAAATAACCGAATTCCCCTCATAATTCAAAAGCTCTCTACCGTCGGCCTTGGTATCGCCCAAAACAATATCATCCAAATGCTCATATCGGGGCGCGATAAATTCAGCGCAGTCTTTCTTGAGACTCGCGATAAGAACTTTTAGATTTTCTTTGGTAATAAATAATTTTTCCATTAGCTATAAACTATTCCCGCAAAGCGGGATCCCGCCTCTAATTTAATCGCTGGGCGGGAAAACCATTAACTATCTCAGCTATTTACTTTTTCCACCCTCGCCGCGCAGGCCTTGTATTCGCCTATCCGGCAGACCGGGTCAAAGGCGTTGTTGGTTAAGACATTGGTCGGCGCTTCGCTGAAATGAAAAGGCATCCAGATTACCCCGGCCTTAATCTTATCCGTAACTTCCGCGGACACCTCCAATTCTCCCCTGCGCGTTTTCACCCGAACCCTTAACTTATTTTTTATCCCTAACCTTTGGGCGTCAGTCGAGTTTATCTGGACAAAGTTTCGCGGGTATTCCCTATTGAGATTCGCGGTCCTACGGGTCATGGTGCCGGTATTATAGTGAAAAAGCATCCTGCCGGTGGTCAGGATAAAAGGATACTCACCATCAGGGATTTCCGCGGGCGGTTTATGTTTGACCGGAATTAATTTTCCCAGGCCCCGGATAAATTTCTCTAAGTGCACCACCGGCGTCCCGGGATGCTCCTTAGAATGCACCGGCCATTGCAAGCCATTGTCTTCTAATCTATCAAAACTTACTCCGGAGAAAAGCGGAGTCAAGGAAGCCATTTCATCGCAGACTTTAGACGGATTATCTTCCATCGCGTAACCCAAACGTTTGGCAATTTCACAGATAATTTCACCATCGGTTTTTCCGGCAATCGGCTCTATGGCCTTTCTTACCCGCTGGAACCTACGCTCAGCACAGGTAAAGGTACCTTCTTTCTCAGCGAAAGAAGCCCCGGGCAAAACTACATCCGCTTTTTTAGCGGTATCGCTCATAAATATTTCCTGAACCACCAAAAACTCTAAACTGTCTAAAGCCTTCTCAATCCAATGGCTGTTGGGATCAGTGCGGATTTGATCCTCACCGATTATGTAGAAACATTTAAGCTTACCCTCTATGGCCTTATACATCATATCGGTCAGGGTAAGGCCTTTTTCTTTTGGCAAACTCACTCCCCAGGCCTTCTCAAACTTCTTACGCGCGGTTTCATCGGTAACCGGCTGATACCCGGAATAGACATTCGGCAGGGCCCCAATATCACAGGCGCCCTGGACATTGTTTTGCCCGCGCATCGGGTATATCCCGGAGAATTCCTTGCCCACCTGGCCGCAGACCATTGCCAAATTAGCCATAGCAATCACATTATCCGTGCCTACGGTATGCTCGGTCATCCCCAGAGAATACATTATGCAGGCTTTCTTACTGACGGCATAAAGCTGGGCCGCTTTCTTGATAAGCGCCGGTTCAACCCCGGTAATATCCTTTACTGATTCCGGGGAACAATCCTTCACTGCCTCCCAAAGCTCATTAAAACCTTCTGTCCGTTGTTGAATAAATTCTTTATCGTGTAAATTTTCCGTAACAATATAATTTATCATCGCGTTGATCAGGGCAATATCTGATCCCGGAAATTGCTGAATAAAAACACTGGCATCCTCGGCAGGTAAAATCTTCCGGGGGTCGCAAACGATAATCTTCGCGCCGTTATCTATAGCCGTGCGCACCCGCCAGCCGGCTATGGGATGGGCCTCGGTAGGATTTGAGCCGATAATCAGAATACAATCCATAAATGGAAGCTCATCATAGGAATTGGTGCTGGCCCCGGAGCCAAAGGACTGGTTTAAACCGGATACGGTTGCCGAATGGCAGGTGCGGGCACAGTGGTCAACATTATTAGTGCCTAAAACCGCCCGGGCGAACTTCATCATCAGGAAATTCTCTTCATTGGTACAGCGGGCCGAGGTGCAGACTGCCAGAGAATCCGGGCCGTATTTATCTTTTATCTCTTTTAATCGTCCGGCGACATAATCCAGGGCAAAATCCCAGGAGACTTCCTTAAATTTGCCGTTTTCTTTAATCAAGGGTTTCTTCAGCCGATCCGGATGCTGTATGGGTTCGTGGGCGTGCCAACCCTTAACACAGAGCCGGCCCTGGGAAACGGAATTGGACTTGGAAGGAATAATACCGACAATTCGGCTATCCCGGACATCAAGGTAGAAATTACACCCTACCCCGCAATAAGGACAAGTGGTTAAAACTCTTTTCATCATAGACGCGGCTTTATACGGCTGAGCTCTTCTTTAGTATTCACATTCATTAAAGACGATAAATCCCTATCAAATATTCTCGCGTCTTCTTTGCTTATGAACCGGCACTTTAATTCGGGAAAGATGCCGCGGACATTAAGCCTATTCTCTTTAAGCCGCTTTCGGATGACCGGCAGGCAATTTTTACTGTAAAGACCGAACAAAGGATGGTATTTTTCCTCTATTTCCGGCACTACCACATCATAGGCATCCTTAATCTTAATCATATACTCTATCAGCGCTTCCGACAAAAATGGCATGTCGCAGGCAACCACGAAATTATAGCGCGCCGAAGAACCTTTAAGCCCGGAATATATCCCCATCAACGGCCCCTGACCCGGAATTTCATCTTCAACTATTCTCACTGAATAAGCACTATATTTTTTCGGGCTGTTAGTAACGACTATTATTTCTTTAACTAAAGGCCTTAAGGTGCCTATAAGCCTCTCTATGATCGGCCTGCCTTCTATCTCCAGAAATGCCTTATCTTCTCCCCCCATTCTGGAATTCTTGCCGCCGGCCAATATTATCGCGTTTACCTTGGCTTTTAACAAGGCTCGCCCTCGTAAACGCGGCTTAACCTTACAAGAAATACCGTTACGCGCTTTCACCTTGCGCCTCAGGCTTCTGCCGCTCATTCCACCGCGCGATCCAGATGCTTATCTCATAAAGGACAATCATAGGCAAGGCCAAAAGGGTCATATTAAAAGGGTCGGTGGTAGGAGTAATGACAGCGGAAAAAACAAATATCCCGATAATCACATATCTGCGTTTCTCTCGTAAGAACCGATGATTGACTATCCCCATCCGGTTCAACAACCAGACCAGAACCGGCATCTCAAAGGCTATTGCCGAGCCGACAGTCAGAGCCAGAATAAACGAGATATATTTGCTTAGGGAAATCACCGGCTGAAGGTCAGCTCCGGCCAAAGCAAGGAGAAATTTCAGGGAAAAGGGAACAAGAAGCAGATAGCCGAATACCGCCCCGCATAAGAAAGCCAAAGAAGCCCAAAAAATAAAACTAGAGATATACAGTTTTTGTTTTTCTTCTAAGGCCGGAGAGATAAACTTCCAAAGATGGTAAAAAATTATAGGGAGAGATAGAATCAGCGCGGTAACGAGGGATATTTTGCCATAGACTAATGCCACTTCCTGGGGGCTGAAAAAAGCTAATTTCTCAATCAAACCGGAGGCGGGAAACCTTAAAAAATCAAGGATACTCCTGGCAAAGGGAAGGCTGGCTACCGCGCAGATGACAAAGGGGATCAGACAATAAATTATCCTTTTCCTTAGTTCATCCAAATGCTCAACTAAGGTAAATTCATTATCCGGCATTACTTCTTACTGGTAATCTGAGGATTTGTTTCCTTCTTTTCTTCCTTTTCAGGGGTAGACTCCACCTCGCGCATGCCCTTTTTAAACTCCGAGATGGTCTTGCCGATTGCCTTGCCTAAACCGGGAAGCTTTGCCGCACCAAAAAGAAGCAAAAGAATAAGAAAAATCCAAATTAACTCCTGAGTCCCTAATCCAAACATATAACACCTCCATTAAGCCTATTATATCCTTTTTTTACTCCGACGCAACGAAAATAAAAAGCTTATGCGCATTAATTTTGTATAATCAAAGTTTTTTTAATATCTTTTAGCAGGAGGTATAGGTGAAATTGATCAATAGGGGATGGCTCAAAGCCAAAATGCTCATAAAAAGACTTAGCTTGTTTGTTTTTAGCATGCACCAGGACAGCTCTTCCACCGATAATATCAGCAGCGTTGACAATACGTAGTAACGCGTCTTTTAATAAACTTTTACCTTTCCCGGTATTTTTTTCAGTTTTATCTACAGCTAAACGCGCGAGAATAATTATAGGTATAGGGTGATTAGCCAGCCCTTTACCAATGCGGGCCGGACTTTCTTCCTTACTTACAGAACCCGGGGTTAGCGTATAATATCCGATAACCCGGTTATCTTTTGATATTACATATATTCGGGAAGAATCGCTCTGATTATTAATAAGCGCGAATCTTTGCAGATAAGAATTAAGATTTTCCTCACCACAGTCAAAATTATCGGTTATATGAAAATCTTGTAAAAGCTCCGGGGCATTAAAAGGAAGATTTTTGCGCATTACGAATATCAGTCCCTGTAAAAAGCTTTTTTAATTTTGGGATTTCCCGGGCTGGGCTATCCAAAGCAGAACAAAAAGCTTCCCATTGTTGTTTTGATAATTGAAAATTAGTCCTGCTTGCTACTAATTCCTCCGCTTCTTTTAAAGCACTATCAAGAATAAAAGCGGATAATTTCTTTCGCCGAAGATTAGCCGCGTAAATAAGAAGATTTTTTGACGAATTCGCGACGCGTAAATCGATTCTTTTATTTTTCTGTATTGTTACCATGGTTTTTCCTCCTATTTAAAATATACCATAAAGTACACACTTTGTCCACACATATTTTCCATTCCATTTTGTAGTTTTTTCCCCATGCCTCCCCCAAAATCAAGGGACACAATGCGTATTTCTCTTTCTTCTTACGCCCTGCCTCTTACTCCTTGAGATCTATCTTAAGATATGATGCCTGGCGCGTGACCATTTAAAAGTAGTAGCGGGTTATAATTTCACCTATCTCTGTCAAACAATTAGTATTGTGTCGCCGGATTTTGCGGATTTTTACAACCCATGAGAATTGATTATAACTACTACAAAACTTTGCCCTACAGACAGCTTTCCCTCAATATAAATAACTTATCTATCCCCCTTATAAACTCCGGCATTTGTTCTTGTTTTAGTCTTTAAAACTCCACTGGCATCTCTGTGAGAAGCACCTGTAGAAGCACAGCCTATCAACATGGCAGAAATAAAGAAAATAATAAAAATATAACGACACCTTATTCGCTTCATTTATTAGGCGAGTCCTTCTTTAAATCTTTTTCTATCCAAGTTGCCTTACCATCTACTATATTGGGGCAATTCCAGACTACACCTTCTTCAATATCCAGAACAACTGCTGGCATTCTCAAGTCGGAATCCTGCCATTCCAGCATTCTTACTATATATTTCTTTTTTTCCTGCGGATTGTTTTCCTGTTTTCCTAAATCTGTTTTAACCCACAAAGGATTCCCATCTTGTAAATTCTGACAAGTCCAGATTATGCCCTTATAGCTATCTAAAATAATAGCCGGAACCCTCGTATTTGCTATTGCCCTGCCGTTTTGCATTATCAGAACATACCTGCCATGCTGCAATTCATTTGAAGCTGGTTCAGCTTTTAAAATACGATTCGGATAAAAAACAATACTTACACATAAAAACATTAAAACAAGAATAATTTTCTTCATATACCCTCCCCTTATTTAACTATACCACGTAATATTCATCACTCTAAAAATGATCAAGCTGTCCCTTTTTTACTTTTTAGGTGCTCTTAGAAAATAGGTGTGACCCCTTTTCTCCTTGACCCCTTTTCTCCTTAAGTCGTATCAATTGCCATTACTGGCATAAGTCGTATCAAGATGCATCATTTCGGCATAGTTCTTGGCTTGGGCCACACCCTCGCCGACTTCAAGTTCATCGCTCTTGGCTTCAATGACAGCAAGCTTACGACCCTGATATACCAGCACATAATCAGCAATCAAGGGTTTGGCGCGGCCTCCGCCAGTTTGGATTTTTCCAGCGGTGATTTTATATTCCCGCAAAACTTTTGTGCCTTCCACGATACCCCATCCGCTGGCTTTCAGCTTAGGGTCAATATATTCCGCTCTGGTTTCAGCTTCGTTCATAGGTTCTCTCGTTTCTTTGCAGAGCAATACTTCTGTTTCGGGCTTGTCAGTTTATCGGGTATGGTCGGGTGCAGCAAAGCCTGCTCAAGAAGCGGGTTTAATATTTCTGAACGGAAGTGCTCCCTGTGTGTTAATCCAAGATACTCCATAATTTCACTAGTAGATTTTTCAGTCCTGCAAAATTCTAAGATTTTCGTTGTTCGTTCAGCTTGCTCGGTAGCTTGCTCGGTAGCTTGCGGGGCGACTTCCATGGTAAGCGGTAGGATAAATTTGAAAATATCCTGTTCTATAAGTTGCGGATCGTGGCCGCAATAGGCCTTGCAATACTTAAACAGGTTCCGAACACCAGACCCAAGCTCATCCGCCCTTCCAATTTCCCTGAACAATCGCGCAATAGAAGGATTTTTTGGATAAGGAGTAAAATGCGACGGATCAATCATGCCATGCCCGTGAGGTTTATTGCTGTTCTCCGTGGAGAGTTTTTCTCTATCAATGATAAACTTGGCTGGAAACGCGTTGGCATACTCACGGTGGATCAGAATATTGCTGATTACTTCCCGTAAAATGTGGCCGCGCAGGCTTATCCTCTGGTCATTTTCCAGATAAAAGGGATCGTTCAGATGTTTTTCTCCAAATCGCAGCAGGCGGTCATAACTTTCGATGAGATTAGTGCGAATATCGTCACGGTCATCATAGCGGTCGATATTGTCCCGTCTCAGAATGGCATCGATTCTGAAATGCGGTACTACCGATAGAATGGTCTCGTCTTTTCCAAAGAGCAGTATCGCGGCAAGCGTAAAACCATCTTTCCCGGTTTGAAAATCCTTCTTATACAACTGCGCGCTTCTCAAAAGATCAAGGTCACTCATAGATCCCCATGGGTGGTTCTCCGACTGGAGTGAAGCCATTTTCCGGACTCTCGCTATAACATCAGACCGCAGATCGGCAAGTTCAGCATGCGGGTAAATAGTGTTTTCTGAATAACTGACCTGCTTTCGCAGGTAAAGCGCGGATATAAGGTTGTGGTTATCCGTGATATTGAAATCGCCGTCTTCATTCCGGTCGTATATTTTCCCGTTACAGCGGTGAACCTGGGAACTTTCGGGGATGTAAATGTAGAGAATGGTTTTCCCGTCAATTACGGCCTCATCCAGCGAGAGATAAAACGACGGGCTGATTTTCTGGGGATTATTGACGGCTGTCGAAAAATCATTTTTGATCTGGTGGATGCACTCTTGGTCTATGCCGGTTATCACGCCGTCATCTCTAACGCCAAGCAGAAGCTCGCCGCCGGAACGGTTCAGGAAAGCGCACACTGTCTCGTAAATATCTTTGTTGAGGGCAGTATTACACTCCTTGAACTCAATCCGCGCCCCTTCGCCCTGTCTGATGATGGCTTTTATCTTTGAATAGATGTGTTCCGCTTCGTTCATGGTTTGTAATCTCCAATTTTCCAAACGCCTTTTTCAAAAAAAGCTTCTATGGTTTGGCGATTTGCTTTATTTATCAAATTAGAGTGTGATACTTTATTCTTTTTTGCATATTCAGCAAGCGTCATGATGCGCGCGCCTTCCAGATACGCAAGCCTCTTATGGTAACTATTCGTAAGCGCTTTGCCGACTATTTCCTCCATGATTTTGGCAGTGCCTTTTTCGCCAAACTCCTTAAACGCCTCGTAATACATTTTCCTATCAATAAATTTAATATTCACCGGCACAAAACCTTCCCGTATAAGCAAATAATTATTTATTACTCGTCCAATGCGGCCATTGCCATCAATAAATGGGTGGATATGCTCAAAAGTAAGATGCAGCAGCGCAATACGTTTTATAATATTTTCGCGGCTGTGTGCGTTATACCCTGCAAGCATTTTTTCCAATTTTCCTACTACTTCTTTGGGGTCCGGCGCTATGTGGTTTGCAACCCTGACCCACTCGCCATCCTTACGAAATCTGCCGGCTATATCATCCCGAATATTCGCTATAAGCATTTTGTGAAGCGACAGAATGACCTCAAGAGTAAGCTCTTGTTCTTTGGCTTTTGTATTGATATAAGAAACTACCCGCGCGAGGTTTTTTGCTTCAAAAATTTCTCTTTCAGTGATGTATCTATCTAAATTTATTTGCAAAAGAATTTTCTCTGTTTCTTCAAGAGTGAGAGTGCTGTTCTCGATGGCGTTGGAGTTATATACTTGCTCGGCAACCTCCGTTTCACTCAATAAGTTTAGAAGCGATTCTTTACCGGCAGACGCAATATAATACCGCTCTCTTAAGCGATTGATTGAGTTAAAAACATGTAATATTTTTGCCATAGTTACAGTATAAACTCTTTCACTCTTTTGTCAATATAATCGTGAAGAATTGCAAAAAAATAGCTAATTTCACGGTTTTGAGCTACAACTCCCCTATTAAAGACTTCTTCTGTCCTTCCCGCAAAGGCGGGAATCCAGTATCAAATATCTCCATTAAACGCTTTTTGCAATACCGATTTTTTCAGTTCGTCCAGATCGACGAGTTTTTGCCGGTAGATGGCTTCGAGCTTTTTGGTTTCGGTAGAAAGCGCGTCGAGTTTGCTAACGATGGATTTTTGGTCATGAAGGGATTTAGGGAAGTAAAAAATAAGCTCTTTTAGTACTCCGCCATTAAATTGTGGCTGTGCAGATCCCGAAGATAATTTGTGAGCCTGATCCCAATAAATTCTTGATTTCGAGAAATACCAATAAAGTTTATTAATAATATTAATTTTAAAACTAATCCTAATCAAATAAGAAGCAAAAACAGATTTCTCAAAATTTTGATATAACAATACTTTCGCATAGGTTGCCCCTGTTCGAACCATTAATAAATCCCCATCTTTTAACAAAAATTTCTTGGTTTCTTCTGAAAAATTAATAAATACCTTATTTTCTTTTTCTAAATTCCCGTTCTTATCAATATCTGTAATCCTAATATACCTATAATCACCTATGTCCTTTGCTTTATCAGTGAATCCATACTCGATATTCGCAATTTCCCCTAACTTCCTCTCTTCCCACCCATCACCCGGATTAGCAAAGACGCTCTGCAAATACGACTCAAAAAGCTCGCGGGCGTTTTGCAGATTCTTTTCAGCGTTTTCTTTTGCCTTGGTGATGGCGCCAAAAGCCTTATCCAGAATGGCAACGATGCACTGTTGTTCGGGGAGCGGGGGAAGGGGAATTCGAACTTCTGCCAACTTTGAACCAGATAGCTCTTTGAATGTTGTTCCGCTTCCCAGACTATTCAACAACTCAACCGAATTCTTCAAAAAGTAGAAAAGAAATAACGCTGCTAATCCTTTTTTCGGAACAATCCCTTTGCAGCCTTGATTGGTTGCAATTTCCTTTGTGTTAATTGCCAAATGCCCAATAGGCGCCCTTGACGAAAGAATTATTGAGTTTACAGGAAGAATTTTTGCAGAAGAATTTTTCAACCCAGCGTCGGTTATTTTCCTACCTGTATCATCCACGTAGATGTCATCAAGCTTTCCCATATCTTTGGGGGTTATCCATAAATGCTCACCACCCCAAAATTTAGCAATCTTAGTATCTGGCGTTCCACCATTAATTATCTCACAAACCTCCCCAATTTTTTTTGTTTGCCAATTATTTTTCATATTGTTTTCGAAAACAATTCATCCTGTTTCCAATTGTATGGATTATTGATGATATATTCGCGGATTTCTTCCAATGATTGTTCGTTTCTAATAATATGTTCATAATAATTCCGTTGCCATATAGCGACGGCGAGTGTATCGCGTAACCTGTTAATCCGTTTTGCGGAAAATGTTTTGAATTGACGCACAATCTCCGACAATCCATATCCCGCCGTAGGGGCGGGTTCTAAACCCGCCCCTATGCCAATGGGGCCGGTTTTTATTGGGGCAGAGGTTAGGGCAGGTTTAGAACCTGCCCCTACGACCCCTACAATGGTTTCATTATTCGTTATGATGACAATCCCATGAACATGATTCGGCATAACATCGAAATAATCCAATGAAACATTAACATTATGATTTTTTAAATCAAACCATGTGAATTTTATAATTTCGCCATATCCATTTAAAATTATTTCCCCATGTTCAATATCCCCGAATAAACATGCGCGGTTCTGCGCGCAAATGGTTATAAAATATGCACCATTTTAGGAATAATCATATCCTTTTAATCGGATTGATCGCCGATGATGTATTTCGGGATTATATTTCACACCAATTCCCCGATTTTTTGCAAAATCCCTGCTGCTTCCATTTTCAGTTGGTCACATTTTGTGACGACCTCACTTCCCTCTTTTTTTAATCGATTTTTCAATGTCATTCCCGCGAAAGCGGGAATCCAGATAATCTGGATTGTCCGGTCAAGCTGGACAATGACAAAAGTATTTTCATCCTTATTGGTGCCACGCCTTCGGCGGGGCATGAAAGTTTCATAATATCCCCTTGATTTTCTTAATGATTCCCGCTGCTTCTTCATCCAGCGCTTTCATCTCGTCCAGAATTTTTCCCGGTTCACGCAGCGCTGTTTCAACCTTCTTACGCGGATTCTTTACCGACAGGTCATAAGTGGTGGTATCCACATCAGCCGCGTTAACCGACCAGGAGTTTGGCGAATCAGCTTTTGTTCTCTGTAATTTTATAAACTCCACCAGGTCGTTTTCGTTGAGCGGATTAGTCTTGCCCAGGTTACGCTCCAGATTAAGCTGATAAAACCAGACCTTGCCCGTGGGCGCGCCTTTTTCAAAAAAGAGCACTACGGTTTTAACGCCGGCGCCGGTAAAAGTGCCTCCGGGTAAATCAAGCACTGTATGCAGATTACAGCTTTCAATAAGCAATTTGCGCAAACTAATGGAAGCATTGTCGGTATTGGAAAGGAAGGTATTCTTAATAACCACACCCGCCCGGCCTCCAGCCTTCAAAATCTTGATGAAGTGCTGGAGAAAAAGAAACGCGGTCTCGCCGGTTTTAATGGGAAAATTCTGCTGGACTTCGGCGCGTTCCTTGCCGCCAAATGGCGGATTGGCCAGGACTATGTCATAGCGGTCTTTCTCCTGAATGTCCGCCAGGTTTTCAGCCAGCGTGTTGGTATGCACAATATTGGGCGCTTCAATCCCATGCAAAATCATATTCATCGTGCCAATGATATAGGCGAGCGATTTCTTCTCTTTACCATAGAAGGTTTTCTTCTGTAGAACATCAGCGTCTTTGGTGGTCAGGTTCTTACTGGTTTTGAGGTATTCAAAGGCTTCGCACAAGAATCCTGCCGAACCGACTGCGCCGTCATAGATCTTGTTTCCGATCTCCGGCGCGACCACTTTCACAATCGTCTTGATCAGCGGCCGGGGCGTGTAATACTCGCCGCCGTTTCTGCCCGCGTTGCCCATATTCTTGATCTTAGCTTCATATAGATGCGACATCTCATGTTTTTCAGCATGGGAGCGAAAACGCAGTTCGTCTATTAAATTAATGACCTCTCGGAGGTTATAGCCACTCTGGATTTTGTTTTTAAGCTCGTTAAAGATCTCGCCAATCTTATATTCGATGGTATCGGCGCTTTCAGCATTAGTTTTAAACTTTTTCAGGTAAGGAAATAACTTGTGGTCAACGAAATCTTTCAAGTCATCGCCGCCGAGGGCCTTGTGGTGGTCAAGCTTGCCGTCCTTACCCTTGGGAACAGCCCAAACTTCCCAATGATACTCCGGGCTGATAATACCTGTGTAAGTTTTACCCGCCAGCTTCGCCGCTGTTTTCTTATCCTTCTCAAGATCATCCAGATATTTCAGGAAGAGAATCCAAGAGGTCTGCTCCACGTAATCCAATTCGCTGCTACACCCGGCGTCTTTGTGGAGAATGTCATCAATATTCTTAAAAGTCTGTTCAAACATTGCTATTCCTTTTTATTTTCATTGAATCCATTATCATTTACAAAAAAACACCTAAAAAACAAAAAACCCTCGCCTTGGGAGCGAAGGTTTGAGTTATTTTTTCAGCCATAGGCTGATCCGCCTGCGGCGGAAAGTGCCAGATTTAACCCTTCGAACATAGCACTTTTTCCAATTTTCATAGGGTATATATACCACAAAAAACAGTTTCGGGCAAGCGTTTCTGCCGCTTCTTCGCCGATCGGTTATCAGGGGCAATTCGCAATTTTTCCCCTCGACTAACCCCTCCCCGCCTCCCCTTGGTAAGGGGAGGATTTCTCACCTCTCCCACAAGGAGAGAGAATAACGAGAAAATACTTGCCCCCACTGACTGACCGATTACGATTCTTCTCAAAAGTTTACGCGCTGGCTTTATCAATCTAAAATTTGCAAGAATGCCTCAATTACTTTGGGGTTGAATTGGGTGCCGCTGTTTTTTTTGAGTTCAAGTATTGCTTCCTCTTTACTCAGCGGATTGCGGTAGGCCCGGCAGGAGGTCATCGCGTCGTAGGCGTCGGCTGCTGAAACGATTGCCGCGAAGATATTGATATTATCTCCGTTTATTTTATCCGGATAACCCAGGGCGTCATGGCGCTCGTGATGGCTCCTGACCGCGGAGAGCATCTCTTCGCTTATCCTCAAGGGTTTTAAAATCTCTTCTCCGGTGAGGGGATGGTTTCGGATTAACCTTAACTCTTCATCAGTTAATTTTTCCTTTTTATTCAGGATATTTTCGCTGATTCCTAATTTTCCTATATCGTGGATAGAAGCTATCTCTCTTAAAATCTTTATCTTCTCCTCAGGAAGCCCCATTTTAACGGCTATACTCCGGGCATAATCCGCCACCCTCTCGGAATGGCCCTTGGTATAAGGGTCTTTGGCCTCTAAGGCCCGGACCAAAGACTCTACCACGCGATAGAAATAATCCAGGAGCTTTCCTTGGGATTCAGCCAGGCTCTTGGCCATCTGATTAAAAGACTCAGCCAGTTCGCTTATTTCGTCGTTCCCTTTGACTTTAACCGTGTAATGAAGATCGCCATGAGAAACGCGGCGCGTCCCTTCTACCAATTTTTCCACCGGCTTGGTTATTCCTTTGGAAATCAACATCCCCAGAAGCAAAGAAATAATAACTCCCAGAAGCAAAATGAACAAAAGCCGCCTATATGCCTCTTGCTGGATAAGATAGACCTCCTCCGCGCTAATGTCCACGCCTAATACCGCGACCGCCTTTGCCTCCTTATCGCGTATCGGCGCGTATCCGGACAAAGTAACTCCCCATTCATCAGTCTCTAATTCCTTATCCGCGGACGGGCCCTCAAAGGCCCTAAGCATCTCCGGAAATCTGGCGGCGTTGTATCTGTCTCCGGGATAAGAAGTAGCCCATTGGCGCCGGGTTCTTTCCATAGCCGGGCTGGGATCAACTATAAACTGCCAGACGCCCTCTTTTTCGGTCCGGGTAATGGCATAAATGTATTTAATCTGAGAATTTGCCTTTTGGATTTCCTCTAATTTCCCGGCGATTTCCCGATACTGCGAGGTATTCATCCCTTCGCGCTTTAGAGGAACTTGCATTAATATATCCGCGTCCAGGGCAAGTGCCCCGGTCTGGGCAATAGCCATCAACTTATCCCTAAGGTCGTTAAGCTTTGAATTAAGCACATACTTATAGATCAAAATATTGCTCATAGCCGCGGCAAAAAACATCGCGGCTATCAAGGCCAGGGTCAGCCTGGTTTGAAAACTCCCAAAATTAATCTTTTTCATCTTTTTTCAACCTTTCTATCGGCACAAATATCCAAATTGACAATAAACGCATTTATTGTATCCTGAGGCATCCGCGCTAAAAGGGATATCGGGATTAAGGATGTCCCGCACTACAAACTCCAGGGCCTTAAGATAAAATCGCATAGTCTTCTCTTTAACCTCGAGGCCTTTATCTTTTTTAAAAAGCTCTTTTAGACCAAGATTTTTTCCTAAGTCATTCAGGGTGTAAAGCGCGGCGTTGATATCCTGGCCCGGATATATCTTTTGGGCAAAATAAAGATATAACGGAAGCTGAAACGACTTAACCGTATCCCGGAGCGTTTCCCGGCTGAAATCTTCTTCTTGCAGATTGCCCGCGCCTTTAGGCAGTTCGGCTCCGGCGGTTTTATAATCAAGCACCAGCAGGCTGCCGTCGCTTAACCTATCTATCCTATCCAAGCGACAGATAAACCTGAAGCGCTTCTCATCAATCATCAGCTCATCCTTCAGTTCTAACTCCAGGCCGATAATCTGATCTACTTCCCGCTTGGCCTCATTCTCCAGAAACCTTTCCAGCCGGATTCGCATTATCTTCTTAATCATGAAAGCATCCGACTTCATCTTTCTTTTGAATTCCGCCTCAAAGTTCTTTTCTAAAAGCCGGAAAAAACGCTCTTTAAATCTTTGGTTAATCAGCGGTTTTTTTCCGACCAGTCCGGAATAGGCCTCATAAAGTAAATCGTGGATAAACACCCCGACATCGCTGGATTCCGGCTCCTCGTTGATAACCTCTTTTTCTCTTAAGCCTAACACATACTGATAATAAAACCTTAACGGACAGCCTAAATAAGTATTGATACTGGAGGCCGAATACTCAATCCCTTCTAAAAACTCCATTATTTTCTTATTCTTAGGTTTATTGGCCTTTTCCGAAAGATACTTGACCTCAAAGACGCCCCGGGGTATCTCCATAACCTCAAGCGCGCCTTGAGCCAGCTGTCTTTCCCAGAGTAATTCTTCGATAAACCGGCTTTTTTCTTTCTGAGAGCTCTCCTCATAAATAAGATAGACCTTCTTGGCTCCTGAGAGCAGGCGCTTAAACTGGTAACGTTGAATCTCCTCCTCTTTCTCTAAGCGGTTGAGGCCTAAACTGATCATCACTTCCCGGGGCACCAGCGGCTCATAAATTTTAAGCTTGGGCAGAGAATTCTCATTCACATCCAGGATAAGGACATTCTCGAAATTAAGCGAACGGGTCTCCAGCAATCCCAGAATCTGCAATCCCTTAAGCGGAGAACCGCTAAAAGCGGTTATTTCATGATCCAGCTTATTCATAAATATACGAAACATATCCTCCCGCTTAAAGACCTCAAGCCCAAACTCAGAGCACTCCAGCTCCTCCTTTATAGAAAATATCCTCTCTAAGATTTTTAAATTCAGAGGATAACTGCCCAAAGATCCTTTATTAAGCAAAATACCGATAACATTATCTAAACTCAAGGTAAAATCCCTGAAATTACCCGGAGCTTCCCAAGAACAGAAGAAAAGCTGATGCAGCTCCTTAAGGATATTTTTCAACTCAATATAAGAGATAGAGATATCCATACCTTTGAGAGTAATCAAAGTCAACTCATAGATATCCCTAAGCTCTTCAATCTCCGCAAGCTGAAAAAATAAACTTCCGCTCACCGCGGTCTTATCCCTGCCGGTAAGTATTTCTTCAATCTTATGGGTGAGCACCCGAACTACCGAAGGTTCATTGGCCGCCAGCCTTAAATTCTTCACTAAAGGATGGGCCAACAGCCTTAGATAATCCTTAACATAATAATATCCTTCGGCTTTTTTGGTCTCCTGGGCCTTAGAGACGCACTCAAAAAGTGAATATACCGGGCTTCTTTTTAAGGGGTAGCCTATGGAAACATTGAAATCTCCCGCCTCCGCGGAAATCTCCGAAAGCAAAGGAATCAAGCTTTCCGGATTAGGCAGGACAATTACCGTTTTATCCTTATCCTTTATTCCTTTAAGAATATCCCTAGCCAGGCCCACCTGGGAATGCAGATCAAAACCCGCCCCCATCCAAAGCTCGCATTCCTCACCCAAGGTGTTAGCTCGCGGCTTTATTGGATAAGACAGGCAGGTGGAGAGTTTTTTAAGCACCGGCCAATCCTGCTCATCCCCCTGAAAAACAAATACCGCCTTCTCCTTAGCCAAAAGCGCCTCCGCTATCCTGCTTTCAGTTTTATGCAGATAAAACAAATTACAGAAAAATATCTCGGAGAACTCGGAAAAATCCGCGTCCTTAACAGCTTCGGAGGCCAAAAGATAAATCAAACCCCGGGTATAGGCCTCGCGCTTTTTAAGCTCACTATGATAAGCATCCCGGATTAAGGTAATTTTCTCCAGCAAGGAATTGATACTCTGAGGAACATCATAACCAATTGAGGCGTTCAGTTGAATCCGGTTTAATTCTATCAGCTTGATCTCCTCCAGATCCAGCTGTTCAATGAAAGATAATATCTCTCTGGCCCAGGGTAAAAATAAAGAAAAATCTTCTTTTTCCTTTAAGATATCCGGGGCGATTTCCCGGGACAGCCGGTAAATAAGAAAACAACTATCCAAGTCCGATATTTTGCGAAAAGGTTTATTTTTAGCTACTACATACTCGGCAAATTCATCCATAGAGAAAAATTTAGGCCCAAAAAATGTCTTGCCTATCCTGGCAGACAGTTCTCTCTTTAAAAACAACTCCGGACGCCTTCCTCCGAATACCAGGGCGAGATTACTTATATCCCTGGCCTTGCGGATATAATTTTCCTCAATAAAAGAGGCCAGATTATAAATATAATTTTCGGATAAGCTATAGCTTATTACCTTTTCCATCGAATGTGTCCACCTCTAGAGTATCCAAATAAATAATAAATCCCTTACTGCTTAATCCTGGATACAGGTCTTTCAATAAGCGCGTATATTCTAAGACCTGCTTTTTATACTCCGAAACCTCTGTCTTAGAGCTCTTATAATCTATAACCCAGAGTTCGTCATCGCGGATAATCAGGCGGTCTATCCTCCTGGTCCGGCCATGCATATCCACCAGCTCTTTTTCCTGAAAAACCCGTGCGGCCCCTAAGAAAAAGAAAGGTTTGAGATTTTTATCTTCTAATATCCTTCTCAGGCTTTTTTCAAAGTCAACCCAATCGTAACTCAAGGTAAATTTTGCCTTGGCCTGAGCCAAAGAATTAAAAATAATCCGCTCTACATCCTGTCCGGATAAATTCCCAATACCGGAAAGAATAAAATGCAGGATATCCCCTTTAATCAACTCGCGCCGTCTTTTAATCAGGGATTCGTCCTCAAACTCATCCTTTAGAAAGCTGATCCAATCCTGATAGCAAGGCAGGGCAATTTTTCTTTTTACCAGGGGTTTCTGATTATTAGTATTTTTATAACTTGTCCTCTCCCCCTTTTCTATGTTTTCCGAAGGCATAAGCAGGCCGGCCAGATTATTGCCCCGGGAAGCCGTTTTCTGGATAAAGGCGTAGAGCTCATATTTTGCCCGGGTGAAGGCGACATACACGGCATTCAGCTCATCCATAAGCGCCTTTTTATATTCATCAATATACCTATCCTTTAGCTCCGCGGAGAAATCTAAGCTCTCATCTTTCACTAAATAGCTTAAGGCCAGTTTATCCTGATCAGGATAAACTGTAAACGCTCCGCTTTTATTCCGTCCCGCGCCCGGCTTAATATTTATTTCTAAAAAAGGGATAACCACCACCCCAAATTCTAATCCCTTGGATTTATGAATAGTCAAAACCTTAACCGCTTCGCAGTCGCACGCATTCACATAAAGATCCTCCGCCTGATTAGATTCAAAAAATTCCAGAAAAAGGCTGAGATTCTGGTTATCTTCTTCCTGGACCTTAATCAGCTCCAGGAACTTCATAAAAAATCCCTGGTGCTCCGGGAAATTCTCCATCACCTTAAATTTCGCCAGAACGCTCACTACCAGCTCATACAGCGGGACCAAACCGACATTCTTAAAAAACTCCTCAATTAAGGCGCTCCAAAATTCAGGATAACTTTGGCGCAGTTCAATATAAAGATAATTTGTCTGGGCCTTTTTCTTAAGATTAAGCCCGAAAATAAAATCATGCATACACTGCTGGTCAATGCCGCAGGCGCGGGCGAATATATCCCCCAGGATAAAAGAGGCGAAAGAAAGATTATCTATAGGTGAGTTTAAAAACTTTAAAAATGAAACCAGCTCTTTGATATAGGGGTTTTCCCGGATATTCAGGGTTTTCTCCGACTCAACCGGAATACCTTTCTCGATAAGCCAAAGGCTGAATAACTCTACCTCGGCATTAGACCTGGCCAGCAGGGCTATATCACTATAGGCAAATCTCTCTTTTAAATTACCGACTATATCTAAAACTTTATCCTTGATTACGCCTTGGGCCGCTTCCTTATCCTCGGCCTCAATGGTCTCAAATTTAACGAAACCGGCGGTATTCTCTTTTTTATATACCTGATGCGCCTCGGCGAATACTCCGGCTATCTCCTCAATATCTCTCTGGGTAAACTCTAAAGAGTCTTTGGACAGCTCTTGTCTCTGGCTAAAAAAATCCAGGAGATTTTCCCGGGAAAAAATCTGATTGTTAAATTCTACAATCTCTTTCTGACTGCGGTAATTTTTATTCAACCGTTCCTCTGAGACATTAAACTGCCTGAGATTAGTTTTAAGCTCGTCAATCAAAGAAACCTCGCCGCCCCGGAATCTATAGATAGCCTGCTTTTTATCTCCCACATAAAATAAAGAGCCGCCAATAGAAAGCGCCTCGCTCACCATAGGAAAGAGATTCTCCCACTGCAATAAACTCGTATCCTGAAACTCATCAATCAAAAAATGCCGGAATTGGGCGGCTAACCTATAGTAAAGCTCAGGAATATTCATCCCTCCCTCATCAAAAAGCTTACGGGCGCGGCTGTTTAATTCCAGGAGAAAAAGCACATCCTCCTTCCGGGACAAATCTTCCATATACCCCAACACTCCGCTAAAGATATCAATATAACAATTAAATAATGAATAAGCCCTCCAGATATAAAACTCAGCTATCTCATCCTTGATTTCTTTCCAAAGCCTGAGCGCGCTCTCATCAACCGGAAAGCCTTTTTTCATCTTGAACTCATCCTTAGCAAAAGGCAGGAAAAATTTCTCCACCCCTAAAACGCTAAAGGTTGAGGAATTCATAAAACTACCCCAGGTCAGCATGTTGATGCCCTCGGGCATCTGTTTCTTTAACTCAGTCATTAGTTTAACGATGCGCTCTTTCTTACCTAACAAGTCTTTGGCATCTTTAGCGTATCTTTTAAAACCCATCCCGTAAACATTGCTTAAGACAAATAAACTCGCCAGCAAAGAAAGCATATCCGGCTTAGGCAGCCAGCCTTTTTTATTTTCCAAATAGACATACTGCTCCAGAAAATCCGAAAACATCTCCTGAATTTTCGGTTCGCTATTGGCTTGGTCAATAAACTTATCTAAACTATAGGATAGATAATCGGCATAGTTATGCTTGATTCTGAAGGCAGAGGTAAGATGAAACTTAAAGGCGCATCCGGAGAGTATGGCATTGATAAAGCTGTCAATAGTCTGGACCTGAAAGAAGTTATAGCCCCGGACAATCTCATCCATTATCAGGCGGGCCTTTTTGCCGGCAAACTCTTCCTCCATCCCGATAAAGGACAAAAAATCCTCCTTGTCCTTAGGGCTGGGAAATTTATCCAGGGCCAGCATCTTTAAAAACTCCAAAATCCTCTCCTTCATCTCAAATGCCGCCTTATTGGAGAAGGTTATAGCCAGGACACTCTTTAAAGGAATTTCCGCGAGACTGCCGCTCATCAACAGCCGGATATAGCGCCCGGCCAGGCAATAAGTCTTCCCCGAGCCGGCCGAGGCCTCAACTATGGTTACCTGGGGAGATAGGGGCGGATTTTGATTAGCCATGAAAGTATTATATCAAGGATGGAATACAACAGGAAGGATATTTTGATAGGGTAAGCTATCGGCTATTTTTCGCCGGATTCAGCGATTAATAAACCATACCAGAAGAATAAATTACTCCAGCGCCAAAGCGAATTTGATTGCCTTGTCGATCTGCTCTACTTTCTTTGAATCTAACGAGCAGATTCTTTTGGTGAGAATTGCCTTTCTAATCGTGGTAATCGTATCTAAATTTACTACGCATTGCTGCGGTAAGCCGTCTTTTTCATTTATCTGCACTTCCACGGGAATATCGCGAATGGTTATGGTAACCTGTGCCACTGTTACGGCATTGCGCACCGCGTAAGCTTCATCGCGGGAAAGCAAAACTACCGGGCGCCTGCCGATAGGCTGGGGTTGTTCTGTCCACCAGACCTCCCCGCGCCTCATTGTAAATCTTCCTCAGCAAAGGCCTCTGCCGATGCTTTTTCCATTGCTGCTATTTCTTGAACAGGCTCTGGCTTTTTCTTATACCCTTCCTGGTAACGTTTAACTAATTCTTCTTGCTCTCGGTGGCCTAACCAAAAGCGGATTGCCTTGTCTATAATGGCACTTCTGGCAAACCCTAATTTTTTACGAATGCGCTCCAGCTTATAAAAATCCTCTTTGGGCAAACTTATGGCAATCTTCAAAGTATTACGCATTTTTATCTACCTCCTTCTCCTACTAAAGTATAACATCTTTCATACTATTGTCAAATAAGTTTTTAAATTTCCAGCAAAAACTGGAATACCTGGCTCATCTGCCTGTGGCACACATAGCGCGAATGCTCCCATCTTTGCCTCATATGAGGCAGAAGAACCTATGATATTGTTCCTTGCTTTTTGATGGTAATTTATCGGTTGCTTTTGCCAAAAACAAGGCCGAGAGAGCCTTGATTAACCCAGCCGATTTTGCCGTCTGGGCGGCGGATTTTGGCCCAGGAAGGGGTTGTTTCGATAACCTCAACCAAGCTTCCCTGGCTAAGGGTAAAATAGGTAGTCGCGCTTTCTAAGGGTTCAAACCTTGACTGCGCTTCTTGGCTGATTATTACGGCGGAATTATTCAGGCAGGTAATTTTACGGTTAAAAGAAATGAGGAGTAATGAAAATAATACCGCGGTGAGCGGCAATATTATTTTTAAGGCCGGCTTCATATTTTCAAGAAATAGGCCTAAAATGAGCGCCAGAAAAAATATCGCGGATAATAGCGATAAAAATATAGTCAGAGAATTGATATCCCAGGCCGAAAACAACTTATCCAGATACCTTACCCAGCGTTTCCCATAAAGTTCATTGGAGCTCAGATTTAATAGAGAAAGCGCGTAATCGTAATTTGACTTCAAATCGCTATCAGCCGGCATAAGGATTTTTGCCCTCTGGTAATTGAGCACCGCTTTGCCTAATTCCCCTTTTTTGAAATAACAGTTGGCCAAATTATAATAGAGATTACCGCTATGCAAACCCTGGTTAAGTATCTTTTCGTATTCTAAGATGGCTTGGTCGTATTTTGCCTCTTGATAGAATGAATTAGCGGCCTTAAAAATATGGTTTAAATCATTCTCAGCGCAAAACGCGGAATCAGCGCTAAAAAATACTGTTACCAGAGCCGCGAAACAAAATAATAATCTTTTCATTTGAAAATCTCCTATTAGGTGCGATAAATCGCACCGCTACGCAGCACGGCTGACAAGGTTTGGTGTCCGACTTTGGCGAGGCATAACGGTTTCATATCTTTGCTTTCTGAAAATAATCAATTACTTCTTCCAACTTTCTTAAGGCCAGATTCATATCATCCGCGCTGGATTCTAAAGAGGAGTACCTTGCCGTATCGCAATCATTAAAAATATCCTTTAACTTGTTCAATGTTTCAATAGAGGCACCTTTGGGTTTTAGGACTCCATCAATGATATCTATGGTGATGGACTGAGAAGGAAGATGAAATCGGTCACCCAGGTATTCCCGGAGACTTGAAAACAACGTATCGTAAAATTCCTTATTCCGGCCCTGGGATAAATAATTTCTGGCCTTATTCAGGCCTGTCCTTGCCTTTTTAGGAGCGGATAGCTTGCGGGCGTATCTTAGGTCTGTTTTTAGCCTTTGGCTTCTCAATTTTAAAATATAGATGACCAAAAAACTTAAAAATGGAAAAACCTGCAGCCATAAAAATACCTTATTTTTATAAAGATACTCCCCCTGTTCGCTCAATTTTCCAGCCATAGGCTTAATATATACAATATCCCGGCCCAGCTTTTCTTCTTTTTCATCCGGCACTAATAGGCGGGGAGATTGAGAATCAATTACTTTAAGCTCCTCGCTTTTATCCGGCGCTAAGACCTTTAGGGGAAAAGGCCCCTTAAGAATAGTCTGGTATTTTTCGGTATCGGGATTGAAAAAGCTGAATCTCAAGGCCGGGATTTCCCGGACACTCTCATCCCAAGGAATGATCACCTGTTCAAAATCCTTTTGCCGGGCCTCCTGCTTCACTTGCGGCTCATATACCTTAAAGTTATTGCCGGCCTCGATTTTCGGGATGGTTACGGTGTTGAAATTTCCTCTTCCCCGGACCCCGACTCTTAAGGTAACCGGGTCTCCGGCTTTAACTTCTGAAGGGCTTATTGAAGCCTCCATTTTAAAATCACCCACTGAGCCGTTAAAATCAGTTGTTTTCCCTTCTTCCGGAAGGGCCAAAACCGTTAAGGGAATATCCGCGGATTTTAGATTAAGCGGATAAGTCTGGTATTGGCCAAAAAAATCCTCTAATATATCGGAACCAAACAAATCATCAAAACCCGAAGCTGATCGTCTTCTAACTTGTTTTTTGGCCAGCAGATTACATTCTAAGTTAGCCGGCCCCAGGCGGAACTCTCCCGGCTTCAGGCCGAATATAGAGGCATTAAATTCAACAACCTGATAATCAATCCCGCCTAAAACTTCCTCATATTGCTTGGGCTTCTCAAAGGCGCCAAGTGAAAATCCTTCATGGTTCAATACGGGATACTGAATATCCCGGACTGTCAGCTTATTGACATATAATTTTATGGATAAAGGAATGACCTCGTTCAGGTAAACCCTGTTTTTGGCGGCCTGGATTATCAGAAATACGCGGCTGTGTATATCCACAGAAGCCGCGTTGTCTGAAGCATCCTGATTATCAGCTTGGACTTGAGCCTCTATTACTTCAACATTTAAGGAATTAGAGATATAAGAATTCCCCTTATAATCAAACTTAAAAGGCCCAATCTTATAGGCCCCTACCCTTAGAGGGGCAAGATTATAGCTGTGGGTTACGGAGCTGGAAACCTGGCCGTTAACTACTGACATCCGGGTAGAAGGACCCAAATAACGGGACTGGAATCCCTCCATCCTGGGCAACTCCATTGATGGAATATCCTGGGTCCCCTCAAAGCTAAGATAAAGCTCAAAAGGACTACCCAAAGAAACTTTATTTCTTTCCGTGCTGAGAGTAAAATTTATATCCTTAGCCAGGCAGGGAAAAATCAAAAAACAAAAATCAAATATAAAAATAGCCAGCCAAGATGTGATAATTCTTATAAGATTTTGGCTTTTATATAATTTTAAATTTTGCATTTTTAATTCAATCTACTACATTATGACATTATTTTTTGAACAATAGACAATAGAACATTAGACCGCACTTGAGCTTTTGTTTGTCTATTGTTCTATTGTCTATTGCTCAATTGCTCTGTGCGCTGTCATATTAAGAATTAATGTCACAGCGCACTACCAGTCCTTATCTACTTGCCGGGAATAGCTTTTTTCTTTATCTTTGACCTGGCTTCCCGGCATCACCTGCTGGCCATAGCCCTCTAAAAGCATGCGGGCCTCGGCTTGCGACATCTCTTTTGAATCTTCCGCTCCTTGCGCCGGTTCTTCTTTCTGCCCGCCTTGCTGTGTGCCCCCTGCTTCTTCTTTCTCCCGGCCTTCTTTTGCTTGAGAATCAGCCTTACTTTCGGCTTCCTTATTTTCCCGCGGAGCTTCGGGCTGGCCTTCTTTACCATTCCGGGATTGGCTGCCGTTTTTATCTTCTTTCTTATCTGTAGACTTTTCTTCTTTGGCTTGTTGATCTTTTCGCGATTTCAGCTTATCCCGAATAGCCTTCAATTCTTCCTCTACTAATTCATGGTTAAACTTGGCATCCTCATCCTGGGAGTTTAAATCCAGCGCCCTTTTATAATAATCCAGCGCCTGGCCAAGCAACTTAGCGCATGAGGCCAGGTCGGTATTTTCCCTGAGCTTGCCTAATTTATATTTAGAGTTCCCGATGTTATAGTTTGCCTGGGATTCCAATAACTTATCTTCACTCAAGAGGGCCTTTTCAAAATCACTGATGGCTTTCTCAAAATCGCCCTTTTTAAAATAAACATCCCCCTTATTAAAGTTAACTATCGGGGAATCCGGCTTATCCGCGATTGCCTGGTCATATAATTTTAAAGCCTCATCAAGCTTATTTTCTTTATATAATTTATTACCCTGGGAAACCGCTTGGTGAGCATCTTTGGCAAAAACTAAAGAAGCAGAACATATAATAAATCCAGCCAGCAGACAAACTATCATCTTCATTTTTTGCGATCCGTAATCAACGGCTCAAGCAAGAGCGCCAATAGGGCCAGGACAAGCGGAATCTGGAAACGCTCTTCATGATGCTTAATCAACCTGCTCTCCACTTCCCGTTTTTCCATTTTAGCTAATTTCTCCCGATAAATCAAATCCAATCCGAATTCCCTGGAGCTTGAGCGTACATAGCTTCCTCCGGTAGCCAGGGCGATTCTTCGCAGAAGAGCTTCATCAAGGCGGCTTTTGACCACATTGCCTTCTTTGTCTTTTAAGAATTCTTTTCGCGCGCCTTCCCCCGGAACCAGGATAAGTTCGCCTTCCTTAGTCCCGATACCGATAGTAAAAACAATCATCCCTTCTTTCTTGGCCTCCAGAGCCGCGCTTTGGGCATCGCCCTCATGGTCTTCGCCATCGGTAATAATAATCAGGACTTTATATTTCTTTTGGCCTCCGGCATAACTTTTTATCGCCTCTTTTATCGCGCTGGAGACCGAAGTCCCACCCCGGGCGATTGTCCCCGGGGAAACAGCTTCCAAGGAAAGCAAAAATCCGCTATAATCAACGGTCAGAGGGCATTGCAAAAAGGCATCTCCGGCAAAAGCAACCAGGCCAATCCTGTCCCCGCTTAACTGCCTAACCAAATCCCTCACTGCCAGCTTGGAGCGCTCTAACCTGTTCGGCTTAACATCTTCTGCCAGCATACTTTTGGAGGTATCCAGGGCGATAATAATATCCAGGCCGTATCTTTTTGACTCCTCCCAATGAAAACCCCATTGCGGACGCGTCAAAGCTAAAAGACTAAAAATAATCCCGGCCAGAATTAAGATTGCTTTTAACTTCTGTTTCCTCAAGTTAACCGAAGAAAGCAGTTCAGATAAAAGCTCCTTTTGAATATGCTTCTCCAGGGTTTTTCCGCGGCCCCTAAAGGACCAAAGATAAAATACTATTACCGCGCTAATCAGCAGAAAAACATATAATATAACAGGCTGAGCAAATCTCATTTAGGGTATTTTTCTCAAAAAAGTATTGGATAAGATAATTTCAGCGCACAATAAAATTAATCCCGGAATCAAAAATGCCGGAAATAATTCTTTATATTCCTGATAACCTTTATCCTCAATAACGGTTTTTTCTAATCTATCTATTTCTTTATAAATCTGGCGCAGGCTCTCGGTATCGGTGGCCCGGAAATATTTCCCCTCGGTCTTGGCGGCAATCTCTTTTAAAACATCTTCATCAATATCCACATCCATCAGTTGATACGCCGTATTGCCGAAGAAATCCTTGACCGGATAAGGAGCCGAACCCTTGGTGCCGGCTCCGATGGTGTAGACCTTAATCTTTAAGGCCTTAGCCGCGTCAGCGGCGGTAAGCGGCGAGATTCCTCCGGCATTATTGCGTCCATCAGTAAGCAGGATGACTATCTTGGTTTTGACCTTGGTGTTTTTGAGGCTGTTTAACGCGCAAACCAATCCCAGGCCGATGGCGGTGCCGTCTTCAATCAGGCCGGTTTTAACCCTCTCTAAATTCTCTAAAAGCCAGCCCTTATCCAACGTTAAAGGGCAAACCGTATAGGCTCCCCCGGCAAAGGCAATCAGGCCCAAACGATCATTGGCCCTTCCCCGGATGAAATCTTTAACTACTTCCCTGACCACTTCCAGCCGGTTTTGCCTTAGTCCGCCAATCTTAAAATCCTCAGCCAGCATACTGGTCGAGCAATCTATCGCCAGGACAATATCAATACCTTCGGATTGAATCTTGGAATCTTCCAGCGGAGACTGCGGCCGGGCCAAGGCAAAGATAATCAGGATACAAGAGGCCAGCCTTAAGAAAAACAGATTTTTAGCTAACTTAAGCTTAAAAGAATCCGGCAAACCCTTTAATAGGCTCCCTGAGGTAAATTTGATTGCCGAGCGGGTATTCTTTTTCTGAGCGTAGAATATAGCCAATACCACTAACGGTAATAACGCCAATAATGAAGGATTACGCAGGAACATTTGCCTCTTCCCCCTCACCCCACCCTCTCCCACCAAGGGAGAGGGATTGATTAACAATGATTAATGTCACAGTCAACTGGTCTGTTCAACAAACTTTTTTGCTGATTCAAAAACCGCCTCTATCTCCTCAGGTGAAGGGGCATACCGGGCAAACTTCACTAAATCGCAGGATAACAAAAAATCGCTTAATAAATCCTTCCGCGGGAGACTTAGCTCTTGGGCATCTTTGGCTTTGAGCAAGAATTCCTCGCTGGTCATTTCCGGAGCGCTAAGTTTAAACCTGTCTTCAATATAGTGCCGGATAATCCCGGATATCTCAATGTAATATTCCTTAATCTTTCCTTGAGTAATAAGTCCCTTGGCTTTAAGTTCGTTAAGCTTTTGCAGAGCTATTTGGTGGGCAGGCGGTAATTCTACCGGCCTGGCTGAATTATTTTTCTTTTTCCGAAATATCACTATCCCGGCCAGAATAAACAAAAGAATCAAAATCCCTAAGAGGACATCGCGCGCGCGCGAAGGAAAATCCAACGGATCTTTGATCGGCCGCAATTCTCTCTTTACTCCCGGATTATCCAGGAGACTCTTAACCTCTATTTCCTTTTCTTCGGCCTCAAGGCGGATCCAATCGCTTTCCCCTTTGCGGCGGTATTTTACCAGGGCCTTAGGGAGTGCCTGCTTTCCAATAACATAGGTGTCTAAAACATACCATTGGGTTATCTTTTGTCTGCCCCAAAAAACTTTTTTGCCTGAGCCAAAATCCTTAAGGTTAAAATTTCCTAAATTACCGTCAAAATCCGGAAATTCAACCTCTATATCATTTTTCGCCGATACGACTAAGGAATACCTAATCTTATCCCCGATGGTTACCCCTCCCCACCTCCCCTTGTTAAGGGGAGAATTTCTTACCGAGGTTTTATCCAGCACAGCCTCAACCGTGACTTCCGGGTCCGGCTTAGCCACCGGCTCAGCCCAAGAGACAAAAGAAACACTGCATATCCAGACCGTAAAAAAAACTCGCAAAAGATTAAATGCTCTCATTTTAATTTATCTAAACAATCTTCTTTTTTCCCTGGCTCTGAAAAACTTAAACAAGCTTTTAGTATAGGGAATATCGGTGCGGATATCAATCGTATCCACGCCGCCGGATTGAAAGAACTTTTTTCTTTCCTTAGCCCGATTTTGGGCGTTTCGCGAATATTCCCGGCGCAAACGAGAGTCAGAGGTATCCAGCATAAAACTTTCTCCGGTTTCAGAGTCCTCTAAGCTGACTATACCCACATCCGGCAGGCTCAATTCCCAGGGGTCGGTTACGGTTACGGCAATAATGTCGTGGCGTTTGTTGCTCACTGAAAGCATTTTCTTAAAATCCCCGGAACCAACAGGCAAGTAAAAATCCGAAACCACAAAGGTGATTGTTTTGCGCCGGGAAACCTTATTTAAATATTCTAAGGCACTATTGATATCCGTGCCCTTACCCTCAGGCTTAAAATAAAGCGCCTCCCGGATAACCCTTAAGACATGGCGCGGGCCTTTGCGCGGAGGAATAAACTTCTCTATTCTATCCGTAAAGGCGATAAAACCCACCCTATCATTATTACGGATTGCCGAAAAGGCCAAAACCGAACAAAGCTCCGCGGCCAATTGCCGCTTAAGCTGTTTTGCCGTGCCAAAAAAACAAGAGGCCGACATATCCAAAACCAGCATCACCGTCAATTCCCTCTCTTCAACGAATTTCTTGATGTAGGGATGACCCGTCCTGGCGGTAACATTCCAGTCTATAGAACGGATTTCGTCTCCCGGCTGATATTCCCTGACCTCCTCAAACTCCATACCCCTGCCCTTGAATACGCTCTGGTATTGTCCGGCAAAGACATCATTAACCATCCGGGAGGTAGTTATCTGGATACGCCGGATATTCTTTAAGACTTCTTTGGGAATCATTTTTTAGCTATCGGCTATCGATTTCTGGCTATCGGCTATCGGCAAAAAGTAACTACCGCCGGAGGCGGAGTGCCGCCATTCGGCGGCAAAAGCTGAAAGCTGAGAGCCGAGAGCCAAACTACGGGACTTCTATTTCGCTGAAGATCTTTTGGATAATATCGTCTGAGGTCTTTTCCTCGGCCTCGGCCTCATAGCTGACAATCACCCGGTGGCGTAAAATATCCGGGCCGATTGATTTTATGTCCTGGGGACTGACATAGCCCCGGCCCTGGGTAAAGGCGTAGGCCTTGGCGGCAACGGCAAGATAAATAGTGGCCCGGGGAGAGGCGCCGTATTGAATAAGGCCGGAGAGTTCATCTAACTTATATTTCTTGGGGTCCCGGGTGGCAAAGACAATATCCAAGATATATTTCTCTAATTTTTCATCCAAATAGATTTCATCTACCACCGCCCTGGCCCTGAAGATATCCCTGGGCTCAACCACGACCTGAGCCTGAATCTTCTTATCGGTAAAACCCATGGTCTTGAGAATCCTTAACTCTTCTTCAATGGTGGGATAAGTTACGTTTAATTTAAGCATAAAACGGTCAAGTTGGGCCTCAGGCAAAGGATAGGTCCCTTCCTGTTCTATGGGATTCTGGGTAGCTATAACTAAAAACGGCTCATCCAATTTAAAGGTATTTTCTCCGATAGTAACCTGCCTCTCCTGCATCGCTTCTAAAAGCGCGCTCTGCACTTTGGCCGGGGCGCGGTTTATCTCATCAGCCAGGATGATGTTGGCAAATATCGGCCCCTTCTTAGTAGTAAATACCCCTTCTTTAGGATTATAAATCAGAGTCCCCACCAAATCCGCGGGCAAAAGGTCAGGGGTAAATTGTATCCTCTGGAATTTGGTATTTATCGCCTGGGATAAGGTTTTTATGGAAAGGGTCTTAGCCAAACCCGGCACGCCCTCAACCAAGATATGGCCGTTGGCCAGAATCCCCACCAAAAGCCTGTTTAACAGGTAATCCTGGCCCACGATTACCTTGCGCATCTCTTGAATCAAGGCGGCGGTAAAGGCGCTCTCCTTGGCCACCTTTTCATTTATAACCGTAAGTCCGGTATTCATATTTTTGCCTCCTTTTAAAAAAATAACCGAATAACCGAAAAACAAACATTTTTTTGCTTTTGTTTTCTGGTTTTTCGGTTTCTTAGTTTTTTGGTTCTCTGTTGATTAGATATTCCAAATTAGGCGCTTATATTCATCCAGCATCCTGTAGGTATTAAAATGGGCTCCCGCGCTAAGGCAATTTATCATCAGGTCTATCCATTGTGAAGAAATATCCACCTTACCTTTATTATTGGTCTTATAATAAAGCTTAATCATTTCGCCTAAGGCCAGATATAGCTCCCGGGAATCATCCGCCAGGCGCAGGTCATACTCGTTGGCAGGCTTTCCCTCCGGGGCCCGGTAGCCGAAAATCTTTCCGATGTTTTTATCCTCAGCCTCAACCACCCAGCCGTCAAGGGTGCTTACCTGCACTACCCCGTTAAGAATGGCCTTCATCCCGCTGGTGCCCGAGGCCTCAAAGGGAGGCAGGGGATTATTCAGCCAGACATCCACGCTGGAAATCAACATCTTAGCCAGGGCTATGTCGTAATTCTCCAGCATAATAATCTTTAGATAATCATACACCCCGGTCAGGGTATCTATTTTATCCAACATCTCATTTATATAGGTAAAGCCGAGATTATCCTGAGGGTGGGCCTTGCCGGCAAAAATTATCTGTATCGGGCCGTATTTTTTGGCCATCTCCAGTAATTTTTGCACATCCTGAAGTATCAGGCTTGGCCGTTTATAGGCGGCTACCCTCCTGGCCCAGCAGACGGTAAAAATATCCTTATCTAAACCCCATTTACCCAAAAAGGAACAGAACTCTCCCTTGTTATCCTGATGCGCCTGCCAAAGGTCCTGGCGGAAATTTTTATCATCCTTTAAATTTTGGGCATTCTCCAGAACAAAGGGATTAGACTTGATCTCTTTAAAGGCCGCGGGATATTTTTCATACAAGGCCTTAAACCTGTCCGAAATCCAGGTATGGGTGTGCACCCCGTTGGTTACGTATTGTATCCTTTCCTTGTAAGCCGGGAACTGAAGATGCATCACATCCCGATGCTTCCTGGCTACGGCATTAATAGCCGAAGAGACATTCATCGCCAGCAAGGTAAGATTTATCAAATCACCGCCTTCCCGGCCGAATTCCCGGACAATCTCAAAATCATCCTTTTTCAGGATATTGCTTAAATCCCCGCTGTTAAATTTATCATGGCCGGCCTCAACCGGGGTATGACAGGTATAGGCAAAATGTTTCTTGAGTTCCTGAATTTCATTTTTAGCCAGCCCTCTGGCCTTCTCCACAAAGGCGAATACCGCGTGGCCTTCGTTTAAATGAAATTTATCAATAGTATAACCCAATTCTTTAAGAGCGGCCGCCCCACCCATCCCTAAAATTATCCTCTGTATCGCCTTGATCCAACCATTGTCACTGCGGTAGAGCTGGTCGGTAAGATGGCGGTTATTTTCATTGTTCGGCTCGATATTAGAATCAAGCAGGATCAGCGGCAGGGCATAATCCTGATTATAGCTGTAGACATAATACTTCCATAAACGCAGGTGTATTTCTTCGGATTTTAAAGAAATCTTTATCCTGTTTTTTAAAGGAATGAGCCCGGGATAAGAGGATACATCCCAGTGTATCCTCTCCGGCATCTGGCCGTATTTAAACCAAAACTTCTGCCGGAAATAACCGGTATTCCAAAGCATGCCGATTCCTACCGCGGGAAGCTTATAATCAGCCATGGTCTTGATGGTGTCCCCGGCCAGAACCCCTAAGCCGCCGCTATAAATAGGAAGGTCCATCAAGCGGTCTATCTTTACCCCGAAGAAATAATCCGCCAGCCGGTAATTAGAAAAAACCTCCTGCTCCTGGTTTTGGTTATTCGGGCTCACCGGACGCGCCGTGCTGAATTTGTTGTAGAAGCTGGTGGCCAGACCGTATTCCATAGAGAAATAGGCAATCGAAGGCTCTGTCCGCAGCCGCTTCTCGCCTTCTATGATACAACTGACAGGCTTGCCAAAATACATGCCGCCTGAGATATCTTTGCTGTAAATGTCATTGTAATTCTCGACATCTACCAATGACAAAAATTCAGAAGTCGCGTTATCTTTTTCCATTACCGGCCTTTCTCAAAATTACCGCGTGAATAAACCCAAGGGATGAATATTATGGCATTATACCATTATTTTTTAAAAATTAAAGACAGTTGCCGCGATGTAATTTTGCCTTCACCACATTCAGAAGATCCTCAACGCTAATACCCTCCATACATTCACCCGGCTGAAATTCTTTTTTACACACCGCTGTCCTATTCCCCGGATAACATGGCATACATTTTAAAGCCGCCTTTGAAACAATCATATTAGCGCGGTGAAAATATGGATAAATATACTCCGCGGAAGTCGCCCCATACAGGCCTATCGTCTCTACCCCCATACAGCTTGCCAAATGCAAGAGGCTGGAATCCGGGGCAATAAAGAGCTTACAGCGCTTAAGTATAGCCATTGCCTGCTTAAGGCTGGTTTTATTAATCGCGCCGATTATATCCGAAGACATATTTTTAAGAACCTCACGGCTAAAAGAATCATCACCACTCTTTCCCAAAGCAATCAACTTAGCGCCATATCGCGATTTCAGGATTTTAGCTGATTCATTCCATTTTTCAATGGGCCAGCTTTTTAGTGACCAGGCGGCAACAGGTAAAATGCCTATAAGAATATCCTCATCTCCCACGGACTGCTCTTTCAGGAAATTACCGGCAAAGCTTTTTTCCTGTTCACTGAGATTAAAACAAAACTTAGCCTGAGTAAACGATACGCCTTTCGCCTTTAAAAACTCAAGATAGATATCGGCGATATGTTTTTTTACTTCGCAGGGACGCCTTCCCAGGTATTCGCGCACACTCCATACCCGCGGTATCCCTAAGAACTTATACAGCAAGGTGCTGTTTAAGACCACGGCTAAATCAAATTTTTCTTTACGTAAGGCGCGGATAAGCCTCAAATATCCGAATAACCCCTTGTCCTTGGCATAGGTATCAAATAAAAAAATCTTACTTATGCCGGTATATCCCTGGAATATGTTCTGGGTGCGGCTGGAGGTAAGAATAGAAATCCTGGCTTGAGGAAACTGCTCCTGTAAGGGTACTGCCACAACGGCATTATAGCAGGCGTCCCCAATATTAGAGTGGCCGATTATGAGGATATTCTGAAACATTGGAGGAAAGGTCAAACGTTTAAAGCGCCATTTTTTCGACAGATTTTATGGCTAAGTCTATCGCGGCAGAAACATCGTCAATATGAAAAACACCCGTGGCTGAATGGATATAGCGGGAAGGAACACTCAAAACCCCGGTGGGCACGCCTTCTCTATTCATATATATCATTGCCCCGTCGGTCATACCACCGTCAATCACATCTATTTGATATTTTATCTTATTAACCCTGGCGGTCTCAATTAAGATATTCTTAACTTTTTCATTCACAATCATACCCCGGCCGCAGGCCTCGATCAGGGTTATGGCCACGCCTTGGCCTAATTTTAACGCCGACTCTCTTTCTTGAATCTGGGGAGTATCTCCGGCCACGGTGGTATCCAGGGCAATGGCGAAATCCGGGTTAATCTTAAAAGAAGAAGTCCTGGCACCCTTAAGCCCGACTTCTTCCTGGGCAGTGGCCACGGCATAAATTTCCGCCGGCGCCTTAATCTTCTCAAATATTTTAATCAGGGCGTAACAACCCACCCGGTCGTCCACCGCCTTGCCGTAATAAAGCTTACCGTTTAAGACCCCGGAATTCGGCTCAAAGATTACCGCGTCGCCAATCTCAATCTTTTTTTCCGCTTCTTCCCTGCTTGGACAGCCGATATCAATAAACATATCCTCATATTTAAGCGGATGTTTTTTATCTTCTTCTTTTTGCAGATGCGGAGGCTTGGATCCGACTATGCCGGCAATATCTCCTTTTTTAGCCTTAATGATAACCCTTTGAGCGGGCAATACCCGGTCGTCAATTCCCCCAATCTTGATAAAACTTATAAAACCTTCCTTACTTATATGCTTAACCAGAAGCCCCACCTCATCCATATGGGCGGCGAGCATAATCTTCTTTTTGCCTTTACCTTTTTTGGCAATAACATTGCCGAAGTTATCAATGTGGACATCATTAGAAACCTTCTTAAACTCATTGAACATCAACCTGGCAACTTCGTTTTCGTATCCGGGAATTCCGGCTGACTCAAGCAGCTTCTTTAACAAACTATCCATTTAATCCCTCTTTTCTTCTACTTTTCGGTGGCTTCTTGCATAATCTCGGTCATCCGTTTGATGAAATCACCCGGCGCGTTAAGCTCCCCATCAATAAATAAGGCCCCTTCGTATAACTGGTTTATGCACTTGTTTAAGATTGGGTTAGTCGTATCGGCTAAATAAATCCGCGAGAGATTACGAATAAGCGGATGCGTTATATTCACCTCAAGTATCCTTTTTTGCTTCTGAAAATCCTTATCCATCATCCGCATCATTCTCTCCATCTGCGGTTCAAGGCCGCTTTTACCCGAAACCAGGGTAACCGGAGAATCAACTAAACGCTTAGAAACCAGCACATCCTCTACTTTTCCTCCCAGGGCCGCCTTAAATAGAGAAATCAAAGACTTGGTCAGATTATCATCCGGCTTTTCGATTCTCTCCTCGGCCTTTAAATCAATATCTGATTTCTGGATAGAGACAATATGCTTTTTATCGTATTCCGGGATTGAAGGAACCACAAAGACATCCATCGGTTCAGTTAAAAAAAGCACCTCTATCTTATGCTTGTTAAAATATTCCAAATTAGGGTTTCTTTCCAGAATCTCCCTGTTCTCACCGGAAAGATAATAAATCTCCTTCTGGTCGGAGAGCATCCTCTGGACATATTCCTTAAAAGACACCAACTCCCCCTTAGGCCTCAAGGAAGATTCAAACCTTAATAGTTCGATTATCTTATCTTTGTTTTCAAAATCCGAATTTATCCCCACCTTTAAAAGCGGGCCGAAATTCTTATAAAAAACAGCGTATTTCTCTTTATCACTCATTGCCCAACTTTCTAAGAAAGAAAGTATTTTAGAAGTAATCACGCTCTTTATCTTAAGCATTTCCGGGCTGGATTGAGTTACCTCCCGCGAAATATTTAAAGGCAAATCCGTGGTATCCACCACCCCTTTGACAAAACGCAGATACTCCGGAAGCAATTCTTTGCAGTCATTCTGGATGAGTATCTTATTGGTATAAAGATGCAGGGATTTTTCATTATGCAGGCGCATCAGGTCCGAAGGAGCGGTCTTGGGGATAAAAACCAAAGCCTTAAAATTTACCACTCCCTCAATGGACATATGCAGATGCCCCAGGGGCCCTTCAAAATCATTGCTGACAAACTTGTAAAACTCATCCAGGTCTTGGCTTTTAAGCTCATCGGTCTTCTTATGCCAAAGGGCGGTTACCTTATTTACCTTTTCCCCGTTTAAAAGTATGGGGAAATCGGCAAAGTTAGAATACTTATTGATAATCTCTTTTATCCGGTAGTCCTGGGAAAATTCCTTGGCGCTCTCTTTGAACTTAAAAGAAATCTTGGTTCCCCGGTGCTTTCGATCAATTTCTTCTATGGTAAAATTTCCTTCTCCGCCGGATTTCCAGAGATAGCCTTTGGAAGAGCTGTCGGCGCCGCGGGTTTCTACCGATACCTCATCAGCAACCATAAACACGGAATAAAAACCCACGCCGAACTGCCCGATCAAATTCCCTTCAAAAGCGGCCTTTTGTTCTTTTACCCGGCGTAAAAACTCTAATGTCCCGGATGAGGCAATAGTCCCGATATTATTAATCAGCTCCTCTTTAGTCATCCCGATTCCAAAGTCTTCTATGGAAAACTTATCCTTCTTGGGGTCAACCTCAATCCTGATTTCTAAATCAGCATCCGGATCAACAATGTCCTTATCAGTCAGCTTCCTGAAACGCGCCTTATTCAGGGCATCCGAAGAATTAGAGATAAGCTCGCGTAAAAATACCTCCGGGTGATTATACAAAGAATGAACGATAATATTCAAAAGCTGTTTCATCTCCGCCTTAAATTCAAATGTTTCCATGTCAGTCAATCCTCCTGTTATTTTTTACGCTTAGTGAGGCCGGACTCTATTTTATCCGGCACCTAAAAGATTATTTCATTGCTTAATATGTATGGCCCAGGCAAGAGGTTCTTTCTTCGGAAGTTTCGGCAAGGCCTCCTCTATATCCGATTGAGAAATAACATACCCTTTGGCACTCTCAGGATTCACAAAAACACCGCCGGCCTTATCATCGGAAATGACAGTTTCATAACATTGCCGCACTCGCATAGGCTGAAAACTGCTTCCGGAAGGAATAAAAGAAATATCGGTATAAATGACCAAAGCCGTAGCATCTCCACCCTCAAGCTGAGCCTGTATATAGGTATATACGGTTTCTGTGTTTGAGGCACGCACATTTCCATAGCCATGCTCTTTCAAGGCCTCATCCATAGACAAAAAGGTCATCATATCAACCGGCACATACACCTCGTCAAAAAATTGCAAAGACATGGCATTGTTCTTCTCGGAGGCACATCCGCAAATAATGCCGCACAACGCCGCGCAAGCAATAATAACGTTCAAATACCGCCTGTAATTAAACACTTCTCTCATCAGAAACCTCATTAAAAATAGCAAACCTCCGCTTGGACGATACCGGAGGTTAAATTATTCTCTTTCTAAGCATTTTCCAGTATATAATTTTAGCTTAGGCCCTTAGCGTTGTCAAATATTTTCTTAACACCTCAGTAACCGGTCACTAAACGGGGGCAATTTATAAAATGACACCAGCCGCCCCTATTCACTAACGCATTACACGCCTCATTTATAAAAAAGGGCCCGGACTTTTATGCCCGGGCCCCTGTTGTTTTATCAAATTACAGCTTGGTTACTTTGGTAGCCTGCTCACCCTTGGGGCCTTTTTCGATTTCGAACTCCACCTCCTGCCCATCGGTTAAAGACTTATAGCCATCACCCTGAATCGCGCTATGATGCACAAACACATCGCTGCCTGACTCGGGGGTAATAAATCCGTACCCTTTTTGGTTTGAGAACCATTTTACTTTTCCTTTTGCCATGATTTGCTTCCTCCTTCCTTGAAAAAATTATAGTAAACCCCGATAGAAACACCCTGTCTTTACCGTTTGCGCGCAGTTTCTAACGGGGTCATTAGCGGCATAAAACAAAAAAAACCGTTGAGCAAGCGTATCTTCTTGCCTCACGGTTCAAAGTGTTTGCTTCTTAAATTTACTACGATGCTAAGTATATCCTGTTTTTCAGATTTGTCAACGAATTTTTACAGTTTTTTTGCTAATACACTATTCAAAATATCTAATCAACCAACATTTCTTTTATAGTAGATTTTATGCTGCTAATCGTATTATGATCTATTTCTCCTAACCTCTTAACTAATCTCCTCTTATCCACTGTACGTATCTGATCCAATACCACCCAGCCGTTTTTCTCCTTAAATTTAACCGGCACCCGGCTCGGATAAGGATGTGACTGCGCTGTCATCGGGGCAATAATCACAGTAGAAATATATTTATTCATCTCATCTGGGGAAAGAATAGCACAAGGACGAGATTTCTTGATTTCATGCCCGATAGTGGGATCAAGAGCAATTAGAAAAACATCATATTGCTTTATTTCCATTCCCACCTCTCCATAGCGAGATCAATATTATCATCAATAATGAGCTGATCATCCTTATTTCCGTGCATCTTTTGGAAGGCCTGCCCCCAATCTTTTCTTGGCTCCCTCCTGAGAGGCCTAATAATAATACTTTCGCCTTTAGTTTCTAGATTGACTCTTTGCTTAATATGGCACTGCTCTAATATTACTTTTGGTATCCTTATCCCTTTAGAGTTCCCTATCGAAACTATTGCTAATTCCATTTTTCATCACCTCCAAAGTAATTATAAAGTAATTACATATTTTGTCAAGATTTAATTTCTATTCTTACTCTCCCATAAAATTTACCTTGCCTTATTTTCCCTAAAAATTAGGGGACTTAATTATTGATTTTATTATACTGTCCCAATTATTCGGACATAACGCAATTATAGTCATTCGATTAATCTTTTATCAACTAATGTCTAATGTCCGGGGCTGACCCCGCCGTTTCCCTTACACGCAAACCATTTCTTGGAAAAATAACGTTTAGTAATCAAAATTGCCTGAAGCGCTACGGAAAGGTTCATTGACCACCAGATTGCCGGGGCGCCCAGTTTAAAATAAACGCCCAGCAGATAACTTAAAGGCACACGCACCAGCCACACCGACAACACTACTGCCGCCATAACGCGCCTGGTGTCCCCCGCCCCATTAAGGCCTCCGGCCAGGATAACTCCCCAGGCCATAACCGGCTCTGAAAGTAAGGCTATATAAATATAGCGGATAGATTCCCGGATAACAATATCGTTATTTGAGATAAGCGCGGCGGCGGCTGAGCCGTTAAACATAACCATCACCGTCAAGGCCGAAACAATCGTAACCCCGGCCAGGGCAGTTACTATACCAGCGGAAAAAGCATCTTCCTGGTTATTCTTACCCAATAAATTTCCCACCACCACCGCTGAAGCCATATTAAAGGCGAAAGCGGGAAGAAAAATCACAGACTCAATCTTCAGGCCGTTAGTAAAAGCGGCCAGTATCTCAATATTATTTTCAGGGAGAGCGCTGATAATAAGAAACAGCGCCAGCACCGACAATTGCCAAAATATCTGAAGCACTCCCGCCGGCCAGCCGATACTGAAAATATTCCTGATTATCGCTAAAGAAAATTTAAAACGCCGGGTCATCACATTTTTTAAAAAAAACAGGTTTAAGAAACAGCCTATCAGGGTGCTTATTCCGGTGGCTGCGGCAATTCCCTTGAATCCCAAAGGGGTGCCGAAAGACAAGGTGAAATTAAGCCCAATGTTCAATAAAGAAACTACGGCCATAGTCAGAAGGGATTGCTTAATCTTGCCGCAAGAGCGCAAGATACCGTTGGTGTTTAAAAGCAGATAATTAAACAACAGGCTGAAAGAATAAATCCGAATCAAGGGCGCGGCCAACCCTTTAAGCACCTGAGGGACGTTAAAACTATTGATGATGCTCCCGGAAAAGGCCAGCGCGAATAAACTTAAAAGTATCCCCGCGGCTATCGCGCTGATAAGCGAAGAGTCAACCGCGATATTAAAATCATCTTTGGCCGCAAAGCTGAATAGCCGGGATATTACCGAGACCGTGCCCGCGGTTAAAGCAAAGGCGATGATACTAAAAATAAAATACAGCTGAGAGGCCAGGCCATAAGCCGCCTGGACCTCCTTGCTTATCCTGCCGGCCACATACACATCGCTCAGCCCGATTAAAAACACAAAAAACATAATACAGGTCATCGGCCAGCTTATTGACCAGCTCCGAAGGATAAGGGATTTGATATTTTTATTCCGTAACGCCTGCCAAAGCATAAGGATTTTTTCTTATTGTTCTAAAAGGCTTAGGGTGTACTTATTAATCATAGAGCAGGGATGATAAGAAAGCTTGGCTTTACGTAAACCCTCGATTCCTAAATCTTGCTCCATATTTACATAGCGAAAACTCACTCCCACGCGGGAGATAAACTCCTGAAGTATCGTCTGATATAATCCGGATATAGCGGGGTCGGCTTTAAGGATATGCATCACCACTGTATCCGGGCTTAGCTCCTGAGCGATAACAAGGGCGCGGATAACACCGTTTATTTGGATTGCCGCGCCGATAAGGCCGAAAGAAGAGAAATTCTCTACCATATCTTTGATGGCGCGTTTTTCCTGGCTTAACCCCTCCACTTTATCACAATTCTTAACCGAACACCAGGCCTCTTCAAAATCCAGGCATAAGGCGACATTCCCGGCATCAAGGATAATATATTCGTAGGCGCGTTCGGATTTAAACTTTTTTATCAGGTTTCTCTTACCGTCATATTTCCTTCCGGGCAGGTTTATAAGGTCAGAGGCGCTGTAGAGATAATCCCAATTATCCCTATCCGGTTCAATCCGAAAACGCTTATCCTCAGCGAACAATGCCCTGGCCTCTTCCGGGAGGCGGAAGAAAATTCCTCCGCTGTCCTTGAGTATCTTTTCAACCGAGGTTTTCATATCCCCTTTTCCGACAGGATTAAAAAACCGCTTGCGGCTTTCTGATTCCGAACAAAGAATAATCAGGCCATCAAAAAGTGAAACCCTTAAACTATAGGCCCGGCGCCAGGAATAAAGATTAGTAAAGGTAAACTCCGATATCGCCGGCGGTCTATCCTTAAACGCCCGATCAAATACCGCGGCATCGCTTAACTTGAGTTCCCTGAATTTCGGATAAATATCAATACTCATAACGCGTATACGGGATAAAAAATAAAAGGGCACTTCTATAATAAAAAATAGAAATACCCTCTTCTGGCGCGGCAGAGCAGCAACTATTTATTTAAGACAACTTCGCGCCTCTTCTGTGAGTTCGGTAATCAGCTCTTTTACGGAGACTATTTTCTTAATCCGGTAGGCGTTACTGCCGCACATAGCAAACCCGCTGTCTAACTGGCCCCGGTAGGCGCTAGTCAGCGCTTTCACAATACAGTAGTTGACCTTTTTAATGTCGCAAGTGGCTAAACACTTGGATTCGCATTTAAAATTTACCCGTTCTCCCGCGGATATCTTTCGGACAAAGTCATTAAGAATAACCCTTCCCGGCATCCCTACGGGGCTGTGAATAATCACGATATCTTCTTTCTTGGCGGACAAAAACGCTTCCTTGTATTTAATGTCGGCGTCGCACTCATAGGTGCAGACAAAACGGGTGCCCATCTGGACCCCGCTGGCGCCTAAGCGCATGACCCTGGCGATATCCTTGCCGTCAAAGATACCTCCGGCGGCGATAACGGGAATTTTTAACTTATCGTTTTCAAATTCGCGCGTAACCGCCAGCACTTCTTGCAGGATCTTATCCAGATAAATATGTTTTTCATCCTTTAGCTCGGCCATGCTATAGCCCAAATGCCCTCCGGCAAGAGGACCCTCAACAACAATAGCATCCGGCAGACGTTTATATCTTCTCTGCCACACACTACAGATAATGCGCGCCGCCCGGGAGGAAGACACAATGGGAACAAGCTTAGTCGTGTCGTTTTTAATCAGGGAAGGCAGTCTTAAAGGCAAGCCCGCTCCGGAAATAATTACATCCACGGATTCGGCCTGAGCCGCGTCCACCAAATCATCGTAATTGGTAAGGGCGCACATTATATTCACGCCAAATGGATTCTTCGTCAGGCTTCTGGTTTTTCTGATGGTATCTATAAATGCCGCGCGCGAACGTTTATTAAAATCCATTTTCTCGCCTCCGGGCTCCTCTCCCAGCGCCACCGCGGCGATAACCCCTAATGCCCCTTCGTTGGCTACTGCCGAAGCTAATGAAGAAGCCGAAATTCGCACCCCCATTCCACCCTGAATAATCGGTAACTCTATCGTTAAGTTACCCAACTTTAGACTCTTGAATTCATTACTCATTTGCTCTCCCGCCGCCACTATTTACGCGCTAAAGAAAAACCATAAAGGTTAACAACTATACCCCTTTACAGCTCAAAATTTTCTAGTTTTCAGGTAATTTAGTTTTAGTATACCACCCAATCCGGCATTGTCAAAGATAATTTCTGGTAATTTCTGGTAAGGGTGGAAAGGGCCGGAATTATCACCCTGCGTTTAACCTTAGCCCGGTTTTTTCCTGCCTTTGGTTCGACCGCGCCCTTTTGGCTCACTTCGTTCGCTCAGGGCTGTCCTGAGCGGCCCTTCCACTCGTTTTACTCGTTCAGGATTAATCCTGCGTTTATCGAAGGACGAAGCCGAGGGATTAAACCTGGATCTTCGCGGACGCTCACTGCTTTTACTCCAAGGCTTAGTATCTCCCGCCGGTTTCTTCCACGACTTAAACTCTCCAGCGGTTTTCTGGCCGGGTTTAAATCCACCTTCAAACATCTTCCGAGGCCTTGAATTGCCTTCGGTTCTTTCCCAAGGTTTAAAATTATTCCTGGACTTGCTCCAAGGTTTAGCCTCGCCTTCGGCTTTCCTCCAGGGACGTCTGTCTCCCTCCTCGGCCTTTTTCCAAGGCTTACCTTCACCAGGGCTTTTCTGCCAAGGCCCGGACTGATCTTCCCTTTTACGCCAAGGCTTAGTCTCTTCCGAGGGTTTCTTCCCAGATTCAAATCCGCCCTCAGGCCTCTTCCATGGTCTTGACTGACTTTCGGTTCTTTCCCAAGGCTTAAAACCACTCCTTCTAGGCTTACTCCAGGGCTTAGCCTCTCCCTCAGCTTTCCTCCAAGGCTGACTGGCCCCTTCCTCAACCCTCTTCCAAGGTTTATGCTCACTCGGTCTTTTCTGCCAAGGCCTGGACTGATCTTCTCTTTTCCGCCAAGGCTTAGCCTCTCCCTGAGCTTTCTTCCCAGGTTCAAATCCGCTCTCAGGCCTCTTCCAGGGTCTTGACTGACCTTCGGTTCTTTCCCAAGGCTTAAAACCACTCCTTCTAGGCTTACTCCAGGGCTTAGCCTCTCCCCGTATCTCGGTTGAACCATCCCGCTTCATATAGCTCCCCGCACTCCTGGGGCCCCTATGTGTCCCAGACTTGTTAAAAGCCGGATTAATCCAGGGTTTTCTCTGTTCTCTCTCTTCCCGGGGATACTGCTTGGCCTCATCCTTAACCTTTGGCCAAACCTTCTTCCCAGACTCGCTGCCCGACTGAATTTCTTTTTTTAGATACGCCGGATTGACCTTAAGAACCCGGCCCATGAATTCCTTACCGCTGAGAGCGGCTATCGCGGCGAGCGCCTGAGGCTCATCAGGCATCTCCACAAAACCGAATCCCCTAGCCTTAGGCGTTTTTTTCTCCTTCCGCGTCACGATCACCGCGGAAGCAACCTTCCCAAAACCCTCAAAAAGTTTCTTTATATCGTCTCCAGCTACGTCAAACGATAAATTACCTACAAATATATTCATATTAATCTCCGGTGTCCCTATTTTGTTTTTTTCTTTGTTTTTCTTTTTAATGGTTCGACTGCGCTCACCATCAATCCTGAGCGTGGTCGAAGGATTGATTTAACCAAAGAGCATAATGAATTTACCATCGGCGACAATTTCCCGTTTTCATAGGGAAATTCTTTACAGTGCGCCGGTTTTAAGCTGTAATCAATTTTATGAATAGCGCACAGCCCTTCCAAAGTAAGAAAAGAACAAGAATTATCTTCATAGCTCGTTCCCACTCTATAGCCGGAAGGAAAATCTTTATCCGGCTCAAGATGATAAAAAATACCTTTTAATCCCAGGGTTGATATTTTTTTAGCCTCTTCCAAATCCACCCACGCTCCAAAACTACAACAAGAACTCTGCTCTTCGCATTTCACGCAATCAATCTTCTTCATTGCTTTGTGCCCCCTCTCTCTTTACAAAATAGAATCTAAGGCCGCGGAAAACTTAATTCACCGGCTTATGGCTTTGGGCTATATGGAAAGCCAAACCATCGCCCTCTGGCTTATGGCTTTGGCTATATTGAAGGCCAAACCCTGCCTACCGGACAGGCAGGCATTGCCTTCCCGGCTTAACGATAATTACAAAAACTAAGCGGTAGAGAAAAATCTAATCCTCTTAAATGCGCGATAACAGCCTGCAAATCATCTTTCTTCGGAGAGCTGACCTTGATTTTTTCCCCTTCAATTTGAGTTTGGGCTTTCAGGCCGAGCCCCTTTATGACTCCGGTCAACTCTTTCGCTTTTTCCTTATCAATACCCATATATATTGTTACCGTTTGACGAAGATAGCCCTCAAACGCGTTTTGCGGGTCATCAAATTTCAGGGATTTAAGAGAAATGTTTCTTTTGGCCATCCGGGTAACCAAAATATCGGTGAGCCCGCGCAATTTAAAATCGTTATCCGCGATCAAGGTGATTTTCTTCTCAGTCCGGTCGTAGGTGATGGAAGCCTTGCTGTCCTTAAAGTCATACCGCTGGGCCAGTTCTTTATTCGCCTGGTTTACCGCATTATCCATTTCCTGCAGGTCAACCTCAGAAACAATATCAAAGGAAAAATTAGCCATAAGTTACATCCTCCTCATCGCCTCGCGCGTATATTCACAGCTTAACCAGCAAGGCGGCTAAATAGCTTTCCCGCGCAAGTCCGCTCCCGGGGAAATCTTCATCCTGTCCCATCCGTGTAATTGTTTTTATCCGTCGCGGGATCGCTGCCGCCCTAAGCATATCCTCTAAATTATCACAGGACACTTCACTAAAGTTTGTTGAAACGAACAAAAACCCATCAGGATTAAGCGCCTTAATTGCCAAAGCAATCAACTGAGCTAAATCCTTCTTTACGCTGAAAGCTTTACCATCATACCTGGAAAACGAAGGAGGGTCAAGAACGATCAAATCAAAACGATTATCTTTAACCAATGCCCGCTTTAAATAGTGATTCGCGTCGGCGCGGATAAATTCATTCCGGGCGTAACTCAAGCGGTTAAGCTCATAATTTAGTTGGCCGCGGGATAAGCTCTTTCGGCTGATATCCACATTTACCACGCTCGATGAGCCGGCAGACAGACAATACACCCCAAAAGAACAGGTATAGGCGAAACAGTTCAACACCTCGCGGCCCTTGGCTAACCCGGAAACGACCTTGCGATTATGGCGCATATCCAGGAATAATCCGCTATTGACAGCGTCGTTTAAATCCACGCTAAACTTTAAGCCGTTCTCCCGGACAATCGTATCTGAGGCATCATTTTCTATTAAAACGCGGGCATAAATCGCTTCGGGGCCTGAAGAAACAGATTCAGTCCGGTCTTTCACAATCATATACCGCGCGTCAAAACGCGCCTTCACAAAACCAGCTAAAGCCTTTTCCTCGGCGAACCATTTCTTCTGAAAAATATGCGCGGCAAAATGGCGGTTATACTGCTCCAAAACCAAGCCGGCTAAACCATCCCCCAGGCCATTAACTAAGCGCAAGGCGTTGGTCTGCCTCCTAAGCGGCTGGCGCCTATCAATTGCCGCTTGCAACAAATTAATAGTCTTACCATCCATTACTTAATTTTGTTTCTTAAGACAACAATCCCGGTGAAAATTTCTATTTTGATAACTCCTCTAAATACTCCCATCGCTCATATGCCTTTTGGAGCTCATCGGAGAGGGACGCGGATTTAGCTTTAGTGAGCGCGATGTGGGCGGGGTCGCTCTGGTAAAAGGCAAAATCAGCCAGAAGGCTATAGACCTCTTCCTGCTGGGCCTCTAATTTCTCTATTACTGAGGAAAGGCTGTCTAACTCGCGTTGTTCTTTAAATGAAAGTTTTCGCGCGGGGACAGGTTTTTTCGGTGAAATAATTTCTTTCGCGGCCCTTATTTTTGACGGTCCGGGCAAAGAGGGCTTCCTCTGGCTTAACCAATCATCGTAGCCGCCGGGATACTCATTAATCACCCCATCCCCCTCCAGAACCATAGTAGAGGTTACCACATTATTAAGGAAGACCCGGTCATGGCTGACCAGAAGGAGCGTGCCGGGATACTCCAGCAATAATTCTTCCAACAGCTCCAGGGTCTCGATATCCAGATCATTCGTCGGCTCGTCCATTACCAGAACATTAGAAGGCTTGGTAAAAAGCCGGGCCAGAAAAAGGCGGTTTCGTTCCCCGCCCGAAAGGACTTTGACCGGCGTGCGCGAGCGCTCAGGGGTAAAAAGAAAATCCTGCAAATACCCGATAATGTGCCTGGGTTTACCGTTAATGATGATAGTGTCGGATTCACCGTTTATATTCTGGGCAACGGTCTTGTCTTCTTCCAATTGCTCGCGGAGCTGATCGTAATAGGCAATCTGGAGGTTAGTCCCCAGGCTCACCGTCCCTTTTTGGGGAGCGAGCTCACCCAATAAGAGCCGCAGTAAGGTCGTCTTGCCGCTGCCGTTGGGCCCGATCAGGCCAATCTTATCACCGCGCGTTATCCGGGTGGTAAAATCCCGAATCAAGCATTTGTCCGCGTAACTAAAACCCAGTTGAAAAACCTTAATCACCCGGTGACCGGAAAGATCAACTTTCTGCGTCCGCATGCGAACCTGGCCGATAGCCTTACGTTGGGCTTTCTTTTCTTCTCTTAAGCGCTCTAGCGCCTTAATCCGGCCTTCATTGCGGCACCGTCTGGCTTTGACTCCCTTACGAATCCAAATCTCTTCCTCGGCTAATTTCTTATCAAAATGTTCCCAGCGGGCCTCCTCAATATCCAGCGCCGCTTGTTTACGCTCAAGGAAGATTTTATAATCGCATGACCAGCTAAAGATCTTTCCCCGGTCAAGCTCAAGAATCCTCGTAGCCAGGCGAGTCATAAACATCCGGTCATGCGTAACAAAGAAAACAGTGCCGGGATAATTAAGCAGGAATCCTTCCAGCCAGAGCATTGAATCTATATCCAGGTGGTTCGTCGGTTCATCCAGCAGTAAAACCTCAGGTTTTAGCACCAGGGCCCTGGCCAAAAGAGCGCGCCGCTTTTGGCCGCCGGATAAGCGCTGAAAATCGCCCTCCGGATCAAGCTTCATCTTCGCGATAACATCCTCAACCTGATTGTTCACGTCCCAGCCGCCGGTAGAGTCCAGTTTGGATTGCAGGTCATCAAGCTGGCGCAATAATTCCGGAGTATGTTCAGTCTCTAGACGATGAGTAAGATGATGATGCCGGCTTAAAAGATCCGCGCGTTCCCCAAGACCCGAAAGGACAATATCAAAAACAGTGCCCTTGATATCCGCGGGGACTTCCTGCGGCAAATGGGTAATCTGAATACCTTTTTGCCGGATAACCATGCCGTCGTCAAGCTGTTGTTGGCCGGTGAGCACCTTCATCAGGGTCGTTTTCCCGGCGCCATTACGGCCAAGCAGGGCAATCCGTTCACCGGACTCCAACTGCAGGCTCAACCGATCAAAGATAATCGGGCCGTCAAACTTCAGAACAGCTTCCTGTAAACTAATTAAAGCCATATACTTCCTTACCAATTATAAAAAGGACCCGGCTCTAAAAAAGATGCCGGGCCCTGTTTAATCCCAAGATTACAGCTTGACTACATTCGTAGCCTGCTCGCCTTTAGGGCCTTGTTCAATTTCAAACTCGACCTGCTGGCCTTCAGCTAAAGACTTGTAACCATCACCCTTAATCGATGAATGATGCACAAAAACATCCTTCCCGTTTTCCGGAGTGACGAATCCATAACCTTTCTGATCGCTGAACCATTTTACTGTTCCTTTTGCCATTGTTTATTACCTCCTTTTCGCTAAATTTAGTAAACTGCTAGAAATCCGCGTCATCTTGACCTGATTAGAATCCGAGGATTCCTAACGGAGCAAACAATGACAAATAAAAAAACCGCAAGGTCAGATATCCTGTCCTCACGGCTAAGACTTCTAAACTTTTACTAACCATATTATACCAGTGTTTCGCGACTTGTCAATGAATATTTTTATTTTGTTTTTTTTGTTTGGTTTTGTTCATCCTCAAAACCATTTCTTCTTCTTGAAATACGCCACCATGCCGGTAACCACCATAGCCATTAAAGATAAGACAAACAAATAGCCAAAAGGCCAGTTAAGTTCAGGCATATTAAATCGTGAGCCTTGAGTATTAAAATTCATCCCGTAAATCCCCGCGATAAACGTCAAAGGCATAAAAATCGTAGCAATAATCGTAAGCACCTTCATAACCTCGTTAAGGTGATGACTTAGGCTGGATAAATAAATATCCAGCATACCCGAAGCAGTATCCCTAAACGCCTCTATAGTATCAATGGCCTGAATAATATGGTCCTGGATATCGCGATAGTAGACCAGCGTCTGTTCCCGGATGAGCGTGGATTCGCTTTGGGTTATCGCGCGGATGACTTCCCGAAGCGGCCAAACTGATTTTCTTAAGAAAATAAGGTTCCTCTTCATTTTGTTAATTGAATTTAAGATGGCTGAATCCGGTTTAAGCATCAGAGATTCTTCAATTAATTCAATCTTCTCGCTCACTTTTTCCAAAATCACAAAATAGTTATCAACAATCGCGTCCAGGAGCGCGTAGGCCAGGTAATCCGCCTTCATTTTCCGGATGCGGCCTTTGCCGGCGCGTATCCTTTGCCGGATCACATCAAAGACATCGCCTTCTCTGTCCTCCTGAAAGGTAATAACAAAATTATCACCCAGGATAATGCTTACCTGCTCTTCAATAATATCGTCGTTTGTTTCATCCAATGAGAGCATTTTTGCCGCGATATAAATATAATCCCCAAAATCCTCCACCTTCGGCCGCTGATTTATATTTAATATATCCTCCAGAACCAGATGATGCACCAGATAGCACGCGCTCAACTTCTCCAGGACATCAACACGATGTATGCCGTCAACGTTTATCCAGGTAACGGTAGGCTTATCCTTAAAAGGAAAACACTCCTCAACATCATTAACAACTTTTTCCGCGCAGGCCTCTCCATCATAATCAAAAACAGTTATTTTTACCTTGTCGGTCTTTGCTTTTCCCTCATAAAGAAGGGTCTCCGGCGGCTGGCCCAATATTTTTGATTTTTTAATAAGTTTTGTCATTGGCTATCCCTTTAAAACGATTTCCCTGACAAAAAGCGGCAATGAGGTATCGTGCCTTCCGTCAATTACCAGGGTAATTATTTCTAATCCAGCGAGTAAAACCATTGATTGTCCTTTAAGCCGGCCCGGCAATTTTTATAATCCGGCAGGACTGCCCGGACTTTATCCCAAAACCGCCAGGAATGATTCATCTCTTCAAGATGGATAAGCTCATGAACCGCCACATAATCAATTATTTCTAAAGGAGCCATAACCAGCCTCCAGCTAAAATTCAAGCGCCGCTTAAGACTGCAAGAGCCTAAACGCGTCCGGGAACTGGAAATTCTTATACTCGCGTAAGGTAAATCCGTGATTTTAGAGAAATACTCCACCCTTTCCCTGATTTTTTCCTCGGCCCGGGCTTTATACCAGAGGATGATATTTTCCCGGGCGCCCGCGAGTAAGCGTTCGGGCAATTCCAGGCAATCAGTCAGCTGTAGCGCCCCTTCGGTTATTACTCTTAAGCAAAAAACGCTCCCTAAAAAATAAAAACTCTCGCCATTTATGAATTTCCTAACCGGATATTCGCTTTTACGCCGCTGGAAAAACTTTTGTTTATCTAAAATCCAATTTCTCCTTTTTATAATTATATTCTCAATGTCTTTTTGAGAAACATGGCGCGGCGCGCGAACAATCAGCTTGGCCTCCCGGGTAATCTCTATCCCTACGGTGCGCCTTTTTGATCTTAAAAATTTATCAATCTTGATCTCATCCATTAGCTAATCCGGCCATAAACATACCACGGACGATTCCAAAAAAAGGACGGCGATATTTTTTAAATATGCCGTCCCGCGAACAATTTAAAATGCCGCCTTTGGCAATAAGCCAAAAGGAAGAGACTGACAAAATCTCTTCTTTTAACGACCCTGGCCCTTGCGCTTTGAAAAGCAATCCTTGCAGTATACCGGACGCTCATCCTTGGGCTTAAAAGGAACTTCGCATTCCTTCTTACATTCCGCGCACACCGCCTTGTGCATCTCACGCGGGCCTGTGCCGTATCCGCCTGTGCCGCCTTGTTGATATCCCATGTTACCTCCTTTTTAGTTTTGGTAAAAATTTCAGCTCCTGATTGAGCGATTATAGAATTTCCTGAATGAATTTCACGCGTTTCTTTATGCCGCGGCATCCTCATTCAAAACCTGCCCTGAATCCGTTTGGGCCGGCGCGTTTTTTTTATTCTGCTTGCTTATTCTCTTTTCCTCGGTTTTCTTCTTTCTGGCCAATTCTTTCTGATACTTTTTATATGAATAATTATCTCTTGCCAACGCGCCCTCCTTTTATCCCGGCCCATCCTGCTTACTTTCCATCTGGCTGAAATTATATCATAAAAACCGGTAAATGTGCAAAATAATAAGCAAATAATGAGTCCGCCTATTTTCCGATGCCGCGGGCGATACAAAACTTCTTTTCTCCCGCTGACAACCGGACACTGCCTATTTCTTGGCGGCTGAGGGAATTGCCGCTTGAATCCGAATTTATAACGGCTAAATTGTATTCTCCGGGCTCAAGCAGTAATCTGCAAATACGAATCTGAGAAGGCAGTATCTGCCAGGAGCGCAAGTCAGCCTTATTGGTGATAAGATTAAAGAGGCTGCCGGCGACGCGAAAACCCAGGCCCGAGTTTTCTCCATATTCCTTTTTGACCTTTTTCTCGATTTCTTTTTCGGCAAAATACTTAGCGCCGGCACTCGCCACAGCCTTAGCGATAACTCGCGCCTTTCTATTTTCCAGACTTCTATCGGCAATAGCGCCTATATCCTGCGCCAATTCCGTTTCCGCCTCAAAAGATGCCCCCTGGTTATTTTTAGCCTCAAAGCGCGACCTTTGAATCAGAGGCTCGCGCTTTTTATATTGAGGAAAAGCCAAAGACACTATATATCCATCCGGCAGCGGAATAGGAATAGTGGTTTCTGTTTTTAAAGGAAGCACGCCATTATACTGTATAAGATATACCTCTGCCTTTTGGGCCCTCCTGGTTGACTTCTCCATAAATTCCGCGGCGGCAAGGAGGTTCTCCTTCAATAATAAAGGAGGGCGCACATTATAGTTCCCGGCATAATCATCGCGATAAATTTCCAGCGCCTTGGAATAAGAGATGTAGGCGTCGTTATAACCATCATTACTCTTAAGCGCTTCATAAAGTATCCCCATAAAGAAACGGGCAAAGGCATCCTCCTTATACGCGTTTTTCTCATTCAGGCCGTAACGGTTGTTTATCAAGCGCAATTTCAAGTCCACATCCCGCGCCTCTACCAAAGCCTCTTCAATATTATCCAAAAGGGAATAATTTAACGCCTGGAATATATTAATCATCACCCGCTCAAAATCTTCTCCCCGGTATGGCGCGGCATATTCGTTCATCAGCCAGGTGCCGGCTATGCCGGTGGCGGATTTGGTATACAACCGGTCGTATTCCTGTTTTGCTTTTTCAAAAATGTCAATACTCTGCCGATACTCTCCGGACAGATGCAGGATACAGCCTTTATTAAGCAGATAAAGAAGCAGATTGTTCCTGCCATACGACTTTTTATTGGAGTCAAGAAAGGAGGCCGCCTGACGGTAGCGCCCCTGGGTGAGGAGAGTATATAGACGCGATTCGGTCCTCAGATAAGGAGCGCAGGCTGAAAGAGATAGCGCGCAAAAAGATAATCCCGCTATACACACGCGCCGCGGTAATCCCTTAAAGCGCCTGAACATTATCTTTAAAAACCGAAAGACCTTCTGGAAACGACTTTTTTAATCTCTTTCTGGCCAATCCAGGCCTTTTCATTAGTGGTTAAATCCACTAACTCTAAATTAACCTGATAGAGAATAACATATTTTCCGGAGATTTCATCCTTCACCGAATTAATACTGCCCTGGAGCATAAAATCCGCGCCGGTTTCTTCTTTTGGCGGTTTAGCGGTTGCCCTGGAGGCGTTCTCAGCCTGGTCCTGCTTCTCCTCCCTGAGTTCCTGGCGCTGTTGTTTTCCCGCCACAAACTTGACCTTTCCGGAATTAAGCAGATTCTTTTCCAGATCGCTCAGGAATAATTGAGCGTTAATATGCTCACTGGTCCTGTTGACGATCGCGCCCAGAATGACTACGGGCGGCTTGTCGTTACCGGCGCTAAAAACATCCACCCACGGCCGCGAAAGGCAATCCTTAACCATCTCCTCGGCAACCAGCCGGGAATCGGTATCATTCCAACTGCCGCTTAAGTCAACCTTCTTATCTATTTCCGCGCGCTTCACTTTCACCGAAGCACAGCCAAAACACCCCGCGACCAGAAAAAAAACCACTACCCGCGTCATATTCTTTTTTATACCCATACCTTCCTCCTATCGTAATTTTTCCTCATTATACTACAGATTAATGAAGCCCTCAATGACTATATAAACGATACATCGCGTGATTAAATTTTTTCTAAAACGTAAGGCAAGATCTATACAATTCTAATTTGATATTCCCCAAATTCCACGAAATCTCCCAATCGCAGCTTTCTGCGAATACGGGTTTCCGCTTCTCTGTTTATTTTTACCAAACCCGACTGAATGCGCTGCTTGGCCTCGGCGCCGCTAGAGACGAGATTCATCACCTTGAGCGCGTTATCCAGCTCGATGAACTCAGCCTTTAATTGGAATTCCATAAACCTCGCTTTAGCGCGGAGCGCTATTCTTCCCTGGAACTGCCGTTTTTTCTAACAGACTGGCGGCTCTGTTGTAATCCCAGGGCGACTGCTTGTTTTAAAAACTCTTGATCATTTAAAAGACTAAGAAACTTAGGATTGCTAAGAATCTTACGGTAATCTTTTTGCCTGATATGCTCCTTTAATTGCTCATCTTCTAATATTGCTCTTACTGAATCGTTTTTGATTAATGTATTGACGGCTTCGGGAGGCAGGGTAAACGGCCCTTGGTTTTCTTTCAATGACTCTGCTTCTTTCACGGGCGGCCAATTAAAAACACGGCTTATTTTATACAGGGTAGAAGTCTGCGTATATTTATTAATGTCGTAAGCGGCCGTAGTAATCATCGCGCCAAAAAAGCGCAAAGCAGCCAGCGCAATCAAGACGAATACCGCTCCTTTAAAAAAGCCAATCGCCCCTCCTCCTATCCGGCAAGAAAGAGATAGCTTAGCGTCACCTTGCTTTAATAACTTTTTCACTACCCAGAAAGCCACATGTAAACCTATATTAACAAGAATAAAAACTTGAAATAAGAAAAGTAAACTACCGCCGCTTTTAAAATAAATATAGGCTGCCAACGCGCTGATAATCACGCTGGCTATTCCAAAAGCCTCTTTGACAAAGCCTTTAGAATAACCGATTATAGAACTCACCGCCACTACGCCAATCAATACCGCGTCAAATCTATTCATAAAATATTATCTCTTTTTAAGCGAAATGTTTCATTACAAAAAACGAAGGTAATGTTTCTATTTTTCAAGAATTAGCAGAGTCCCCTTTATTTATTAATTTAATCTTCAATGTCTGACTCTGTTTCAGGTCGCCATTAAGCCTGACTTCGAGGCTGTAATCTCCCGGCTGGTCAAACTTGAGGTTAACCAGTTGGAAGGAAAAAGGAATGTGTTGCTCCTCTTGATGCTCAAGGGAAACCACTAAATCACCGTCTGCCTTAAAGATTGCGCCCTTCTCGCCGCTCAAGCGAACCTCTACCCTATTCTTTCCAATATCCTGCTTCGTTACCTTAACTCTCATAAATATAAACATGAGCGGATACACACACGGAACCTTAGGGGTGGATATTTCGGTGAAACCCGCGCCCACTAATGTAAACTTGCCGCGCTCATTTGTCGCCGCGTAATCGGCAAAAATCAAATCCGACACTTCCATATCGCCCTCCTTGGGGGAATTCCGGAGCCCATAGAATTCTCACTGATTAATAGTTAAACAAATCTTTAAGCTGATACTGTGTGCCCGCGGCTTTGTTTAGCGCGTTGAGGACCTTGCGCTGGATATTCGGCGTCAGCCGCCTGCCCTTGACCGCCCTGCTGACCATTTTATGGGTAAGCTGCTCAGTGGAGTTGCTGACCAGGGAATTGGGTTTAAACCCGTGTTCAGCCATAAGTTTTGCCACCGGTTGCGGGCCTAGATCATATTCAATATTATTATTCATTCACTAACTAATAATATCCGGGTCGCTAAGAGCATTACGTAGAAACGACACTTTTTTCTCACTTTTCTTCTTATTTTTTTATTCTAATAAAAATACCTCTTTTAACTGAATTAAACAACTCAATTATATCACGATTTTTCATCCTTATACAGCCATGAGATGCCGGCTTTCCGATTAAATTTTCTTCCGGAGTACCATGAATATAGATGCACCTATGAAACGAGTCTATCCCCTTGCCTTTATTGATGCCTTTCTCTACACCTGCCAGGCGCAGGATTCTCGTTGTTATGAGATCAACGCTGCCTCTATAAGATTTGGCCGCCTTCCCGGTGTTTCTACGTCTCTTAAAGATTGTGCCTAGAGCAGCGTTGCGGCCAATCTTGTTTACTATTTGATGTAATCCTACCGGAGTCTTATTGCTTCCGAGTCTATTGCCTACCCCATACTTTGATGTTGAAATCGAATAAGACTTAATAATTTTATCACCTGAATACAGATAAAGCCTTTGCTCAGAAATATTAATTTCAACAGGGTATTTCTTCATATATTAGAGCTATTGTCTTATTATTGCCCAGATCTCTTGTAACTTCTGCCGCCAGGATTTCGCTCTCCTTAAAACAATTCGCTGCTGCGTCTCGCTTGGCAGTTTATCAAAAAATTCCTTAACCTTTGGGTATTCTTCTTTGGGGATTTCAATACGTTTCTGTTTAGTTGCTTCGCGGATTATTACTTTGTCCTTATCTCGTTTGTATTCCCTTTTGACACTCAAAAACCCGATGTCTTTCTCAAAATCTTTCGGTAGCGAAAGAACCCGAAATCCCTGAGGTATCTGATAAGCCGTTAGGCTCTCATCACAGGTATCTCCCGGGTAAAATATGGGATTCTCTCTCTCATCTTTGGTGAACTCAATCTCCCTCTGATAGCCGGCAACATCAAGGATTATCATATCATCGCTCACCAGATACGCGTCGCGCCGTCTTACTTTGATATAACTTTTTAATCGTCCGTATCTACTGTCAAAATTCTCCCAGCGGCGCTCAAGGACCTCTCCGCCATCCGATAGCATCGCGTTTAAACGCTGGTAAAAATCTTCTTTTTGAGTATTATCAAGGCTTTTCAACTGTTCTCTGGTTTCAATAGAAGTATCCAAAGACCAAAGAGAAGTCATTTCAGATAAAGCTGAGCCATCGGAATTGATTACAGTATTTATATCTCTCCTGGCATACGCCCTCTCTTCGGGGAACATAGGCAATCTTTCAAATTTTCCGCCATCTGCCGTAATAACAAACGTATACGCGTTCTGGTAATAAAGCGGGTATTCTTCGATATCGTATCCCTTAAGCTGAGGATCAACGTAGAAGCTTTCCCCTTTTTCGTCTTTGACTGAAACTATAGCGTGGTCAAATAACGCGGGGATGGGTAAATCATGCCTTGGATCGGTAATAGAAAATTCATCCCGGAATAAAGCGATATTTGACTCAATACCGGCAACTTTAAGCATGGCTACACAGAGCAGTGAGAGGTCCTTACAGTCGCCATATTTATTCTTAAACACCTGATCCGTGGGGTGCGGCTCTAACGAATACGGGCCTAAAGACATAGAAACATAGCGGAAGTTATCCTGGATATACTCTACAATGGCCCGGGCCTTATCTTTGAAAGCGACTTTCCCCGCGATAGCCTTTTGCGCCACAGCTTCTATGTCCGGTGTAATTTTTAGATTCTTCCGCGCTAAAGCATAATACCAATGAGAAATATCTTTCCAGCTCTTGATAGAGGAAAACTCAACCCCCTCCATCCAATCCTCTACCCGTGGCGGCGGGACATAGTCTTCAGCCTTGCGCTCATCATAGACGTCCGGTATCTCCCAGGCATAGGTAATAGTCGCGTGATTCTGAGTGATCTTCGGCTTATGCGTAAGATTAAATTCTTTATATTGGATATCCAGCTTCTTTGGAAGGATAAGAGTTATTTTGAAAAGCTTTACAGGGATATTTGAAGTGAGATATAGTTCTTTCCAAAAGGCATTCTTAATTTGTGATCCCCTGGATTCAATTACGACCTTATATTCAATGACCGAACCAACATTAACCTCCGGCATCGTAACCATCTTAACCATCGCGTTTGAATAAATAGGATAAGAGGCATACGGGCTGATATCATTGGTCTTGGTATATTTATGCTTCTTGCCGTCGGGAGTAGTAGTGTAAGCGGAGATTTCAACTATCCTATCCCTCTCTTTATCATAGGGTATGGGAATTTCTCCCATAGAACGGGCTTCTTCTTTAATAATCTTTAGCTTCTTATGCTCCTGGCGCCTATAAGACCAATCCTCGTTGACTTTAATGGTTTCGCCATACTCAAGAAATATCACATCCTTATCCTGATGTTTTTCTTCAAAACTCTGTTGCGCATTTTCAGCAAAAACCAACCCAACACAAAAATTAATAATTCCGATAAATACGATTAATTTCTTCATTTAACTTTTCTATAAACAAGAAACATTCTCTGGGAAGTTTAGGAAGTTCCGGGAACAGCGCACATCACTTAATTATTGTTTTTCGGCCCTGGGGCCGTTCCGGGGGCCGTTCCGGGGACACATCACTTAATTATTGTTTTTCGGCCCGGGTTTCTCGTTTTGATCGCCATCATTACAGCATTCTTTCTATAGAAGCCTTTTTGGCAGCATACGCTTTACCCAAACCGATTTCAATGGCTAAATCACAAAAAGAAAGGGCCGTTTCAAATTCACCTGCTTCAACCATGATCGATATTCCCCGTTCGACAAAACGGAGCACGGGTAGGTATTCGGCTAATTGACGACTATTTTTCGCCTTAGCCTCCTCGAGATATTGACCGGCACAATCTACCGCTTGTCGGCATAAGACAAGATCGTCAGCTTGATAGGCGTCTTCTGCCAACAGGTCATAGATGAAAAACTTCACCGCATTAGGGATCGAATTAAACTTTTCAAGAAAATTCAGTAAATACCGCTTCCCGTTCTCACTGCCGCCCAGCAGTGCTTCTCTATGCCCTACAAAAACATTTTCCAATATCTCATCCGGTTTTTTAACAAGCTGTCTGCGCCGCTCTGCCATTTCCGCACTCCATCCTCTTAAGG